>DASXNX010000001.1:0-4431 GCA_036494725.1 Steroidobacteraceae bacterium
ACAGATCGCGACGCACGCCGCGATCGCCCACAAAAGTTGCGGCTTTAGCGCAATCCTATTGCCAGGTCTTCGAGCCGATCACGCCGGCTCCGCCGATCGCCAGCGACGCGGTCTGCGCCGCGATGCCGCTGCGCTCTTCCATCCATTTTGCGAAGGCGTCGAGTTCCTCGGCGGACAGACCTTGCGAATCCTGTCGGCGAGAGTCGGCCCAGCGGCGCATGGCCGTCATCAGTTCCTCGGCGAGAGGCCGTGAATCGGCAAACAGCGTCATGTAGGCCGCTTTTGCTTCCTCGATCTTATTCAGTCCCAAGAAAGCCTCGCCTCGATATTCGATTGCGTTTGGATACTTGGGATTGATCTCCAGCGCCTTGGCATAAGCCGACAGGGCCTCGTCGTAGCGGCCCAGGTGGCGGCTCGCGAATCCGAGATAATTCCAAGCCTCGTACATGGAGGGTTGTTGCCGGACCGCATCGATGAACTGCGCCAGCGAATCTTGATAATACTTCTGCGCCTTATCGTGTGCCTTGGCGATTTTTTCCGGAGCGGATGCCTTGGCGGCATCGGCATCGTATTCCTGCGCCTTCTTGATGCTGTGCAGCCCGGAGTTATACGCCGACCTGGCCATCTCCTCGGGCGAGCGTAGCGGACTGGAGCCGCCGACGGCGGGCGAACTGGGCATCGAGCCACCGCCATGCGCCATGAGCATTCCGGCGGGAACCGCCATCATGGAAGCCGTGATCAGCAGTGTTCCGAGTTTGCTTCGCATGACTACCTCCGCCGATGGCCTTTGCTATGGCGAGTGAGTACCTGCGCGGCCCCAGGAAGTTTAATTACTGAGGGCCAATCAGTCCGCTTTTCGGGTGCGGCAGCGCCGCGACCTGGCCGGCTGTCACCTCGGGTTTGAAGGCGTTGTCGAAATGACTGCGCACATAATTCACCACGTCCGCGATCTGCGCATCGCTCAAATGCGTGGCGCGCACCTGCGCCACCTCATCGGCCGGCCTGCCGAAAGGCGGCATGCCATTGCGGCCGTTGAGGACCGTCAGCGCGACAAATTGCCAGGACACGAATTTCTGGTTGCCGGCGAGCTTCGGATAGCTGCCGGCGCCCGTGGCGCCCGCACCGCCGGGCATGTGGCAGCCGCTGCAAATGTGGTCGTAGATCTGCGCGCCCGTCAGCGCGCCGACGCCGGCTCTTGACGTGAATAGTGCATCGTCGGCAAGCGCGGCACCCACGGCGAGGCTGGCGAGCACCGCCGCACCTGCCAGCGGCAATTGGAGAGGGCGCTTCATGCCTTGTCTCCCTGCGCGACCGCGAGCTGGTGCAATCGGGAGATCGCGTCGAGCGCGGAGGTCACGGCTCCTTCCTGCCAACCGCCGAGATAGGACGCGTGCTCGCCCGCCAGCGCAATTCGCCCGTCAATCTTGCACAAATCATCGTAATGCTTCTCGCGCGAATCGCTGCTCCACAATCCCATGCAGCCCATGGTGAAGGGCACGCGATGCCATGCCACCGCGACCCCATTGTCAAATTCCTTGTGATACTGCGCATGAAGCTGGGCGCCGTAGTCGACGGCCTTGCGCACACGTTCCTGCGGCGTCATGGCCGTGAACTCCATGGCGTTCAATCCCCAAATGTAGGCGCCGAGCAACACTCCCTTGCCGCTGCTCTGAAAGCCGGTGTTCGGATAGCCGATATTCATGATCGGCAAGTCGGTGTAGCTGATGCCGCCGTATATTTGCTCGTCCTCTTCCCAGAAGCGGCGCTTGAATTGCAATCCCACCTTGACGGCTGCCGCGTAAGGTACCGCCGCAACCGCCGAAGCCATGGGCTGATCGACGTTCATGGGGATCTGCGCCAGGATGGGCAGGGGAATGGTGCACAGGCACCAGTCCGCGCTGACACTTTGTGCCGTTTTTGAAGAGCCGTTGTCCACGAAGGTGACGGTGACGCGATGATCATCCTGATGAATGTCCGTCACTTTGCTGTTGTAGCGAATCAGGGGGCCAAGCTCGCGACCAAACGCCTCGCCGATTCGGCCCATGCCTCCCACGGGTTGAAACAGGGAAGTTTGCATGTCGTACTCATCGCCGCTCGCGACCCCTTGCCACAGGCCGGAACCCAGTATGTCGCTCAACCCCACGGGTTTCGACGGAATCGGCCTGCCACTCAAGCCACCGCCGGGCTTTTTCTCAAACCCGCGTCGACTGCTCACAAAGTCGCCGGACAGGTACGCGTAATTCTTGTCTAGGGCGCCCCACTCGCGCAGCGACTCCAGCAATTTTTCCTGGTCTTCCTTGCTGACCGAAGCGTCCAGCGCATTCTGACGGGTCGCCTTGGCCAATAACTCGGCCACATGGCCTTGATAGTCCGCCTTGACCTCTCTGTAGCGCTGCGGCTTGCCGCCGAAGGCTCGGGGGCTGTGCAGGTAGGCGTTGTAATTGACCTGAAAAAACGGCTCGAGCGGAACTCGTAGAACCTTGGCGTAATGCATCATGCCGTGGTGATGGTAGGGAATTCGCCACGGACCGGGATTAATGTACAGATCCTGGTCGAATTCGCATTGCTGCGTGAAGCCGCCGAGTTCCGTATAGCGATCGCCGCCCCGCAGGGTCCAGTTTCGCCCGCCGGCCCTGTTGTTGTATTCGAGGATTTGTACTTGGTAACCGGCATTGCGCAGCTCATACGCCGCGGTCATTCCGGCCAGTCCCGCGCCCAGGATCACGACGCTGGCGCCCTTGGGCGCTGTCTTGAGGTCGATCGGGCCGCGATAAGGCGATTCAGCGGCTAATCCTAAACTGCTCATTGCTTGGTACATCGCGGCGCTGCCCGCTGTGGACCCGATCATTTGCAATAACTGGCGGCGACTCAGCGAATTCGATCCAACCTCATTTCCCATTTCATCCCCGATTTAGCGCTTTCCCCTGAGGTCATACTACATCAGCCTCGAGGGAGCGCGACGACTCGGTGTGAGTCTTATATAATTGGGCCAAGGCCGATCGAAAGGTGCTTTGATGCAAAGCCGGACGAAGCTTCGCTCACTTGCTGTGTCGCTGTGCGCATGCGTTGGTTTGCTGGTGGGCGCTCCGGTGTTTGCCGGCGGCTGGCACGGCGGTGGTGGCTATGGCTATCACGGCGGCTACGGCCACCACGGCGGTTATTACGGTGGATGGCACGGCGCTTATTACGGCTGGCGCGGCGGGTACTTTGGCTGGCCCGGCTACTACTACGGTCCGTGGGGTTGGTGGGGCGGCTATGGCTACTGGCCGTACTACGCGAGCCTGCCGTACTACTACCCGTCATATGGGTACTATTCGTCATACGGGTGGAGCGGGGGTCCTCATGAAAACGTGGGCCCGCCCGCAGGCACGGCGAATCAAGATGGTGGCTCGCCCGGCCCTTCGCAACAACCGGTCGTGGAGCCGCGGAACGGTCAGAGCCAGGAGCAGCAGGGGAAGGACACCTACGATTGCCATCGCTGGGCGGTCGGACAAACCGGTTTTGATCCCACCCAGGGTGTTCCCGGCAATCGCTCAGAGTACTTTCGCGCCCAAGCCGCCTGCCTCGAGGGTCACGGCTACACCGTTAAGTAGCGATTCTGCTTGATAAAAATGCCAGTTCGACACGAGCTTCGTGTCGTGGCAAAATGCCCGGCTTTTGACGGCCTGCCCCAGGCCCTAAAAACCCTACGGAACCTTTGCTATGCCCCGCACTACGCCCCTTTCCGATATCCGCAATATCGGCATCATCGCCCACGTCGACGCCGGCAAGACGACGACCACCGAGCGCATCCTGTATTACACGGGGCGTAAGCACACGATCATCGATATTCACGATACCAAGGATCTGAAGACTTCGACGACCACCGATTACCTGGAACAGGAACAGAAGCGCGGCATCACCATCCAGAGCGCCGCCGTGTCCGCTTTCTGGCGCGACAAGAAGATCAATTTGATCGACACCCCGGGACACGTCGACTTCACCATCGAAGTGAACCGCTCACTGCGGGTGCTCGACGGCGCGGTCGTGGTGTTCGACGGCGTGGCCGGCGTCGAGCCCCAATCCGAGACCAATTGGCGCCTCGCCGACAACTACGGCGTGCCGCGCATGTGCTACGTCAACAAGATGGATCGCAGCGGCGCAAATTTTTTGCGCTGCGTGGATATGATCAAGAAACGCCTGGGTGCCAGGCCGTTGGTGGTGCAGCTGCCCATCGGTTCCGAGGATAACTTCAAGGGCATGATCGACCTGGTCGAGATGAAGGCACTTGTCTGGGACTCGGACGACAAGGACTCGGAGTGGCAGGTCCTGGACGTCACGCCGGACATCGCCGACAAGCTGAACATCACCACCCCGTCGGATCGCAAGATCCTGGCCGACATCGGCAAGTACCGGACGGAGTTGATCGATACCTGCCTCGAGCAGGACGAC
>DASXNX010000002.1:0-40901 GCA_036494725.1 Steroidobacteraceae bacterium
TCCGTGCAGGGCAGCGCCGGTCTTTCGCAACTGGTCGGCATGTTTGCCTTTGCGAGCTGGGACATGAGTTCAGGACGTCTGCTGCTCGCCCGCGACAGGCTCGGCATCAAGCCCCTGTATTACCGGCTGCTGGAAGACGGCATTGCGTTCGCATCGGAGCTCAAGGCGCTATTGATCTTGGGCAAGCCTGAGATCGATCGGAGCGCCGTGCGCGATTTTCTGTTTCATGGCTATATTCCCGCGCCGAAAAGTATTTACCGCGGAATCTGCAAATTGCCGGCGGGCCACACCCTCGCCTGGCAGGCAGGAAGGGTGAGCATCGAGCGCTATTGGAATCCCTCGCCTGTCATCATCGAACGCAACGCCGAGAACGCCTTGCTGCGGCTCGATGCGCTGCTGCATGAGGTGGTGCCGGACCACACCGTATCGGATGTCCCGGTCGGAGTGTTCTTGAGCGGCGGCGTGGATTCCGCCCTGACGACCTATTATTTGGACGCGCCGCATACTTATACGTTGGGATTCGAGGCGGGGGAGCGTTCCGAGGCGGAGGCGGCGCGACAGGTCGCGAAGCATCTCGAAACTCAGCACATGGAATTGTTGGCGCCCGAAGCGGATTTCGCGGGAGCATTGGAGAAAATCCCGGCGCTTTTCGACGAGCCGTTCGGCGATAGCGCGGCTTGGTCGAATTACCTGGTGGCGCAGTTTGCGCGGCGCGAAGTCACGGTGGCGTTGAGCGGCGAGGGCGGCGATGAGATTTTTTGCGGCTATCCGCGTTACTGGTCGCGAGTCGGCGCGCGATCCAATATCTTCAATAGATCGCTGGCGCGCTACCTGCCGCCCCTGTCGCGATTGGCCTCTTCCATGCAGCGCAGAGGCTACGTGGGATTGCCGGCGTATGCCGCCGCGTTGGGCGGGATGACGGCTCGCCAGGTCGACTCGCTGCTGGACTCGCGCTGGAGGGAGCCGGATTATGACTATCTGTGGTTCTACCGCAAATTTTGGCGCGACGACCTGCAGCCGCTCGTGCAGTTGCGTTGGCTCGACTTGAACACCGATCTCGCGGAAGGCTTGCTGACCAAGGTCGATAGAACCAGCATGGCGCATTCGTTGGAGGTGCGGCCGCCGTTGTTGGATCACCGCCTGGTTGAATATATGCTCAGCGTGGATCCGGATCTGTTGGTGGACGAGCGAGGGCGGCGCGGCAAGCTGCTGGTGAGGCGGCTGATGGAGCCGCGTTTGCCGCAAGGTCATTTGAATCGGGCCAAATCGGGCTTCGGACTTCCCATCCATCGCTGGCTGCGGCGCAACCCCACGCTGCTGCACGATGCGGTCCGCCGGCTCATGGATCGCGGCGTCTTGCAACGAGCCGTGGGCAGCGAGTTTCGCCGAGCCTGGTACCTTTTGGTGCTGGATCGCTGGTTCACGGCCTTTGGTTGAGGTCCCGAGAATGCTTTTTGTTCCGGTGTCCGGCGCTTTTGGCATGGGCGAGTACGCGCGCAGTCTGTCGATAGCGCAGGCGGCGAAACGACGCTGGCCGGCCGCAGAAATACGATTTATATTGAGCCGGCAAGCTCCCTACGCAGCTCGCGCACCCTTTCCCGCGACGCTATTGGATTCATCGCCCACGTTTCATTCCGCGGCCGTCATTCGACTGATTGAATCTTTTCGGCCGCATGCCGTGATATTCGACAACGCCGGTCGCACGGCGCAACTCCGTGCAGGGCGGCGCGCCGGAGCTGCCGTGGTTTACATCAGTGCGCGCGCGCGTCAGAGACGCAAGGCATTTCGTTGGCGTTGGATGAGGTTGATCGATGAGCATTGGATCGCGTATCCGGAATTCATCGCGGGCCGCCTCAATATTCTCGAACGATTCAAGCTCAAGATGCTGCGCAGACCCGTGGTGCGCTATCTCGACGTCATTCTTTCGCGGGACGGAGTATCGGGGCCCGACACGATCCTGAAACGCCTGGATCTCGATACCGACAGCTACGCGCTGATCGTACCGGGGGGCGGCACCGGTCATCCAGGTGCCAACGATGCCGCACAGACCTTCATGAACGCCGCGGATGTCATCGCGAAAAGCGGTACCCCGGTAGTATTCGTCGGCCCGGCGGTGCGCTCGAGCAGCGGCGCGCAGCTACGCTGCTTCGATTCGCTTCCGCAGGGTGATCTGGCAGAATTGATGAACGGCGCGCGGCTCATTGTGTGCAACGGCGGTTCGACGCTGCTGCAAGGCATCGGGTGCGGCCGCGCATGCGTGGGAGTTCCCATCGCAAAGGACCAAGCGGCGCGAATTAGCCGCTGCGTCATGGCCGGAGTGGCGGTGGCGGCGTCACTCGATTCCGCGAGCATCGCGCACGTCGCGGCCGGACTCTTGGACGATTCTGCAGGGCGCCTTGCGCTGAAGCGCCGGGCCGATGAACTGGGGCTGGCTGACGGAGTCAAGATCGGGTTGGCTGCGTTGCAGCGGCTGCTTGAAACGAAATAAAGTTCTGTTGGACGCATAAGGAAGCAAATATTACGCACCCGACCCGCGAGTTTTGGCGTGAGCGACGCGTTTTCCTGACCGGGCACACTGGATTCAAAGGCGCCTGGATGAATCTTTGGCTGCGACAGATGGGCGCTGAGGTGACCGGCTATGCGCTCGCACCTCACACCCGACCCAGCCTGTTCGATCTGTTGTGTCCTCCAGAGCGCTCGCATATCGGCGATATTCGCGATGCCGCCCGCATCCAGGACGCGCTGAGTGTCGCGAATCCCCAGGTGCTGATTCACATGGCAGCCCAGGCATTGGTGAGGGAGTCTTATCGGGATCCGCTCGCAACCTATGCCACCAACGTTCTGGGGACGGGAATCGTGTTGCAGGCCTGCCGCGACCTCAAGCAATTGGAATGCATCATTGTCGTAACCAGCGATAAGGTCTATGAGAATCACGAGCAGGGCAGGCCCTTCGTCGAAGGCGATCGTCTGGGCGGCCATGATCCCTACAGCACCAGCAAGGCCTGCGCCGAGCTGCTGACGGCGAGTTTCCGCGATAGCTTCTTTGAGGCCGCGCCGCCGATCGCCACAGTGCGCGCCGGGAACGTCATCGGCGGCGGGGACTGGTCCCAGGACCGCCTCATTCCGGACTGTGTGCGGGCCCTCGAGGCCAATACGCCCGTGACTTTGCGATATCCCGATGCCATCCGGCCGTGGCAGCATGTGCTGGAGCCGCTATCGGGCTATCTCGCCCTCGCGCAGGCACTGATACAGTCGCCGTCTCACGCACCCCGCGCTATCAATTTTGGCCCGGACCCGTCATCATTTTGCTCGGTGCGCGAAGTGGTGGAAGCCTTCAGTGCGCGATTTTCGGGGAAGCCTGGATGGCAGCGCGACCCCGCCGCGCATCCCCAGGAGGCGGCCGCGTTGACGCTGTCATCCGCCTTGGCACAGCGTTCGCTTCACTGGCATCCAAGGCTCGATGTGCACCAATCGTTGGCATGGACGGCGGACTGGTACAAGGCCTTTGCGGCCGGAGAGGACATGGTGAATTATTCCGAAAAGCAAATCATGCAGTATCAATCGCTGCCGGCGCCGCACGCGTGAAGTGCGTCATTCTGGCGGGCGGCAAGGGTACGCGTATCGCTGAGGAATCCAACACGCGGCCCAAGCCCATGGTGGAAATCGGCACGCGGCCCATTCTCTGGCACATCATGAAGCTGTACGCGGCTTTCGGCGTCAATGAGTTCATCATAGCCTTGGGTTACAAGGGCTACATGATCAAGGAATATTTCGCGAATTACTTCTTGCATCAGGCCGATGTCACCTTTGACATGACGGAGAATCGTGTCGAATATCATGACCGCCGCGTTGAACCTTGGAAGGTGACGCTGGTGGACACAGGCGAGGAGAGCATGACCGGCGGGCGGCTGGTTCAGATCGGCAAGTACTTACCCGCGGGCGAATCGTTTTGCATGACGTATGGGGATGGTTTGTCGAATATCGACATCCGGGCTCAGATCGCCTTTCACGAAAGCCACGGCCGCAAAGCCACGGTGGCCTGCGTACGCCCCCCGGCGCGCTTCGGCAGGATCGTGACCCGCGATGCGCAGGTCGTCTCCTTCGAGGAAAAACCCTCCGCGGAAGGCGGACTCATCAACGGAGGGTTCTTCGTTCTCCAGCCCTCGGTACTGGAACTCATCGACGGGCTCGATACGGTTTGGGAGAAAGGCCCGATGGAGGATTTGGCCGCCGACGGTCAGTTGGCTGCCTGGGTGCATCGCGGTTTTTGGCAACCGATGGATACGCTGCGCGACAAGCAACATCTGAATTCACTGTGGGAAAGCGGCTCGGCACCTTGGAAACTTTGGGAAGGATAGCGACGAAATGGTAGGAATTGTCGCCGGCTGCCGCGCGTGCGGCGGCCGACTCACCGTGACGATGGCTGATCTCGGGCTGCAGCCTGCATCCAACGCCTTCATCGGTTCGGAAGCCGATAGTGCGCGCGAAAGGCGCTATCCGCTGCGCGCGAAAGTTTGCGAAACCTGCAAGCTGGTGCAGCTCGACTACGACGTCGCTCCCGAAGAATTATTCGGCAACTATGTTTATTTCTCTTCGTATTCGGACGAATGGCTGGCCCACGCCGAGACGTACTGCGTCATGGCACAAAAGCGCTTTGGACTCGACGCCTCCAGTTTGGTGGTCGAGCTCGCGAGCAACGACGGCTATCTGCTGAGGAACTTTCTGCAATCGGGGATCCCGGTGCTCGGCATTGATCCTTCCGATACTGTTGCGGCGGCCGCGGAAAAAATCGGCGTCCCCACCTTGGTGAAGTTCTTCGGTGAGGATGTCGCCAAGGGGCTGGCGGTGCAGGGCCGCCGGGCCGATTTGATCATAGGCAACAATGTGCTGGCGCACGTGCCGCGGCTCAACGATTTCGTGGCGGGCATCGCGTTGCTGCTCAAACCGCAAGGCAGTGTGACCATCGAGTTCCCGCATTTGCTGGAGCTCATGGAGCACGTCGAGTTCGATACCATTTATCATGAGCACTATTCGTATTTCTCCCTGTATGCGATAGAGCAGGTATTCAACCGTCACCGCCTGCGAATTTATGACATCGAGCGCTTGTCGACGCACGGCGGGTCGTTGAGGATATTCGCGTCGCACTCGAGCCGCGCAGACCTCGCCGACAGCGGGACGCTGCGCGAAGTGCGCGCTCAGGAAGCGGCGGCGGGACTTGCGCAACTTGAAACCTACACGCGCTTTGCCCGGCGGGTCGATGAATGCCGGGATTCCTTGCTCGAGTTCATTGCGGAAGCGAAGCGTGACGGAAAGAAAATTGCTGCCTACGGCGCCGCGGCAAAAGGCAATACTCTGCTGAATTTTTGCGGAGTGACTGCCGCGGATATTGCGTTCGTGGCCGACAGAAATCCGCACAAGCAGCGCAAGCTGCTGCCCGGTACGCACATACCCGTGGTATCACCGGCGGAGCTGATGCAGGCCCAACCGGACTATGTTTTGATCCTGCCGTGGAATTTGCGGGACGAGATCACGCATCAGCTGGCGGCGGTCAAAACATGGGGCGGCCGATTCGTGACTCCGGTACCGCTGGTCCGCGTTTACCCCTGACGCGATGATTTTCAGCGAATCACCGTTGCCGGGCGCATTCATGGTCGATATGGCGCGCCTCGAGGATGAACGCGGCTTCTTCGCGCGCGCCTACTGCGCCGAGGAGTTTGCCTCGCACGGGCTGGGCACGGAGATGCGCCAGTGCAGCGTGTCCTACAACGGCTTGAAGGGCACCTTGCGCGGATTGCACTATCAAGGCGCTCCGCATGAGGAGCACAAGCTGGTGCGCTGTACGGCCGGAGCGATCTTCGATGTCATCGTGGACATCCGGCCGCAGTCGCCGCATTACCGCCGCTGGTTTGGCACGCAATTGACGGCGGATAATCGCCGATCATTGTTCATTCCTCCCGGATTCGCACACGGTTTTGTCACCTTGCGCGATCAGACCGAGGTGTGCTACATGATCTCGGTACCCCATGCTCCCGAGCACAGCCGCGGGTACCGGTGGAATGATCCCGCCTTTGGGATTCAATGGCCGGTGGTTCCCAGCATCATTTCCCAGCGCGACGCGCAATATCCGCTGCTGGGCGCGCCGGCCGGCAGGTGACGGACGCGAAACGCGTCCTGGTCACCGGCGCCGGCGGTTTCATCGGCCGCTGGAGCGTGCCGGCGCTTCTCGGCATGGGATTCGAGGTGCATGCGGTACTCTCGAGGGCGAACAGCGTTGTTCCCGAGGAACTGCGCGGAGCCACGGTGCACTCTTCGGACTTGCTGGTCGAGTCGGACGCCGAGGCGCTCATGAGGTCCGTCAGACCTTCGCATTTCCTGCATTTCGCTTGGATCGCCACGCCGGGAGCGTACTGGCAAAGCACCGACAATCCCCGCTGGTTGTCGGCCAGCGAACATCTGCTGCGACTATTTCGCGACGGCGGAGGAGTCCGGGCGGTCCTTGCGGGAAGCTGTGTCGAATATGATTGGACTCGGGGCGGGATTTGCGAGGAACGATCGTCCGCCCTGGCCGACGAAAACAACGGCCCCATCAGCCGCTATGCTGCAGCCAAGCTGGCAATGGCGAAGGTATTGGCGCAGCTTGCCGCGGAGGGCCGGATGTCGGCGGCCTGGGGCCGAATCTTCTTTCAATTCGGCCCGCACGAATATCCGGAAAGATTGGTGCCCTCCGTGATACGGAATTTGCTCATGAACAAAACGGCGCTGTGCACTCACGGCAGACAAGTGCGCAGCTTTCTGCACGCTGCAGACGTTGGATCCGCCTTCGCGAGCCTTCTGAACGGCTCTGTTGATGGTCCGGTTAACATCGGATCCGACGAGAGCATTACGCTGGCTGAATTGATCGAGCGCATTGGCCGGCAGATCGGACGGCCCGAGTTGGTGCGGCTGGGCGCGCGCCCAGCGCCTGCGGACGAGCCGGCAGTGCTGTTGCCCGATGTACGTCGCCTGCACGACGAGCTGCGCTGGCGGCCGCACTTTACGCTCGACCAGGGGCTCAAGGACACCATCGAATGGTGGCGGCGTCAGCCCTCATGACGGCGCTGCCGGGCTGGCATCCATTCGTGGTGCACTTCCCCTTGGGGTTGGTGCTGACGGCTGTGCCGCTGTTTATTGCCGCGCGTCTGTTGCGCCGGGAAGCGCTCGCCGCCGCGGCGGCAACGGTGGGCACGTGGAATCTATGTATCGGCGCGTTGGCTGCCTTGTTCGCCGTGGCGAGCGGGTTGGGCGCATTGCTTGATTTGCAGGTGGGCGTGGCTGCGCGCCAAGCCATCGCCCTGCACATGAAGTGGGCGATGTTGACGACGCTGCTGTTGGTGCTATTGGCGGTGTGGCGCGGCGCAGGGAGCGCCCCGGGATCGCGCCCCTCCTGGGTATTCATTATTTTCTTGCTGGCGGCCAGCACAAGTTTGCTGGTGACGAGTTTTCGGGGCGCGGATAACGTCTACCGATATGGTGTGGGGCTGGAAAAAATCGCCGTGCGGTCCTTCATGGCGCCGCACGGCGATCGATCCAAGGTTTTTGTCAGTCAGCCATCACTGTCGGCATCATGCCGGTGTAGCAAGTAAGCACGCATGTCTGTGAACGGCGACATTCCGATGCGATTCGCGTGATAGCGATCACGCTCATGCGCCGGCGATCCGCGCTATTGTCAAAACTAGAGACAGTCCGGGGAGCTTTTATGAGATGGAGCAACGTGCATCTTGTGTTCGGATTAGTGGCCGTCGCGGCACTTGCCGGATGTGCCGCCACAGCGCCCGGCGTTGTTGCCGTCGGCGACGACGCCTATCGTGTTCGTGTCGTCGGAGCGCGCTACGAGACTCAAACTGACACGAATTTACGAGCCCTCAGTGCCGCCGATGCGTATTGCGATACGCTGGCGAAGCACGTGATGTTTCGCCAATCCGTTGAATCGAGCGATCATTCTTGGTCGCCGAAGCAAGAGGATTTGACCTTTGTGTGCATGGACGCGAAGGATCCTGCCTACATGCGCGCCAGCGTCGAGCGCGAACCGTCCGTCGTGGCCGCAAAATAGTAGCTGCCGACCCTAGGCTTTTGGCGCGACCAGTAGCTGTACCCAGTACAAGCCGCGCTTGGAAGAGTGACCGGTTGCGTAAGCGATGCCCATCTCCGCGAATCGGGGATCCATGATGTTCTCGCAATGACCCGGACTGTCGAGCCAGCCCTGCACCACTTCTTCGGGCGATTTCGGACCGTAGGCGATGTTTTCGCCCACCAGCTTCTCCGGATACCCTACGGCGCGCACGCGATCGGCCGGAGAGCGGCCCGAAAGGTCCTGGTGTTCAAAGTAATCGTGCCGTGCCATGTCGACTGCATGGCCGAAAGCGACGCTGCCCAGAGTCCCGGATAATTTCACCGGCGGCGCCGGTGCAAAAGAGCGCTCGCCGCAGCGGGCACCACGCGCACGCGCCTCGTTCACCAGTTGCAATGCACGCGAGGCCAGAATCGGAGCCTGCGACACCGGCGGCGCAGTGTAGCGAGAGGCCAGCATGATCCAGGTGTTCAAGCCGCGCCGATAAACGCCAATGTCGAGCAGGTTCTGATTGCCGAGCGCGCGGCAACCCGATGCTTTTAGAAATTCCACGCTGGCGGAGTCGGGACCGCTGATGTGCAGCGATGTGGTGATCTCTGCTTCGTAACCGCTGCGCTTGACGGCCGCCGCAGGTGAACTGCCCCCAGCCCATTGTTCGGCGGCATGATCCAACAATGCGTTTCGATTCAGCGGTCGGGCGGGCGGCAAGGTGCCGCCGCAACCTCCTTCCCGAAGCAACTGCACCGCCGACACCACGTCTGCCCGTGCCGTTGTCGAAAGTCCGGCGAGCAACGCCGCGAAGCAGCAAAGCCAACTTTGACATATGCGAATCACGTCAGCTCCTAAAAAAATTCGATTCCGCGAGGCTAATGATGGCAACGCGAGATCACCATATTGGATGACCTGCGCCCCGGAAACCGATCACAAATTTGCCGGTCGTTGCCTACAAGCCCTCTAGCCGCCGGACGGCAGTCTGATTTTCAGTTCACGAGCAGACTCGCTCGCATGGCAAAAACGAAACGCAGCAAAACGAAACACAGCAAGGCGAAACGCGCGCCCAAACGGCAACGCGCATCCGCCGGGAAACGTAGGCCGCCGGCAAAAAGGAAGGCCAAGTCGACCCGAACGGTCAAAGCGGCAGCCAAGCGCGTCGTGGCAAGTGCCGGACGCACTGCCAGAGCCATAGCCGCCTCAGCCCTCCAATCGGTCGCCGAGCGCATTACTCCGGAGAGCGCGAAATGATTGGGCGAGCCCCATCAAGCGCGTCTGCCGTGCCGCATCAATTGCCACCGTTGCCTTACGAGATGAGCGCGCTCGAGCCGATCATTTCGGCGAAAACGCTCTCGTTTCATCACGGCAAACACCACAAAGCCTACGTGGACAAGCTAAACGAACTGGTGGCGGGGACCACGTTCGCCACGCTGCCGCTCGAGGAGATCATTCTGCGAACCGCCGGGCAGCGCGAGTACGCGGCGATCTTCAACAACTCCGCTCAAGTGTGGAACCACAATTTTTATTGGCGCTGCTTGAGACCGAAGGGGAGCGATAAGGTTGATAGGGTTCCTGCGGCGCTCGCCAAGCATATTAAAGAATCATTCGCAGATCTGGCGACCTTAAAGAGCGAATTTGCCAAAGCAGCCGTCGAGCAATTCGGCTCCGGCTGGGCATGGTTGGTCCTCGATGGGTCGGAATTGCGCATAACGAAAACCGGCAATGGCGACGATCCGCTGCCGCAGCATTTGAAACCACTGCTTACCATCGATGTGTGGGAACATGCCTATTACTTGGATTACCAGAACCGGCGCCCCGATCACGTGCACGCGGTGCTGGATAATTTGATCAATTGGGAATTCGCAGCCGCGAATCTGGATCGCTGAGCCGCGTTGCGGTTAGATGAGGCTGTTGCGCAGGGCATAAGCCGTGAGATCGGCGTTGGTCCCCATGTTCATCTTTTCCAGGATCCTGGCCCGATAGGTGCTGACCGTCTTGGGGCTGATACAAAGCTCTTCAGCGATTTCGGAAACGGAGCGGCCGACGGCCAGCTTGCACAGAATCTGAAATTCTCGCTGCGATAAGCCTGCATGCAACGGCTGATCGGCCGGAGCATCAAGCGCCGAGACCAGCAATTCGCTCAAGGACGCACTGACGAAGCGGTGCCCGGCGAGAATTGTATGGACTGCGCGCATGAATTCCTCGGGCGCCTGATCTTTCGCAAGATAGCCTGACGCTCCCGCCCGCAGCACGTTGATCGCGTACTGATTCTCCGGAAAACCGCTCAATACGAGAATGCGGACCCTGGGGTGGCCGGTGCGGATGTGCTGCAAAATATCGATGCCGCTGCGGTCCGGCATATTGATATCGAGAACGACCAGGTCCCAGTGTCTTTCGCGCAGCCGTTGCAGCGTATCGGCGCCTGTTGCTGCCTCGCCGATCGCCTCGATTGCGCGATCCTTCTCGAGATAATGTCTCAGCCCGGTCCGGATCATTGCATGATCATCGGCAATGAGAACGCTTGGCACTCGGTCTCCAGATCACGCCAAAAGCAGCGCTGGTTCCGAAGCTTACGACAATCCCGCTGTTAATGTCGCCGCCCGCCTACGCGGCAGCCGGTGGGGTAAGAGCCGACTTACACCCGGCAGCGCAGCTCATCGGACTGTGGCCAAGTCCCTGCGGACGGACAATATCTGCATCGGAAAGGTGCAGGAGTGATTTCCATGTACAAGTTCTGGAAAATAGCGGCGGCGGTGATCTTGGTGAACGCCTCCTCGATGGCATTTGCCGGCACCCTTAACGTCGGCGGTACGGTGCGCGACTTTGCCGACGTACCGCGGTTGTCGAATTTGCGCGGCGTGTCGAGCGCACGAATTTCCACACTGCCTGTGCCGCGCGCCACGGCCGTCACGCCCGCCCCCAAAGTCATGGCTCTGGATCAACCGCGAGTAAAGCCCGCTCCAGATTCGAGCTCGTCGGCCGCCGCCGGAATGGATGGGATCGCCGACAATCGCTGGCCGATTGCGTTCGGGATCAATTGGCGCCGGCAATCGGGCATCGTGAATCCGCAGGAAATAGTAAGCCGAGCACACACTATGCGGCGTACCGGCCTGCCCATCGTTCACCTATGGCAATCTGATAAGAACCTGGTGGCGCTGGGTCTCAGTCCACGCGGAGTGCCCGGTGTTTATTTCACGCAGAGACTCGGGAACGGAGCATTGCCGCCCTGATATCTGTAGCCCATTTCCTACAGGGCGTTGGCCGTTGTCCCTACCGACGTGCGAGCTCCTGCATCGGATAGTAAATTCGATATGCAAGGGAGGTCGTGATGTTGGAGACAACGGCGAATCAACGAAACCATCAGGCGCATTTCGATGTCGCCGGTTCCATAAGGCAGGCGGCGCGTGAGGCGGCCCGCGAGGCCCGTGACACGCACGCGGTCCGCGCGGCGGCCGATCTAGAGGTGCACAATCTGATCATCGACATCGAGAAATTGATTGAGCGCATGAAACAGGCCACCGACCCGGAACTTACTCTCGTGCGCGCGAAAGTCGAAGCTTCGATCGCCGCGGTCAGGCAGGCAATTTTCGATGGGGCCGGACAAATTCAGCGCCAGACACAGGAAGCAATCGAGGCGGGCGATAACTTCATTCGCGAACGGCCATGGAAAGCGATTGGCGTCGCCTCCGCGGCGGGACTTGCCATTGGTTTGGTTCTCGGCCGCCGATAAAGCTGATAGTCGCGGTATGATGCGCTGGCTGGAAGATCTCCCATGGGCAGCAATAGGTCGTTATGAGTTCAGCCGTTCGCCAGATGGCGCCGGTGGCGCTACTGCTCGTCGCCGTGCTCGGATTATTTGTGGCTGCCGAGTCAGGGCAGCGCAGGCTGGAGGCGGTAAGCAAGAGGATTGAAACGAGTGCCCGGCGCGAGCGCGCGCTCTCCGAGGTCTTGCAGCTTCTGACCCAGGCAGAGAGCAGTCAGCGCGGATATATTTTACTGGGCGACGTGGCGTACCTTGAGCCCTATCATGAGTCCGCCGGCCGCATCCCCCAAGCGCTGCGCGAGCTCGACGATGTTTTCGCGAGCGCGGAAAGCCCCATGAAGGCGGATATCGACCAGATTGAACGGCTCAGCAACGCGAAGGTCGTTGAAATGGGCCAGACGTTGGACATGTTCCGTCAAAGCGGGCGGAGTGCAGCAGTCGATTTCGTGCGCAGCGATATCGGCCGTTGGGCGATGGCCAAGATCTCCGATCTGGCGCGCAAGGTACAAGCGGAGGAAACGGCCAGCACGTTAGAGGCCAGCCGTTCGTGGCGCAGCGATCGATGGAAGAGTCTCATCGTCACCAGCGGCGCGCTCGCGGCGACCGTGCTTCTCGTTCTGACGCTGAGCCGTTTATTCTTGAATTACCTGCGTTCCAAGGAGCGCGAGGCGGTGGATCTCGCCGAGAGGCAAACCGAGCTCGAGCAGCTGGTTGAACTGCGCACCGAGGAACTGTCGGAACTCTCGACTCATTTGCAGACTGTGGCCGAGCAGGAGCGGTCGGCTTTGTCGCGCGAGCTGCACGATGAATTGGGAGGATTGTTGGTCGTGGCGAGGATGGATGTCTCCTGGCTCGAAGAGCATATCGCGAGCGGTGATCCCGAAGTACGGACGCATTTCAAACGCGTGCAGGAGGCCCTGCAGGCCGGGGTCGACGTCAAGCGCCGCGTCATCGAGAATCTGCGGCCTTCGCTGCTCGACAATCTAGGACTACTTCCGGCATTGCGCTGGCAGATCGCAGATTTGTGCGGACGCGCCGGCCTGAATTGCACGGAACGCTATCCGCCGCAAGAGCAGCGCCTGAGTCCGGACGCGTCCATCGCGATATTTCGCATCGTGCAGGAAGCGCTGGTCAATATCGTCAAGCATGCGCAGGCGCACAACGTGGAGATTTCGATCGAGCCTCAGGACAAGTGGCTGATCATTCGCATCAAGGACGATGGCGTTGGGTTGCCTCCCGAGCGTCTTCGAGCGCTCAGATCGCATGGCCTCGCGGCCATGCGGCATCGCGCCTCAGGATTTGGTGGTCAGTTGCGCGTCACCCGCGCGCCCGGCCAGGGAACGGAGATCGAGGCCAGACTGCCCTTGGATCGGATTCGGGCCAGTGTTGCCGCGTAAAATGCAGCACGGTCAGTGTGCGCTGCCGGGTGCGCGCTCGTCGGCAAATCCCTGTAGCAACGCCGGCAAGCGATAGTAGTCGTTGGACTTATCCAAGAATGCCGCGACGCCCAGCGATTCCGCCTCGCGCCGATAAGCGGGCAGGCCGAAATTCGTCAAAATGACGATCTTCGGTCTTTGCTTGCCGTGGGCGAGCGAGCGCAACACGCCGAATCCCGAGCCGCTGCGTAAGTGCAGGTCAAGGATGACCACGTCAGGCGAGGAAACCGCGATGCTGGCGAGTGCCGCAGATTCGGTGTCGGCCGTGTCCACCAACTCCACGTCGGGCAGACGTCGAATAAGCTCCGTCAAGCGCGCCGCGAGCAGCGACGAATCCTCTACGAGCAGTACCCGCAGTGAGGAGCCATTCGGCACGTCCGTTGACATAATTAGCCTACCCATCCAGCCCCGGCGCGGGGCAACGACGTCGCTGCTATGCAGATCCTAGACAGCCGGCGTGTAAGCGGCTGCCGGTGCGCGCCTTCGCCCAGGGTAGGGGTTCGCTCACTGAACCAAGCCGTTGCGTAGGGCGTACGCCGTCAGATCCGCGTTGGTTTCCAGATTCATCTTCTCGAGCACGCGCGCCCGATAAGTGCTGACGGTCTTGACACTGATGAAAAGCTCATTGGCTATGGCCGACACGCTGCGTCCGACGGCGAGCTTGCAAAGAATCTGAAACTCGCGTTGCGACAGTTCCGAATGCAAGGGTTGATCGGTCGGCTCATCCAGGGCGCTGATGAGCATTTCGCTCAGCGCGGCGGTCGCAAAGCGGCGCCCCGCAAGCACGGTATGCACGGCACGCATGAATTCCTCGGGTGCCTGGTCCTTGGCGAGATAGCCCGATGCGCCGGCCCGCAAGACGTTGATTGCGTACTGTTTCTCGGAAAAGCCGCTCATCACGAGAACCCGGGTATTGGGGTGACCGGAGCGAATATGCCGAAGAATATCGATACCGCTCCGATCCGGCATATTGATGTCGAGAATGACGAGATCCCATTCGCCATTGCGCAACTGCTGCAGCGTTTCCGCGCCGCTTGCAGTTTCAGCAATTGCGCTAATCGACGGGTCCTTCTCGAGGTAGTGCCGCAGGCCGGTCCGCATCATCGCATGATCATCCGCAATTACGACGTTTGGCATATCGCCTCCGGGTTACGTGACGGGAAGGTAGTCGATACCTTACCGGGGGCAAGGATCTGACGGCGTACGCCAATTGATTGGATTGCTGTAGGCGGTGTCTTACACCGCTGCGCCTTCTTAGCCGTGCGTGACGGCCAAATCCGGCTTGATCATGTCCTCCGCAACGCTGACGTTACGCAGATCGCTCTCATAGTTGGCGGCCGCGGCCAGGAAACAGGCGGCGGCTGCAATACCGAGCAAAGGGGTGATGGCCAGCGCCAACCTGAGACCAAGGGCGTCTGATAACGCTCCGGCGATGAGGGGGCCGGCGGCCAGCCCGAATAGGTTGCGGAACAAGGAAAGCACAGAGCTTCCCGTGCTGCGTATGCCCGGATGGATGATGTCGATCACCACTGCCGCGATGGAGCCGGCCGTGCAGGTGGCCAGGAAACCGCCAAGCGCAACCAAGGTGAATTGCAAACCCGGCGCGAGATTTAAGAGAAAAGTCGAACAGAGCAGCCCGCAAGCCATGATGCAAATTGTCGCGACCACATAGAGTTTATTGCGCGCGCGTACCGCTCCGGCGCGATCGATGACGTAGCCCCACGCCATGCTGCCGAATGCTCCGCACAGCACCACGGCCGCAGCCTTGATCGACGCCTGCTCGGCGGGAAGACCCTGGACGCGCGTCAGGTAGCTCGGCAACCAAGCCCACAACGCAGAAACAACCGCCAGTTGCGCCGCATCGCCCGCCCATACCCACACCATGGTGCGCGAGCGGACCAGCGACCTGGCGACCGGTCGGACCATATTCAAAAATGTATCCGCCGTAGCGGGCCGATCCGCCTCGCGCGCGGCGAACTTCACGGTTTTGTAGTCGCGAACCTTTAGATAGGCAAGCGCCAGCACCAAGCCGGGAAGACCGACCACGCCGAACGCACTGCGCCATCCAAATCGCGCCGCAATCACACCGCCCGCGAGGACTCCCAGCACAGAGCCCATCGAGGCGGCGGCGAAAAATGTCGCCATCATGCTCGCCCGCATTCGCAGCGGAAACAGGCTTGCGATCAGCGCCGCGCCCACCGATCCGTATCCCGCCTCGCCGAGTCCGACCAGCGCGCGCGCGCCCAGCAGGAAGCCGTAGTTGCCGATGAACATGCAGGAGATGCTCGCCAGGCTCCAGACGACGGCCATCACCGCGATGCTTTTAACCCGGCTGTAGCGATCGGCTATGAATGCAACCGGAATGCCGGCGAGCGCCACGGTGATCGAAACCACCGAGACCAGCGCACCGAGTTGGCGGTCCGTCACGCCCCACTCGTTCTTCATGTACGGGAACAGGGACACGATCACCTGCCGGTCCATGTAATCGAACAGCATGAGGGCGAAAGTCATCGCGAATGCGAACCAAGCGGCTCCGCGTCCGATCAGATAGGGGTCTGTGGGCGCGGATTGCTTCGGCTCGTTCACGGGATCAGCACTGTGGCGCCCAACGTCTTGCGCGACTCGAGCGCGCGATGCGCATCGGCTGCCTGCGCCAACGGAAAGGTCTGCTTGGGCTCACTGACGATCTTACCGGTGCGCACCATCTCGAATACTTCATTGGCCATCGCGAGCATATGCGTGCGCGGCGCGGCATAATGAATCATCGCCGGACGAGTAACCCACAGCGAGCCTTTGATCGCGAGCAGCGTGGTGTCGATGAGGACCGCTCCGGAAGTTGTGCCGTTGCTGACCAGCGATCCCCTCGGCGACAGACTGTCGAGGGAGGCCAGCAGGGTGTCCTTGCCCACCGAGTCGAATACCACCGGGACGCCCTTGCCGCCCGTCAACTCGCGGACGCGCTTGGCGACATCCTCGCGAGTGCTCACGATGGTGTGCGTGCAACCGTTGGCTTTCGCGAGTGCCGCTTTCTCATCCGTGCTCACGGTACCGATCATCGTCACACCCAGAGCGCGCGCCCACTGGCATGCGATCAATCCCACGCCGCCGGCGGCGGCATGATAGAGAATCGTGTCGCCGGCCTTCAACGGATATACCTGACGGAACAGGTATTGCGCCGTCATTCCCTTCATGATGAGGGTCGCGGCGCTGCGATCGGTGATGTCGTCGGGCAGCGGGATCAGGGCGTCGGCGGGGATCAAGCGAAGATCGGAATACGCTCCTTGCGGTCCCATCAAGTAGCCGACTCGATCTCCCGGCTCAAAATCGGTCACGCCGGGGCCTACCGCTTCGACCACGCCCACCGCGTCCGAGCCCAAGCCGTTGGGCAATGGCAGAGGATAGCGTCCGGTCCGATAGTAGATATCAATGAAATTGACCGCGATGAAGGTGTGGCGCACACGGACCTCACCAGGTCCCGGTGCGCCGACCGTCACGGTCTCGAGCTGCAGCACTTCGGGGCCGCCTATTTCATGAAAGCGGATCGCACGGGCCATGGGTTCTCCTCAATCAGTTCATCGATGAATGTTTGGGCCTGCGGCCATTCGCCAAAACCCGATGCGGGATTCAGATGCCCGACTTGACCCAGGTCCACGAGTCGGCTGCCCCAGTCTAAGGCAAGTTCGCTCGCTCGCTCGAAACTAGTCAGTGGATCGTTGCGGCTCAGCGCGGTAATGCTCGCAAACGGCAACGGCGCCCGCGGCACCGGCAGCCAGTCGCAAGCTCGCAACGCTTCCATGGAGGGGTAGCCCGGCGGCATCGGCCGCTCGAAGTCAGGCGGCGTGGCGAGCAGCGCACCGTGCACCTTGCGCTGGGTTTGCATGGCCCAATGCGCCAGCATCAGGCAGCCGGCGCTGTGTGCTACGAGCACCAATGGCCCCTCGATCGCCTGAGCCTCGCGTTCGATCGCGCGTATGCGCGCGGCGCAATCGAGATTGTCGCGGCCCATCGGCGGCACACAGCGCGTTCCTGAACGGCGCGCGCCGAGCAGGGTCTGCCAATGATCGGCCACGTGACCGCGCAGGCCCGGAACGATGAGCACGGTCGCCTCGATGCTTAAGCTCACGCGTGCTGCAGGAATCCGCGCTGGCCTGCCTTGCGATTGGGCGCGAAGCCGTTGCGCGCCAGCGTCTCATCGGCGCCCTTATAGAATTCGCCGATGCGATATATGCGGCGTGCTTCCTTGCCGTTGGCCACTTCGCGTCCGAACTCGCGCGAGATTCGCACCAACTGCTCTATTTGCTCCACGGAACTCATCTTGGCCTTGCCATCCTGCGTCCAAAGGTTGTCCTCGATACCGCAACGCACGTGCAAGCCCATGGCGATGGCCATCATGTTGATCGGCAGTACATTGCGCATGGACGTCTCGAACGTCAGAACCGCGCCATCCGGCACCGCACGCACGAAATTCGCCAAGTTGTAGATATTGGGTTGATCGAATCCGCCGCCGATGGCGACCCAGGTGAGGATCAGCGGCACGTTGCAGGTGCCACGGCGCATCATGCGTTCCACGGTCTCGATTTGCGTGATATTGGCGAGCTGGAAATGTGTCTGGATGCCTTTGGCTGATAGGCGCTTGATGTGCTCTTCCACCCATTCCGGGCCCGCGGGGATGGTCATTTCCCGGTAGGCGCGGTACATCGCCGGCTCGGCCATCGAGGTGCCGGCGAGGTCGCCCTCGCACATCTGCTCCACCACATTCATCTGGTTGGTGTTGATCGCAAGGGTGACCTGATCAGGCGCGGGGTTGAGATCGGCCAGCATGTGACGCGTATCGTCGCTCAGCCACTTGGCAACCTGACCTTCCTCGGGCGAGAAGGAGATCGAGCCGCCCACTTGCAGGATCATGTCGGGCACGGCCGATCGCAGGCCCGCGAGCAACTCATTGAACATGCTCAAGCGCTTCGAGCCCGTGCCGTCTGGTTCGCGCACATGCACATGCAGAACCGTGGCGCCGGCGTTGTAGCAGTCCACCGCCTTTTGCACGTGCTGAGGAATGCTGATCGGAATGTCGTCCGGAAAGTCGGAGGGCATCCACTCGGGTCCATACGGGGCGCAGGTGATGACGAGTTTCTCGTGGTGTTCGGGATAAAGTGAGCCGTCGAAAAAGTTCATGCGATGTCCTCAAGGCAATGGATGGGCAGTGTCGATGATCCCCGCTCGCTCCATCTTGCGATGACAGGGTGGATAGTCCATGACCGCGTAGTGTTGTGTGCAGCGGTTGTCCCACATGGCCACGCTGTTCTTTTTCCACCGAAAGCGGACCTGGTACTCGGGAATGTAGGCCTGGCTGATCAGATAGTTGAGCAGCAGGCTTGCGCCGGGATTCGCGTCCTGGCCGAAGCGCACGTTGACCGGCGTGTGGTAATTCGTGATATGCGTGGTGAAGGCGTTGACGAACAGCACCTTCTCGCCGGTCTCCGGGTGCGTTCTCACGACCGGGTGCTCGGCGTCCGGGAATTGAGCCTTGAGCGCAAGACGTTTCTCGATGGGCATTGCCGCGCCGAAGCTCGTCTCGATGCTGTGACGGGCGCGCAGCCCGGCAATCTGGGTCTTGATGTTCTCGGGCAGCATCTCGTAGGCCATCGCCATGTTGGCCCACATGGTGTCGCCACCGACCGGCGGGCATTCGACGCAGCGCAGTACGCAGCCGAACGGGGGTCTTTCACGCCAGGTTGCGTCGGTGTGCCAGGCATTTTCGTACCGATCCACGGGCGCATCGGGAGACTTGTAGATGCGCACCAGACCCGGGTGCTGCGGATCGCTTCCGACCACGGGATGGTCTTCCAATTCGCCGAAGTGGCGTGCGAATGCCACGTGTTCGGCACGGGTGATGTCCTGGTCGCGGACGAACAAGACCTTGTGCTTCAGCAACAACGCGCGGATCTCGGCCACGATCGAGGAGTCGCGCGACGCGGCTCCGAGGTTCACATTGCCGAGCTCGGCGCCGATCGAACAGGTCAGGGGTTCAACCTTGATCGAGGATTGCCGGACGCCTGCGGATACCACGGCCGGCGCGCCTTCGACGCTGGAGTGGACCGTTGATTTGCTCATGAGTCAGTTCCCCGGAGGTGGTTGCACCATCCCATTTGTGGCGAAGCTTACCCGCAGAGCGATGTGTGACCACCCCCTGCATGGAGGGGGGCGAAATGCATCGCTCAAGGCGCCTCTTCGAGCAAGCCCAATAACTGAGCTCGGCGCACAACTTGCTTGCGGGTGTCGGCGGACAGCTTAACGAACAGGTTTTTAACATGCCACTTGACGGTTTCCTCGCCCACCTCCATGGCGCGAGCCACCTCCTTGTTCGACAAATTTCGCGCCAGCAATTCGAGTACTTCGCGCTCTTTGGGGGTGAGGGCGATGCTTGGTGTGGCGCGCGGGGCGCTCTTGAGGCCCCTTGATGCCGCTGAGTCCTTGGAGGCGAGCGCCACGGCTGCCGGTTCGTGTTCGGCCATGATGCGTTCGACCCACTCGCCGAGCGCGGGGTTGGCGTCGGTGAATAGCCGCGCGAGGCCGTAGCTGCGTGCCAGATCGACGGCTTCGCGCAGCAGGGTCGCACTATCTTCACCCAGCCGATGGAGCGCATAGGCGCGCAGCGCCAAGGATTCGATTTGCACACGGCCTATTTTCAATTCGGCGGCGAGGCGTCCGGTGAGCTCGAGCTGGGCGAGCGCCGCCTGCCAATCTTGAGCCGCGATTGCGGCGTAGGCATGAGCAATCGCCTGCAGCAGTTGCACCTGCCGCCGCCACAGCGGACCGCTGGGCACATCGCCGCCGGCAAGAATGGCGTCGAGACGCTCGCACAACGCACGGCAGGTTTCGCGACGATAGCGCTGCGCGTGCATGCGCACTTGATCGGCCAGACTGGCGATGCATAGACGCGGCAGATTGCGATTGACGCCCACCGCGTACAACGCCTCGAGCAGTGCGACGGCGCGATGTTCCTGCCCGCGGGCGGCAGCGATGCGCGCCGCCGTGCGATAGCCGAGCAGCACCGCTTCCGGTATTCCCTGACGCTCGACTATGTCAAGCCGATTGGCGAGGATGGACTCGGCTTCGTCCGGACGATCGCGTTCCCAGACCGCGGCCGCCAGCAAGGCGGCGAACATGCACGAGAATGAATTGCGCCTGCCGAGTTCGGCGTCGGCCGCCGTCAATGCAGGCCGCAGATACTCCTCGGCGAGAATGACCTGGCCTTCCCATAGGTAGGAAAGGCCGGTCAATAATTCCCGCCAGCGCGCCACGTGGCCGAACGCGTCCTCGCCGCCGCTCGGCGCCTGTTGCTGGCACAATCGTGCACGGGCAGGATCGCCGTCGAACAGGGCGCGAAACGCCTTGCGGTTCGCGTGTATGTACAGTAGACGGGGATCCTTCAAGGGCGGCGCTTCGGCCCATGGATCGTGCAATTCTGCGAATCGGTCGATTTGATCGGCAAATCCCGCGGCACCACTGCGGATCAATGCGCATTCGCAATGCAGCGCCGCGTCGCCGCCCGCGTGCTCGAGAATGCGAACCACCAGACTTTCGGCCTCGGCGTGGCGCGAACTGACGGCGAGCGCCCAAGCGGCGCCCAACATGAGACGCGGACGTCGATCGAGCTCCGCCCGCGGCAGGCGGTCGAGCCATTCGATTGCCATCATGTGGCGGCCGCGGCTGATGACTCCTTCGTACATGCAGCGTTCCGCCAACTCATAGGCCGCGGCATGCTGCCCCGCGGCCAAGGCATGCTCCGCGGCATCCTCCTGCAGCTCCGCGGCCGCGAACCAGCTCGCGGCGCGCGCGTGCAGCATCTCTTGCTCCGCTGCGTCGAGCATCTGGAATTGCTCGCGCAGCGCATCGCGCGTCAATGAGTGCATGCGCACCCATTCGCTACCCTCGCCGGTCAGGAACAGCGGCGTGTCGCGCACCAATCGCGCAAGCCGATCCGCAGCTTCATGAGTGCCGATCAATGCCTGGCAGAGTTCCGGATGCAGCTGATTCACGATCGCAATGCGTCTGAGAAAGTCGACGTCGGCTGGATCAAGATTTGACAAAAGCACGCCTAGAAAATGGGCATGTAGGGCTCCTGAGCTGGCGCGCATCGCGGCCATGGTCTTTCCCGGACTGGGATCATGTACCAGCGCCGTCAGTGCCAGCTGCAGCCCCAGCGGCCAGCCTTCGGTCAGTTCATGCAGCCGCGCACTGTCGTCTGCATCAAGCTTTCCTTGCAGCCGGTTGCGGATCAGCTTCATCGACTCCTCGAGGCTGAAGCGCAGATCGCGCGCGCTCAACGCCACGCAATGGCCGTATGCCAGCAAATCCGCGAGCCCGAGATCGCAGTCGCTGCGGGCGGCGGCGATCACGCGCAAGTTGGACGGGGCGTTGTGGCAAAGATAAGCCAGCGCCTCGCGCGAGCCGGGTGCGAGCCGCTCCACGCCGTCGATGATGAGCACGATATCGAGTGCGGTCTGCGCGATTTCGGCCAGCCATTCGGTGACATCGGAGAGTTCGCCGCGCGCCCCCCCCTCGAGCAGCGTGCGGCCGAACTTCTGCCGCCCGGACGCGTTGCGTATCGACATCACCAGGCATTGCAGAAAGCGTTGTTCGCTATCAGCCGGCTGTGCTGACAGCCAGCCGACAACCGCGCCGCGTGCAAGGTGTTCGAGCCGCCATTGCGCGAGCAGAGAGGTTTTGCCGAACCCGGCCGGCGCCTGCACAACAACCATGCCGCGATCGCGCAGGACAGCGTCGTCCAACCTCAGGCGCGGCCGGGGCAGAAGATCCCTCGGCACTCGCGGCGGCGTGATTTGCAGTATGAGGTCCGAGAGCGACCCGGCCCCGGGTGGATGCGCGGAAGTTGGCAAGGGTTCTGACGATACCGGCTGCGGGTGCCAATAATGCGCTCCGTGGCGCGTGAAAGTCTATCGAACACGAAGCAGTACCCCCTCGGGAGCGGGGGGCGGGCAAGCGCGCGCGAGTTTAGGATTGCTGAGGTTGTTTATACGAGGAAATCACGTGTACCGACACTTGCTGGTGCCGATCGATGGAACCGACTCATCGATCGACGCCGTCAGCCAGGCCGTGAACCTTGCGCGAGAGCTCGGGGCACGCGTCACGTTTTGCCATACGCCGCGAGATCAACCGGCTTCGCTGGCGGCTGAGAGACTGGCCAAGGCGGAGTCGGCCGCGCGTGCCCATGGCGTGCCTTGCGCCTCGATCAGCGCAAGCCCGCTGCACCGGGCCGCCCTTGCGTCGGCACAAGAGGCCGGCTGCGATCTCATCGTCATGCCTGGGCCCGCGCAAAACCAGGGGTTGTTTGCGGAAACGACCATACCGGTCCTGGTCTGTGCGTCCGCTGAGCCAAGCGCTGCCGCGCGCACGATCGCCGCCATCCGCGACGATCATCGCGCCCTTGCCGCTGTGGTGCATGCCTTGCTGCACTTGTTTTCGATCAATGCCGATGGCCGCACTGTGCCGGATGCCGCGCTGTTGCTGGCGGGCGTGCGCTACCTGCAGGGATTCTCGCTTGGCGTTCATCATCCAAAGGAGGAGCTGCACTTATTCAGCAAGCTGCGCCAGCGCACATCATTGTACGATTCGGAACTTGCCGAGCTCGAGCGCCAGCACGCACGCGAGGCCCGGCTGATCGACGAATTGATAGGAATGGCCGAACTTGGCGTTGAATCCGCCAAGAGATCAGAGGAGTTTCAACCCGCCGTCGAACGTTTTGCGTCCTTCCTCTGGGAGCACTACGGGCGCGAAGAGGGCGTGATCTTGCCGGCCGCGCAGCGTTACTTGCGGCCGGAAGACTGGGCTGACATCGAAAACGCGCTCTTCGGAGCCGGCGGCTAACCCCCCGATCAGGAGGGGGGGCAGGGATAGCCTAAAGCAGCATACTCGGGCCCGGGCTGGGATTCGGTATTCAAACTACAGTATCGGGGGCTAGTTTTGTCCAATTTAAATAATTCGCATCGCGATCATCGCCTGGGACTCTTGCTCGTGTGGGGCGCTGCTGCAGCGGGTATCGGCGCCGCAGCCGCCGTGCAAGCCGATGAGCCGCAGCAAATTGAGGAGATCACGGTCACCGCGCAGAAACGCAGCCAGACCGCGCAAGACGTGCCCTTGAGCATGTCAGTCATCACCGGTGAAAACCTCGCGCAGCAGGGTCTGCAAGATCTTTCCGAGGCGGCGCGGCAAATTCCGACGCTCGAGATCCAAAGCTCCACCGGACCGGCCTCGACGAACCTGCGCCTACGCCGGGTCGGTAACTTGGGCAACATTCCGTCCTTCGAAGCTCCGGTGGGACTCTTCGAGGACGGCGCGTTTCGTTCGCGCTCGCTGTTCGGCATCAACGATCTGCTCGGAGTCGATCGCATCGAGGTGTTGAACGGACCTCAGAGCACCTTGTACGGCAAGAACACCAGCGCCGGCGTGGTGTCCATCTACACCCAGGCTCCGCGCACGAGCTTGGGCGGAGACGTGGAAGCCACCGGCGGCAGCTATCAGGCGGGACGCGACGCTCCCTTCGGCGGGTTGAAAGCGGATGTCAGCGGGCCGATTGGCGGCGGATGGGGCGCAGGGCTGGCGGGCTCGTATTTTGCGCACGACTACTTCGTGACATCCGGCCTTCCGAACGGGCCGCTGCAAGACGCCGACTCGCGCTACGTCGGTCGCGCCCAGCTCAGTTACGGGAACGGCGCTTTCGATGCGCGATTGATTTTCGAACAGAGCGGCATCAACAGCCGCGAGGGCAGCCCGGACAACACCATATTCGTGCCCGGGTCCCCGGCCGGCAACCTGCGTGCGCTGATGGTACGCGCGGGGCTCACCCAAGCCTGCACCGCGAACGATTCCAGCGGCTACTCGAACTGCCTGCTTGACGGCACGAGCACCAACAACAAGGCAACCGCGGCGACGCTGCTGGCAAACTATCACTTCGACAGCGGACTCACTTTGAGTTCGATCACCTCGTGGGACGATTATCATGTCCGCACGGTGCAAAACGACGCGGTACAGCTGGGCGCGCCCATCATCGGCTATCTCGATCAGCAGTCCGGTCACAGCATTCAGCAGGAACTGCGGCTGACCTCGCCCGGGCACCAAACCTTCGATTGGCTGGCAGGGGCTTTCTTCTACGACAGCGATTTCTTGCGGGGCGGCGCCGATGCGCCGACTTTCTACGCCGAGTCGCTTGCACCGGCCGCGTTTTGGAAACCGGTCCTGATGCAGCTTTTGGGCGCGCCGCTGGTGATGGGTACCGCGGGCCAGGAAAGCTTTGTCAATTCGACGCAGGACACCAAGTACTACGCCTTGTTTGGCCAGACGACCTGGAACGCGACCAGCGCCTTCCGCGTCAACGCCGGCCTGCGCTGGCAGCGCGAGGACAAGGATGCCCTCATCGATCAATATCAAAATGATCCGACCCCGACGCTGATCACGGTCGCCATCAACAGGACCGTCGCGCCCACGGCTCTTTCACGCAGCGCGGATCACGTGACGGCAGCGCTGACGCCGCAGCTGGATCTTGGCAAAAATGCCATGCTGTATGCCACGGCGTCGACGGGGTTCGTTTCCGGCGGCTTCAATACCGGCTATGGCACACTGCCCGCGAATCAGCGCGAGTTCGGCGATGAGACCGTCCAAAATTTCGAGATCGGCGCCAAGTCGGAGTGGCTGGAGCATCGGCTGCAGCTGAACGCCGCGGTGTTTCACACCGTCTACCTCAACTATCAGGATGCGGCCTTCATCGGCGCGCAGTTCGCGGTCAACAATGCCCCGAAGGCGACCGACCAGGGATTCGAGCTCGGACTAAACGCCGTGTTGACCGATCAATTCACGACTGAATTGAATGCCTCGTACGCCAATTTTCGCTACACCGACTACACCAATGGCGCTTGTTATCCGGGACGCGTGCCGGACGGCTCCAGTCCCGGCACCTGCAATTTGAGCGGACAGCACCCGATCGACGCGCCGCCGCTCAAGGTTTCATTCGCTCTGGATTATCACGAACCGGTTAGCTTCGGTCGGTTGTTCTCGCGGCTCGAATTGGATTGGACCGGAAGCTACAACACCAGCTTCTACGCCGACCCGCGCCTCATCCAGGATTCGTACACCTGGGCGAACTTCCGATTCGGCGCCGACATCGGCCGCCAGCAAGTGGCTCTGTTCGTCGACAACGTCCTCAATGTGCACGTGACGAACGTCGATGCGTTGCTGAACATATTCTCGCACGATCCCAGCACTCAGTCCTGGCTGCAGCCGCCGCGCTCGTTCGGTATCACCTACCGAGTGAAGTTCTAAGCTCGATAGAGTTGTCTGTGCAAGACGGCCGGGACGATCCCGGCCGGTTTTTTTGGTGACAAGGTTGCGCGGCGCACAAGCATGTGGCGTCCTGGTCCTCGCGCCCGCTTGGGCGGACTGTCCCTCGGACTGCAAGGCTCAATACGATTCCGAACTCGATAGATGCCGTACAAAATATGACAATCCGTACGGCCAAGGTGAGCTTCGTTTTTGCTTGGCGCTCCCTACGGGATTCGAACCCGTGTTACAGCCTTGAGAGTTGACGCCGTCCGTCTTTGGTTGTCTGCCGCTGTTCGCCGGTAACCTACTGAATATAAAAAGTTATTCCGATTTCTTGTCGCCCATCGTCGAGGAGCGTATGGTGGCGTCCGGGACCGAAACTTACCTAAATTTTTTACGTTTTTGGCATGTTACGGCCTTGCCGAAATCCGTCAAGCCAGTGACTGGATAGGTTTAGGAATGTGCTGTTACAGCCCGCGCGAGGCCCGATGGCAAGACAACAACGTGATGCGCGGCTTCAGACCCGCGAGTCTCGACGCAAACTGCCTGCAAGCCATGAGCCATTCTGGCACGAAGTGCGCCGCGGATTGCACCTGGGGTATCGCAAGGGACTGAGCGGCGGCGTGTGGTGGATCCGGGAGTATCAGGTCGGCCGCTACCTCAAGCGTCGGCTCGGCGTCGCCGACGATGACATCGAGGCGGATGGCGTTACCGTGCTGTCCTGGTCCGAGGCGCTCAAGCAAGCAATCGGCGAGGAGCGCCCGACCGTCACGGCTCCAGAGCCGACTTTCACGCTCAACCAGGCGCTCGAGGATTACTTCGCACACCGTCGCGCCAAGTCGCCCTTCGGCTCCGTCGAGACGGACCGAGCGAAGGCCAAGGCATTCATTCCGTCGAGACTCGCCCGGCGTGCGCTCGCCGAAATCACCACCGTGGAGTTGCTGCGATGGCGCGATGGTCTAGTCATCGCCACCGACGATCGGGAGAAGCTTCGCTGTGCGCAGGCCACTGCAAATCGCAGCTGGTCCATTTTGCGCGCCGCCCTCAATCACGCCTACGCCTCCGGCAAAGTCCTGTCTGATCACCCCTGGCGCCGCATTAAGCCATTCCGCAACGTCGATCGACCGCGCACACGCTTCTTGAGCGTGGAGGAGGCGAAGCGGCTGCTCAATGCCTCGCTGCCGGATTTTCGCGACATCGCGCGCGGCGCGCTGTACACCGGATTGCGCTTGGGCGAACTCGTCGAACTACGCGTCATGGATGTCGCGGACGGCCAGGTACACGTTCGCCACTCGAAATCAGGCCGGCCGCGGTCGGTGCCGCTCAGCGATGAGGGCCTACAGTTTTTTGATCAAATCACCGCGGGGCGTGCCGGCGATGATTCCGTGTTCCAGCGGCAAGACGGGGAAGGGTGGATCAGAATGGACGCCTCGCGTTACATGGCGCGCGCATCGGAAGCCGCCAAGATCAAGCCGCCTGCGAGATTTCATGACCTGCGGCGCAGCTATGCGAGTCTGCTCATTAATCGCGGAACGGATGCCGAGATCATCCGCGAGCTCCTCGGGCATGCGGACCTGCGAATGACGCTGCGGGCCTATGCACACCTTTTAAACCGAACGGTCGCGAGGGTGGTCCGGAAGAAACTGCCGTCCTTTGGGTTCGAGCCCAGCAACGTACGAAAGCTGAAGCGGGCGTAGTGCGGCTTTCGAGATTCGGTGCCTACTGACCATAGTCAATTTCGGATCGCATTATATGCCCAGTGCGCGGGTCGGTCAGTCAGGGGCAGCCAACCCGCGGATATTTCGGCGTCGTTAAATGGGGCGGCGCTGTATGATATTGATACGGCGGATCCATTCGCAAGGAGGCCGTATGACTCAATAACAAAACTGACTGAGTAGAGCTTTGTTGGATCCCACTCAGGTTGACCATAGGTCCCCCACTCCACAACTGCCCACAGCAGTTTCAAAGATCGAAGTTCTAATGACATCTTTTCTGGCAGTTGGGAATTATGATCTTTGCATTTCGTGGCTGGGTCGCTTGGATTGCTGACCGGAAGAATTTTCTCGACTCCCGGACAATTCTCTACGTCATTCACGAGTTGCTCAAATATCGCACGATTACTTAGGAACATGCGTTGTGCATCGGAGAAAGAGGTCAATGATGACGGTGGCGAACACGCGACGAGCACTAGACTGACACAAATTATTGCAATTGCGCGGGAGATTATCACTTCACTTTGCTTCCCAAACGTAGCGACTGCGCAATTGTACGCGGCTCTGTGCCGTCGTTGCTGATTCAGGGCCGGTCGAGCGCAACGACGCCCTTTGAAGAAAGCCGGCTATCGAATCGAGATGGTGTATCTTCAGCTACGAAGTGCACGATTGGCGCTGCGGCGAATCGCCGCCCTCGTCAGGCAAGGGGGACACAATGTACCGAAGGCCGATGTGAAGCGCCGCTTCGTGCGAAGCTGGGATAATTTTCAGCGTGTATACCGGCCCCTGGCCGACGCCTGGGCGGTGTACGACAATTAGGACCGCAAGCCCGAACTATTGGAGAGAGGACCTTGAAGACGAAGAAGAAACGCGCGGCAGACAGCTTTGCAGCGGGAGTCGGTCAGGCGCTGCGCAAGGCAGCAAGAGATGCGGCCAAGACGGCGCGGATGTACGGGACGCCCCTATACGTATGGGAGAACGGCAAGGTCGTCGCCAAGAAGCCGTAGCGGAGCTGCGAAAAATATGCCCCCACGTGGCGAATTTAGGTACACCCCGGACATGAAAGCCAGTTGCGTAATGATTGTGCTGGCCGTGCTGGTTGTTTGTTCAACGTCAATCGCGCAGGAGACGTCGGCGCCAGCAGGGACTCATGAGGTGAGCATGAGTCAGGCGGAGATCGACCAGACTCTACAAGAAATTGAGCCACACGCGAGAGAGTACCCTGTGCATTTTGCGTCGGCTCAGCAACGGAGGGGCATGCAGGACGAGCTGGTGCGCCTACTGTTTTTTCTAGATGCCTTTGTTAAGGAAAGTCCAAATAATCCTGATGCGTTGCTTCGCGACGCGATCGCCAACGGCTTCGGACACAACATGGGGTGCCCCGATTGTGGTGAAAAGGCAATCGCGGCATATGAGCAATTGGTTCAATTGCGGCCGGACAACGCCGAGGTGAATTGGCGCTTTGGCGGGTTCTTGGCACAGACAACTCAGCGCGAGAAGAGCATCCCGTATTTGCAAAAGGCGGCGATCCTGGGTGTCGTGGACGCGCACTACACTGCGGCGATGGTGTTCATCGGGTTGAATAATCAGGCTGAAGCAACGCTTGAGCTAAAGCAGTACTTGAAGGCAAATCCTAAGGATAAGGAGGCCAAGCAGTTACTGAAGGATATGAAGGATGGCAACTTGCACGTTCACATTCATAACGGGCCGCCGCCGCAAAATGGAGCGGCGCCTGACCAATAGGCGTCAAGTAAAAACCTAGTTTGTGGCAACAGTGACCAGCACAAATCCGAGTCATCCACGCCTAACGCATTAGTGGCCGCTTTTCACGCTGTTGAATGACCGCTACGGAGAGCATCGTCGGGCCGCAAGGGGGCACTTTGCGGTTCCTCGGCCACCGCGTAGTTGCTTCGCTTAAGCTGGGCGCGGCGTACCACAACGGCAGCATAAAGTGCGCTGGAGTTTCGCTTAATTTTAATTATCCGTGAAACTCGGTCTTCCCAAACCGAATTTCTCGATCATTATCGAGAGAGTCCGTCAGTGCCACCACATCAAAGTCTGCTTTTTTCCGATCGAATATGCAGAAGGACGACCATGAACAACCGTGAACTCTATAGCATCGAGGACACTCGCGAGCTCCTCGGCGGCATAGCCCGGAATACCATCTACGAGCTGCTGCGACGTGGAGTACTGCCGAGCGTCGAGATAGGGCGTCGTCGATTTGTTTCCGCGGGGTGGCCATCGCTGAATTTATCGCGAGCGCGACGAAGACCAGCATCGATTCAAAACCGGCGCCCCGCAATCCGGATCAGCTCGCTCTGCGACTTGGGCCGCGGACCCGTTCGCGGCAAGTATCTGTTGCCGCTCCAAGGACGAGCCCAATGAGAACGACAGCACGCGAGCCTCGCTCGAATTGAACTACTAGCGGTGACGAGGGCGGCCAAGGCATGTTCAAGGTTTGCGGTGTTTTAACTGATTTGCAGGATAGCTTCGCGGCCGCTCCTGTCTAACAAATGGCGATGTTACAACTAGCGTCGAGGAAATCATGGCAAGGAAGGCATTTCGAATTGCCGGGCAGCGAGACCCCGCACTTGACCTGGTGAGCTATGGCAGGCGCGGCGTCGGCCATCCTATACAGTTCTCACAGGAGCAAATCGCTCAGATCGCGCGCACTGTGCGCCGCACGCCGGAAGTCATGGTCAAGGTCTCAGGCGGCGCGAAGACCATTCGCGGCGTTCTGGCTCATTTTCAATACATCGATCGGCACGGCGAACTGGAAATCGAATTGGACTATGGAGAACGAGCCCGTGGGGCCGATGCTGCGGCAAAGATTGTCCAGGACTGGGATCTAGACCTTGATGCCATGCTTGACTCCTTGGCAAGGCGGGAACGGGGCGGGCGTGCACAAACCAAGCTTGTGCATGACCTCATTTTGTCGATGCCGACCGGCACCCCGCCAACAAAGCTGCTCGCCGCGAGCCGGGACTTCGTTCGGGAGGAGTTCGCAGTTAAGCACCGATATGCGATGGTGCTCCATACCGACCAAGCCCATCCGCACGTGCATCTCGTGATCAGTGCCCATGATATCGACGGTGGGCGCCTCAATATCCGCAAGGCCGATCTGCGGCGCTGGCGGGGGCAGTTCGCCCGCCACTTGCGCGAGCACGGCGTCGAAGCAAACGCCACGCCGGCACAAATGCGAGGGCGGTTATCGGATTACCAGCGGGACGCCGTCTACAGAACAGCGCGAAGGGGCGAGTCGAGGGTGGAATTGGTCCGAGAGATGTGCGCGCTTGAGGCGGCGAAGTCAGCCACGTCTCGCCCGTTATCGGGCCCGGGTCGGATCGAACAGACGGCAGAAGCCGTGCAAAAGGACTGGCTGACGACGGCGCTGACACTTGAGGGTCAAGGATTTGACGACCTCGCAGCTGAAGTGGATCGGTTCCTCCAGACACTCAAAATCCCAGAGAGCCGAAAGGACGAGGTGATGCGCGTGGCAACGCGCGAGAGGACCGATCGGCGGCCTAAGCCGCCGGAAATCACGAGATAGCGGTGTGTTTGCTTACGGGCGGGTTCCGCTAAACTCTACGGGGAGATGGGCCACGCGACGGCCGTCACACGTTCTGATCTTGTCGCCTGCTAAAGTGTTCCAAGGTCTCGTTTTGGCCAGTCGGGGGCAAGGAAACTTGGATGCAGAGCCGTGGCAGCTACACGATGATTTTCTCGCATAGCTCTCTTGTCGCGACACATTTGTCGTCGAATCTCCGTTAGACAGCACCTGAAATGTTTGCGCGATGATTACCCAAGACGAAGCTCATGCCATCGCCGAAACCTTCGCTAATCGGGCGGACCCATCGCCAGACCTAAAATTTGTCGTCGTCCGAATCCAAGAGCGCGATGCGTATTGGCTCCTTCACTATGATTCTGCTGCGCACGTAGCCTCGGGAAACTTCAAAGACGCAATTGCTGGCAATGGTCCGTTGTTAGTATCAAAATCCAATGGCGCTGTCGTAGCGGCGGGTTCGGCGGCGCCTCTGGCCGACCGTATCGCGGAGGCAGCAGAAGTTCTGCGCAGCTTGACGGGGTGATTGGCGACTGGGTGCTGTCTAACCAACGGTTCGAGCGGACGCGCGGAGTATCTTCGATTGGCCATGGAGGGGGTCACATGTCGATAAAGTGCCATAGCTGGGTGTTGCGGGGAGCGCGCGCCGCTCAACCGTATCGTTAGAGGTAATGTTCTCAGCGCAACGCTCGCCGGCAGCTCTATGAGGAATCGTCCACCCACTAACCGGGCTCAGTTGGCTGCAGTCTTCGCGGCACTAGGAGGTGGTGCGCTCATTTTTCTGGCGATACCTGTAGCTGTACTTGAGCTCGCCTCGTTATGGGCGAGGTACAAATCGGCCACAGATCCCAGCTTCGGTGACGGTCTCGGCTGGGGGTTAGTAATTGCTTCACCAATTCTGTTTGCTATCGATCTTGGGGTTAGTATCGGAACGGCTGTAGTGATTTACGCAAACATGAGAGATCGCTAGGCCCTTGACGCTCGCGCAACCTCTAACTAGCGGTTCGAGCGGACGCGCAGAGCATCTTCGGTGAGCCATGGAGGGAGTCACGTGTCGATAAAGTGCCATAGCAGGGTGTCGCGGGGACCGCGCCGCTCAACCGTATCGTTAGATTCCACATGACCATGCCGCAAATCTATGGCGCGACTCGACAAGCGTATGTCATACCTTGCGCGCTCGGAACCATTCCTTCTGTTCTGCTAATCTTTATCTCTATTCGTGATCACGAAGCGCACGTCGCCTTAATAGTGGCCACTCTTCTATTTCCGTTTATATTCTTCGTAGGCGCCAGTGCTCTGAGGCTTACCCTAGACGACACTGGAATCTCGTATCGGCGGCTATTTGCACGCACCCGTCGCGTTCAATATGCTGACATTCTTAAAGTAAAGCCGGTAAACGTTTACGTAGGCCGAACGGGGCCTCACGTGGGTGTAAAGCTGACGATCCGCGGAGACCGAAGCCTCACGATCTTGTGCAAGCCGTTTTCGCGCGACGCATATCTAGCGCTTCTTGGCTTAGAGCGGCATCGAAAAGAGGTATGAAGAAAGCTTTATCTTTGGCGCCACGGCAGGAATCTAACCAACGGTTGGAGCGGACGCGCGGAGCAGCTTCGTTGAGCCACTGGGGGAGTCACGTGTTGATAAAGTGCCATAGTTCGGTGTCGCAGGGACCGCGCGCCGCTCAATCGTGTCGTTAGACAACATGGACGCGCGACAGATCTACGCAGCCTTATTCGATTGTCGCGGTCCCGTCCGAGAACCTAGAGGGGAATGGCGGTTCGTGGGCGACCTCGAATGCTTTGAGGAGCCGCGCATGCGTACAGTTATCGACGAGACCATTGCTTCGCCGCAAGCATACATAGGCGTGTCGCGACAGGAAGCACAGTTTGTACCTAGGACCGAACTGAGTAAGTGGACTCTGGCTTACCTTTGCAAAGGCGACGTGCGGATTGCAGATGCAAGTCTGCGTCACTTCATCGAAGTATCAAGGGTGGGGGTCGTGCGTGTCTGGTGCAATGATGTCTAACTGCTGGCGCGGTGAACGCGCGCCGCTCAGCCTCGTCGTGAGATACCTGAACGGATCTATGCGCACGCTCAAAGCACTCGCGCTGTTAGCTGCAGTAGTTTCGTCTATTGGGTCCATGGAATCCGCAAACGCCCGAAGTGCGTGCGCTTCATCGCCCCACGTGATAGGCGCATGCTTCTCCGTTCACGGCCGGCTGCGAATTGGCAACGGCACGCCCTCCGTTCGTATATGGCCAATTGGTTCTCATCGTATCTTGGGTGTACTCGGCGGAAACTTTGACGCCGAGGCGGACGATTTGTTGCCGGCACCATTACCGGAGGTGCTCGATTTCGATGCGTCCTACTACGGCGACTACCTGGTCTGTCCTCTAACCCCAGAAGTGCCGGGTACTATGCGTGACGTTTGCATTGATTCGGTCAAAGGTCTTACCGTGCGCTAAAGCGTACGACGGTAGCTGACCGGTGGTCCGAGCGGGCGCTCGCAGAATCTCCGTTTATCGTTGGATGGAGTCACATGTCGATGTCGACTTTCGCCTCTGCGTCTGAATCGCCAAAATCACAATGCGAACAATTGTTGAATGAAATGATGCCTCTCGCAAAAAAGTTCTTGAGCGAACGCGGCGAATTCTTCCCATTTGGAGCTTCGATGAAGCCTAGCGGTGAAATTGTCGACGCGGCGGGTTACGACGGTGGCGAGGGACCGCCATCACAAGCGATAATCGATATTCTCCGGGATGCATTTCGGGCCGATGCGAAGCATGGTTTCGAGCGACACAAATGATTGCCGATGTAGATCACATAGTCTTCTGTACGTCTTTGACGGATATACGTCTATGACGTATAATTCGGCATGTTTACGGTAATCGAAGAAATCTATCAATGGCAAAGATGAGCACGAAGGACCTCCTAAAGCGAGACGCAAAGCGAGACATCGGTAAGGAACTGTTGCAAGCCGTACGAGAGATGAAGGCCGGTAAGGTCGGGCATGTGCACCGCGTGACAATGTCTGCCGTCACTGCGGCGCGAACAGGTGCAGGTATTTCACAGAGCCAGTTTGCTAACCTGTTAGGCGTCTCAGCCCGGACACTGCAAGAGTGGGAGCAGGGCCGTCGCCAACCATCCGGTGCGGCGCAGACGCTTCTGGCTATTGCCGCTAGGCATCCACAGGTGCTGCGAGAAATCTTGGACACCTAAGCCGCGTCCGACCTCACTCGAGAGCCAGAATGACCTCGCGTTCCTCGGCCCGCCGCGCTGCATGCGCGCCGCCGGGACCACATCTTCACGCTTAAAGTAGGGAACTCGGCGATTAATTCGTCGATGCCGCACCGGCACCCACTTTTCCCATTTCCGTGGCGACATTGAAGAAGTATTCGGCCCGAAGAAAGAATCCGTCCCTTGGCCTCTTGACCCTCTTGACGCCTTTTGCGATGCGGAGAGATTTGTGCAGAGATGAATGAGATGACCTTGTCACGCAAAAGGCTGACGCGCTTTAGTATTGGTTCTCGATCATCCCGGTAGCTGTGAGAGAGTTCCCTACGCGCCGGCCGATGGAAGGGGTAGAAGTGTTACGCGGGCCCGGCCGGGATCTACAGTGACCAGTGCACCAGCGCGAAGTTGTGCTTCAGTCTGGACAAGTGCGCGCAGAACGGCCGCACCGATGGCCGCGGGGCTCAAGTTTTCAGCGCGAATTTGAACCACGCTCGGCTTTTTCCCGGCCGTCGCCGCCAAGATGCCGCCGAAGTCGAGATCGTGAGTCAATACGACGCAATCGTGTTTTGCGGCGTGCTCCATGAGGGCTATATCGGGCGCGTCTGCGTCGCCAATGCTGCACCAATGTACGCATTCGTGGCCGGCGCTTGCCAGGAATTCAACCCAGCGCGGCGACAGGTTCATGTCGACCAGAATCTTCACCCGGGAGCCAGAATGACCTCGCGCTCCTCGGCTCGCCACGCCGCATAGCGCAGCGCCTCTAGTACATCCTCCCGCTGCAGGTAGGGATACTCGGCCAACAGTTCATCGATGCCGCGCCCGGCGCCGATCTGCCCGACGATCATGCCCACTGTGACGCGCAGTCCGCGGATGCAAGGCTTGCCACCCATAACTTCGGCGCGCTGCGTAATCCTATCGAAGGTTGTCATCGGGTGCTCCTGCAGATCTTTAGCGTCGCTGGCTATCGTAACCAATTAGCCGCGCGCGAACAGATGGCGCTGTAGCAAAACGTAGAACTTAGGTGCGCTTTCGATAGGGCAGAGCCTGCGAAAGTGGGCAGAGTTCGCCCGCCGAGACTTACCTAAAACCTACCTAAACGTAAATCTGCGTTCCGATACAATCGTAAGTGCTTGATTCATTGGCGCTCCCTACGGGATTCGAACCCGTGTTACAGCCTTGAGAGGGCCGTGTCCTAGGCCTCTAGACGAAGGGAGCGGACTTAACAGACTTTGGGTACGTGGGACCCAAGAGGGCTGGTAGTATACGGGCCAATTTTTTGGACTCAAGCGGAACCTCCCTTTTTGAACCCAGCATCGACTCCATTCACACCGCTGGTGATTCCCAGATCTGAGCATTCGATCTCGCGTGCGGCGATCTCGCCGAACGCCTTGAAGGTGCTATACCGACTGAAGGAAGCAGGCTACCAAGGCTTCTTGGTAGGCGGTGCGGTGCGCGATCTCCTCTTGGGGATTACGCCCAAAGACTTCGACGTCGCAACCAATGCATTGCCGGAGGAAGTGCGCCGACTGTTTCGCAACTGCCGCCTCATCGGCCGGCGCTTTCGCCTGGCACATGTATTCTTCGGCAGTGAAATCATCGAAGTGGCGACATTTCGCGCCGCGGCCGCTCCCGAGCGCGAGGACGCGGAGGACGCGGAAGCCGATGGTGGGGAGTCTGCGGTCGCTGAGTTCTCGGCGCCGAGCGATTCCGAGCATCGTGCCTTCGACCAAACGGGGCGAATCCTACGCGACAACATCTATGGCACGATCGAGGAGGACGTTTGGCGGCGCGATTTTGCGGCCAACGGCCTTTACTACAGCATCGAGGATTTCTCGATTTGGGATTTCGTCGATGGCGTGAGCGACATCAAGGCGCGGCGTCTCAAGCTGATCGGCGATCCGGAGACCCGCTATCGCGAAGATCCGGTGCGCATGCTGCGCGCCGTGCGTTTTGCGGCGAAGCTGGATTTCTCGATCGAGCCCGCGACCGAGCAGCCGATCGCACAGCTTGCATACCTGTTGGATGGCGTGCCTCCCGCGCGGCTGTTCGATGAGGTTTTGAAGTTATTTTTATCCGGTTTCGGCGCCAAGTCGTATCGTTTGCTGCGCCAATACGGTCTCTTCGAGCATTTATTTCCCTTGTCAGCCGCAGCTTTTGCGCTGCCGCCGTACGCCTATGCCGGAGACATGCTGGAACAGGGCCTCGCCAATACCGACGCGCGCATTGCCGCCGACAAGCCGGTCACGCCGACGTTCTTGTTCGCGGTGCTGCTGTGGAGCGCGGTGCTGCGCGAACTCAACGAGCGCCAGGCGGGTCCGGCACCGGATCTGGCTCAGTTGATGCAGGCCTGCGACACGGTGCTCAAGTCGCAGCAGGCACGCGTGGCAATACCGCGGCGATTCGCGGTGCCCATGCGGGAATTGCTCATGCTGCAGCCTCGATTCAATCGCCGCAGCGGCGTCAAATCCTTGAGCCTGCTGCAGCATCCGCGTTTTCGCGCGGCCTATGATTTCCTGATGCTGCGCGCCCAAGTCGGTGTTGCGGATCCGGAACTCGCGAAGTGGTGGACCGATATCCAAGTTTTGCCGCAGGACGAACGTGTCGCTTTGGTTCAGGCGCGTCCAGCGGAACCCGCCGCGGAAGGCACGGCGGTTCCCGGGCGCCGACGCCGCCGGCGGCGGCGCGGCGGAGCGGCGCGCAGCTAGCAATGATCTGGCGCCCGGCGTATGTGGCGATTGGCAGCAATTTAAATCATCCGCGCGAACGTGTGTTTGAAGCGTTCGATCGAATGCGGGAACTGTCCGCGACCCTTTTGCTGCTGCGCTCGCGCCTCTACCTTACCCATCCTCTGGGGCCGCAAGATCAGCCGCATTTTGTCAATGCCGCCGCGGGATTGCTCACGCGGTTGACGGCCCGCGACCTGCTCACGGGCCTGCTCGGCATCGAACGCAGCATGGGGCGCAATCGCGGCGAACGATGGGGTCCCCGCGTCATCGATCTCGATCTTTTGTGGATGCTGGATTCGGCGGTTGACGAACCCGGTTTGATGGTGCCGCACCCGGCAGTGTCGACCCGCAACTTCGTCCTGTATCCTCTGGCGGACATCGCGCCGACTATCAATATTCCCGGGATGGGCAATGTGCTCGAACTCAAGTCGGCCGTGGGCGGCGCAGGAATCTCAGAATTGGAGTCACAAGGGTCTTAAATGGCAGGAGCGGCACCACATCAATTTATTGTCGTCGAGGGCCCGATCGGCGTAGGCAAAACCAGCCTGGCGCGCCGCTTGGGCCAAACTCTGGGGGGGCAGCTGGTTCTGGAGCAGGCCGAGCAAAATCCCTTTCTCGAGCGCTTTTACAAGAATCCGCGTGCGGCTGCCTTTCAGACGCAGTTGTTTTTCTTGTTCCAGCGCGCGCGGCAATTGGAAGAGGTTCGCCAGCAGGACTTATTCGGCGCGGTGCGCGTGGCGGATTATTTGCTGGAGAAGGATCGGCTCTTTGCGCGGGTGACATTGGATGACGCTGAGTATCAGCTTTACGAACGCGTATACGAGCGCGTGGTAGTGGACGCGCCCAAGCCCGATCTGGTCGTATACCTACAGGCGCCCGTGGATGTGCTGGTCGATCGCATCGGCAAGCGTGGCATTCGCTACGAGCAGCACATTGAACGAGCCTATCTCGAGAAACTTACCCAGGCCTATGCTCGATTCTTTCATACCTACGATGCGTCCCCGCTGTTGATCGTCAACGCGGCGGCGATTGATCCGGTCAACAGCGACCGGGACTTTGCTCAGCTGTACGCGGAGATCGTGAAGGCGCGCCGTGGCCGGCATTTCTTCAATCCTGCCGGCAGCAGTCTTCTTCCCGCGAGCTAAGCTGCGCGATGCTGCGCGAGCGCCCAGCGCACGTGCTCGCGCACCAGCGCCGAACGGTGCCGAGTGCGGGCCTTGAGAGCGGCAATCACCTGCGCTGAGGTCGGCGCGTTGCCGAGCCCCACCGCAATATTGCGCAGCCAGCGTTCATAGCCGATCCGGCGAATCGCGCTGCCGCTGGTCTTGCGCAGGAATTCCGATTCGCTCCAGGCGAATAGCTCGATGAGTTGCGCGCGGTCCAGCCCATGGCGAACCGCGAAGTCCGACTCTGCCGAAGGTTTGGCGAACTTGTTCCACGGACAAACGAGCTGGCAGTCGTCGCATCCATAGATGCGATTGCCGATCGCCCGACGGAATTCCACCGGGATGCTGCCGGCAAGTTCGATGGTCAGGTAGGAGATGCAGCGTCGCGCATCGAGCCGGTAGGGTGCGACGATCGCGCCGGTGGGGCAGGCCGGCAGGCAGGCGCTGCAGGTTCCGCAATGTGCGCTGGCGGGGGCGTCGGCCGGTAGTTTGAGATCAAGATAGATTTCGCCGAGGAAGAAGTAGGATCCTGTTTTGCGATCGATGAGGTTGGTGTGTTTGCCGATCCAACCGAGTCCGGCATTGCGGGCGAGCGCTTTTTCCAACACCGGGGCGCTATCGGTGAACACCCGGTAGCCAAACATACCGACCCTCTCCTGAATGCGCGTGCACAGCTTTTGCAGCCGCGAGCGCAGCACCTTGTGGTAGTCGCGGCCCATGGCGTAGCGCGAGATATAGCCAATATTGCCGTCGGCCAGTGCAGCCTCGGGCGCCACCGCATCCTGAGGCCAGTAATCCATTCGCACGCTGATGCAGCTGACGGTTCCAGGCACCAATTCCGCCGGTCGACTGCGTTTGCTGCCGTGGCGCGACATGTAGCCCATTTCGCCGCTGAATCCTGCACGTAGCCAGTCGAGAAAAAACGCTTCATCCGCGGGTAAATCGATGTTGGCCACGCCCAGTCCGGTGAATCCCAATTCTTTTGCCCAGCCTCGCACCGAGGCCAGCAGGGTTGCGTGGTCAAACTGGGCGGCGGGCAGGGCAGAGGCGTTCATGAGTCACCCGTATAATGGTCAAAAACGCCGCAATGCGCAGCAACTGGATACCGATGGCCCCTGCCTCGATGGATTTTCGACTCCCCGACCCAAGCAGCACGGAAGCCTTGGGGCATGCACTCGCCCTTGCTTTGCCGGCCCCCAATCCAGGCGCGATTGTTTACTTGCAAGGCGAGTTGGGGAGCGGCAAAACCACGTGTGCGCGCAGCCTGCTGCGCGCGTTGGGTGTGACCGCGCCGATACGCAGCCCCACCTACACGCTGGTCGATCATTACAGTCTACCGGCGCTCGAGTGCGTGCACGTCGATCTGTATCGCCTGCGCTCGAGCGCCGAGGTCGATGAACTCGGGTTACGGGATTTGATCGGCCAAGGCTGCTTCATGTTGATCGAGTGGCCTGAGCGAGGAGGCGCGGCGGTGCCGGCCGCCGACTTAAAAACCGCGCTCAATTATTCGGATGCAGGCCGAACCGCAACGGTGCTGGCAACGACCCGCTTGGGCGAGAGCTGGCTTCATAACTTAGGGCGTGACACTAGCTTGTCACCCTATGTCTCTAATTTAACTTGAAAAAGGTGCTGCTTAGGCGTTAACTTATTGCGATGAATCGCGTACCGCGCCGCGCCTTTGGATTGTTGCTTGGGGTTTTGCTCCTAAAGACGGCATTGGCGGTCGACGTGCGTGACGTACGCCTTTGGGCGAGCCCGGATAGCACGCGTGTCGTCTTGGATCTATCTGGCAGCGCGCAACATAGCTTGGCAGTGCTGCAAAATCCGGATCGCGTGGTCTTGGACGTGGCGGGTGCCAGGCTTGCCAAGGGTGCACGTACCCCTACGCAGGGTGCGGGTTCCGTGCGGCAGGTGCGCTTGGCGCGCCGCCCGTCCGGCGAATTGCGCATCGTGCTTGACCTGTCGCGGCCCATACAGGCGAAGAGTTTTTTGACCACCCCAAATGCGCACTACGGTTACCGTTTGGTGATCGATTTGGGATCAGCCGCGCGCAGCGACAAGCCGATCAAAGTGGCGCACGCCCCAGCGGATGCGCGCGATCTGATCATCGCCGTCGATGCCGGGCATGGCGGCGAGGATCCGGGCGCCATCGGGCAGAACGGCACTCGGGAGAAGGACGTGGTGCTGGCGATCGCGCGCGAACTGGCGCTCAAGATCAGTGCCGAGGCTGGCATGAGGGCCGTGCTGACCCGCAACGGCGACTATTTTGTGCCGTTGCGTGACCGGATGCGCCGTGCCCGCGCGCAACAGGCGGATTTATTCGTCTCCATTCACGCCGATTCAATCCGCGACCGCAGTATCGACGGCTCGTCGGTGTACATCCTGTCGCAGCGGGGCGCGACCGACGAGGCTTCGCGTTGGCTGGCCGAGCGGGAAAACGCCTCCGACTTGATCGGCGGTGTTTCGCTGGATGACAAGGACGATGTGCTTGCATCCGTGCTATTGGACTTGTCGCAATCGGCATCGTTGAGCGCCAGCCAGGTGGCGGCCGAGCGCGTGTTGCAGCAGTTGACGCGGGCAGGCGAGGTGCGCAAGCACGAGGTGCAGCAGGCGCGTTTCGTCGTACTGAAGTCTCCCGACATTCCCTCGATGCTGGTCGAGACTGCATACATTTCGAATCCGCAAGAAGAGCAGCGGCTGCGCACGCCGGCTCATCAAGCGAAACTCGCCGGCGCCATTCACCAAGGCGTACGCGACTATTTTTATGCCAATCCTCCGGCGGGCACCCGCATTGCCCAGATCGCAGCCGGCGCAACGCGGCCGGTGCTGAGCGCTGCCTCGAGCGGCGGCGGCGCCGGCGACTAGCAG
>DASXNX010000003.1:0-3724 GCA_036494725.1 Steroidobacteraceae bacterium
AAATAGTCGATCCTTCAGCCCCCTGGGTGATGATCAGGGCATCCACCTGGGAGACGACATCGGCCACCGAAAGACCCGTCTTTTGCTGCAGCATGGCCCATTCATAGTCATTCAAGGCCACCCAGCGGGCCTGGCGAATGAAGGCCTTGAGTTCGTCGCCTCCGAACAACGGCATTCCCTGGCCGGGATCGAAAATGAACGGAATGGAAGCCGCGGCAAATTGCGCCGCATGCTCGATCATGGCCTGGCGCCCGTCCGGCGCCACGATGCCGAGTGCGATATTCGACCCCGCATCCGTGACCCGGTTCAGATGGGCCTGCTGCATGGCGCCGGGATGGAACGCCGTAATCTGATTGTCGTCCAAGTCCGTGGTGATGAAAGCCTGCGCGGTAAAGCTGTCATCGAGAATCTTGATGTGTTCCACCGAGAGACCCTGCGCCAGCATGTGTTCGCGATAGGGCGCGAAATCTCGGCCGGCGGCGGCCATGGCGATGCCACGATCGCCGAGCAGATTCAGAGAATAGGCGATGTTCGCGGCGCAGCCGCCGAACTCGCGGCGCATCTCCGGCACCAGAAAGGACACATTGATGACATGCAGCTTCTCCGGTACCAGGTGGTTCTTGAAACGATCCTGAAACAGCAAAATCGTGTCGTACGCCACCGAACCGCAGATCAGTGCAGCCTTATCCTTCGAAACTTCGAACGTCATCGATCACCCGGTTGAGCCAAACGGGTAATTCTACAGGGAAACGCCTTCCGGCTGCGCCGACAGCGCAAAGGGACTTGCCTTGCGCAGCGCGCGGGTGGCCGCGAGCTGCGAACGCACCACGCTTCGAGGATGTCGCAGCAGGTACAGGTGAGCGATGATTTTCGGCAGAGGATCGCTCCAGCGCCCCAGCATGGAGATCGAGGCGCGCGGTTTTGCGCGCCGCAAGGAAAAGCCGCCCAAGAAGGGCAAGAATCGCAAGTCCGCCGCCATCGAAGCGCCGCTGGGCTGCTGGGCAAGCGGCAGCACCCGCTCCAGGGTTGTGCGAAACCATAACCAGGGAAGATTGGCGCCACGCGCCAGGTCCAGCTCCATGAACCCGAAGGCTCGCGGGTTCAAATCGATGGCATACATATGCTCGCCATCGACGAGCAGCTCCAATTCAAAGATACCCCGCGACAACAATTGATCGACGACTTGCAATCCTGCGTCCAGAATTTTCTGATCTTCGCAGGCCATTTGCACCATGCTCACACCCACGTGCGCGGGCCACTGCACGAGCTTGTACGACAGGCAGGCGGTCAGTACGCCGCCATCGGCGTCCTTGACCCCGCTGATGCTGAAGACCCGTCCGCGGGTGGGCGGGATATAACGCTGCAACATCGGCCGGCGCAGTTCCGGATAGCTCTGCGCCAGTTCCTCCTGGCCGGCGACCACGCTGTATTGGCGAAATCGGCCACGCAGCTGCTGCGCGTTCTTCACCAGCCGGCCGCGCTGAATGAAACCTACGACCAGGTGCGATTTGGGCTTCAATAGCAACGGATAACCGAGCGACCCGGCCATCGACACGGCGCCATCCACATCGTCAGGGGCCACGGTCTCGAGCGCCGACTGTCCGCTCACCGCGCACAACTGGGAGAAACGGGTCTTGATCAAACAGTTCTCGATCTCGTTCAGCGGCGCAATACTCCGTTGCACCTCGGTGGAGAACTCCTCGCGAATCATCGATACGTAGAAGGCAATCAAGTCCGTGGTCGGCGCCACTCGGGTGATTTCTCCGCAGCGCACACGCTCGCGCAACCAGGGTAAAAACTGTTGTGCATCATCGATCGGTGGGCAGCTGCGGCGTGCGGTGCAGTAGCGCGACCAGCGGCCGGCGCCCTTGCCGTAGACATGCAATGGGACGCCCTGCTCACCTAGGGATCTGACGAATGCCAGCGTGGTCGCCCAGTAATTGTCGAAAATCGCGACGGCGGGTAATTTCTGTTTTGTCATTTAGGAACTGGCATCGCGGCGAGCGCGCAAATGCGCGCTCAACTTGCGCGCGGTGTAACCGGCGCCGTGCGCGAACCGTGTCAGAGGCCCGAAGGTGCCCGCCGACGGTAGGCCGACGAAATACAGCCCTGGGACTGAGGATTCGAAACTGCGCGACAATGCCGGGTATGAGCCTTCCAGGTGCATCGTTGAACGCAGCGCTTCGTTCAAGAAAGGCAGGCGCTTCAAGTCCACCTGGTAGCCGGTGCCGGCGATGATGTGGTGGGCGCTGAATTTTCGGATGCTGCCGTCTTGATGCACGAATTGGGCGTGAATGCGATCGTCCTTGATTTGCGCGCTCTCGAAGCGATATCCCGAATGCATCGGCACATGGGCTTCCAATTTGCTGCGTATGAAGTACACCGCCGCGGGCCCGAGATGATTTTTGACGATGTGTTGTCGACGGCGCAGCGGCACATAGCGAAATAAGCCCGGCAGCAGCGTATACAGCGCCGAACGGCCACTCGGTCCCAGACCAAAATTCGGGCGGCGCAGCCGCTGCCACCAGGGGCGCGGCTGTTTCCCGGGCGGATCATGAAATATGACCGGCCGGCGCGAAACGATTTCCACCGAAGCGCCTTGATCGACCAGCAACGCGGCGATATCGGTCGACGATGCGCCCCGCCCGAGCACCAGAACCTCGCGATCCTTGTACTGGGACAGATCGTGGTTATGCGCCGAATGCGAACAGAACTCGCGCGGCAGCGAATCCATCTCGCTCGGCAAGTACGCGAAGTGGCTGATGCCGCTCGCCACGATGACCTTGCGCGCCTGCACGCTTTGGCCATCGTTCAAGGTCAGCTTGAAGCCCTCCGGCACTTGCTCCAACAGACTTACCATGCGCCGATCCAGCGATGGCGCCATTTCCTTCTGGAAGGCCATCCCGTAGTCGCAAAAGGTCTGCAGCGCCACCGGCCGGCCCAGATCGGCGTAGGGGATTCCTCGATCGGCGCAGAATTGCCGCAAAGTCAGGCGCCGTTCCGGATCGAAAAGCGACGAGGCGAATCCGTCTGATTTCAAATGCATGCCTTGAGGCATGCGCGTGCGCCAGTTCTCCATGGGCTCGCCGAAAATCAGGAACGGGACGTTCGCGGCTCGCAGATGCGCCGCGATCGACAGGCCATAGGGCCCGGCACCGATGATTGCAACGTCGGCCAGCATTGATCTATCCCATCACCAGCTAAAGGTACGGTCCCGCTTATGGTTACATCTTTGCGGCGGTCGCGGCCTGTATATCAGAAAACTTGTGATATCGTTCAAATAGCGCCAGAGCTATGTTAACCCGGTCCCCTATTTGATACTCGGTCGAAATTCCTGCGGCAACTGGCAAGACGCCAGCCGCTTCGAATGGCTGATGACCAACGGCTTGGGCGGCTATGCCTGCGGCACGATCGCCCTTGCAAATACGCGGCGTTACCACGGATTCTTGATGGCGAGCCTTGCGCCACCGGTACAGCGCACGCTGCTCGTGGCCAAGATCGATTTGAGCGTCGAGTATCGAGGCGCCACCACGGAATTATCCGCCAATGAATTTGCGGGCGGTGCGCTCGGCCCGCAAGGCTTCATTCATCTGGAAGCCTTCGCGCTCAAGGACGGAGTGCCGACCTGGCGCTACGCCATCGACGACGCCCTGCTCGAGCAACAGATTTTCATGGCGCAGGGCGAGAATACCAGCTATCTGCGATTGGAATTGCTGCGCGGCGG
>DASXNX010000004.1:0-45954 GCA_036494725.1 Steroidobacteraceae bacterium
ATCGGGCCCCGCGCCGCAGATCAGCAGGTGCGGCGGGGGCGGCAGATATTGCGCGAAGGCACGCGCGCGCTTCGCACCGGATTGAAATTCAACCGCCCGAGAGATGCGATCAGAGAGGGACTGAGTCGCCGCGGCAATCAACGCCGCGGGCAGCGGTGCCGCCGCAAAATAGGTGCCCAATTTCAGGTCCGCTGCTTCATGCACCATCACCAAGGAGGTCGCCGCACCCTCGCGTGTGGCGCGTCCCGCCGCGGCCAGAGCCATTGCGGCCGGACTACCCGGACTTGCCGGTTCCAACAGCACCCGCATTGCCCCCTCGCATCCGGCCCCGGTGCCGAACAGGGCGTCGTCGGGTCCTCGGATGTCGTATTCCACCGCGCGGCATACGCCGCTTTCCAATACCTGTTGCGCATGAATACCGAGGTCCGATTCGAAGCATCCGCCGGTGAGCAACCCGATGTAACTGCCGTCGGCCATGATCAGCATCCGCGCCCCCGGCTTGCGGTAAGTGGATCCGGCAGTGGCTACCACGGTGGCGAGGACGCAAGGTTCGGTGCTGGGCGGCCCCCGCTCCAGCAACAACTCGAGGCTGGTGTCCAGACGCACGTCGCCCGGCTGATTCATCGCCATTTCTGTGCGCCCCATATCGGTTACTTCACCTGGTATCGCAGATACTCCGCCCAAGTCGTCGAATTTCCCTTGTAATTATGTCGAATAGCCGGCAACTGGTGCGAAGAATCTTGGTCCCCTGGCGTCCCGACGCATGAAGCCACCAGCGTGGCTTCATGCGGCATTGCGGCGGCCGTGGACCGGGCTGGCTATCGGCGGTCTATTCGTCCTGGTGCTGCTCAGCCTCATCGTATCGAGCCAGCATGAGTGGCGCCAGCGGACTGGTCTGTTGGAGCGCGAAAACCTCGAACTGCAGCTCGCGCAATTGGCGCAGGACTTGGTCGCGCAACCGGATCAGCTCCTCGATCGAGCGCGCGATTTGGCGGATTCCGATGCGGTCGCGAGATTGCTGCTCGAAAACTCCGATGTCTCCGCCGAGCGCTTGGAACTGGCGAACAAGGCGCGCGCCGGCATCGACGCGTTGCTCGTTCTCAGCGCCCCGCGGGCAGTTCGATTCAGTGTCACGGCGGCGAACGGCCAGCTCAGTGAACAGGCTCCTGATCTTGAATTGATGCAGATTATCGAGTCCGCGGACCGCGCGGTGCAGTCGACGGTTTTCACGGGCGATCGATGGGTCGTCATCCAGCCTGTGATCAGGGTCGGCGCCCCGATCCTAGGATGGGTGGTGGCAAGCCGCGAGCTGTCCCCGGCGCTGATCGCGAAACTCGCCGATTCGTTCAACGGCTCCTTGACGCTGCAGTCTTTGCGCGATTTCGGCGCCATCTCAGTGGCGTCCACGCCCGCTGCTCGAGTCGCCGCGCGATCGCGCGGATTCAGCGTCGCCACTCATTTGGCGGATGATGATTCGGCCGGGTACGTTGAACTGCGCGATGCAAGCGGCCGGCCCCTGCGGGTGCTGCGCGCCGCCCGCGCGATGCAGTTGGCCGGCGGCTATTCGAGGGCATCCGCGCAGCCGGCCGGCCACAGCGCCGTACCGTACGTTTTAGCCGCTTTGCTCGTGTTGCTCAGCGTCGCCGCGGCGGTCGCGGTCGCCTTGCGCCGCTATGTCCGCCATCAGCGTTCGGTGGACGCGCGCTACAAAGCCCTGATCGACCAAGCCAACGACGGCATCGTCATCGTCGATGCCAAAACGCATCAAGTGCTGTACACCAACCCGTCGATTTTGAACCAACTGGGCTATTCGAACGAAGAGGCGCAGGCATTGACTCTGTCCGATATCTTTGTCGACGGCACCGCGCCTGCGGAAAACGTCCTTGCGCGGCTGCTCGATGCAAACTCGCAGATGGCGATGAACATGCAGCAGCGTTGCAAGAACGGCGCGCTTTTCGATATCGAAGTGCGCTGCAACGCGCTCGACGTGGACGGACGCGACGTGCTGGCGTATGTAACCCATGACGTTTCGCTGCGGCGCAAGGCCGAGCAGCAACTTATCGAGAATCAGCAGCGGCTCGACCGCATGGCGCACCACGACCAGCTGACCGGATTGCCGAACCGGCACTACTTGACCTCCTTCCTGCCGCAGGCCATCGATGAGGCGAAGGCGGCGAGCACCATGCTGGGCGTGGTGTTTCTCGATCTGGATCGCTTCAAACACGTCAACGATACGCGCGGCCACGAGACCGGCGACAAGCTGCTGCAGGAGGTGGCCTCACGATTGCGCGCATGCGTGCGCGACAGCGACGTCATCATCCGCATGGGTGGAGACGAATTCGTGGTGGTATTCCGCAACGTCAAGAACTACGACGAGGTCACGCTGGGCGCTGCGCGAATCATCGAAACGTTGAACCGGCCGATCATCATCGATCGGCATGCCCTGCAAACCACGGGCAGCGTCGGCGTCAGCCTTTATCCGCGCGATGGCGCGAATATGGTCGAACTTCTCAAGCACTCCGATACCGCCATGTATCAGGCAAAGGACCGCGGCCGGAATAACGTGCAAATGTTCAGTCATGCGATGAACCGCAAACTCAAGCATCGCGTGGCGGTGGAGGCGTCGCTGCGCGAGGCGCTGCGGCTGAAGCAATTGGATGTGCACTACCAGCCCTTCGTCAATCTGCTGACGCGCAAGATCGTGGGCCTCGAGGCGCTGATGCGCTGGTGTCATCCGGTCCACGGGATGATTCCCGCCGATCAATTCATACCGGTGGCCGAGGAAACCGGATTGATCGTGCCCATGGGGAACTTCGTGCTGCATCGAACGTTGCAAACGATGAGCGCCTGGCGCAATGAGGGCGTGCCGTTTGTGCCGGTGTCGCTGAATATCGCGCCCGCCCAGCTGCAGAAGGGCGAGTTGCAATCGACGATTTCGACCCTGCTGAAATCGCATAATCTTCGCCCCGAATGTCTGCAGCTGGAGATGACCGAGCGGGCGGTGTTCGATTCACACTCTCCGGCCGGCGAGAATCGCCAGGACACCATCGCGCGGCTGCGCGACCTGGGCATCAAGATTGCGATAGACGACTTCGGAACCGGTTACTCGAGTCTGAGCTACCTCAAGAACTGGCGAGTTGACGCACTCAAGATCGATCGAAGTTTCGTACGGGACCTGGTCACCGACTCGAGCGATCTTGCCATCGTGAGCGCCATCATCGCGATCGCCAAGCACCTGCACATTCAAGTGATCGCCGAGGGAATCGAGGCCTATCAACAGGCGGAAATTCTGCGCAAGCTCGGATGCACGGTGGGCCAGGGATTCTTGTTCGCACGGCCGATGCCGGCGGATGAGATCCTGAAGTTGCTGCGCGATGATGCGCTTCCCGAGAGCGAAGGCGACGAAGATATGCTGGCCGTGCTCAGCGCCGGGCGCGCCTAGGGTCCCTTACAATCTGCGTCCATTGGCCGGATCGAACAGCAGCAAGTCGTCGCTCTCCACGGCAATGCCGACGCTGGCCGTTGCCCGCAAGGTGACCCGCTCGCTGGTGAACACCTTGATTTTTTGCCCGGCCAGGCGAAGGTGCACAATTGTTCCCAAACCCGTCGGTTCGAGAAAATCCACCTGTGCGTTCAGGCCCTGCGAGGGATCGCAAAAGGAGATGCGTTCGGGCCTGACGCCCAAGGTGACGCGGCGGTCCGCGAGATCGGACCGCGGCCGGCGCACCATGCCGAGGCGCTGATCGGCAATCATCACCGTGGCATGCGAGCCGTCGCCGCGTTGAACCTCATCCTGGAGAGTCACCGCGAGAAAGTTCATCGCCGGTGCGCCGATGAACCCCGCGACGAACAGGTTCGCCGGATTGTCATAGAGTTCGGCCGGCGTGCCGATTTGCTGCGCAATACCCTCGTGCATCGCTACGACGCGATCAGCCATGGTCATCGCCTCGATCTGGTCGTGCGTCACGTACACGGAGGTGGTGCCCAAATCACGTTGAAGTTTGCGAATTTCATAGCGCATTTGCTCGCGCAATCGCGCGTCGAGATTCGAGAGCGGCTCGTCGAAGAGAAACGCCTGCGGTTCACGCACCATGGCGCGGCCCATGGCGACGCGTTGCCGCTGGCCGCCGGAAAGATCGCGTGGTTTACGCTCGAGCAGTTCTTGAATTTCAAGCTTCGCGGCGGCAGCGTGCACGATTGCATCGGTGCGGGCCGCCGGCGTGCCGCGAAGCTTCAGGCCGAAGCTCATATTCTCGCGCACGTTCATGTGCGGGTAGAGGGCATAGGACTGAAAGACCATGGCGACATCCCGGTCCTTGGGCGCCAAGTCGTTGACCAGCCGGCCTCCGATGCGAATCTCGCCGCTGCTGACGGCTTCGAGACCGGCGATCATCCGCAGCAGCGTCGATTTACCGCAGCCCGACGGCCCCACCAACACCACGAATTCGCCGTCATTGATTGCCAGGTCGATGCTGCGCAGAACGGCGACATCTCCGTAGTTTTTGCACAGGGCATTTATCTGAATTGCCGCCATGCTCAGCCCTTGACGGCGCCGGCCGTGAGGCCTTGCACGAGGTAGCGCTGAATAAAAACAAAAAATAGGCATACCGGCAACAGAGCCAGCACCCCCGCGGCCATCATCTGGCCGAAGTCCACGGAGAACTTCGATACGAACGCCAGTAATCCGACCGGAAAGGTGCTCGCGGCGCTCGACGAGTTCAGCATCAGCGCAAAGAGCAGTTCGCTCCATGCCGCCGTGAATACGAATCCGAGGGTCGCCGCGATACCCGGTAGGGTGAGCGGCAAAATGATGCGGCGATAGGCCGTGAATCGGCCGGCACCATCCAGCATTGCCGCCTCCTCGAGGTCGGTCGGAATGGCGTCGAAGAATGATTGCATCAAGAGACTGGCGAACGGCACGTTGAAGGCGGTGTACACGACGACCAGACCCGTTAGGGAATTGGTCAGACCCAAGGGTTTGAGCAGGCGAAAGATCGGTGCGACTATCATGACCAGCGGGAACATCTGCGTTATCAGCATGAGCGCGGCAATCAGGTACTTGCCGCGAAATTGAAATCTCGAAAAGCCGTAGCCGGCCGCGGTGGCGAGCAAGGTTGCGCATGCGGCAGTGGCCGACGAAACCAGAACGCTGTTACGGAAGAACAGGGGAAATTGAGTGTGCGAGATCACCGAGTGAAAGTGATCGAGCACGGTCCGCGAGGGCCAAAGGCGAACTCCCTCGCCATACAGCAAATCGTTCGGAGTGATCGACACCTTGAGCAACCAGAACAGGGGAAAAAGGGCGAAAATGACGAAGGCGGCGAGCAAGGCGTAATGCAGAATCCAGTACCCTTTGCCGTGCCGTTGGATAAACATCAGCGGTGCTGCATGAGAAAGTGCCGAAAAATCATGATCAGGGCGGCGTAGGCGAGCAGCAGCGCTAGGAGCACGGTCGCCACCGCCGAAGCATAGCCGAAGTCCAAGCGCTGAAATGCCTGCGTGAATATGTAACTGGCAAGAATTTGCGTTGAGTCCGCCGGCCCTCCCTTGGTCATGATCACGATCAGATCCGCGAAATTCGCAATCCATACCGTTCGCAGCAAAATCGCAATGGCGATGGTGGGGGCGAGAAGCGGCAACGTGATACTGCGGAACCTCACCCAGGGGCCGGCGCCATCGATTGCAGCGGCTTCATAGATATCGGTGGGGATCGATTGCAAGGCCGCCAGCAGCGTAATGGCGAAAAACGGAATGCCCCACCACACGTTGGCGAGAATCGGCCCCCAAAGAGCGTGGCGCGGATCGGACAGCAGGTTGTCCGGGGCAGCCATCACCCCGAGCGCATGCAGCCAATATGGCAGTGGGCCCACGACCGGATTGAATAGCCACGCCCAATTGAGGCCGGACAAAAAGCTCGGAACCGCCCATGGCAGGAACACCAGCATTTGCACCAGCGCTCGCCCGGGGAACAGGCGATTGAGCAACAGCGCGAGAACGAGTCCCAATCCGAATTGCAGCATCACGGAAGCCAACGTCCAGGTGACCGTGTTGCGCAAAGCGTTCCAAAATGCCGGGTCGTCGTACAACTCGCGGAAATGGTCGAGCCCCACAAAATCGCCGCTCAACGGATCGAGCAGCGTGACATCGTGAAAAGCGTAGGTCAGGCCGATCAGCAGCGGCACCAGCATGACCGCGCAAATCAGCAGCACGGCAGGCATGGTGTACAGATAGGGTTCGGCCGTTAAGAGCGCACGGCGCCAAGTCATTTAGCGCCGCTCTGCTTCGATTTTGCCTTGGTGAGATAGGCCGCCCATTGCCTGTTCATGTCGTCCGGCGAGATCTGCCCGAGCAGAGCCTGCTGGCCGGTTTTCACCACCAGCGAATCCGCGAAGTACGCAAAGCCCGGCAGGTTGGTGGGCATGAGCGTGGGTACTTCGTCAGGATCCGAGAGTTCCTGGAACCAGCCCTTGAGCTGATCGCTGGAATAGAACGGAGCATGCTCGGCGGATTTATAGACCGGCATTGCGCCGAGACGCTTATTCCAGACCAAATTGCCGGCGGGGTCATTGAGCGCCTGGATCAATTTCCAGTCCAGATCCTTGTGCGTGCTGGTTTTAAAAATTGACCATCCTACATAGCCGATCGTTGGAAACGCCTTGCCCGAGGGGCCCTTGGGCATGGGCGCCACTCCGTATTGCTCCGGACGCATGCGTTCGGCGACGGCAATAAGAGCATCCGAGTCCTGATCCACCATGGCACAGGTGCCCGAGTAGAATCCGGCAACGATTTCATTGAAACCCCAATTGACGCTATCCCGCGGCGCCAGCCCCTCCTTGTATAGATTCACCATCCAAGCGGTGCCCTTGATCCAGTCCTCGCCGGACAGAGTGGATGTGCCGTCCGGTCTGAAGAACATATTGTTGCCGGCCATCGCAGCGCCGAACATGATCCACGCATTGAGTCCGCCGGGACCGCCGCGCAGGCAATAACCCGCCTTGCCGGGAAGAGCTGAGATTTTTCTTGCGTCCTCGCGAAATTCGTCCATGGTCTTGGGCGCCGCGGCGATGCCGGCCTGCTTGAACAGCACTTTGTTATAGAACAGCGCCCGCAAATACAAGCCGTACGGAATCAGGTATGCGGTCTTGTCGACCGAGCGGGCCATCTCCAGCGCGCGATCGCTCAGATCCTGGGTCTCGCTCCATGAAGATAGGTAGGGCTCGAGGCTTTCCAAATTACCGTTCCTCGCATACAGCGACAGCCAGCGATCGGGCATTTCAACCACATCAGGGGTATCCCCGGCGGAAACCATGGTGGCGAGCTTTTCGAAAGCCGAACTCCAGGCGAGGGATGTGATCTCAACGTGAGTGCCGGGGTTTTGTTTCTCGAAGGCGCTCACCAAGCTCTTCAATGTCTCGGTGCGCTCCGGGCTCGTCAGCACTTCGACCAGCCTCAACGTCGTGTCGGCGCGCGCGCTGCAGAACGCGGCCAGGCCGCCACAGACAAGCAACAGCGTCCAAACCGCGTGATTCCGCATTTACTGCTTTGCCCGCGCGAGCCCTTGCTCAAGATCCGACCACAGCGCTTCGGTTCCCTCCAGGCCGACGTTCAAGCGGATCATGCTGGGCGGAACGCCGAAATCCACCGCCGAGTTGGGGCCCGCGGCCTGGACGCGCGTGACCAGCGCGGGAACGACGAGGCTCTCGTGTCCGCCCCAGCTGACGCCCATTTGAAAAAATTCCAACGCATCGCAGAACGAAGGTATGTGGATGCTCTCACCCACTTCGATCGAGAACAGCCCAGTCGTGCCGGTAAGCCCGGGCGGCAGCGGTCCCGACAGTGCCGGGTGATGGACACGGGTCACCGCCGGGTGCACCGACAGCCGCCGCGCCAGTTCGAGTGCCGAGGCCTCATGCGCCAAAACACGCTCGGGTAAGGTGCGAAGTCCCCGCAGCAGCAGCCAGGCTTCGAACGGCGCGAGCTTCGCCCCGATGTAGGGACACACAGTGCGGCGCACATGAGTGACGAGTTCCGCGCGGCTCGCCAGCACGCCGGCCACCGTGTCGCTATGACCGCCGATGTATTTGGAGGCCGAGTGTATGACCATGTCCACGCCCGAGGCGATCGGCCGCTGGAACACCGGTGTCGCCCAGGAATTGTCGATGATGCTCAAGGCCCCATGCCGCCGCGCGAGCGCGGCCAACGCACCAACGTCATGAGCCTGCATGGTCCAGCTCGTCGGGCTTTCAAGATACAGCAGCTTGGCGCCGGGCAGAGCCGCTTCGACCGCCTTGAGGTCGGCTCCGTCCACGTAGTCCACCGACACCTCGAGTTTCTTGAGCATTGTCTGGAAGAAGCGATATGCATCCGGATAGACGTGCCGGACACAGACCATCCGATCCTTGGGCCGGACGAACGCCAGCACTGTGCCGGAGATCGCCGCCATGCCGCTGGGAAATCCGATGGCATCGTCGGCGTGCTCCAAGGCCGCAAGCTTTTTCTCGAACAGCGCGACGGTGGGATTGGTGGTACGTGAATACACATTGCGGGCGAGCTTTCCCGAGAATGTGTCCGACATTTCCGCGAAGCTGCCGAAGGTAAAGAGCGAGGTTTGCGCGATGGACGGAACCACGGCCTGATCCGCATGCGCAGAATCGTCGTGCGCCGTCACCCGCCGTGCTCGCGCCAGGGCGCTATCGCGATCACCAACCGTCAAGCTGCGCTCTCCTGCAGCTCGCCTTCCCACTTGGCCACGAACGTGGATGCCACCGCGTTGCCAAAAACGTTGGTGGCCGTGCGTCCCATGTCCAGCACATGATCGACGGCGATGACGTACAGCAGTCCTTGTTCGGGTAAACCGAAGTAGCCCAATGACGCCGCAATCACCATCAATCCGGCACGCGGCACGCCGGCGATCCCCTTGCTGGTAACCATGAGGATCAGCAACATCATGATTTGTTGATGAACGCTCAAATCGATTCGATAAATTTGCGCGATGAACAATACGCCGAACGCGCAGTACATCGCGGAGCCGCAAAGATTGAAGGAATAACCCAACGGCAGCACGAACGCGGCGATGCGGTTACTGACGCCGAAGGTTTCGAGGCGTTCCAGGGTCATCGGGTAAGCGGCTTCCGAACTGGACGTGGAAAATGCCAGCAGCAACGGGGCGCGAATCTGCCTCATCAGCTGCCAGGCTCGGCTGCCGATTCCGAGGTATAGAGCGCAGGCGAACAGCGCCCACAGCAGCAGCAGCGCAAGATAGAAACTGCCGATGTATTTTGCGTACACCAGCAGAACGCCGAGGCCCTGGCTCAAGACCGTGGCGGCGAGCGCGGAGAATATCGCCAGCGGCGCCAGCGCCATGACGTAGCGAGTGACTCTTAAGATAACCAAGGCGATTTCATCGATGACGTCGATGAGCCCTTTGACCTTGGCACCCAGGCTCGATGCGGCGGCGCCGAACAGCACCGAGAACACCACGATTTGCAATATCTCGTTGCCGGCCATGGCCTGCACGATTGAGGTGGGAATCACGTGCTCCAAGATGTCCTTGAGCTGCATGCTGCCGGCCATCCCGGCGCCCGCTGCGGGGACATTGGCGGAAACGGCCAGCCCAAGGCCAGGTTCGAACAATTGCACGGTTATCATTCCGATCGTCATGGAAATCATCGTCGCCAAGATAAACCATCCTAAGGACTTTCCGCCGATTCGGAGTATCGAAGCGGCACCGTCCGTGCGGGCAACCCCCACGACGAGCGTGGAGAACACCAATGGCGCTATGATCATCTTGATGAGACGCAAGAAACTCGTGGTGACCAGGGACAGGCCGGCGGCGACGCTGTCGGCTGCTTCTCCCGGACCGAGCGCGCTGTGCAGGAGCAGGCCGAATAACGGTCCGGCAATCATGGCGATGATGACAAGCCAGGTGAGGCGGGATTTCATGCGGTACTTTTAGCACAGAGCCCATGAATACACGTAGCAAACAGGCTCTTCCCGCCGCCTTGAGCATGCAATTGATTCGAGAGGCTCACGCTCGCATCCGCGACAAGATACACCGCACCCCGCTGATGACCAGCGAGGTCCTCAACGCTTTGACGGGAAGCCGGCTGTACTTTAAGTGCGAGAATCTTCAGAAGGTGGGGGCGTTTAAGGCGCGCGGCGCGACCAACGCGGTGTTCATGCTAAGCGATGCCGAGGCGGCGTTGGGCGTGGTCACCCATTCCTCGGGCAATCACGCGGCGGCATTGGCGCGCGCCGCAAGGCTGCGTGCCATCCCTGCGTACATCGTCATGCCCAGCAATGCGCCGCGAGCCAAACAGGCTGCCGTGCAACGCTATGGCGGTGAAATTGTCCTATGCGAACCGACCCTGGCGGCGCGCGAGTCGACCGCCCGCCAAGTGATGGAGCGCACCGGGGCCGCGTTCATCCATCCCTACGACGATTTGCGCGTGATGGCCGGACAGGGAACCACGGCGATCGAGATGCTCGAGGATGCGCCCGAACTGGACGTGATTCTGTGTCCGGTCGGCGGCGGCGGGCAGCTCAGCGGCGTCGCGGTGGCGGCAAAGAGCCTCAAGCCGGCGATTCGCGTGGTGGGCGTTGAACCCGCGGGGGCGGATGACGCGGCACGCTCCTTCGAGGCGGGAAGAATCCTTCCCATGCCGGACCCCCAAACCATCGCCGACGGCCTCAAAACATCGCTGGGCGAGAGGCCGTTCGCGGAGATCATTCGCTGGGTCGACGGGATTGTCACCGTGCAGGAGGAATCGATCGTGCGGGGGATGCGCCAGATCTGGGAAGTCATGAAGCTGTTGGTGGAGCCCTCCGGCGCAGTCGGCTACGCTGCCGTTCTGGAAGGCCGCATCCCGGCAACGAACGCGCGGATCGGCGTGATCTTGAGCGGCGGAAATCTCGATCTCGACCGCTTGCCGTGGCAGGCCCCAGTCCAAAGCAACTAGTCCAGCATCAAGGGGCTCCAGGCATGCTCCTCGGCAATGCTGCCGGACAGCGACAGCGCCTGGGCTCGCGCCGGCGTATCGCGCACCCATTGCGTGCTGGGCGGCAGTGCGCTGTCGCTGAGCAGCGCCAGCAAGCATTCATTCGTGACTTCGACGGAATCAAAGGGGGTGCCGTGACGCGAGCCGCGCACAATAACCAACTCCGCCTGGAGCCTGGAGGCCAACTCGCGCTTTTCCGCCAGAGGTGTGAAGTCCCTTTCCGCCGCAATGAGCATCACCCGGCTGCTTATCCGGTCAAGCCGATCCAGAATCGCCCACTGCGCCAGGGCCATTCCCGTCGCCAGATAGGCAGTGGCGGGTACATCGCCCAAGACCCGTGCGGCGTGCTCGCGTATGGTTTGCTGCCAGGGCTCGGGAAAGAGGCGTGCCGCCATCAAGCAGGCGGTGCGCGGCATGCCGAAAAGCCGCACCAGACCCGCCGAAATATAGGTCTCCAGAAACTTGCGAAGGTCGCGCGGCTGGTAGGTTGCGAGACTATTGATGAGGCCCAATCGCGGCACGCACGCCGGTCGGCTGGTCGCCATTTCCAGTGCCACTGCCCCTCCTAGAGAGAATCCGACCACATTGGTGCAGGTTATGTGCAAATGATCCATCAGTTTCCACAGGGCGTCCGCAAACCCCGCTATGGAATATCCATCGGGGGGCGGCGTGCTGTGTCCGCTGCCGGGCAGGTCGGGAACAATCACGCGGAAGCGGCGCTCCAAGGCGGCGACCTGGAAGGCCCAATCCGCGCCGCTGCCGCCCAATCCATGAATAAGTAATAGCGGTTCGCCGTGTCCGCGCTCGAGATAGTGAAGCGTCAACTCATCGTCACGAAAGAAAGGCATCGCAATCGCTCCTCATCGCTCCTTGACTATTTCACTGGTTTCCAGGCATTTGCGTCAGCATTCCACGGCCTTATCTTGTGTCAGGAATGGCTGACACCGGACAGTCGATCGATCCCTGATAGCATGTCTTAAGCAACGGGCGTAGGGGATGTTAGGTTGACTTGGCGAGGATGGATTGCTTTTGCGGCGCTCGGCATCATTTGGGGGCTGCCCTATTTTTTTATCAAGATCGCGGTGCAAGAGGTCTCGCCTCTGCTCTTGGCCTTTTGCCGCGTGGCCTTGGCCGCCTCGATCTTGCTGCCGATCGCCTGGCGCCAGGGCGCATTGCGCTCCTTGGGAAAGTACAAATGGGCGATCTGCGCCTTTGCTCTGGCGGAGTTCGTCATTCCGTTTTCCGTGATCTCGCTGGGTGAACGTTGGATCAGCTCCTCGGTCACGGGCATTCTGATCGCCATGGTTCCGCTGTCCATCGCGGTGCTGCAGCGTTTTTTTGGCGTCCGCGAATCGCTGGGACCATTCAGGATCATAGGACTGACGGTAGGCTTCATAGGCGTTGCGGCGCTATTGGGCACGGGCCCGATTTCTTGGCCACTGGGCTGGGCGGGAGCCGGATGCATGCTGCTGGCGACGATCGGTTACGCGATCGGACCTTTGATCATTCAACGGCATTTGCAGGGACTGGACTCGATCGGCCCGCTGGCCGCGAGCCTGACGGTCGCGAGTGCCATGCTGTTCATTCCCGCCGCCGCCGAGCTGCCGACCGCCGTACCGTCGGCGGCTGCGTTGGCATCCATCACGATTTTGGGTGTGGTGTGCACGGCGATCGCAATGCTCCTGATGTTTTACCTGGTTCGCAGCGCCGGCGCGTCTCGTGCCACGGTGATCACTTACATCAATCCGGTGGTGGCGACATTGCTCGGCGTGCTGGTGCTCAAGGAGCGACTTGGAATCGGCGGCTACATTGCGTTCGCGCTCATTTTGCTGGGGTCTTGGCTGGCGACTCGCCGGGATGCTGCTGCGTGATCACCAGCAGCTACCTCAATCTGCCGGACCGCTTCTATTCCAAGGTCGCTCCGACGCCGGTTGCCGAGCCGCGCTTGATCAAGATCAATCGCGCGCTCGGCGAGGAATTGGATCTGGACTTGGGCTCATCGGACGATGGCGCGTTGGCGGACTTGTTTTCCGGCAATAGGCCGCCGCCGGCCTCGATACCGATCGCGATGGCCTACGCGGGACATCAGTTCGGACACTTCGTGCCGCAACTCGGCGACGGCCGGGCCATTCTATTGGGAGAGGCGCGCGATCGGCGCGGATTGCCACGCGACGTTCAGTTGAAGGGATGCGGGCGCACGCCATACTCGCGAGGAGGTGATGGCCGGGCGGCCTTGGGACCGGTGCTGCGCGAATATCTCGTGAGCGAAGCCATGCACGCGTTGGGAATTCCGGCCACCCGCGCATTGGCGGCCGTCGCCAGCGGCGAGTTCGTTCGACGCGAAGTGCCGCTGCCGGGTGCGGTATTCACGCGGGTCGCGGCCAGTCACGTGCGCGTGGGCACATTCGAATACTTTGCGGCCCGCGGCGACTCCGCGGCCGTCAAGTTGCTCGCCGACTATTGCATCGAGCGCAACTATCCGCAGGCCGCGCCGGCGAACAATCCCTACTTGGCGCTGCTGCGCGAGGTGATCGACGCGCAGGCCTCGCTCATGGCGAGGTGGATGCACGTGGGCTTCATCCACGGGGTGATGAACACCGACAACATGGCCGTTTCCGGCGAGACAATCGACTTCGGGCCCTGCGCGTTCATGGATACGTACCATCAAGCGGCAGTCTTCAGTTCGATCGACAGCCAGGGCCGCTACGCCTACGGCAATCAACCGCATGCCGCGGCGTGGAACCTGGCGCGCTTCGCGGAAACTCTGCTGCCGCTCATCGACGCCAATCCTGAGAACGCGGTGCAGATCGCCGGCGAGGCATTGTCCGCTTTCACGACGCGCTTCAAGAATTTCTGGCTCGAGGGGTCGCGCCGCAAGCTGGGTTTGTCGATGAAGCAAGATGCTGATCAGGCGCTCGCCGAGGATCTGCTGCGGGCAATGCAGCGTAATGAAGCGGATTTCACCTTGACCTTTCGCCGGCTATGCGATGCGGCTGAAGACGCGTCGCACGATGCGCAGGTGCGCGAACTGTTTGGCGACGCGGGCGAGTACGATTCATGGGCGCTGCGCTGGCGCGCTCGATCGGCGTTGGAGGATCAACATCCCACAGCGCGCGCCGCGGCCATGCGCCGGGTCAACCCGGCGTACATTCCGCGCAATCATCGTATCGAACAGGCAATCGCCGCGGCGATCGAACGCCAGGACTTTGCGCTCTTTGAAGATCTTGCAAATGTGCTGTCGCAACCCTATATCGAGCGGACGGCTTTTGAACGCTTCGCCGACGCCCCCTTACCGAGCGAACGCGTGCTGCAAACGTTTTGCGGCACATAGGCGGAATTTTGCAATGTAATCGTCAAGTCGCCGGTCTTATTGGGCAGGAGTAAGATCAAATTCCATGACCCTCGTAATACTAGTGTTTTTGGGCGGCGTGCTGACGATTCTAAGCCCTTGCATTCTGCCGGTACTGCCCTTCGTTTTCGCGCGGTCAGAGAAGAAGTTTCTCAGCAACGGTCTTCCCATGCTGCTCGGCATGGCGGCGACGTTCGCGGCCATTGCGACGCTCGCGGCGGTCGGCGGATCTTGGGCGGTCAATGTCAATAAGTATGGCCGCTATTTCGCGCTGGCGCTGCTCACTGTTTTTGCGTTCACGCTGTTGTCGCCGCGGCTCGCCGATTGGTTCGCCAAGCCGTTCGTCGCGCTGGGTAACCGTCTCGCGCAGCCCGGCACGTCGGACAACGGCAGCCTCGCAGGCTCGCTGTTGCTCGGCGTTGCGACCGGCCTTCTCTGGGCTCCCTGCGCCGGCCCCATTCTCGGGCTCATCTTGAGCGGGGCGGCCATCTCCGGGCCGAGTGCGCGTACCACCTTGCTGCTGTTTGCCTACGCGGCGGGCGCCGCAACCGCACTGGCCGCGGCACTGCTGGCAGGCGGACGCGTTTTCGCGCTGTTGAAGAAGTCGCTGGGCGCGGGCGAATGGGTGAGGCGAACCTTGGGCGTTGCGGTGCTGGTGGCGGTGGTCGCGATCGTGCTGGGTTGGGACACGAGCGTGCTCACGCGTTTGTCGCTGAACGGCACGAATACCCTCGAGCAGTCTCTGATTGACAAGATAGCGCCGCAGACCCCCGGCGCCGCGGGCGGAAGCATGGCCATGAGCAACTCGATGGCGATGAGCAACACAGCCATGGCCATGAGCAATGGCAAGGCGGACGGGCATGCGATGATGATGTCGGCCGCCAAACCATCCGGGGATCTGCCGGTGGAAGGGGAGTCGCCCAGCTTTGAGGGCGCCACGCTTTGGCTGAATTCTCCACCTCTCACTGCGGAGGCCTTGCGGGGCAAGGTGGTGGTGGTGGATTTCTGGACGTACTCCTGCATCAATTGTTTGCGCGCGCTGCCATTCGTGGAATCGTGGTATGCAAAGTACAAGGACCACGGCCTGCTGGTCATCGGCGTACACGCGCCGGAATTTGCGTTCGAAAAGGACCCTGACAATGTCAGGCGTGCCGTGGCCGATCTGAAAATTGCCTATCCTGTGGCGCTGGACAACAACTATGCCATTTGGCAGGCGTTCAACAACCAATACTGGCCGGCGCATTATTTCATCGATGCCAGCGGAAGAATTCGCGCGCATCACTTCGGGGAAGGCAACTACGACGAATCAGAGCAGATCATACGCAAACTCCTGACCGAGGCCGGCGCTACCGGCCTGCCGGCTCCGGGTATGGGAGCGGCTCAGCCCGTGGGTGTTCAGGCGGCGGCCGATGAAGCGCATGATCAATCGCCCGAGACTTATGTGGGATATCGCCGAGCGGATAATTTCGCCTCTCCCGGCGGATTTACCCAGGATCAGCAGCACAGCTACACGGCGCCGCCTTCGTTGAAATTGAATCAATGGGCATTGGACGGGTCATGGAATGTAGATCCGGAGAAAGCGGTCTTGCAGACGGCGCCGGGAAAGATCACGTTTCGGTTCTACGCGCGTGATTTGCATCTGGTCTTGGGATCGAGCAACGCCGGGAAAGCGGTGCGATTTCGGGTGACGTTGGATGGTGCGCCACCCGGAGCAAACCATGGCGCCGATACAGACTCGAGCGGAGCCGGCAAGATCGACGGGCAGCGCCTGTATCAGCTCATTCGACAAACGGGCAATGTGGGCGAACACCAGTTCACCATCGAGTTTCTGGATTCCGGCGTGCAGGCTTATTCATTTACATTCGGTTGAGGGGCAAGGTATGAGCATGGTAGTGAGCCGTCGTTATTTCATCGCGGGCCTCGGAGCGTTGTCGGGCCTCCCTTTCATGGATCGCGTACGGGCAGCGACCCTGTCGGGACCCATGCAGAGCAGTGACGTATCCATCGAGAATTTCTCGCCGGCCGGCAAGAGCGCAGGTATCGTTCGCGTGCCGAAGGTGATCAAGAGCAATGCGGAATGGCAGGCGCAACTCTCGCCTCTGGCCTTCCAGGTGACTCGCCAAGCGGGCACTGAAAGGGCGTTTAGCGGCGCATACGACAGCAATCATGCGGATGGCCTTTACCATTGCATTTGTTGCGATACGGTGCTGTACGATTCGAAAACCAAATTCGATTCCGGCACCGGATGGCCGAGCTTTTGGCAACCCATTTCGGCGATGAACGTGGTCAAGAGCAGCGACTCCAGTCTGGGCATGCAGCGCGACGCCATCACTTGCCGTCGTTGCGATGCGCACTTGGGCCACGTGTTTGACGATGGCCCGCGGCCCACGGGACTTCGTTATTGCATGAATTCGGTCGCCCTTCACTTCGTGGCGCGAGCTTAGAGCTCGAGGAGCAGGTATGTCATTTGCAAAAATCGCGACGCCCTGGCGCATTGCTTCGTTTCTCGCCGTGGTCGCAACGGGCGTCCTACTGTGGCGCTCGCCGTTGTTCGGCGCGGAAGCGCCGGTGATCATTCCGCCGCCCGCGCAGGATAATCCCAAAGCGGCGGGGCCCGATCAAACTGCAGTGCTGGCAGGCGGGTGTTTCTGGGGCGTACAGGCTGTTTACCAGCACGTGCGCGGCGTGAAGAACGTGCTCGCCGGTTACGCCGGCGGCGAAAAATCAACCGCCGAGTACGAGGTCGTGAGCTCCGGCAGAACGGGACATGCCGAATCGGTGAAGATCACCTTTGACCCTGCCGTCATCTCCTACGGGCAGCTGCTGCAGATTGCGTTCTCAGTGGCCCACGATCCCACTCAGCTCAATCAGCAATATCCCGACGTGGGTACCCAGTATCGCTCCTCGATCTTCTACGCGGACGACAACCAGAAACGAATCGCGCAGGCGTATATCAGTCAATTGGACCAGGCCCACGTGTTCGCGCGGCCGATCGTAACCCGAGTCGATCCGCTGAAGGGATTTTATGCAGCCGAAAGTTATCACCAGGACTATCTGATTCATAATCCGACTCAACCGTACATTGCGATGTACGATGTACCCAAGGTCGAGAATCTCCGGCGTACGTTTCCTGAGTTGTATCGCGGCCAACCGGTCCTCGCGAGTAACCAATGATCAGCGCCAAGAGAGTTGCGGCCCCGTGGATGCTGCTTTGCGCGCTACTTTGCGCGCCTGCCTTTGCCGCGGATCAATCTAAGGATGCCATCACGGTGTTTGCCGCGGCGTCGCTGACCGATGTGCTGCAGGAATTAGGCGATGGGTTCACGAAGGATTCATCCATCCCGGTTCGCTTCTCGTTCGCCGCCAGCTCGACTCTGGCCCGCCAGATTGAAAACGGCGCGCCGGCGGATGTATTTTTCTCTGCGGATTTGGAGTGGATGGACTATCTGCAGACGAGAAAATTGATTCAGCTGGCCACGCGACATGACGTGCTGGGAAACCGGCTGGTTCTGATCGCGCCGACGGACAGTCAGGTGACGTTGAAGATTCAGCCGCACTTTGCCCTCGCGGCGATCTTGGGGAAGGACCGGCTGGCGACCGGCGATCCGGACTCTGTTCCGGTGGGCCGCTACGCGCGCGAGGCATTGACCAATTTGGGCGTGTGGGACGAGGTGTCCGCGCGACTGGTGCGCGCGGATAGCGTGCGCTCGGCGTTGGCTTTCGTCGACCGCGGCGAGGCCGCCCTTGGCATCGTCTATTTGACCGATGCGCTGATCGACAAGCATGTGCGTGTGGTCGATGAGTTTCCTGCGAACAGCCACAAGGCCATCATTTATCCTGCGGCCTTGACGACCTCCGCCAAGGAAGATGCCGCCAAATTCTTGAGCTTCATCCGCAGGCCGGCAGGAAATGCGGCGTTTCAGCGCTACGGCTTTACGCCCCTTCACCAGTCTTTGTGACACCATCGACCGCATTGCGGCTCACCGTCCCGTTCATCAAGGAACTCGGCGTCGAGTTCATCAGCGCCGCGGACGGCCAGGCGGTGGTCGCCTTGAATCTCGAGCCCTGGCATCTGAATAGCTGGTCGGTGGCGCATGGCGGCGTGCTCATGTCCGTACTGGACGTTGCGATGGCGGTGGCGGGACGCTCGCTCGATTCGAAGGCCGGGGGCGGCGTGACGGTAGAGATGAAGACCAGTTTTCTGCAACCCGCCAAGGCCGGGACGCGGCTGACGGTATCGGCGCGAGCCTTTCACCGTTCCAGCACCATGGCCTTCTGCGAAGGCGAAGTGCGCGATTCCGATGATCGACTGATCGCGAAAGCGATGGGAACATTCAAGTACAAAAGAACGGGAGTGGCATCCGATGGCTAATACCTATCGCCGCATCGTGCTGGCGTCTCGGCCCCATGGCTGGGTGAAGGAAGAGAATTTTCGGATTGAAGACACTCCAATGGCGGCGCTCGGCGAGGGCGAGGTGCGCGTGCGCAATCACTTCCTGTCGCTGGACCCCTATATGCGCGGGCGCATGAACGATGCCAAATCGTATGCCGTGCCGCAGGCGCTCAACGAGACCATGGGCGGGGCCACGGTGGGCGAGGTGGTCGAATCCCGGGACCGCAATTTCGCAGTGGGCGATACCGTGCGCGGCATGCTGGGTTGGGCCGAATACGGCGTGAGCAAGGCGCAGGGCCTGGGCAAGGTGGACGCGCGGCAGATACCGCTATCGGCTTACTTGGGCGCCGTGGGAATGCCGGGCATGACTGCCTGGTACGGATTCAATAAGATCATGGCGCCCAAGCCGGGCGAAACCGTGGTCGTCAGTGCTGCTGCCGGCGCAGTCGGCAGCGTGGTGGGGCAGCTTGCGAAAATTGCCGGCCTGCGCGTGGTGGGTATCGCCGGCGGGCCCGACAAATGCCGGCATCTTACGCAGGATCTGGGCTATGACGCGTGGATCGACTACAAGCAGGCGGCGGACGTGAAGTCGCTCGCGGCGATGATTGCGGCTGCCGCGCCCAAGGGAGTCGATGCTCACTTCGAAAACGTCGGCGGCGACGTGCTGAACGCAGTTATGACGCAGCTCAATCCGTTTGCCCGGGTGGCAATCTGCGGCCTCATTGCCGACTACAACACGACGCCGGGGCATATGTTGAAAAGTGCCATCGTGAATCCGGCCATATTCCTGGTATCCCGCATCAAGATGGAAGGCTTCATCGTCTCGGATCACCTGGATTTATGGCCGCAGGGATTGACGGAACTGGCCGGTCATGTGACCGCCGGGAAAATCAAATTCCGCGAAACCATCGCCGAGGGCTTGGCCGCGGCACCAGCAGCCTTCATCGGAATGCTGAAGGGGCAAAATTTCGGAAAGCAACTCGTCCGACTTTAGCGAGATTCCATGAAACAGCTCATTCTGCACCACTACCCAAACTCGCCGTTTGCCGAGAAAATCCGCCTGATTTTCGGATTCAAGGGTCTGAATTGGTCCTCGGTCATCATTCCCAACGTGATGCCGAAGCCCGATGTGATCGCGTTGACCGGCGGCTACCGCAAAACGCCGATTTTGCAAATCGGCGCGGATATTTATTGCGATACGGCGCTGATTGCCGATGTGATCGAAGCGCAGGCCGCACAACCCACCTTGTATCCCGTCGGCATCGCCGGCGCGTCGCGGATTTTCGCGCAATGGGCCGACTCCACCCTGTTCTGGACGATGATTCCCTACGCCCTGCAGCCGGCGGGTCTCGCACACATGTTCAGCGGCGTGCCGCCCGAAGGGATCAAGGCCTTCAACGACGACCGCACGGTATTTCGCGCAAACATGCCGCGCATGCGGGCCGCTGAGGCCGGCGCGGGATTTGTCCTCTATCTCGACCGGCTTTCCGAAGCGCTGGGTCAGCAGACGTTTTTCTTCGGGTCTGCGGCCAGCATTGCGGATTTCTCGATCTACCACAATTTTTGGTTCGTGATGCGCGCCGCACCCATGGCCAAAATTTTTGAGTCCTATCCCACGCTCACGGCATGGCGCGAGCGGATGGAGGCCTTTGGCCACGGTACCATGGACAAGCTCGACAGCACGTCGGCCATCGCCATCGCGCATGATGCGCGTGCCGAAGCGTCGTCCGGTCTGCTCGCGGATACGCACGGCATCGCGATCGGCGAAAGGGTGGTGGTGGCGGCGACCGACACCGGCGTTGATCCCATCGAGGGCACATTGTATGCCGCAGCGAAGGATCGAGTGTCGATCGCCCGAGAGGACGCGCGTGCCGGCAAGGTCGTGGTGCATTTTCCCCGGTTAGGCTTTGAGATGCGCCGGGTCAAATAGGGCGACCGAGTCATGCCCCGAATGCTCAAGGCATCGATCTACGCCGGACTCGTTGCGGGCACCATCGACATCGGTGCTGCCTGCGCCATCAACAGGGTCGGGCCGGGGCCGGTACTGCGCTTCATCGCCACCGGGCTTTTGGGTGCGCCACTCCCTCATGAGACCTGGGTTTATTGCGTAGGAATGGGATTGCAGTGGGCCATGTCCATCCTCATTGCGGCCATCTTTAGCGCCGCCACGCTCAAAATGCCCGCGCTGCTGCGCCACTGGATCGCCGCGGGAGTCGCCTACGGCATCGGCGTCTACTTCGTCATGACCTTTGTGGTAGTACCGCTATCGAGAGCAAAGTCGGGGCATGTCACCCTGCAATCGTTCGTGCTCAACCTCACGGCCATGATTCTTTTTGGATTGATCGTGAGCTTTACTGCGCAGCGCCTGACCCAAAATCGGGCTTAGAGTCTCAGAAGCGAAGAACCGGTACGCCAAACACGAAAGCCTCCGAGAAACGCGAAATCGTTGTTTCCCAATCGAGAATTACGCGGTAACTTCTTTAATTTCCTAGCATTTCCGCCGCCAATTACCACATAGTCAGCTTCCAGCGCCTTGCTCAATTGCTCAACCACGTCCGCCACAACGCGGCGCCATTTCTTGGCGCCCAGCCGATGACGCCCGTGGTCGCCCAAGTAGTCTTCGTAGCTGCGGCCGCGCTTGTAAGGCAAATGAGCCAATTCCATCGGTGCGACGGTGCCGTCCACGATCAATGCCGATCCCAGCCCCGTGCCGAGCCCTAAGAACAGCATGCGCCCGCCCTCGTAGCTCCCGATGGCCTGCATGGCGGCATCATTCATGACCAGTGTGGGCCGCCCGAAAGCTTTACGAAAATCGAATCCCACCCAGCCTTTTCCGAGATTGTAGGGTTCGTTCACGATCTTGCCGTGCACCACGACGCCGGGAAACCCGATTGAAACCGCGTCATATTTGAGATCGCCGATCAAACGCAGCACGCGTGACACCATTTGGCGCGCCGTCAAGGTCGGGCCGGATTCAATCTGACGCATATCGCGCCGGCCTGATACGCGAGTCTTGACGTGAGTGCCGCCAACGTCGATGACGAGCACGCGCCGCTGGGTTTTTCGCTGCATGCTTCGCACAATAGCGCACTCGGGGGAAGCTCGGAGAATTTGACAGAATGGACGACGCCGACGAGTATCCGGGCATGAAGTTAAGACATTGGATGGCGATCTTTCAGGCGGCGCTGTGCGCCGGGTTGGCGGCGTGCGCGACGACCGCGGCGGCGCCGGAGCCGTTACGGGTGCCGGATACCCAGCGACTCATCGTTCAATTGCATGCTACGGGCGTGCAAATTTATCAATGTCAGCCTGGAAAAAATGATTCCACCCACTTTGATTGGTCTTTTAAGCAACCCGAGGCTGCCCTATTCACCAAGGCGGGAAAGAGCGCTGGGAAACACTTTGCGGGGCCGAGTTGGGAAGCGAACGACGGCAGCAAAGTGACCGGGGAAGTCAAGGCTAGCACCGACAGCCCCCAATCGGATTCAATCCCCTGGCTGCTGCTGCGCGCCAAGACCACTTCCGGTGATGGATTGTTCAGCGCAGTGCTGTCCATCCAGCGATTGAATACAGTCGGGGGTAACCCGCCGGCGAAGGATTGCTCGCCCGACCAATCGGGTCAGCTGCTGCGAGTCCCGTACACCGCGGACTATTTATTCTATGGCATGAAGCCGTAAGGGCGATGGATTATCGCCTTGCACGACGAGTCCCTGGAGCAGGTTCAATCCAAGATCGCGTACCTCGAGCGCGCGATGAGCGAGCTCAGCGACGTGGTATTCCGGCAGCATAAGGAAATTCAGACGCTGGAAGCGCAGCTCAAGAACATCAAAGAGCGGCTGGAAGGCTCGACCTCGGAGGAGACTCGCCCGAGCGCCGAGGAGAAGCCGCCTCACTACTGAGTTTATGCCAAACGCAATGGATCTTTCCGCTTGGGTAGATGAGACCGCGCGCACTCGTCCAACCCACACGTTTCTCAAGACTCCCGAGGGCCGGCAAATCAGCTACTCGGCTCTTCAGGTGGAGTCGGACCGCGTCGCCGCCGCGCTGATCGAGCTCGGGACGCTGCCCGGCGACCGAGTTGCCGTTCAGGTCGAAAAGTCCGTGGAGGCGGTGCTTCTCTACATTGCGTGTTTGCGGGTGGGTGCGGTATTCGTGCCCATCAACGTCGCCAATACGCCGAACGAAGTCGAATACTTTCTGCGCGACTCATCGCCGCGTGTCGCGGTCATTCGACCGGCGGATCGGCCGATTCTGCAGCCGCTGGCCGAGTCGGCGGGCGTCGCCCGAGTCGAGACGCTCGGCGCGGATGGCGAGGGGTCATTGCCGGCGCTGGCTGCAGCGTGCGGGACGAACCGCGAGCAGCCGCGGGTTGAGCCCGATTCGATTGCGGCGATTGTGTATACCTCGGGAACTACCGGCCGCTCGAAGGGCGCGATGCTGACGCGCGGCAATCTTGCGGCCAACGCGGCCGTCCTGGCGGATGCCTGGCGCTTTTCCGCGGGCGACGTAGTGCTGCACTCGCTGCCGCTGTTTCACATTCACGGACTTTTCGTCGCCATCAACACGGTACTTGCCTCCGGTTCTGGCTTGCTGCTGTTGTCCAAATTCGACGCGGCTCTGGTGCTGAAGCACCTGCCGGAGGCGAGCGTGTTCATGGGCGTTCCGACCCATTACACGCGTCTTTTGCAGCACAACGGCCTGAACAAGGAGAGCACGGCGGCCGTCCGGTTGTTCGTCTCTGGCTCGGCGCCCTTAGCAGCAGAGACCCACGGAGAATTCTTAGCGCGCACGGGCCATACGATTCTGGAGCGGTACGGGATGACGGAGACGCTGATCAACACCTCGAACCCCTACCAGGGCGTGCGCTTGCCCGGATCGGTCGGACCACCGCTCAACGGCACCGCAATTCGCGTCGCCGCCGAATCGGGCGAAATCCTGGATCGCGCCGACACCATCGGGACGCTGCAGGTCGCGGGCCCCAACGTGTTCGCAGGTTATTGGCAGGACGAGGAGAAAACGCGCGCTGAATTCACCGGCGACGGATGGTTCAAAACGGGCGATGTGGGCCGCATTGATGGCGAGGGCTACGTGCACATCGTGGGGCGCGCCAAGGATTTGGTCATCAGCGGCGGCTACAACGTGTATCCGAAGGAAGTCGAGACGGAATTGGACGCGCTGCCCGGTATCCTGGAAAGCGCCGTATTCGGGGTTCCGCATCCGGACTTCGGCGAGGGCGTGACCGCGGCGGTGGTGGCCAAGGCCGGTGTGATACTTGCCGAGCAGCAGGTCATCGATTCAGTCAAGTTGAAGCTGGCGCGCTACAAGGTGCCGAAGCGCGTTTTTGTCGTGGACGAGCTGCCGCGAAATACCATGGGCAAGGTGCAGAAAAACGCGCTGCGCGAGACTTTTGCTACGATCTACCTGTAGCAGCTGTATGATCGGCGAATCTGCGGCGAGCGCGGACTAATTGCATGCTTCAATTCGGCATGATGATGGATCGGCCTCTGTTGATTTCCGATGTCATCGAGCACGGCGCCGGCCAATTCGGCGAGACCGAGATCGTATCGCGCGAAACCCATGGCGATCTCAGCCGCTATGATTATGCGCGCTGCAGGACGCGCGCCATGCAACTCGCGAATGCCTTGGCCGGCATGGGTCTTACCGCGGGAGATTCCATCGGCTCGGTAGCGCTCAATAATCATCGGCATTTGGAAGCGTACTTCGCCGTGTCGGGCAGCGGCATGATCATTCACACTTGCAATCCGCGCCTGCATCCGCCGCAGCTGATCTACATCATCAATCACGCTCAAGATCGCGCGTTGCTGTTCGACCCCGCTTTCGCGCCGTTGATCGAAGGCATTGCCGCTCAATGTCCCCATGTGAAGTATTGGATCTGCTTGAGCGACGCGAAGAATATGCCTCGGGTGACGAACGTGCATAACGTCCTTTGTTACGAGGATTTTATCGCTCAGCAAAGCATGATTTTTAATTGGCCCCGACTCGAGGAACGTACCGCCGCGGTGCTTTGCTACACCTCGGGCACGACGGGAAATCCCAAGGGTGCGCTGTATTCGCATAGATCGATCGTGCTCAATGCGCTTTCGGCCTGTCTGCCGGGAATCGTCTCGCTCTCTCCCAGGGACACGGTGTTGCCGGTTGTACCGATGTTCCATATCAACGGTTGGTGCATCCCGTATGCGGCCGCGATCGGCGGCGCGAAATTGGTATTGCCCGGACAGCGGCTGGACGCCGCCAGCCTGTACGAATTGCTGGAAAGCGAGCAAGTGACGGTAACAGCGGGCGTTCCCACGATATGGATTGCTTTGATGCGGCACCTGGAACAAGGCAATCTGCCTCTGTCGACCCTCAAGCGCATCCTTGTCGGCGGATCTGCCATGCCCCAAGCGCTGATCGCGAAGTTCGACGAGGAGTTCGGCATTGAGGTTCGGCACGCCTGGGGCATGACCGAGACCGTCGCGATAGCCACCATGAGCGCGTTGACATCGAAGCAGGCCGCGATGCCGGCGGCAGAGAAGCACTCGCTCATGGCCAAACAGGGGAAAGCCGTGTTCGGCGTCGAAATCAAAGTGGTCGATGAAGAAGGGCGGGCTCTGGCGCGCGACGGGAAATCGCAGGGTCAGCTCTTGGTGCGCGGCCAGTGGACCGTCTCCGGATACTACAAGTCGGACCGGCAGGTGCTCGCCGATGGATGGTTTCCGACGGGTGACATTGCGACCATAGATGCGCAGGGCACCATGCAAATCAGAGACCGTGCCAAAGACCTTATCAAAACCGGTGGCGAGTGGATCAGCTCGATCGATCTGGAAAATGCTGCCATGAGCCACCCCTGCGTCGCCATGGCGGCGGTGATCGGAGTGAAGCATCCGCGCTGGGAGGAGCGGCCTTTGATGTTCATCGTTCGCAAGCCCGACCAGCTGCTCGAGAGCGATGAGATACTCGCGTTTCTCGCGCAGCGAGTCGCGAAATGGTGGGTTCCTGACGCCGTCATTTTCCTGGAGTCGCTGCCGGTCGGAGGAACCGGCAAGGTCCAGAAGGCGATGCTTCGCGAGCAGTATGGCAACCAATTCAGTTAAGCGGGAAAAATCATGCTCGATCTGACCCTGGCCATCGGCCATCATCTGCTGATCTTCGGGATATTCGGCATTCTTTTCGCGGAGTTCTGGGTATTGCGGCCCGGCATCAGCGCCGCCGCCGTCGCCCGCATGGCGTCGATCGATCTTTGGTACGGTATACTCGCCGCCGCCGTCATCGCCGTGGGGTTCAGTCGAGCCGCATTCGCCGCCAAGGGATGGTACTTTTACTCGCATAACATCTACTTTTGGGCCAAGCTCGGCTGCTTTGCCGCGATAGGCTTGCTGTCTTTGCCGCCCACGTTTGCCTTCATCCGCTGGAAGAAATTGGCCATCGCACCGAATGATTCGGACATCGGGATCATTAGACGTTATCTTCACATTGAATTGGCGTTGTTCGTATTTTTGCCCATTTTCGCCGCAGCGATGGCACGGGGCTACGGAGAATTCTAGAATTCCGCCGCGGGCTTCAGCTCCGGGGAACCCGGAGGGCATACCTTCGTTCCAAGTCGAGGCGCGCCTCGCTAAACACCATAGATTGCAAAAAGGATAGGTAATGAATCAGAAAGCGACCCTGCCGATCGGCGAGCAGAATGCGAGATATCAATCGCAGGCCGCTCGCGAGACGATGGCGGCGAGCTCAGCTTGGATCAAGCCACTGCAGCAGGAAATGGCCCGGGTCATCGTGGGTCAAAAGCACCTGCTGGACCGGCTGCTGATCGCGCTGCTGACCAACGGTCACGTGCTGTTGGAGGGGGTGCCGGGATTGGCGAAAACCCTTGCGTTGAAGACCTTGGCGGGTTGCATTGCGCTGCATTTCAAACGGCTGCAATTCACGCCTGACATGTTGCCGGCCGATATCGTCGGCACCTTGATCTACAACCCGCAGGACGGGGCTTTCCGCACCAAGCAGGGACCCATTTTCAGCAACCTGATCCTCGCCGATGAAATCAATCGAGCGCCCGCCAAGGTCCAGAGCGCGCTGCTCGAGGGTATGCAGGAGCGGCAGGTCACCATCGGCGATGAAACCTATCCGCTCCCCAGCCCTTTTCTGGTACTGGCCACGCAGAATCCCTTGGAACAAGAGGGGACCTACCCGCTTCCGGAAGCGCAAATCGATCGCTTCATGATGAAGGTCATCGTGACCTACCCGAATCGCGCCGAAGAGCGGCTGATATTGGATGCGATGTCGACCACGGAGGCATTGCCGGCGCCGCGCCAGGTGGTGAGTGCCGCCCAAATCATCGAGGCGCGGCACGTGGTGAATGCGCTCTACGTGGATGACAAGATACGGGACTACATCGTCGACCTGGTGCTTGCAACCCGGCCTCCGGTCGCCGCGTCGTTGAAATTGGACGGCTATATTCAAACCGGTGCGTCGCCGCGCGCGACCATTGCCCTGACCTTGGGCGCCCGCGCGATGGCCTTCTTGAACGGACGAAACTTCGTCATTCCCCAGGACGTCAAATCGATAGCGCTCGATGTACTACGCCATCGGGTGTCCGTGACCTACGAGGCGGAGGCGGAGAATATCTCCTCCGAAAATGTCATCGACAAAATCCTAAACGCGCTTCCCGTGCCTTGAGTTATGGCGAAGGAAGCGACCAAGTCGAGCAAAGCCATCTTAAGCGGCATGCGACAGCTGGAGATTCGCACCCGCCGCATGGTTAACGACAGTCTCGCAGGTTCCTACCACTCCGTGTTCAAAGGCAGGGGCATGGATTTCGACGAAGTCCGTGAGTACAGCCCGGGCGATGAGGTTCGTACCATCGATTGGAATGTCACGGCGCGAGCCGGCAAGACCTTCGTAAAGAAGTTCACTGAAGAGCGCGAGCTCACGATCTTCCTGCTGGTTGATATCAGTGCATCCGGCAACTTCGGATCGGGCGCATTCAGCAAGCGCGATCTTGCCGCCGAGCTTGCCAGCGTGTTGGCGTTCTCCGCTATACGCAATAGCGACAAGGTGGGTTTGCTGCTGTTCACCGACCAGGTAGAGCGTTATCTGCCTCCGAAGAAGGGGCGGCGTCATGTCTTGCGCGTTGTGCGGGACATTCTCTATCACGATCCCGAGCACAACGGCACCGACATCATCAAGACGCTCGATATCGCCAATCGCCTGCTGCATCGTCGGGCGGTTGTGTTCCTGATTTCAGATTTCGAACTTCCCAAGGACACGCCGGTTTCCCGCGCGGACTTGCGCCGCGGCATGCGCCGAACCAATCGTCGTCATGATCTCGTTGCCGTACATATTGAGGATCCGCGTGAGCAGGATCTTCCGGATGTGGGCATCGTTGCCCTCGAGGACGCGGAAACGGGCGAAGTGATCGAGCTAGATACGGCGAGCGCCACCGTGCGCAAGCGCTTCAAGGAGCAATCCTTGGAGAGGAGCCGGCGGTTGGTGAGCGACTTTCGCTCGGAGGGCGTCGACACCTTGCAACTACGGACCGACGCCCCGTACATGCCGGCGCTGCAGCGGTTTTTCAAGACGCGAGTGCGTAGACGCCTATGACGAAATCCCTTTCGAGGGCGCACGCATCGGCTGCGCTCGGTACCGTCGGATGTGTTCTACACGGCAGCCTTTGCGCAGCGGCAGCGCCCGTCGAAGATATTCGCGATATTCGCGGACCCAAACTCATCCTTCCCGGCTGGGCGTGGCCCGCGATAATTGCAGCCGTAGTAGTGCTGGCGCTGTGCATCTACTGGTTGTGGCGCGCTCATCGCCGCCGCCGTGCACGCGTTCTGACGCCCTTCGAAATCGCCGTGCAAGGCCTCGAGGAGATTCGCACGCTCATGTTGCCCGGAAGCGCCCGCGAGTTTTCCACCGCGGTCTCCGACATCGTCAGGACCTACATCGAGAAACGGTTCGATATCACCGCCACGCGCCGAACAACCGAGGAATTCCTGCGCGATCTACTCGAATCCTCGAACGCATCTCTTGCCAGCCACCGCACGTTGCTCGGAGAGTTCCTTCATCAATGCGATGTGGTGAAGTTCGCGGCGATGTCGCTCACCATTCGGGACATGGAATCGCTGCGGCAAAGCGCGCGGGCCTTTGTTTTGGCAACGGCAAAGCCCGAGGAAGCGCTTGCAGTTCAGGAGGGTCATGATTCGCTTTCTGCAGCCTGAATGGTTCTGGCTCCTGAGCTTGCTGCCACTCGTGCTGTTTTGGAGAGGTAGGCGCGGTCCCGTCGCCGCCGTCGAGTATTCCGACGTAAGTTTGGCGCGCAACCTTGCCCGCAGCAGCCGCAGCCGAATCGGTCTTTGGGCCTGGTTGCTGCCGATTGTAGCCGGTGCCTTGATGATTGCGGGTCTCGCACGCCCGCAGCGGGACCACAGTCGCACCGAGGTGACCGCCAACGGTATCGATATCGTACTGGGACTCGACGTTTCGGGTTCGATGCAGGCGCTGGATTTTCAAATCGATCGGCGCCGGGTCAATCGAATTGAAGTGGTCAAATCGGTGGTTTCGAAGTTCATCGAAGAGCGGCCCGACGATCGGATCGGCATCATCTCTTTTGCCGGTGCACCGTACTTGGTCAGCCCCATAACCCTCGACCATGATTGGCTGCTGCAAAATCTCGAACGCGTCACCGTAGGCTCCGGCGACGATGGTACCGCGATCGGCTCGGCGATCGCGGCCGGTGTAAATCGCCTTCGCGAGACGGCTGCGAAGTCGAAGGTAGTGATTCTTCTGACAGACGGCGTCAACAACACGGGGAAAATATCGCCGCTCGCCGCCGCCGAGGCCGCCAAAGCAATGGGAGTGAAGGTGTATACGATCGGTGTGGGGGTTCGTGGCGAAGCGCCCATTCCGGTTCGAGACGCGTCCGGAAACCTGCGGTTGATCATGGCCAAGGTGGACGTGGACGAGAAGACTCTGCAAGCGATCGCTGAAAAGACCGGCGGCAAATTCTACCGCGCAACGGATACTGATTCACTCGAGGAGATCTATGATCAGATCAATCGATTCGAAAAATCGGCGCAAACTGTGCAGAAGTTCGAGCATGTAGAGGAGCTATATCGCTGGGCGGTGATTCCCGCCTTGGCGATCTTGGGATTGGGCCTGATTTTGCAGCACACGCGTCTACGGAGATTGCCGTGAGATTCAGCGACCCATTGTGGTTGGCGGCGGGATTCATTGCGGTCATCGTGCTCATTTGGATGTGGCAGCGCTACGATGCGCGCCAGCACGCCGCCCTCGCAAGATTCGTCTCGGCTCACTTGCGGGATCAGTTGACCCGGTCCATGTCTCGAGTCGGCAGGCGCGTCCAACGCGGACTGTTTCTTACTGCATTGATCGGTCTTTTCGTCACCCTCGCGGGGCCGCTGGCAGGGTTTCGCTGGGAGCAGATCTCCCGGCGCGGAAACGAGGTCATATTTGCGATAGACACCTCCCGCAGCATGCTGACCCCGGATGTGAAGCCGAACCGTTTGACCAGAGCGAAGCTCGCCATTGATGATTTTGCGAAACGCATGGACGGCGATGCTGTGGGTATCGTTGCGTTCGCCGGTACGGCGTTCCTGACATGCCCCGTGACCCTCGACTACGGCGCATTTCACGAGTCTTTGGGCGCTATCGATACGAATACGATTCCGCGCGGCGGTACCAATATCGCGAACGCCATTCAGGCTGCGCAGGCGGCGCTGCGCCGCCGCCCAGGCGGAGATAAGATATTGATATTGGTTACAGATGGAGAAGATCTCGAGGGGAATGCCTTGGAGGCGGCTCGTAGTGCCGGGCGTGAAGGTCTTAAGATCTATACAGTGGGCGTGGGCACCCCTGCGGGCGATCTCATTCCCCAACTCGGTGGCGGCTTTGTGAAGGATGAAGCGGGGACCTTCGTCAAGTCTCGTCTGGATGAGTCCGGACTCAAGGCGATCGCCGAGGCTGCCGGAGGAATATATGCCCCCTTGGGAGCACAAGGGGAGGGCTTGGACCTCATATTCAATACGGCTTTGGGTTCGATCGCGAAACATGAGATCGCTTCCCGGCGTCAGAAGATCTACACGCCGCGCTATCAATGGCCGCTGGCGGCTTCTCTCGCAACTCTGCTTGCAAGTCTGCTAGTCGGCACGCGCAGGCGTCGGGCCGTGCGGCGCGCGGCAGTCAGCGCGGCCGTGATGTCGGGCTTGGCGGTACTCATGGTGTTGCCGATGCGCGCAACTCGCGCCGAGGGAGAGACCCAAGGCGCCCCCATTCCGACTGAGCGCGATTCAAAAAAACCGCTGCTGGAATACAACGCCGGCACGGCTGCCTACCGCGCCGGCGAGTTTCCGCAGGCGGCGCAGGCCTTCCAGCAATCCATCAGCCACGTGCCTTCAAGCGAAGCGACGCGCCTGTCCGATCAGCAAGACGCTTACTACAACCTGGGCAACAGCTTGTATCGCGCGGGACAAAGAACCGAGAAGTCGTCTGCGCAGGATACGCTGCAAAAGTGGAACGATGCAGTAAAGGCCTATGAAACCGCGCTGCAACTCAGGGCAAACGACGCCGATGCCAAGTTCAACCGCGATTTCGTGAAACGCAAAATAGACGAGCTCAATCAGCAGCAGAATCAGGATCAAAACAAAAATAATCAAAACAAAGACCAGAATCAAAAGAACAATCAGGATCAGCAGCAAAACAAGGGTCAGCAACAGGACAAAAGCGCGAAAAACAATGACCCGAAGCAGGGACAGGGTCAGCCGCCGCCGCAGGGACAGGGTCAGCCACCGCCGCAGGGACAGGGTCAGCCGCCGCCGCAGGGACAAGGCCAGCCGCCGCCGCAGGGACAAGGCCAGCCTCCACCCCAGCCGCCGCCGGGCCAGGGGCAACCACCACCGCAAGCTCAGCAGCCGCAGTCCGGCGGGGGGGAACCGCAGAACTCGGGCGATGACGCCCGCGCAGCAGACAATCAACGACTGCCGGGTCAAATGAGTCGCGAAGAGGCCCGTGAGCTGCTCGATTCGGTCAAGGGAGACGAGAAGCGTCCTCCCGGCACGCCGCTTGCGCAACGCAACGCCGTTGACCCTCCGGAAAAGCCATACAAGAATTGGTAATGGCGAGAATCATTTTCAACCCCTGGTTGATCGCGGTGATCGGCATCTATTTCGCCATGGATACTGGCGCCTTGGCGGATGCTCCCTTGGTGTATGCGACGATCGAGCCGGCGCAGATCACGCTGGGGGAGTCGGCGGTGTACACACTCACGAACATGGGCGATAGCACCGACAACGTCGCCTTGCCGGCCGTGTCCGGATTGAGGTTCGAGATCGTGGGCAGAAGGCGCCAGATCGAGTTCATCAACGGGATTACCGTGCCGTCCTCCGCGACCATCATTCGCGTCACTCCACAGGTGGCCGGCATATTCACCATCCCCGGTGTAACGCCGAAGTCGCAACCGCTGGTCCTGCAAGTCAACACAACCCCGAGCAGCGCGAATGCGCCCCGCGCGAGTGGCGGCGTTACTCCTTATCGTGCTCCCATACTCTCTGGCGCAACGATGCCGAAAGGCATTCGCTTGACAGAGGACGGCTCCGCCTTCATGCGGCTGGAGGTGCCAAAACGGGAATTGTATGTCGGAGAAAGAGTTCCGATCGACATCCAGTTGGGAATGCGATCCGGGTTTGTCCAACACCTCGACGGCCTGCCGCGTTTCACCGGCGATGACTTTACCCTCAATCTGACCAATTCACCGGATCGCAGTGAGGAGAGTCTTGACGGCCAGCCCTTTGTCTTACTGACGTGGCACAGCGAAATCACCGTGGTGAAGCCGGGCAGCTTCTCGTTTTCCGCGGAGATGCCGATCACTGTAAGGATTAGAACGCGCTCGCGGCGAGACTCCATCTTGGACGATCAATTCGGCGATCCGTTCTTGCAAAATATTTTCGGTGCGACGGTGCCGAAAGACATCAATGTCACCAGCCCGCCGGCAGAATTGAAAGTGCTGGCCCTGCCAACGGAAGGGCGGCCGCCTGATTTTCACGGCGCAATCGGTACCTTCAGCATCGAGAGCGATGTCTCACCGGCCACGGCTGACGCCGGCGATCCCCTCACATTGCGAATGCGTGTGACTGGCTCCGGCAACTTTGACCGGGTCGACAGCCTGATGCTGGAGCACATCGACCAGTGGAAGACCTACCCCCCGAAATCGTCTTTCAGACCGAGCGATCCGACCAGCCACAAGGGCGAGAAGATCTTTGAACAGCCGCTCATTGCCTTGCGTCCCGGCGTTCAGACTCTGCCGGCACTGACATTCACCTATTTTGATCCCAATACGCGCCGCTATGAGACGGCGCGCACCCCACCCTTAAGCGTGAAGATTTCTCCGTCCTTGGCAGACGCTACGGCCGTGACGGATGGGAAGGTCGCCTCTACCGTTGCCGACCCCTATGGCGGCGCGTTGCGACCGGACCATGCGATCGGCCAAACGATGATGGAGTCTCTGACCCCCCTCTACTTGCAGAAGCGATTCCTTGCCGTACCATCGTTGCTTGCAATCCTTTTCGCCGGCGGCTGGTTCGCTGCCCGACTGCGCAAGGCTCCCAATAGAAAAACAAAAAAGAGCGATCGCGCCGCGACGAGAGCGGCAAAGCGCGCTCTTACCGGCATGGAGGCCGCCGCCCGCAACGGCGACGTCGGGTCGTTCTTTGAATTGGCGCTCTCGGCCGTACGAGAGGTATTGGCCGTGAAATGGCAATTGGCACCGGATCAAGTGACAACAGCTGAGGTCCTGAACCGAACCGGCCAAGAAGGGCAGGAATTGACCCAATTATTCGCCCTGGCCGATGAATCGAAGTATTCCGGCCATAAGCAGGGTAAAACCGATTTTGGCCGCTGGATGCGCGTTGTGCGCGAGCAGCTTCTGGCGAGGAACGCCGCATGAACCGCTGCACTCGAGTGGCGGCGTTGATCGTGGGCACGATGCTCTTCGGCGGACAAATTCGCGCGGAACCGGCGCAGGAAGGGTATTCCGCGGCCGCGCTTTACAATTTGGCGAACTCTTTCGCGCGCGCCGGCAGGCCAGGCATGGCGGTTCTCAACTACGAGCGCGCCGGCCTGCTCGCGCCCAACGATCCGGACATTGAAGCCAATTTGCGACTGGTGCGCGAGTCAACTCACCAGCCCGTAAGGTCACGAAATTGGTTTGAACGAATAGCCACGATGGCGAGCCCGGAGGCCACGGCGTGGCTGGGTATTATTGGCATACTGACCGCGGGTGCAAGCTTGCTGACCGGCGTACTATCTGTCCGATTTCGTTGGCTCCGCCGAATGGGCACGGTGGCGGGAATCGGATTAGTGGGCTTGAACGTCTGCAATGCCGTGGTTCTCTGGCCGACTCTGCATGCTGGGGTCATCATCAGCGCTCAGGCTGACGTACGTGTGTCGCCCGTCCCCATGGGAGATTCCTTGTTTGTACTACCCGAGGCCGAGACTGTCATGATCAAGGCCGAACACGAGGGATTTGTACTTATTGAGACTCGGACAGGGCGCACGGGATGGGTCTCGCGGGCGAGTCTTGCCTCCGTGGTATCGCGATAAAACCCAGAGCGACGCATTGAACGACAGCGGCAATTTGATTGCGGACACCACGCGGCGAATATTTCGCGATCTGGGCGACCCACGAGCCATAAAAGGCCAAGACGACGGCCGCCTGTGGAACGCGCTCGAAACTGCGGGACTGACGCGGACCTGGATTCCCGAGACACTCAACGGATCCGGTGCCCCGATCAGCGAGGGATTCGAGGTATTAAGAATTGCCGGCGAATATGCGGTCAGCATTCCTCTCGGCGAAACACTGCTCGCGGGCTGGCTGCTGCAGCAAGCCGGCACGACGGTTCCAGACGGCGTCATCACGCTCGCGCCGGTGGATATCCGAGATCAACTCGCGGTCAACGGGGCCGGCCGGCTGTCCGGGAGCGCTCGCGCGGTTCCGTTCGCCCGCGTCTCGAGTCGGATAGCGTTGCTGGCCAGGCGCGATCAGAAGTTTTGGGTGTCTTTAGTGGATCGCAGTTTGTGCGAGGTCACCGAACATTCCAACCTGGCGCAGGATTCGAGGGACACAATCGCTTTGCGCGACGCCGCGGTGCCGGCGCTATCGCCGACCTCAATCAGTTTGGATGACTTGATGTTGATGGGCGCGGCCGTACGATGCGTGCAAATGGCAGGCGCTCTGCAGGGTATTCTCGATCTCTCCGTCAGCTATGCCAACCAGCGCGTCGCCTTTGAAAAGCCCATCGGTAAATTCCAGGCGATACAACACAGCCTGGCGAGACTGGCGGGCGAGGCGGCGGCGGCGCTTGCTTCGGCCGGTTCCGCGGCGGACGCGATCAGCTCAGCGGCAAGCTTCGACATGCCGGTGCTTCTGGAAGTGGCAAGCGCCAAGATTCGAGTCGGCGAGGCCGCGGAGTCGGGTGCGGCTATCGCGCATCAAGTGCACGGAGCAATTGGGTTTTCGAAGGATCATGTGTTGCATCGATTCACCCAGAGATTGTGGTCATGGCGAGACGACTTCGGCAGCGAAAGCTATTGGGCGGTGAAGCTCGGACAGCTCGTCGCAAAAAACGGTGCCGACGCGTTGTGGCCCATGTTGGCAGAGCGCTGACAATATGTCCGCGATTCAATTCGACCCGATTCGCTTGCCGTCCTCAGCGCAAACCCTGAGGAACGAAGTACGCGCTTTTTTGGACCAAGAAATCAAGGCGGGTACTTTCGATCCCTATCGTGGTGCGAGTTATCCCGGACACAGTCTTGAGTTCAGCCGCAAAGTGGGCGCCAGAGGCTGGATCGGCATGACTTGGCCCAGGCGCTACGGCGGAAGCGAGCGAGATTTTCTGGAGCGCTACGTGGTAACCGAGGAGTTCCGCATTGCCAATGCGCCCGTCGGTGTTCACTTCACGGCCGACCGGCAGAGCGGCCCGATGCTGCTGAAATACGCCAGCGAGCGAATCAAATCAGACATCTTGCCGCGCATCGTGCGCGGCGAGTGCTGTTTTTGCATTGGCATGAGCGAACCGAATTCAGGATCGGATCTGTTCGCCGCCAGGACTCGCGCCAGCGGCTGCGACGGCGGATGGAGAGTGCGCGGCACAAAACTGTGGACCACCGGCGCTCATCACGCCGACTACATGATAGGGCTGTTTCGCACCTCTGATGCCACAAAGGAAAATCGTCGCCACGGTCTGACGCAATTCCTGGTCGACATGAAGTCTCCGGGCATCACAGTCATTCCCATAGCAAACGTGGCCGGTCAGCACGAATTCAACGAGGTGGTGTTCGACGACATGTTCGTACCCCATGAGCACGCGCTCGGTGAGGTTGACATGGCCTGGAAACAAGCTACCAGCGAGCTGGCCTACGAACGCAGCGGACCGGAGCGATTTCTGGAAACAGCCTACATGCTGTTCGAACTGGTGCGCGTTCTGGGGGAGGAGCCCGACGCCAGGGGAGCGGAGGGAATCGGCCGCTTGGTCGCGCAACTGCACACCCTGCGCCGCATGTCGATATCGGTCAACGGCATGCTTCAGGCGGGCAAGGACCCGATGCTCGAGGGTTCAATTGTGAAGGACTTGGGCACCGTGTGGCAGCAACGGCTGCCGCACAAGGCCCGCGATCTCGCGGCCTTCATCGATGGCGACAAGCGTGACCGCGCCCGCTTTGATCAACTGCTGGCGCATGCCACGGTTATCGTGTCCAAGCTGACAATCCAGGGCGGCACCACCGAGGTGCTGCGGGGAATCATTGCGCGCGGTTTGGGATTGAGATAGGGAGTCGCCATGCCGTTGCCGCAATACCCAGACCTGGGCCTCGATTTGAATGCACATGTGGCCGTGATTGAAATAAGACGGCCGCCGCACAATTTTTTCGATGTAGCGCTCATCGAGGAAATCGCATCGGTCCTCGAAGCGCTCGATAAGGAGGACGCTTGCCGTGTCATCGTTCTGGCTGCGCACGGCAAGTCCTTCTGCGCCGGAGCAAACTTGGCCGGCAACGATGCGTCGGCCGACGCCGGCAGACGCGATGCGAGCACCTCGCAACTCTACCGTGCGGCAGTGCGCCTCTTTCGCACCGCCAAGCCCATCATCGTCGCTGTGCATGGCGCCGCCATTGGCGGGGGCTTGGGTCTGGCGCTGGTGGGCGATTTTCGAGTGACCTGTGCCGAGGCCACTTTCAGCGCCAATTTTACCAAGCTGGGATTTCATCCCGGCTTCGGACTGACGGTGACTCTGCCGGAATTGGTCGGTCGCAACACGGCGGAACTGCTGCTTCTCACCAGCCGCCGGATCAAGGGCACCGAGGCGCATCAAATCGGCTTGGCCAATGTGCTGGCGGCGCAAAGTGAGGTGCGCGCCGCCGCGCTGTCGCTTGCGCGGGAAATTGCGACTTGCGCCCCCTTGGGCGTGATCGCCACCCGCGCGACCATGCGCCAACATCTGGCTGACCGAATTGCTGCGGCGACCGAAATCGAACTCGCCCAGCAAAGCCGGCTGCGAAACACCGCGGATTTCATGGAGGGAGTGCGCGCGAGCAATGAGCGGCGGGAGCCCAATTTTTCGGGCCGCTAACGCCCCTTGGCAAGCGCCGGTAACGTCATAAATCGCAAACATTAATGCGCTATGGTCAGATGTTGACTGTGGGCCGCAACAGGGAAAGAAAATGCCTGATTTATCAGCGCTCGATAACGAAGAGTTGATTCGCCGCATCAGCCGTGATCTCGCCGACGGATACGACGAGGAACTGGAAATGGAGATCGAGGACCGGCATCCTTTGCCGGGCATGCCCGATGGAGCCAACGGTGAGGCCGAACGGGCCTATCGGCAGCACTACTTCAGCGATCTATTTCGTCTCCAGGCGGAATTGGTGAAATTGCAGGATTGGGTCGTCGAAAAGAAAGAGAAGGTGGTGATCTTGTTCGAAGGCCGCGACGCGGCGGGCAAGGGCGGTGCGATTAAACGCATCACCCAACGGCTCAATCCACGCACGGCCCGTGTGGTCGCGCTCCCGGCGCCGAACGATCGGGAGCGCACTCAGTGGTACTTTCAGCGCTATGTTCCGCATTTGCCCGCCGGCGGCGAAGTCGTTCTTTTCGACCGCAGCTGGTACAACCGGGCCGGGGTCGAGCGCGTCATGGGCTTCTGCACGCCCGAGGAATACGAGGAATTCTACCGCTCGGTGCCGGAATTCGAACGCATGCTCGTACGCTCTGGAATACACCTGCTGAAATATTGGTTTTCGATCACCGACGAGGAGCAGTACTTAAGGTTTCTTGGCCGCATTCATGATCCGTTGAAACAGTGGAAGCTCAGCCCCATGGATCTCGAATCGCGCCGGCGATGGGAGGAATACACCAAGGCCAAGGAGATAATGCTCGAGCGCACGCACATTCCCGAAGCTCGGTGGTGGGTGGTGCATGCGGTCGACAAAAAGCGAGCGCGCCTGAACTGCATCGACCACCTCCTCAAGCAGTTTCCCTACAGCGAGGTCATCAAAGCACCCGTCGTGTTGCCGGAACGCGAGCGCCACGAACACTATTCCCGACAGGCGGTGCCCGCCGAGATGCTGGTGCCGGAGATTTACTAGCGAACTCGGCTAGCTTTCGCCGGCTGCTTTCCTATCTTGCATGTGCTGCTTCATTTGCTCGCGCATCTGCTGCTCGATCTGCGCGTACTTTGTCTGCTGATCCGGGGTGAGGATGGCGTTGATCTTCGCATTGCTGTCGCTCATGATCTGGCGCGCCTGCTGGCCGCGCTGTCTGCGCGGTGCACTCGCGTCGGCCATCAATGCTTTTAACTTCTGCTGGCGGTCGGCGATGATGGGTGTGATCGCATTTTTCTGATCGTCGCTCAATGAAAGCTTGCTCGCCAGCATGCTGACGACCTGATCCGGAGATGGCGGTGTGTGCGCTTGCGGCACCGCATTCGAATCCTGTGGTTGAGCCCATGCGCTCGGGGTGGAAAGGCATGCCGCGAGGCTGAGAGCAGCCAGAAATAGCTTCGTCATGTTCGTGTTCCTCGAATTTGGCGATACCGTTGCCGACCTGCGATATCTTAAGGACAATCGCGGGCGGCACAACGGCAAATCAGCCAAGAAATGTCGAGAGCGTGTTAAGACCGAATCGGTGCCTCGAGCAGGCAGCCGAATTCCCTCGCGAAGTCCACGGAAACGCGTGCGTGCACCGCGCCCTGCCGGTCAAAAAAGCGTTGACAACCGCTCAAAGCAAACACGCCCTCGTGCCAGATGTTGGGGTGGATGTAGAGTCCTTGGCGGCCATCGAAGCGAAAGCAGACAAAGCGCCCCGGAGTCACGTCATCGCCGGGCAGCGCCAGTGGAACATAGAATGGGCGGCAATCCAGGGGAAAGAATAATTGTCCGCCGTCGGGGTGATAGTTGGCATGCCACAACAACATGCGGCTTGGTGGTCGATCGTGGTCGGCGCGCGCCAGCTCCGGGGCCTGACCGTACGCCAATACATAGTGTCCTGCTACGGCCTCATTGCGGCCGTACAGGATGTCGCCCGACCATTCGCTGGCAAAAATGCCCTCGGTGGTGCCGCCCTGATCGCCGGTGTCCGGATCGACCGGCCGACCGCCCTGGGCCGGCCAGCGCACGATTTCGATGGGGCATTGGTCGGCATCATCCACCAAGCAGCCGTAACCGTGAACGGTGTCGGGTGTGGCATCCACCAACGGCATCACCACAGTCGCGAGGCCGGCGGGAAGATCGGGGTTCAGAAAGTCGATCACAGACCTTACTCAGCGGCTATCGCAGCGAGACGCCGAATGAGAGACTGGGCTGCGTCAGGGTTGCGCACCTTGTGACCGCCGATTACGTATAGATAGACGTCGCGGGGCTTGCCGTCGGTCGATCTCGGCTCGATGTGCTGCAGATCACTATCGGGGGCCGAACCCGAAGCCCATGCTCGTGCTCGCGACGTCCAAAGATTGAGTGCGGTCTCGGAGTAGCCTAATTCCTCCTTGGCTACCGTGCCCATGATGCGTGCGTACACGAATGCAGCGGTGGGATCGGCGATCTGCGGATAATTGCTATCGCCTGCTATCACGACGGCGACGCCGTGCTCGCGCACCAAGGTAAGAAAGTCACGGCAACGGAAGCTATCGTGTCGCACCTCGACCACGTGACGCAGCGGCCGGCCGCCGGCCTCGCGCGGCAGAAGCTTGAGAAAGCCTTCAAAGTCGCCGGGCTCGAACTGCTTGGTGGGCTCGAACTGCCAATTGACGGGACCCAGCTTGGCCTTGAGTTCCGTGATGCCGCTTGCGAAGAAACGCGAAATCGTATTGCCGGCTTCGGCAAGACGCGCGCGATTCATGGCGAAGCGCGGAGCCTTGACGGCGAAAACGAAACCCTCCGGTGTCTCGTCATGCCACTTCGCGAAAGTCGCAGGTTTCTGAGATCCGTAGTAGGTTCCATTGATCTCGATCGAGGTCAGGTGGCGACTGGCATATTCAAGCTCGCGCTTGTGCGTCAGGGATTCGGGGTAAAAAGTGCCGCGCCAGGGTTCGTAGGTCCAACCCCCGATGCCGACCCGTATCGTGCCGGTCATGCGACCAAGGCGTTCAAGTAGTTGAAGCTCAAGGCTACTGATTCGAGCGGTGGATGGCTGAACGGAGGTTCCTGTTCGACATAAAACTGGCGCACATTGGCGGCATAGGCTTTGGCCAGCAGCACCCTCCAATCAATAGTGCCTTGACCCACTTCCGTGGGGTCTTGCCGCAATTCAAAGTTTGGTTGAGTACTCGCCTTGATGTCCTTCACGTGCATTGCCGTGAATCGGCCTGGGTACTTGGCCAAGAAGCCCACCGGATCGACACCAGCCGCCGCCACCCAGCCTGCATCCATTTCAAAACTGACCAGGGCCGGATCGGTGTTCTTGAGCAAAATGGCCATTCCGGTACTGTCGCCGACAGGTGCGAATTCGAAGTTGTGATTGTGGTACGCAAAACGCAAGCCATATTGTTTCAGGCCCGCGCCTTTGCCATTGAGATAATCGGCATTCCACTTCCAGTCATCGACCGTCATCGCGGTACGGATGCGCGTCAGCATTTGACCGAAGTCCTCGCCAGGTAGCGGCGCCAGCGAGAAGCGGTCTGGAACGTAGATCGACGGACAAACGATTGTGCCGATTCCAATGGTGTGCGCCGCTTGAGCCAGGGTTCCCAGATCATCATTGAGGCTGGCGCCGCGCGAGGCCCGAGCGGGTACATGCGAGGAGGGACACCGCAGGTGCGCGCGTTCCAAGGCTTCGCGCCAGACCGCCGGGCTGCGATCCAGCAGACCCGCCATTTCGACCGTCTTATAGCCAGTCTTGGAAATCGTACTCAGTGTGCCGTCAAAATCCTTGTTGAGATCCGCGCTTACAGTGTAAAGCTGCAGTCCCAGGGGCAAGCCCGTCCTGCGGAAGAAGGGCTGCGTTGTCGAGCAGCCGACTGCGCCAAGAACCAAGCCGCTGCCTCCCGCAATCAAGAAATTCCTGCGCGACAATGTAAGCATCGTTCCTTCTCCCATGAGTTTTCTAAAGCCTCTCCGACAGGATACACTCGCAGAACCTTGAGGGTGCGCCGAGGTTTTCATGCGCAACGATTTCGGCCTTTTGTTCTTGGCATGTGCCTTAACGGCGGTCCCAGCCGGTTTGGCTATTGCTGCATCGGGGCCTTCGAGCGGTACCACGGGCGGTGATCCGGACGGAACGGTAACCTCGGAGTTTCACAATGCCACGGCAGCCGCGAAAGCTTCCTATAACACCGGCTTGCGCTTGATTCGAAAGGCCCGTGCGTATGATGCCGAGGCATCCAAGGCATCCGCGGCGGAAACGAGAGCCAACGCTCACGACAAGGCGCAAAGCACATATAAGGAATCAATCCCGCCCTTGATCGATACTGTGATCGCGCTGCCCAAGTTGTACCAGGCGTGGGGCAATCTCGGGTTCGCCAATCTGCAGCTGGGGCGCTATGAGGACTCGCTGGCGGCCTACTCGAAGGCGCTCGAAATCAACCCTGATTTCCCGGATGCGATAGCGGGCCGGGGGCAAGCTTCGCTGGGCTTGAACTTGATCGACGACGCGAAGTCCGCATACGGCCGGCTGGGCAACTCCCCTAAATCAGCCGAGGAACTCATGACCGCCATGCTCCGATGGGTAGCGGCTCACCATGAGGGAGCGCAGGACCTGCCCCGGGGCGAGGTCGACGCATTCACAAAGTGGCTGGATGAGCGCGCAGTGAACACGCCGCAGGTCAACTGACGTGATTCAACCCCCCGATCCGCGAGCGCCGTGCCCGATCCCGCGGTAAAACGGTCCGGCACTCCACCTGAACCGAAGCTTGCGCACCTGGGCTTCGTGCGCCAGCTAAGAACGATCACGCGCGCGATTTTTGCGTCTCCGGTCGGCAAGGCGCTTCGCCTATTGATCGCCGCGATTCTGCTCGCCATCGCCGCCACGGCCTATGGACAAATTCTGCTCAATAGCTGGAACAGGCCTTTTTACGATGCGTTGTCGCGCCGCGACTTGCGAGGCTTTCTATTTCAGCTGGCGGTTTTTTTCATGATCGCCGGATTCTTGCTGATCATCAATGTCATACAAAGATGGCTGGTGGAAACTCTGGAGTTCAAATTGCGCGAAGGCCTGACACGCAGCCTGCTCCAGGAATGGCTGCTGCCGCGCCGCGCGTTCTGGCTGGCCAACTCGGGGGCGATGGGGGTCAATCCGGATCAGCGCATCCATGAAGATGCCAGAAAGCTTTGCGAGCTTTCGGCTGATCTTGGGGTTGGGGTGCTGCAAGCGTCCGTCTTGTTCGGCACCTTCGCCGGCGTTCTATGGGGTCTCTCGAGCAACTTCACGTTTCGGTTCGGCGAGACGGACTATGTAATCCCGGGATTCATGTTGTGGGCGGCGATTCTCTACGCGAGCGCCGGATCTCTTTTGAGTTTTTGGATCGGGCATGGACTCATTAACCGTAATGCGGAGCGCTACGCGCGCGAGGCCGACCTGCGTTTTTCGCTGGTTCGCGTAAACGAGCATGTCGACGACATTTCCTTGGCTGCCGGCGAGGCGGACGAGAAGCGGCGCATTGAGGGCCGACTTAGCGATGTGCTCGCCGCGACGCGCCGGATTGTGTGGGGGCACGCCAATCTGACGTGGGTCACCGCGGGATTTGGATGGGTGACGATCGTTGCGCCGATACTGGTCGCGGCGCCGCTCTACTTTACCGGCAAGGTATCGTTCGGCGGTCTGATGATGGCCGCGGGAGCCTTCACTCAAGCGCAGTCATCGCTGCGCTGGTTCATCGATAATTTCAGCGCCATAGCCGACTGGCGCGCAACGTTGCTACGCGTCGCGAGTTTCCGGCATGCGCTGATCACCACGGAGGAGCCCGATGCCTTTGCGGGCCGCATCGCATACGCGGAAGGCGATCCGGGTGCGATACGAATCGAGGACCTGGAGAGCGTATCGACCGCCCACGACGACGTGCTCAGGGAAACCAGCGTGGTAGTGGGGGCCGGCGAGCGCGTCATCATCTTGGGCGCCCCCGGCACGGGCAAAACTCAATTATTCCGAGCGCTGGCGGGATTGTGGCCCTGGGGCGCGGGACGCATCACCCGTCCGCGCGGCGAGCGGATTTTCTACCTGCCGCGCGGCGCCCCCTACTTGCCCCGCGGTTCTTTGCGCGAAGTTCTCGCGTATCCCTTGAAGCCCGAGAGTTTCAGCACAGACGTCTGCACCCGCGCGCTGTTCCGTCTTGGCCTCGAACGCCTTGCGCCGTTGATGGATGAAACCCGTCGTTGGGATCGGGAACTAAGCCAGGACGAGCAACTTTGCCTGGTATTTGCGCGCATGTTGATACAAATGCCTCCGTGGGTGCTCATCGATGGGACGCTCGGCGCGCTCGATGATCATGTGCTCGAATTGGTCATGGACATATTCAGCCGTGAACTCAAAGCGACCGCTCTCATTCATATCGGCGGGGTCGCGCAGGCGCACGCTCTGTTTACGGTCCTCCTGCATCTCGTCAAGGCGTCGAGATGAGGAAATTCGTATTCCTAATCTTGTGGATTGCGGCGTCACCCGCGGGGTCGGACACGGCGGACTTCGATTTTCGTGCGCCACCGACGGCCGAAGGTGCCGCGACGGCTGCGGCCATCGCCGATTTGGCTGCACGACTCATTCCCGTCTACCAGGATCCCGACGCCGATCGCTACCTTGCGAATCTGTCCGCCTTGCAAATGGCCGCCGGCAATTATGCCGCCGCGGATATCTCGCGCCAAACACTGCATGAACGGCGGCGGCGGTTGGACTTCGGCAGGCCAGCCAGCCAGTCGGTGGTGTTTGACATGTATGCCCATGCGAAGGCCGTGGAAGCGGAGAATCGATTTACGTTCGCGGAAGCCTTTACAAAGACGTTTCGAGAGACGATTCCCAAGCTCAGCGATCAGGACGCCTATGTCGTCGCTCGGTGGCTGAATACCTCGCCAATTTCATACCGAGAAGCCCTGCAACAGTCGCTCGATCAGCATCGGGCGCAGGACAGCATCGACGAATCGGCGGCCGTCGATCTGATCCGGAAGTATGTTTCCTTCGATGCCTATCGAACCTTTGGTGCCCTGGTCATTTTGCTCGAGGCCGAAGACGAGCGCCGCCGCTACGCGGTCGAGAATGAAATTCTGATTCAAACTCCAGACGGGGGGAGCATTTCCGCCGTCGTCGTTCGTCCCAAGAGCCTGACGAAACCGTTGCCGACGCTGTTTGAGTTTACCAATGACACCGCTCAGAACTACGCCAAAGAGTGCGCCGCTCACGGCTATGCGGGCGTAGTTGCCTACCGCCGCGGAACGTACAAGAGCTCCGAAGCCAGTGCTCCTTTCGAACGTGACGGTGAGGATGCGCGCGCGGTGATTGATTGGATTGCGAAGCAGCCGTGGAGCGACGGCCGCGTTGGCATGTACGGCCAAGGTTTTGCCGGCTTTGCGGCCTGGGCTGCCGCCAAGCGTCTGCCGGTCGAACTCAAGGCGATCGCCACGTCCGCCGCCACTGCGCCCGGAATCAACTTCCCCATGGAGGGCAACATTTTCCGGAACTCCGCTTACCGCTGGTCTTTGCGCATGACCGACAGCAAGTCCGCTGAACAGGACGAATATAACGACGATGCGCGGTGGCAAACGCTGGATCAAAAGTGGTATCGGAGCGGCAGGCGATATCGGGATCTGGGCCGAGTCTATGGGAAACCCAATCCGATATTCATCCGCTGGCTGAATCATCCGAGCTACGACGGATATTGGCGGCAGATGCTGCCGGACGGAAAGGAGTTCGCGCGCATCAGCATTCCGGTGCTGACGATGACCGGTTACTACGCCCCCAGCGAGCCGGGCGATCTGTACCTTTTCACGCAGCACCATCGATACAACCCGCAAGCCTCGCACACGCTGCTCATCGGTCCGTACGATGATGACTTTATACAGCGCATGCCGCCGGCAACCCTTCACACCTACGAACTGGATGCGGCCGCCCTGGTGGATCTTCGCGAGCTGCGCTACCAGTGGTTCGATCATGTCCTCAAGGGAAGCGCTGCACCGGCTCTCTTGAAGGACAATATTAACTACGAGCTCATGGGTGCAAGCGATTGGCGGCACGCACCTTCGATTGACAGCATGGGCGGCAAGCCCATGCGATTTTATCTGCAAGGTGTCGTAAACGGTGCGAACCACCATCTGGCCGCGCGCCCAAAAACGAATGCGGTAATTCTCCAGCAAACCGTGAGCCTGGTAGATCGGCGGGACGCCGCCTGGACTCCGTCGATAGATCTCATTAACAAAAGTCTGGCGCCCCGTCATGGGGCGTTGTTCGTGAGCGATCCACTGCCGAAGTCCGTGGAATTCAGCGGCTTGTTTTCGGGCCGTCTTGACTTCACAGTGAACAAGATGGACATGGACTTGAACATCACCCTGTACGAACTCCTCACCAGCGGCGACTACGTTCGTCTATTCAGCCCCACCTACGAGTTTCGCGCGAGTTACGCGCGCGACCGAGTTCACCGGCATCTGCTCAAGGCGGGAGAACGCCAGGAGTTGACGTACAAGAGTGAGCGGCTCACGAGTCGGCTGCTGCAAAAAGGCAGCCGGCTCGTCATGGTGCTCGG
>DASXNX010000005.1:0-36304 GCA_036494725.1 Steroidobacteraceae bacterium
GCTCGTCAATCGTGTCAATTCGAACTCCCGACAGAAAAAGAGACGAGTTCGACAACTTCGCCGCAGGCGAAGTTGGACACCGGAGCGAAGCGACGGTGGTCCCGAAGGGACGAGGCGCGTCAGCGCCGAGCAATCTCTCCGGGCGCGCCACGTTTCAAAAATTGAAGAATCATTACCCGGCCGTCCGGCTCGTCAATCGTGTCAATTCGAACTCGAGGACACGCAAGATCCGGAGCATGCGGTAATTTGTGTTACTCGAAAGCGCACACCACTTCCCGTTGCTATGTGCGAAGCTCCGGGTATCGAATCAGAATTTCAGCTTTCAGCCGTCCAAACGCTGAGGTCGCAATGCCTTGCGGCGAGCACAAAATCGTTGTCGGTTGTAAGCAATGTGAGCTGGTGCTGAATGCACAGCTGGGCTAGCAGCGCGTCAATTGTCCCCAACCGAACGCCGGAGCGGCGACACAGATTGCGAAGCTCTGCCGCAGCGATGTAGTCGAACCTATCAGGCGTCAAAAGGGGCAGCGCTGAGAATCTGTCAATTATGTCTTTTCGAGCTCGGGGACCCGCGAAGCCCTGCAGAAGTTCCTGCAGGATCAGTCCGGTTGTCACAATGGAGTCGCCACCCGCCAAGGCGTTATGCAGGGCTCGGACATGTGGTCCGTCCGCTTTGGCGTCGCGCCGAAACCCCAAAGACCATACGCTGGTGTCAACCAGCAGCGTCATTGCCGTGAGCGCTCAGCCTTGTAATCGAAGGACTCATCCCATTCAAGCTTCCCCATCAAATCGAGCAGACGTTTCTGTTTACGGCGCGCAATGAATTCTTCAAGGGCTCTCGTTACCGCTGCTTTCTTGGTCTTTTCCCCACTTACTTCCAAAGCGCGCTCAATGAGGGCGGGATCCAAGGACAAATTCGTAGCCATGTGTAACCTCCTACACAACAATCTACACATGAAGTCCGTTTTGCGCAAATCCGGGCGTATCGACCGGCACGTGCTGCCGCGCAGGCACGCAGCAAGAATACGTCGGTGTGCGGCGGTCCTCCGACTCCAGAGATCTCCTCGCTCAACGCGCTGAGCCGCAGCGCATCCGCATCCAGCCCAAGCAGTGAATCCGTTAGCGCGCGCGGGCACGTCCTCTGACAGCCTGGTCCGCCGCGCGAGTGGGCCCTGACGGCGCGGTACGCCATGAGGTAGTTGCGCGACTTGCTCGAGCGCCTGCGCAGTGTGATAGTGGCGACGGGCTACGCAGCACGGAACGAATGTGACAGAAGAGAGAGAGGCATGAAGCTGGCTTATCTCGACGAATCGCAGAACGAGGCGTTCGATTTCGAATATCACTCCGAAGTCGAACTGAAGGCCAAGGTGGCTTTCATTCGGGACACTTTCCCCAATGGACCGCGTCGGATTCTGGACATAGGTGGCGGAAACGGAAAATTTCTGGATGGCCTTTTGGCCGAGTTTCCCGAATCAGAAGGTTATCTGGTTGATATTTCCAGGAACTTGCTCGATAAAAACCGACCAAATCCAAAAAAGCATTTGATCCACGGGTCGTTTGAGGATCTGCCTAGGTTGCTGCCGGGGACGACCTTCGATCTGATCACCATTAATTGGGTGCTGCATCATCTGGTTGGGCCAAGCTACATCCTGTCTGTCAAAAACGTAGAACAGGCGCTGGCGATGACTTCCCGGATGCTTGGTCCCCGTGGGCTTCTATTTGTGGCGGAGAACGAATATCAGGGGCTGTTGGAAACCAACGTTCCTTCGCATGTCATCTACACGATCACGAGAATTCGAAACCCGGCCGTTGTCGGGCTGACACGCCGGTACTTCAATACCGCCGGCGTCGGTGTATGCTTTCAGTCGAAGCGCGGCTGGTTCAAGATTTTTGAGCGCTGCGGCCTGAGGGTCGACTACTACAAGCAGCATTCCCCTTGGCGGCACGGATTGAAAAAGCATCTTCTGTTCCTGGCGCTTTTTCTTCGGACGCAACGCCATGGCCATTTCGCACTCAGGCCGCGGACGCCCTAGGCGCGCGAGATCCGGCGGATTATTTCAATCTAACCTTGATGAAGTTTTTAAAGCGGATCATCGTTTCAAACAACGGATGATACTGGTATTCCACGACGCGCTCAGCGCCCGGATTCATGGCTTTTCTCGCGTAGCCCCAATTGCCGCGCTCATCGAACAAGTCGTAGTTTGGGCTGGTTTTCACGAGCAAATCCCACACTTTCCGAACCTGGTCCGTCTTGCGTTCATCCTCGGGCATGCGATCGACCATGGCACGTTCGGATTTCGGCATATCGTCGTTGAAGTTCCAATTCAGATCGTCGAAGAGGATCCACCCGCCCGGCCGCAGCAACCTATCTGCCAGGCAGAACGCCAGACCATCCACGAACCAGGAGTGCGCCCCGTCGATAAATACAAAATCGAAGGTGCCGGCGCGACCATCTTCGAGAAATTTCATCATTCGCCACGTATAAGAAGTGGGCTCAAAGTATATCTCCACCTGCGATGGATCGATCTTAACCAGCGATAGGGCGTCGTAGATATTAGGCGTTCTGGTTCGTGCACTCTCCAGATCAATGGCCGTGGTTTTGCCGCCGATTTTGGCTGTCGAATGCGCCATATAGGCGGTGGTCTTGCCGTGAGCAAATCCCAATTCCAAACAATTCTTCAGCCCATGCTGCAGGATGAAGCCGGCAATTTCACCGGCAGCATCATCACGAGAACCGGGCGTATTGGCTAAAGTTTCTTCAATTCCAATCATTGATGAATCCTAGTGCGGAACGTTCGCAGCGGCCTGCGATCGTTTGACGAGAAAGAAACTCGTGCCGAGCGCCAGGACGAGAGCGGCGATGCCGATCAATGACTGGGCCTCGAGATGCGCCGAGTCCAGGATGATCACCTTGCGTGAGATTGCCACCAATCCGACCGACAGTATCAACTCGACACGGACCGTTTGTTGAGTGATGTAGACCTTGATCGTGTCAAGAAGTTCGACGCCGATCAACACGAGCAGAAATGCCGCAAACAGATCCAGGATCCTGCCGTCGTCCAGCAACAACTGTGGCTGGGTTGCCACGCCCTTCGCGATCATCCACGCAAGGTCGAAGGTCGTGAGCAGGACAACGACGCACATGAGACAGAGGAGGATCGCATTGATCCCGGTCTCAAATGCCTTAAGTAATTTCATCATTCGTGGGTCCTGATGTCCGGCCGCTCAAAATTTCTTGCCGCGCGCGAACCGTCGGAATCTGCGTATGGTGCGTTTGAGCGGCGGGAGAGTATCGAGCGCGCGTTGCTCGCGCGCAGTCTGCTTTTCCAGGTTCCATGGGTGGTCGCGTGTGAGGATGCTATCACGCCGGAACCTGACGGAGTACCCGAGTACGTATGCGTGACGCGGCTGGGCGCTGGTGTTGACGCCGGAGCCGTGAATTGTGCGAGACAGATGAATTACGGCATCACCTGCGCGCATTGGAACCGCAACGCACTTCGTCAGATCCGGCGGCGAAATGGTTTCCAATCCGTGAATGCGCGGATCGTTGCGCGGGCTTCTGTGCGGATACAGCGGTCCGAGATTGCTGCCCTGGATGTACTGCATGCAGCCGCTCTCCACGGTGACATCCTGCAAAGGCATCCAGATCGAAATGGATTCCGGGACGCCGGAGCCCTTGCGGTGAAAGGCGTCATCCTGGTGCCACGGCGTGGCCGCGCCGGTAAAGGGCGGCTTGCTGATGGCATGCTCCAAGTCGTTTTCGAGCTTCGGCCCAAGAATTCGTTCGGCGATCGCGCGCGCGCTCGCAGCCAGATTTGTCTGCCGCAACAGCGGCGCATAGCGCGAAGGTCGCAGAAGCTGCGGAAGTGCCATCTCCTGTTCTGGATCATCCGGGCCAATCATGTCGAACAGGTCGCCCGCATCCCAACCTTTGCGCTCGGAGAACATGCGATCGAAGAGTGCGCGGAGCGATACGATCTCTTCGGTCGAAGTCAGGCTTTGGACCAGAACAAACCCGTCACGACGTAGCGCGACGATGTCTTCTTCGGTCACTTGCGATCCCGGCATTTGCCCCATAGGCAAGCTCACCTTGTCCTATTGCGCGACACAATTGGAGGCTCTGAACAGGCCTTCTTCGTTGGCGATTATAAGCCCATATCCGTAAAACCAGTTTGCTCTTGCGGGAGCTTCATTCCTCGCGCGCTCGCAATCAGTGCAGCGCGCGGCATGCATTGCTGCATTCGAGTGCGTCGCGCGAACGCAACTTAACATTAGCTGTAGGACGAACAGTGTAGTTGCTGTAGGACTGCGCCGCGGAATGCAGCATTGAATCACGCGCGTCGTCTCTGTTACGCGACGAGTTCGAACTTGTGATGAAAGTTTGTTATAACAATTGCGAACGATTTGCTTGTATCGCCGATCAATTACATTGCACGGACAATAATGCCGACGTTTCGATTCGGCACCGGCACGAAAACTAACGCTTGCTCGCGGAGTTGGTGCTTGATTCGATTGTTGTTCGACACGGAGGGTATGACATGAATCGTTGCAACTCCGGCATTTTTGCGATGTTCGGTGTACTGATGATGTCCGGCGCGGTTGCGGATGGATGGGATTCGCCGACTCCCGCGAGTCCGCCGCTCGCATCGAATGCCGCCACCGCGCAGTCATCGCGCGCCACCGTGGACGCGGCCCGCTGGAAGGGGAGTCGACCAATTGCCAAAGCCAAACTCGCGGGACTCAAAGCCGGTGTCGCGAAGGAAGTCAGGGACACTTCTGCATTCGTGCAAGATCAGACGAACCTTGCGAGCACTCCGAGCCGTTGGCTGATCGGGCTCGCTGCATGTGGACTGGTCGTGATTCAGTTGCGCCGAAAACACAAGTCGCTGCCGCAGCGCCGGATCGTAACTGACTACTGAAAGCACTCTGTGGAATGATGGTTAGCGCATGACGTTTTCATCGAATTCGGTTACTTCTGAGAGTCTTCTTTCGAAGAACAAGGAATTGGGCGAGGATTCCGCGGACTCTGACGCCCAGGGCAAGGCGCCGGCATACGACCTGCTGCAAGATGTCACCTCATTCGATTCCAGCGTCGTGTTTCTCGTCAAGGCGTTGTTCTACCCGGTGACCGCGGTGCTGATGTTCGCGTTCTGTGTGTGGATGGGCCATCGCCCGTACACCGGTGCGGATTTCTTGATTGCAGTCCTGACTTTTGCCGGCACTGCCGAGCTTCTCAGCGACTCGCGCATCGATCGAAACGCCCCGGCGCCGCGCGAATTTCGGTGGTTATTGCACATTTGGATTCGGTGGATCGCCATTTGCGGTTGTGTCGCCCTGGTGGTTCACCTGTCCGGAATCCGAATGATGCTGCGCGATGGCGTCTTGGTCGCGTGGTTTGTGAGCACGCCTTTCGTGCTCTGGGTCGGCGCCATCAAGATGCGGCAGCTGCTGATCCACATGGGCATCAACGCCAAGAAACCGCAGTCTGCGGTCATCGTCGGTGCAAACGAGCAGGGTCTTCAGCTGAGCAAGATGTTGAAGGAGCAACCCGTCGGCATCAGTTTGCTGGGCTTTTTCGAGGATCGTCACGCAAGAATTCGGGAGCTGACGCAGCCTGTTCTCGGCCGCCTGGATGATGTTGCCGAATTCGTGAATCGCAATGCAGTGAATGCGGTCTACATAACCCTGCCCATTTCGCCGCGCCCGGGGCTGGCGAGATTGCTGCATGCGTTGCGCGACACGGTCGCCTCCGTCTATTTCGTTCCAGACCTGCATGCGCTGAACAACATTCAGGCGCGCGTCGATGTAATCCACGGCATACCCATGTTGGCAATTTGCGCATCGCCATTCTTCGGCGCCCACCCTCTCACAAAACGTGCGACCGACATCATTTTGGGGGGGCTTGCGTTGGTGTGTCTGTTGCCTGTATTCGTCGCCGTGGCGGTCGGCGTGATGCATTCGTCTCCGGGACCGATTCTGTTCAAGCAGCGCCGCTACGGTCTCGATGGCCGCGAGATCATGGTTTACAAATTTCGCTCCATGACTGTCACCGAGGACGGCGCAAGCACCTACACGCAGGTGACCCGCAATGATGCGCGCGTGACGCCCTTTGGCGCCTTCATTCGGCGGACATCGTTGGACGAATTGCCGCAGCTGTTCAACGTGCTGGAAGGCAGCATGAGCCTGGTGGGACCGCGCCCACATGCGATTGCGGTGAACGAGCACTATCGCGGACTGATTCCGAGCTACATGCTGCGCCATAAGGTCAAGCCGGGCATTACCGGTTGGGCGCAGGTCAACGGTTACAGAGGAGGGGACGACTTGTATACGATGACCAAGCGCATCGAATGTGATTTGGAATATCTCAAAAACTGGTCATTGGGGTTTGATCTGCGCATCATCGTGCGAACGATTTGGGTGCTGCTTGGCGATCACCGTGCGTATTGATCTCACGCGTTCATTGCCGGCGGCGTTCGTCATGTCGCTGTTGATGTTGGCGCAGGCCACTGCGAAGCCCGAGGATTATCGGCTCGGTCCCGGCGACCTGCTGAAAATCGCCGTATTCGACCATGATGAACTCGGGATCGACGCCCGCATCAGTCAGTCGGGGAACATTACGTTTCCCTTGATCGGCCAGGTACAAGTGGCTGGGCTCTCCACGCGCGACGCAGAGTTGCTTCTGGCGCGACGCCTGAGCGAAGGTGGGTTCGTAAGACAGCCGCAGGTCTCCGTGCTCGTCTCGGAGTACCTGAGCCAGAAGGTCTCTGTCATGGGTCAGGTGGCGAAGCCCGGGCAGTATCCTCTCGACGCATCGAAGAGGGTGCTGGATGCACTGGCGCTGGCGGGCGGAGTTCTCAATGATACCGCCGCGGACGATGTGACACTGGTGCGCGCCGACGGCAACCGCGTCGTCATTGACCTGCAAAAATTATTCGACGGGGATCCGGCCGCGAACCTGGTCGTGCAGGACGGCGATACCGTTTTCGTGGCGCACGCGCCGCAGTTCTACATTTACGGTCAAGTGCAACACCCCGGACAATATCGGCTCGGGCGCAACACCTCGATTTCTCAGGCGATCTCAATCGGCGGCGGCCTCACGCCGCGCGGCACCCAGCGCGGTGCAATCGTCAAACGAGTGGATGCGAAGGGCAAGGAGCACAAGATTTCCGTGAAGGATGAGGATGTATTGCAACCTAACGATGTGCTGCTGATCAAAGCCAGTCTGTTCTGAGAATCGAGACCCTTATGCGCCTATCACAATTTCTTCGGATTCTCTGGGTACACAGGGGGATGTGCCTCGACATTTTCTTCGCCGTTATCGCGCTTGCTGTTGCCGCAAGTTTTCTGCTGCCGAAGAAGTACACGGGGGAATCCGCGGTGGTCGTCGATGAACGCGGAATCGATCCGCTGGCGCAAGAAGGCGGCATGGCGGTGCAACTTGCAATGAACTATGTGGCGACCCAAGTGGACGTCATTGAGAGCCACAATGTCGCTCTAAAAGTGGTCGATCGGATGAAACTGGTGATGGACCCACAGGTCATCCAAAGATTCAACGACAAGACCGGCGGAGTAGGCAGCATCCGCGACTGGGAGGCCGAGGAGCTTCTAAAGTCCCTGACCGTAAAGCCGTCGCGCGACAGCGACGTGATCTTCCTGCAATTTTCCGCCAAAACGCCCCAAGCGGCGGCAGACATCGCCAACTCGTTCGCCGACAACTACATCACGACCAGCCTCGAGCTCAAAGTGGATCCCGCACGGCGTCAGGCGGGTTGGTTCGACCAGCAGGCCAACGATCTGCGCACGTCGCTGGAAACTGCGCAGCAAAAGCTATCGGCCTATCAGGGGCAACACGGAGTTATTGGGAACGATGACAGCAGCAACAAGCTCGATACGGAGAACGCGCGGCTGAATGAAATTTCCAATCACATGGTTGCCGCGCAGGCCGCAATGTATGACGCAGAGACGCGCCAGAAGCAAATGAATGATGCGCTGGCCAAGGGCCGCTCCAGCGAGTCGGTCGCCGTGCTGCAAAATCCCTTGCTGCAGAACCTGAAGACCGAGTTGGCGCGGTCTGAAGCCAAATTTGCCGATGTGTCGCAGCGTTTCGACCACAATCATCCTCAGTACATGAGCGCGCAGGCGGAACTGGAATCGCTGCGGGCAAAAGTCGCCTCGGAAATCAGCAATGCTGCCGGTAACGTGGCGAGAGAAGCGCAGATCGCCCGGCAAAATCTGACGGATTTGCAGCATGCCATGGAGCTGCAGCGCAAACGCATTCTGGATTTGCAGCACAATCAGGACGCGTACACCGTGCTCAAACGGGACGTGGAGAGCGCCCGGGCCGCATACGACTCCTCCTTGCAGCGCGGCGGCGAGACTCGATTGGAAAGCCGGCTGAAGAACGCCAACACCGCAATCTTGAATTACGCGTATCCGCCGCTGAAGCCTTCCTCGCCGCGTCTGCTTCTCAATCTGGCGGTGGCGATCGTATTGGGCGCAATGCTTGCGGTCAGCGCCAGCTTGATCAAGGAGCGCTTTGACCCTCGAGTCCATTCGCGCGTCGATCTGTTGGAGGGGGCGGGGCTTGCCGTACTTGCAGAGCTGCCCCGGGTACGCATCTCCTCGCGTCGTCACAGGCGTGCCCGCAAGCGGCGGCTTGGCTACAAAGAACCGCGCGTCGAGCCCGCGTAATGGAGAGAAATTCAGTGAAGCCTTCCAAAAGTTTCGCGCAGCGGGCTGCCGCAACTCATAGCCCGGCTGATACGCGTCTGGGCGAACTCCTGCAACACGACGGCACGCTCAACGAACAAGACGTACGCGACATAATGGCCGCGCAACGCCTCGAGGGTGAAAGATTTGGAGAGGTGGCGGCGCGATTGGGATTGGTCAAAGAGCAAGACCTTCAGCATGCGCTGGCGCGCCATGCCGAGTTTCCATTGGCGGTGCCCGGCGAGTCCACGCTGAGTCCGGAGTTGATCACCGCGTATCAGCCCGCGACCCCTCGTGCCGAGGAATTGCGGACGCTGCGCAGCGAACTAGGTCTCCGTTGGTTCGGGCGGGGCAATCGAGCCCTGGCGATCGTCGAGGCGCGTCCGGGCGACGGCGGCGGCGTACTGGCCGCCAATCTTGCAGTGGCATTTGCGCAGTTGGGCGAGCGCACGCTTCTGATCGACGCGAATCTGCGCACGCCATCGCAACAAGAACTCTTTGGCCTCAAATCCAACGTCGGCCTCGCCGACTTTATCAAAGGACGGGAGAATCTGGACAGCGCTGCCGTGAAGGTGGCGGGTTTCAGCTGCCTATCGGTGATGTTCGCCGGAGCACTTCCTCCAAATCCGCAGGAACTGCTCGGCCATGTTTCATTCGCCTATCTGATGGAAGCTGCGACGGCCAAATTTAGCGTGGTCATCCTCGATACGCCGCCGATGCTGCAGTGCGCAGATGCGCAGCTCGTCGCGGCCCGCGCCGGCGGTGCAGTGCTGGCGACCCAGCGCCACACCACGCGGCTGGCCGACGTCGTCCGTATCAAATCGTTGCTCGAGGCCGCGGGGGTTGCAGTGCTTGGCGCAGTGGTCGACGGTTAAATCGCGGTGGAACGATCCAGCGCGCAACCTGAATCCGCGGTAGGCGCAGATTCGTCGCTGAGAGCGCTTCGTTTTGCGCTGCTCGCCGCGCCGCTCATCGGCGCCACCTTTCTTTCCAAATTCGGTTTTCCTCCGTTGGCTGCGCAGGGGCTCGGCGTTTCAATTTTCTTTCTGCTCGCAGCCCTCGCGGCGGGCGCCGTGCTCGGCGGCGTGAGCATCGAACCGAGGAGGCTGGCACTTTTTGCGGCGATGATCGGAATATTGGGGCTGATTCAAATATTCGAACCCGATTCTTTCTCACCCACATCGCTGCTGCTGTTGGTCGCCGTGCATCTGCCGTATGTTTTTACCGTGCCCGGGGGCGATGACAAAGACCGCATCATCAAATTCTTTCTGGGAACCGTCACGATCTTTGCCTGGTGCGGTATTGCCCAGTTCTGTCTCGAGTTCTTCGTCAACCCCCGCTTTCTTTTTCCCATTGAGAATTTCACTCCCGATAGCTTCATCGTCAAACAATTCCATCATCAGGCTGCGATGGAATACGGCTCGCAGGAATATCGGGCCAACGGCGTATTTCTACTGGAACCATCCTTTTTCAGCCAAGTGCTCGCGGTCGGTATCATCGCGGAGTTGTGCACTCTCGGCAGAATCAGCCGCGTCGTGCTCTACGGACTTGCGCTCATCGTTTCATATTCCGGCACCGGCATCATCGTGCTGGCCGTGTGCCTGCCGCTGTGCCTGGTGGCGCAACGCCGTTGGGGTCTGCTGGTTGTGGGGCTGTTGATCGTGGCCGTGATCATTTCGCTGCAATTGAGTTTTCATGCCAATAGACTGCTCTCGAGAATCAGCGAACTGGACTCGCATCAATCCAGCGGGTATGCGCGATTTATCGGCGGCTTTCGTCTGTTCGACAAATTTCTTTGGCAGGATCCTTGGCGGGCGTTGTTCGGTTACGGAGCCGGTTCGTTCCTGAATTACTCGGCGCGCGTTCATTATGCCGGCATCGCCGAGATGGCGTTGTTCAAGATAGTGTTCGAGTTCGGCTTGGTCGGCGCGGTCGCGTATTTCGGCTTTTTGTTCGGCTGCCTGTACTGTTCTTCAGCCCCGCGGCTATTGATACTTGCGGTGGCCATGACCTATTTCCTGAACGGAATATACGTTCCGTTTGCACACGGCCTCGCGCTGAGCCTGCTGTTATGGAATTCGGCACCAGGGGGCATATGGTCCGGGGCGTCCGCGGCCAACTTGCCCGTGCTGCGGGGGATCCCCACGTGATAACGGCACTCCTTGTCCTCGGATTGCTGTGTCTGCTCGCGGCCTTCCATCCCTTCGTCACCTATCCTTGGTCATTGATCGTTCTTCAGGCGCTGTACCCGGTCAAACGGTCGGGTCAGAACGTTACTCGCGAATCGGATTTGAGCTGCGCGATCTGTGTCTGCGCGTACAACGAAGAACGCAGCATCGAACGTAAAGTGCAAAATCTGCTTGCGCTGCGCGCGCGCGAACCGAACCTCGAGATTCTCGTTTATGTCGACGGTGCGGGCGATCGTACCGCGCAAATCCTGCAAGCATATTCATCGCAAATTGACCTGCACATCGCCGGCGAACGCCGCGGTAAGACCCACGGCATGAACGTGCTGGCGTCCAAGGCGCGCGCCTCCATACTCATTTTCACCGACGCCAATGTGATGATGGATTTGAATTGCGTCGATGATTTCCGCCGCTATTTCGCCGATCCTGAGATCGGGTGCGTTTGCGGCAATCTGGTCTATACAAACGGCGGTGCGTCGGCGACCGCCTCGTCCGGATCCGCATACTGGAGGTTTGAGGAAATCATCAAGAAATTGGAGATGGAGAGCGGCTCGATGATTGGCGCCGACGGATCGATATTCGCGATCAGGCGCTCCTTGCACGTCGCGCCACCGGAACACATCATCGACGATCTGTACGTTTCGCTGATGATTTTGTGCGGCGGCCATCGGATCATACAAGCGAGCGACGCTCTGGCATACGAAGAATCGGTGGTGTCGGCACGGGAAGAGTTCAACCGCAAGATTCGCATCGCGTGTCAATCATTCAACGTTCACCGCTTGCTTTGGCCGAAGCTGCGTAAGTTGGATGGAATCACCATTTATAAGTACGTCTCCCACAAATTAATTCGTTGGTTCACCATTTACCTTTTGGCGATCGCAGCTGCCGCCTTTGAGGCAGTATTGATTGTGGCCGGGCATCCGCGTCTTGCGGTCGCGCTGCTGGTCGGCGGTGCTGCGGCCTTGCTGCTCGGTTGCGTGTCCTCGGTGAAGCCGTTCGCGCAGATAAGCGGGATTTTCGCAGCCTTCGCCGGCACCGGATTGGGGGTCTGGCGGTCAATCCGCGGCGAGCGCTACCAGACTTGGACTCCGGCCGCCTCGATCCGCAAATGACTCAACCAACGAAACCCGTAGCATCGATGGGTAAGGCCCGATGCCTTTGGATCGCGCGTTATATTCCTTTTCCGATGGACGGCGGCGCGCAGGTCTATTCGGCGAATCTCGCCCAGTCGTTGGCGAGGGCGGGCGCGTTTGTTCGTTTCATGGGTCTCGGCAGCACCGCCGCGGTGCCGGATTCGGCCGCGGGGGTCGAATGGTTGGCCGTGCCGGGCGGAAAACGCAATGGGGCCGTGGCCGCACTTAGCGGGTTGCCCTTCGCAGCGGCCATAGACGCAACCAGAGCCTACCGGCAGATGCTAGAGACGGCATTGGAGGAGCCCTGGGACGCCATCGTTTTGGATGGTTACGGAACGGGATGGGCTCTGGATCGTTGCGTGGCGTATTGCCGGGCTCGGCGCGCACATCAAGCGGTTCTCGTCCATGTGTCTCATAACAACGAAGAAAACGTGTGGCGTGCGATGGGTCGCGAGGCTGAAGGGTCGGCCCTTAAACGGCTCGCTCTGCGGCGCAACGCAATCAAGGTCGCTACTCTGGAGCGCCGAGTCGTGCGCGCCGTGGATATCTTGACGACAATTACCGACGAGGACCGAATCACTTTGGGCGCGGCCGTTGCCCAAGATAGGTCGCTGTCCATCACGCCAGGCTACGCCGGGCAGATCGTCAGCGATCGGCAAATAACCGCCGCGACGCCGCGTCGGGTCATCATCATGGGCTCGTTTCAGTGGGTCGTTAAGCAAGTCAACCTCACCCGGTTCGTGGAAATCGCCGACCCCATTTTCAAGAAGCAAGGCATCGCATTGGATGTTGTTGGCGATATTTCAAATACGCTCCTCGCATCTCTGAAAGCCCGCTGTCAGGCGACCTGTTTTCACGGCTTCGTGACGGACGTCGCTCCATACCTGGCGCGCGCGCGCATCGGGATCGTTCCGGAATCGATCGGAGGCGGATTCAAGCTTAAATTCCTGGACTACATTTTCGGACGCGTGCCTGTTGCCACTGTCTCGCAGGCCGTGGCCGGTCTATCCGAGGAACTGAGACAGGCCATGTTGAAGAACGACAGTCTTGCCGGCCTCGTCGGCGACATTGTGTCGCATATCGACCGCATCGATGAGTTGAATCGCATGCAGGAACGCGCTTTCGCGCTGGGCAAAGCTCAATACGATTGGAATTCCAGGGGTGAGCGATTTCTGCTGGCGATAGCGGCACTTCGGGAACGGGCGACTGACGGCCAGGGATCGGGCGACAATCCGCAAGCTGCGGACTTGCCGGGCGCCGACCTGGCGGTGGGCTGAGCAATGGTTACCATGCGCCGCGGCACAATGGGCGTGCTCCTCGCGTTTTGCGCGCCGGCGTTCGGCGAAGCGCCGGATTTCCGCATGACGACGGACACTCCGATCACCCGGGATTCTCCCAATTCCGTGGACGTGTTCATCGCCGATCAGTTCACCTACGACGACAATCTTTATCGGTTGCCTTCGAGTATCGACGTCACCACGGTGGCGGGCCCCATGGCGACGCGCGCGGATGGTTTCAATTCGGTCACCCTGGGCGGAAACGGCCGCTGGTTCTCCGACATCCAGGCTCTTACCTTGAATATTCGCGCGGACGACAATCACTTCCTGCACAACGATTCCTTGGACAACGTGTCGGGCAAGGGAAACTTGGATTGGGATTGGCGGCTGGGAACTTATTGGTCGGGACAGGTGGGCGTAAGCTATTTGCGCGAACTCTCCAATTTTGCAAACACGGGTTACTACTCCCGTGACGTCGTGGAAAGGGGGGATTATTTCGGCAACGTCCGCTACCAGCTGGGGCCGCATTGGGCCTTGTACGGCGGGTTCATCGGCGCTGATACCTCGCATACCGCAGTCCCTGAGCAACCGTATGATTTTCGCAGCAAAGCGGGGAATGGCGGAGTTGAGTTCGCGACTTCCTCCTCAAATACGGTGAGCTTGGATTATCGGTATACGAATGCCGTGTTCCCGCAGCAATTCACGTTGAATGGCGCGCCGTTCAACTCCAACTATCTTGAGCAGACGGCGCAAATCTTGGTCAAATATGTATTCAGCGTTGCGACCGAACTCGATGCGAGCGCGGGATACCTCAAGCGGGACTACCCGGAATCGAGTTTTGCCGCCTTCTCGGGAGACATCTGGCGGGTCGCGCTGCAATGGCAGCCGACCGATCAGCTGCAATGGGTCCTGAAAGGCTGGCATCAACTTTCGGCCTACGTGGACGCAGAATCCGACTACTTCGTGTCAAATGGCGTCAGCCTGTCGCCGACCTGGATTGCGACCCAAACGCTCAAGCTATCCTTGACGATATCCCGGGAAGATCACGACTACATCGGCTCAAGCCCCAGCGCCGTTACCTTCGTCTCGCGCCGCGACAAGTTGACCTCCGGGCAGGCGGGGCTGATCTACGCTCCCAAGGAATTCCTGATATTCAACCTGACCGGTCGCTACGACAAGCGTGACTCAAACCAGGCGCAATTTCAGTTCAACGATACGCTGGCGACGGCAAGTGTGACCTACAAGATCAGGCCCTAATGAAGGTGCACCTCGTTGCGCAAGTTCAAGGAAACTTTGGCGATGAACTGAATCGATGGCTATGGCCAGGTTTGCTCGCGGACGTGTGGAGCAAGGCCGACGATGGCGTCCTATTCGTTGGAATCGGTACGGTTCTGGACGGCAATCTGCCGGAGGCGCGCGTAACCATCGTTTTCGGCACGGGCACCGGTTATACCCCCGCTCCGCCGGATGTGTCGGCACGCTGGCGCATTTATGGCGTGCGCGGTCCGCTCACCGCGCGCGCGCTGAATCTCGACAAACGCTTCGCCATGACGGATCCCGCCATCCTGTTGGCCACGCTGTCCGAATTCAGCGGACTCGATCGCCATGGAGTCATTTTCGTTCCGCATTGGAAGAGCGTGCGTTATGGCGACTGGCAGCGGATCTGCAAAACTCTTGGGATTGAATTCGTCGATCCGTGCCAGGATTCGAAGTTGGTTGTCAGGCGGATTGCTGCCGCTGAAAAAGTCATCGCGGAATCCATGCATGCGGCCATCATTGCCGATGCCTTTCGTGTCCCGTGGATACCGGTGGCGCTGTCGCGGGAAATCTCGCCATTCAAGTGGGTCGACTGGGCATCGTCTCTGGACGTTGCCTACCGCCCGGTCTGCCTTCCTCCCAGCAATAGAATCGAACGCCTGCGCAACGTCATGCTCATGGGGACCGCCTACTGGAATGCAACCGACTACCCTTCTTCCAGCGAGGTTGCACGGGGCGCTAGCATGCACTTCGAGGACGTGGATCGGCTGTTGTCCAATTTTGAGGAAATCGGCCGCCGCGTCAATCAACAATGGCGCGTGAACGCCAGCATCGGGCTCGAGGCCGCCTTAAAGCGGCTGGCGAGGGTAGGTTTGGGCTCCGACGAGCGAATGCTCAACGCTGCCACCGAGCGCTTGGGAAAGCTCACGTCGAGCGACGGGTTTCTCAGCTCTGACCAGGCCCACGCCCATTTGCTCAACGACACGCTGAGCCGCCTCGAGGTATTCAGGGGCGACGTGCGCGGGGGAGCATTTTCTTAGGGGATCTCGGGATTCTTCGCTTGCCGCTGGAAAGCGGCTCTCACGAATTCCAGGAAATTTTTGACGAGGCGCCGATCGAAAAAGAAGATCGCGCCGCTAAAAGTCGCAGCGCCGATCGGTACGAGCACCGTAAGGCGCAGAACCGGACCGAATTCGGCCGGAAGCCTCATTCCGGTCTCTGTCACCACGGCGGCCATTAACAGGGACGCAAGCAGGGGTTTCAGAATCCCGCCAAACTGCTCTAAAACACTGTAGCCGGTTGCTCGCCTCAACACCCAGCCTGAAACCAGAAACAGCACACACTCGCTCGCAGCCCAGATGCCGATGGCCCACGGCAGCGAGGGCATCCCCGAAACCCAAACGGCCGCCAACATGAAAGCCAGTTCGGCCAGCAATCCCACCAAAGGGTCTCGGGGCTTTCCGAGCGCGTTCAGCATCGGCGTGAATGCCAGACGCGGCGCCTGGAACAGGACGAGAAAACCCAAAACGGCGACGTAGGGCGCACTGGGTTGCCATCGATCACCAAACAGCAAGTCGACGACATCCGGGGCCACGGAGGCCAGCCCAACGAAGCAGGGGTAAATCGCAAGACAGGAAAATTGCGTCGCAGCTTGAAAGGCCCGCTTGAGGCGCGCAGGTTCGAATTGAAGTCCCGCCAACAACGGCAGCGCTACCTGAGAAACGGCGGTAACCGCGGTCGAGGAAAACATATCGACGACGCGGAAGGCCAAATTAAGATAGCCGGCCGCCTCGACACCCAGAAAGGATGTGGCCAACAAGGTAAACACTCGTCTTATCGATGTCATGAGGAACAGTCCGCTCACTGACAGTGCCCCAAATCCAAACATTTGCCTGAATTCGCCGTAGCGAAACTGCAGGCGCGGCGTTCTCGCCGCCATGATCCACAAGACGAATGAGCTGATCGCGGCAATTAGGATCTGTTGTATAACCAGGCTCCAAAGCCCGGCGCCGAGGATTGCCGCCGCAATACCAATGCCGCCGCCAATCAGGCGGCCGATAAGGGATCGCAACGCCAAGCTCCGAAATGCAAATTGTCGTCTTTGCTGGGCAACGAGCGTGGCGCTCACGGCCGAACACGGAAAAATAAGACTCAACCAGGCGAACACGCGAACGGCATTCGGTTGGTGAATCCACGAGGCAAACGCGGGTGCCATCGCCCAGCAACCGAGTGCCATCACCACGCTCAGTCCCAGGGTTGCGGTAAAGGCCGTATTAAAATGTATGTCGGTCGCGTCCTCGCGCTGCACGAGCGCATTGTGAAACAGCATGGTCACCAGCACGCCCAACAATTCGACGAGAGCCAATGCCGCCGAGAAGATGCCAAAATCCGCGATGGACAGAATTCGCAAATAGACGATGAGAGACAAGAAGGAAATGAGCGCCAGGCCGCCACTTTCGATCAGACTCCACACCATGGAATTTGCCGTCTTGCTGCGGCTGACGTTCCGGCCGGATTTGGTCATGGGTGGCCGCGCGGCGAGAGTGTCTTTCAGCGAAACTCGCCGCCGCTTATCGGGCGTCCCCAGAATTGCTGCCGTACCTCGGAATCCAGCAGCCGTAAGCGGGAAAATCGCTGCGCCAATTTAAACGGGTTCTTGAGGATCTCGCGTTTGAGGAAAACTTGTCTGACCAATCCCGATGATTTGCTGTGGGCGCCCGCATGGCCGATGCGATAGATGGCGCCCAGAAAGGGCAGCGGTTCAAGAGGGCTGCCGCGGGCCTCCAGATAATCGCGTAGAAAAATGTGGCTGCCAAAGATTCTGCGAATGTAGTCAGGATCCGCGTCATCAACGCACGCCGGCAACTCGTACAACGCGGTGCGCACGATCTGCGATGTTCCGCAGAACTTCCAAAAATCAGCATACTCATAGAGCAGCTTGCCGCCATCACCCCAAAGATAGCCGCTTTGCATGTACCAGCCATTCCCTCCCGTTCGGCCCGCCACGAAACTCGTCAGACGGCAGCTTACGAAATCATCATCATCGACGATCATGGAATGACCGCTTCTATCGGCCTCCAACATGCCCGCCAGCACGCGGCGGCCCTTGTCCAACCGGAAGACATCGAGGAAAGCCTGGCGGTCGTTATTTCCTTGTTCCAACATCGGATTGGGCGGAAAGTGCACCGGTTTAACTGAGAAATTGTCCGGCAGGTCCGGTAAATCGGAACCCTCGTTGGCCACGATAATCGCCCGCCAGCGCGAATCGTCCTGGCCGGCAATCGAGCGGATGGTCTGCGTCAGCCTGCGCTTGAGGCCCGGCCAGTCCGGTGAGTTTTTTGGATGCCGCACGGGAATGATGAAGGTTAAAACACAGTCATTCATGATTCACCCGCTGAGTCGCGGAGGGCGTTGAGCCGGTACCGCGGCGGCCCGCCAGCACGTGCAGCGCAACCGCATGAAGAATGGGACGCAAGGTCGCGCGATAGACCGCAAATATCACGAATGCGAGCAGAGCAACCCAACGCGGAGATTTCAGCCCCATGCGCCGCGCGTAACGTTCGTAATATTTGCCGAAAAAATAGTGCGTATAAAAGATCGACCAATAGAGACGCTTGAACGGCGCGGTTCGCTGGCCTCCCGTACGAACCTGGGAAAGGGGTAGATGAAAGCTATGGCAGTCGTTTGTGACGCGGATATCGAATCCCTGCACGAATAAATTCATCTGAAAATCGGTCTCCTCGCGATAGCCGTTGCCTTTGGCATAGTAGCTGTCGAACGGAAATTGCCGGAGCAATTCCTTCCTCGTCAGGATTATTGCGTTGGTAAACGGAATTGCTATGTCGCCGGTAAATTTTGCGCCGTTCACATATTCACAAAGCAGCGGCCGAAATGTTTTTGAGGTGCCTATACCCGAACCGAACCGCTGCAGTGCATCCGCCTTGCTCTCGCCAGGCATCAAGTAGATGCGGCGACCCGAAACGGCGCCCGCATTAAACGACTGCAACTTGTGAAGCAGAATTCGCGCGTACCCGGCCTCGAGATATTCGTCATCGTCACAAAACAAGATGAACTCATTGGTACTGGCCGCAACGCCGACGTTGCGGGACTGCGACGCTCCCAGCCGGGTTGTATTGCGCAGCATGCGCGACACTTTGTCGGGAAACTGCCGGGCAATGGCTGCGATTACCGCGGGCGTGTCGTCGTCGCCTGCATCGCTGACGAAGATCAACTCGCCGACGCCATCCTGGGCAAAGTAGCTCGGTGCCACGAGACGCAGGGTGTGCGCACGATTGCGGGTGGGAACAATTAGTGTGATCAAGCCTCGAACGCCATTGCCTGCCCGAGCTTACTCGCGTTGTGCGGGCGTAACGCGGCAGCTCCTTAGGTTCTGAATCCAGTGTGTCTGAATCACCGGATTGAGTCTAGAGCGAAATAATGTTCATATGATCTGAAGTTTGTGTATTGCAACGATCCGGCGATTTTCCTAATAAATGTAGGAGATTGATTACATGAATCGGCGCAATTTTCTTATTTACACCGCTTCGAGTTCGAGCATATTGCTTCCGGCAACGCACTGTCTTGCAGCATCGCCCGACACGCCCAAGTTGTCTCCTTCCGGCGACGCGCGAAGCGGGGCGAAATCATCTGCCATCATCGAGGATGATTTTCGGGGTGTAGAAATTACGATGCCGGACGGAAGCAAAAAGCTGTATCCCGACTCCAGCAGATGGGCATTCACATTCTGGCCGGGGACCAAATGGCCGGAGAGCTATGGGGACGGCACCAACTGGCTCGCGGGCAATTCCGAATGCCAAACCTATGTCACGCCGCTTATTACCAGGGTCAAGGGAGCTACCGTTCCCGTCGCGCTGCGTTACGACCCCTTTTCAATTCAGCCGGACGGTTTGCACATCAAGGCTTCGCTGTTGAAGGCGGAGCAACAGCTGGCTTATCAAATCGGCGGCTATCGACGATTCGGGTCGGGCATGCTGCTGTCCCGAAAATCTTTCACGTTCGGCCAAATCAGCATGACTGCCAAATTGCCGTCCGCGCGTGGCTCATGGCCAGGTCTCTGGTTGTTGCCGGAATCGCATCAGTGGCCGCCCGAGATCGATATATTCGAAGCGATGCCATGGGGGAAGCATCAACAGCAACTTCACTTTGGCGTAATAGTGCCGAAGGGAACTCCGGGGGGCGGGTTGGGCAAGTGGGCGGATCTTGGCAGCGACCCCTCGGTGGGCTTTCACCAGTTTGATCTTGATTGGACGCCGGACACCATGACTGCATCGTACGACGGCAAGGCTTACTGGCAACAGCCTACGCCGCCGTCTCTGCAACAAAACATGTACTTGATCGTCCAGTTCGCGGTCGGCGGTAAGTGGCCGTTCAATGAATTGAATGTGCAACCCATCGACAGTATCGCGCCGGACCGACTCGCGGCCGGTTCGGATCTGATTCAGTCCGATTACCCCTCCGAGATGGTTGTAAAGAGCATCAGGGTAAGTGCACTAAAAAGCTGACACCGCCGATCTATCCACAGCCGCCATGGATTTCACGTCGTCGATCTATCTCGCATTCGCTGCAGTCACCGTACTGATCTTCAATGCCTTGGGCGCGCCGCGTTACCGATTGTGGGTGCTGTTGATTGCGAATCTCGCGTTTATCGCAAGCTTCGTGCAATCACCGGAGCAATTGGCGCCGCTCGCCGGCTTTCTCGTGTTGGGCTTCGCGGCCACGCGCTGGGTGGCGCGTTGGGCCAGGCCGTGGATATTGGGGTTCAGCGTCGCATTGATTGTCGTGATTTTCGTGGTGCTCAAGCGCTACACATTTCTACCGGCCGGATTCGGTCTGCCATTCCTATACCTGCAGATAGGGCTCTCCTATATCTTGTTCCGTATCTTGCAAATGGTGATCGATAGTGCCGGCGGGGAGAAGGGTGCGCGCCTCGGGCCATTGCATTTTTTTAATTTCACCTGCAACTTTTTGAGTTTCGTGTCAGGGCCGATTCAGCGCTCGGACGAATACGTGGCGAACCTCGAGCAGCTCGGGCGCAAAGTCGATGAAACACTCGCCTTCGCGGCGTTTCATCGGATCATTAAAGGATTCGTCAAGCTCGCCGTGGTGTCCGCGGTGGCCAACTATGTATTCGCGGCGCTTTCCGCCACGGTGCTTGCCGATACCACGCCGCTATCCGGCTGGCGCTATGCGGCGCAGTACGCCGCGAGCGCCGTCGCCTATACGTTCTACCTGTACTACAACTTCTCCGGCTACATGGACATCGTCATCGGTATCGGCTGGCTGCTGGGGCAGAGCCTGCCCGAGAACTTTGACCGGCCTTTTTCAGCGCGCAATATTTTTGAATTTTGGGCCCGCTGGCATATGACCCTCTCGGAATGGTTCAAGACATACTTGTTCAATCCGCTGATGAAATTGCTGGCAGCCCACGTATCGGCGCCGGCGATGCTCCCCTACCTCGGGGTGATTGCGTTTTTCGTGACGTTTTTTGTGATGGGTGTATGGCATGGTTCGACCGGCGTATTCGTGATTTATGGCTTGGTCATGGGTGCCGGCGCGAGTCTCAACAAGCTCTGGCAGGTTTTCATGACCAATCGTCTCGGCAAGAAGCGCTATAGGTCGGTCGGCGAGTCATTGGCCTACGCCAGCTTGGCGCGCGGACTGCTGTTCGCCTTCTTCGCGCTCGCCGTCACCGGTCTTTGGGTCAACATGCATCAATTGTCGCTGTTGGCGCAGCGGCTCGGCATCGCAGGCATTGTCCTGGCACTGGCCGGCACAACGCTGGTGGCTGCGTTTGGCGGAATTGCGGTAGATCGCACCGGCCGCGTGCTCGGCGCACTGGCGCGGCGACTGCAAGGGTTGAGCGCGGCCGGCGTCGCCGCACGAAACGTCGTGCTGGCAAGCGAAGTCCTGCTGATCTTTGCGGTAAGTGCATTTTTCCACAAAGCCCCGGAATTCGTTTATAAGGCCTTTTGAGATGCGCGCGATTTTGAAGCAGACCATGTACCTGTTGGGCGCACTGGTTGGGATATATGTCATCCTCTTGGCGTTGTCGTACGCGCTGGTGCCCGCAGTTCATGATGGGAGAGGCCTGAATTCCAGTCTTGCCGAAGACTCGATTTTCATAACCGATCCAAAATACGTGTTCTTGAATCGCGCGGCCGTCAGGCCCGATGCAAGTCGGGTCGTCTTTATCGGCGCGTCGAATACCGCGGTCGGATTCAAGCAGCGGGAAGTACAGCCGCTCGTGCCGTCCTCGGAAGTCGACAATCTCTCGGTGAACGGATCGAACATGACTCAAGTGGCCCAGATCGTCGATCTGGTGCAGGACCTGCAGGATCCTGCAGCACGCCGGCGCACCACCTTTGTGATTGGCATGTGGTATGGCATGTTCGTTGAGGACGGATTCCGCTGGGCAACACCGGATCGCCATAAAGGCGATACCGATATTGACATCGAGCGCTATCGGTATGGTTTCTACCGGCGTAGCGACACCGGACCCCGGCAAATCCTCCCCTCAAATGAGCTGTCTGTCGGGGTAATGCTCATACATCCTTACCTGGTGTTCGACGAATTGTCGCGCCTCGCCAGCAAGGGACTGCGCGAACGCTTATCGGGAAAGCCGCCGCGTCGCACAGACGCGGAGCGCAATGCGAGCATCGTCTCCGAGGCGGATCGCGAGCTTGCCCTAAAGTATTGGAAGGGACAGATGCACAGCGACGGAACGATTTCCGAGGAGCAGTTCTCGGTGCTGCGCGACCTGGTTGCCAGGACTTTGGCACAGGGCAGTGAGGTGGTGCTCGTGGATCTTCCAATCCCGCGTTGGCACGCCGAGCGCTCCCCGTTCTATGCGAGCTATTTGTATCGGAAGAAGGCGCTCCTCTCCGTCTTGCAAGGAAAGCCGGGCTTCAGTTATTTGGAGATGGCCGACCAGAACGACGACCTTGATTTTTCAGATGAAGTTCATCCCAAGCCTCGAGTCACCCCGCTTTGGGCGAGCCGGATAGCGGCACTACTGCAACGAGCCCACACATGAATTCCTACGGACTCGAATTCCACCATTTCGGCCTGGCGGTGAGGTCGCCCGAAGCGGCGTTTCGCTATTTGAGTGATCTGGGTTATCGCGCCGGCAGCAGCTGCTACGACCCCTTGCAGAAGGTCAACTTGGCGATGCGGCATCATGACCGCATGCCGGATGTCGAGGTGATCTGGCCGGGAACCGAGGCCTCACCCATCGATCGCATGCTGAAAAAGAGCGACAGTATGATTTATCACCTGTGCTACACCTCGAAGAACGTCGAAGCATCGCTGGTGGCGTTGGAATCGGCGGGACTGGAAGTGCTGCCTCTCGGAATCGCCCAGCCGGCGCTGCTCTTCGACGGCATCGAGGTGTCGTTTTATAACATTACCGGCGTCGGCATCATCGAGATCATTGCCGGCGCCCCCGAATCGAGAACTTGAACGGAGAACGTATGCAAGACCCGATCCTCACCGGTTTAACTTCGGTATTTCGCGAGGTGTTCGACGACGATGATCTGGAGCTAAAGCCCGAAATGACGGCAGACGACGTCGATGGTTGGGACAGTCTGGCGCACATCCGGCTGATTTTATCGGTGCAAAAGGCCTTCAGCGTCAAGTTCTCGCCCGTCGAGATGAATCGCCTGAAGAACGTCGGGGATCTTATTGCGCTCACCAGGGACAAACAGGCCCAAGCCGTCGCGCGCTAGCGATCGTCGTCGAAATGAGTGAACAGCTGTATACCGAATTGCAATGGCTGCCGCGGCCGTCCGATGATTTTTCCAAGCGCTGCCGAGCTCTGCGCGATCTCGAGGGCGAGGCCGGCCGCGAGATACGCGCTCTTGCATCCTTCGCCCTCGACGAAAACAAACTGGTGAAGCTGTCCAACTCCGTCGAGTCGCTGCGTGCGACTCCCGATCGCTTGCGGCCGCTGATTCCGTTTCGGCTTGGCATCATCAGCAACGCCACTTCGCATTTCATGGTTCCGGCGTTGACCGCAACGGCGGCACGGCACGGCATTGCGCTCGAGTGCATCGAGGCAAACTACGGACAAGTGATGCAAGAAGCGCTGGCTCCGGACTCGACCATCAATCGCGCGCGTGCTGATGCCGTGCTGGTGGCAATTGATTATCGCGGTCTGGCGCTGGGCGTTCCCTACGGAGATAACGCCGCGGCCGAGGCGGCGGTGGCCGCCGCGATAGATCATTTGCGGGTGATACGCGATGGGCTGCGCGAGAATTCCGGCGCGAGCTGTATTTTTCAGACTCTTGCCAGACCCGTGGAAGCAACGTTCGGCAGTCTTGATTTGGGGCTGCCCGGCACCTCCCGCAATATCATCGATTTGTTCAATCGCGCCCTGGCGACAACTCTGGCCGGCAAACAAGACCTGCTTCTCGACGTCGGCGGCCTCGCCGAAACCGTCGGACTCTCGGCCTGGCACGATTCGAATCTCTGGAACATCGGCAAGATTCCATTTGCCAATGGTTTCCTGCCCATTTACGCGGACCTCGCCTGCCGCCTGATCGCGGCATTGCGCGGCAAGAGCCGGCGCTGCCTGGTTCTGGACTTGGACAACACGCTATGGGGCGGAGTGATCGGCGATGACGGACTGGAAGGCATCGTGCTCGGGCAGGGCGATCCACAGGGGGAAGCCCACTTGGAGATCCAGCGCACGGCTTTGGCGCTGCGCGAACGCGGCATCGTCCTCGCCGTGTCTTCCAAGAACAACGACGAGACGGCGCGTCTACCATTTCAGAAGCACCCGGAGATGCTGCTGCGCGAGCATCATCTGGCGGTGTTTCAAGCCAATTGGAATGATAAGGCCACCAACATACGAGCGATTGCGGCAGAACTTTCCCTGGGACTGGAGTCCATGGTGTTTCTCGACGACAACCCCGCGGAACGGCGCTTGGTCCGTGACATGCTGCCCGAAGTCGCGGTGCCGGAACTGCCGGACGATCCCGCTCTCTATGTGCGGACGCTGTTGGCGGCAGGCTATTTCGAGGCGATCACGTATTCGCCCGAGGACCAGAAGCGTGCCGGCTTCTATCAGGACAATGCGCGCCGGGTCGCACTGCAGCGCTCTACCGGCGATCTCGACGCCTACCTGGCAACCCTCGACATGACGATTACGTTCCAGCCTTTCGACGAGGTCGGACGAGCCCGCATAGCGCAGCTGATAGGCAAGTCCAATCAGTTCAATCTGACCACGCGGCGCTACGGCGAAGCCCAAGTCGGTGAAATCGAAGCCGATCCGAATTGCTTCACGCTGCAGGTTCGCCTGGTCGATACATTTGGCGACAACGGCATGATCTGCGTGGTCATATGCCGGCGAGACGCCGGCGTATGGCAGATTGACACTTGGCTCATGAGCTGCCGGGTGCTGGGACGCAGAGTCGAACAAGCGGTGCTGCAAGAGCTGGTGACCCAGGCGCGCATACTCGGCGTTGGCGGTCTCATCGGCACCTATCGCCCGACCGAACGCAACCGTTTGGTCGAAGAACATTACAGCAAGCTCGGATTCACCGAATGCGAGCGCAGGACTGACGGCTCGACCGTATGGCGCTTGGAAGTCGCAGATTGGAAGGACGTAATCCTGCCCATGAAGGTGGTGCGGCTCTACAACGAAGTCAGTTAGGCAGTGCGCTTACCCATGGCGAACCAAGGCATAGCGCGGTAGGAATCGGCCACTACCCAAGCGCCGGCGACCAGTGCCACATTGACCAGCGTTTCGCCCCATTGGACATCGCTAGTGTTTCCGGTGGCCACGATGGGTACCCATATCAAGAGAAGGAATAACCCCATTTGCAAGGCAGAGAGTGCGACTGCCAGACGTGCGTAGACACCGATGAGCATGGCCACGCCCGCGGCGAGGTAGGCACAGCCGGTGAAATACGCCCAAAACATCGGCGCCCCAAGCCAGCCGGGCACCAGCGGCGTGGTCAAATTGAGATACACGAAATGAGAAAGGCCGAAGGCGATCATGGCCAGTGCGTAGAGCAACCTTGCGCCGCGCACGCCCGCGTCGCCGATGGCGAAACCGAGCCAGCGCCTGTCCCAGGCGGACGCGAACCAGCTATACAGTATCCAGGCACCCGCCACGATCACCGCGGTCTCGCCCCAGTTTTGATAAGAACCTTCTATAAGCGGCGAAAAAACGATGTTGCGCACCTTGAACAACAGCATCCATAGAAAGAGATAGGTGAACAGCACGCGGGCTGCTGTAGGGGCAGTGCGCCGCCATAGCAGCCCGATGCCGGATATCAGGGAGATGAAGTTGCAGAGATAGGCCAGTGCCTCGCGGCCGGGTAGAGCCTTGGGCACCGAGTCCCATATCGGCGCGAAGCCGCCTTTGATCAGGCCCAGAATTCCGAGAGCGATCATGGTCGCCGCAAAGACCGCATGACCCACACTTGCGATGCGCAATGCGGCCACCCTACGGAGTCAATACGACTTTGCCAATATTTCTGCGCGCTTCGATGTGCGCATGAGCCTCGCCCGCCTGAGCGAAGGGAAATGACCTGTCGACATGAGGACGCACCCAGCCTCGGGCGACGCCCTCAAGCAACTTATCCATCCACGATCGGATCTTTTCCTGCTCATGCCACAGGTGCCCCACGTTGACTCCGAAGACAGCGCGGTTCTGGTTCATCAGTGCCAGTGGGTGAAAGAACGGCATCCCGAGCGCAGCCCCGACCAGTTTTAAGGTTGCAAACTTACCCGAGTCGGAAGCGGCGGAGACGCCGAACATGCCGAGCCGTCCGGTATGGCGCAAGGCCTTGTAGCTCTTTTTCCAATGGCCACCACCGATGGGATCGATGATCAGCTCGACACCTCGGCCGCCGGTCATACGCGCCAGCTCCGTGGACCAATCCTGGCTGCGATAGTCGATTGCATCCTGCAGGCCGCGCTCCTTGAGGAACGCATGCTTGCTACTGCTCGCGGTGCCGATGATTTTCGCGCCGATATGACGAGCCACGTCGATGGCAGCGAGGCCCACGCCGCCGCCGGCATTGTGGATCAGCAGTGTTTCATCGGCGGAGAGCGAGCCCATGACCACGAGCAGCTGCCATACGGTCAGATAATTTACCGGAATCGCCGCGCATTGCTCATAGCTCAATGACGCGGGTTTGCCGAAAACCTGCTTCTCGGGCACCACCACCGTATCCGCATAGCCTCCGAAGCGCGTCAGTGCGATCACGTCGCGGCCGATCCAGTCCTGGGACGCTGCGGGCCCGGCGGCGTCCACAACGCCCGATACTTCGTATCCGACGACGCACGGTAGTTTGGGTGCGTCTGGATACAATCCTTGGCGCGCCATGATGTCGGCGAAGTTAATGCCGCTCGCCTTGACGCGTATCCGCAGTTCATCGCCCTGCGGCTGCGGGTCCGGTGCTTCGCGTATCTGCAATTTTTCCGGGCCACCCTGCCCGGTAATGTAGATCTGCCTCATCGAGGGTCGCCTTATAGGGAGCACGTACTGTGCCGCCTGCCTAGGTTAGACCCAAAACCGAGGTCTGTTCAAAAAACCGGAACTGCCTCCCATTTTCAGACAGCGCTCCGGGGTTACCTTACTTGCAGAGGCGTGTTGCCCTGGATCATTGGTGCGCCCATGAATCTGTTCGATATAGACGCCAAGGTGTCCGCCACCGCAGTCGCCGCCGCGGGCACCGTCATCGGTGCACTGGCCCAGTTACGCATGGCCTGGCGCAAAGAAGTATCGGAGCGCGCGCGCGGCGTGCCGGCAACGAAGAAGTCGCGCCGCGGCCCGGTCTTCGCGGTATTTTTACTGCTGATCGCCGCGATGGTGGGTGGTTTCGTGCTGTCGCAATACCTGATGAGCCGATCGGACCGCGAGACGGCAATATTGCGCGGCGACCTTCAAGCGCAAGTCGCGCGAATCAGTGCCACGGCGGAGCGGCTGGAACGCGCGACCTCGGGCGAACATGCGCCGCGCGAGCATGCGACAACCGGCCAAGCTGTCACCGTGACCACAACGGTCGGGTCCTGCCGAGCTGCCGGCGCCCCGGATGCGGCGACCGTTTGCTCCGAGCAGGAGGCCATGCGGGTGACACTGTGCGGGAGCGTGCCATCATCCGCGGCAGTCACCGAGACGGTTCTGTACGCACGGCCGGAGAGCTCAGTGCAGCCGTGGGCCGAAAGTCGCGTCGTCCCCGGCCAGGACCTTGGGCGTGCTCGCTTTGCCGATGCCACCTTTGAGCGAAGCGAATCCGAGCAGACCAAGCAGGTGTGCACGAACTTTTCATCTTGGGACGGCGAACAGGCCTACAGTGCGCGCCTGGTCGTGACATACGGCGCGCCTCCCGCAGCAGCCTCGGTGCCCGATGCGGCGCCCGCGCCGCTGGCGTCGCGCTAGTCCGAAGACTCGAAGACCGGCAGGCGAATGTTGGCTGATGGTCTCCACGACCAGGCCAGCTGCGAAACCCAGCCATCGGGCACGCCGGCGAATAGCGTCGCCAAAACCGCGGCAGCGATGTTGCGCGCCAACGACTCGCCCGGGCAGGAATGCGCACCGCGGCTGAACGTGAAAACGCAGCGATTCGGCCGATGCAGCAGAAACTCTTGCGGACGCGGATTTGCACAGGGATCCCGGTTCGCGGCAGCCAGAACAAGCAGAATCGCCGAGTTCGGTTGCAAGCCGACTCCGGCAATGCTCGTGCTCTCGACCACGAATCGGCGCGTGTTCTGCACGGGAGGATCCCAGCGGCTGGTCTCGTGTACCAGCTGGGCCCACCCATCCGTGTCGCGGCGGACTTCGCCGAGCAGCCGCGGCAGAGTGGCGAGTGCCACGATGGAATTGCCGATCAATCCCGCCGTCGCCTCGCAGGTCTGGGTCAGCGTGCCGACGAGATTGGCGACAATAGCATTGGCATCGCACCATCCCGCGACGTCGGCCTCAGTGCGAACTCGTGCGACCAAGGAATCGCATCGTGCGGGAGTCGACCGCAACAAAGACTGCATCTTCGAACCCAGGGCAGATGCTGCCTTACTCCCCGCGGACAGCTGATCGGCGGTGCTCAACGGAGAGAAGCAGGCGGCGAATTCACGCGTCCAAGCGGCCAACATGGCTGCCTCGTGCCCGGCGAATCCCAGCAGATCAGCAAGGATGGCCAACGGGGTATCGATCAACCAAGAGGAGAGGGCCGCCATGTCCGTCGCCGAAGGTAGCGTGCGAGCCGCGATGCGTTGCGCACGCATTTTTACATCGGCATCGGGCAATGAGGCCAACGCGCGCCCGAGCGTTAGCTTGGGGCGCTCATGCTTCGCTCCGTCGTTCATTCGAACCAATTGGCCGAAAATTTCTCCCGACGATGATCCCGCAAGGTTTGCCGGAACCGGCTCGCTCATCGGCCGGACACGGCATGCCGGATTGGCGAAGACCTCGGAAACAGTCGCCGCCTGCGAAGCGATCCACAATTGCAGGCGCTCATCGTATTGCAACGCTGAGTCCGCCAGCAGCCGTTCGTAGTACGAATAAGGGTCGCGATGCGTCACCGCGTCGACCGGGCTTTTGGGGTCCATGCGCGCATTCTGGTCCTGTACCGCAGACCTCACTTCGTCTACCATCAAAGTATGGATGCTGGACCGACGGATGCCTCTGTTGCGTACATCGCCGCGGCGATCGCCGAGCCGGCGCGCGCACGAATGCTGTGCTGCCTGATGGATGGTCATGCGCGCACCAGCACCGAGCTTGCGGTCGTAGCCGAGGTCAGCCCGTCGACGGCCAGTGTTCATCTCGCGCGCCTGCGGGAGCGGCGACTGGTGAAGTTGACCGCGCAGGGAAGGTACCGATACTACAGTCTTGCAGATGAGCGCGTGGCGGCTGCGCTGGAAGCTTTGTTGGTGCTGAGCACATCGCCGCCGGCGCCTTTTGTCCCCGGTACCCCCTCGCGCCTGCGCTGGGCGCGCACCTGCTATGACCACATGGCCGGCACAATTGCGGTGTCGCTGCACGACCGACTGTTAAAGAGCAGGTGGCTGACCCGCGATGCGCGCAGCGGTTCGAGTTATCACGTGACGGCCTTAGGGTGGCGCGGGATGGCGTCTTTGGGTGTTGACGTGGAGGCGGTACGCGGTGCGCGCCGCCGTCTGGCGTGCCCCTGCCTGGACTGGAGCGAACGGCGGCCCCACATCGGCGGCGGCGTGGGTGCCGCGCTATTGCATGCGGCCTTGCGACGAAGATGGTTTGTGAAGGATCTGGACAATCGCGCGTTGCGCGTTACGAAGCTGGGGAGGGCGGAACTTTTTACCTGCTTTGGACTGAACTGCGATCCGTAACGCCTGAGACGGTATTGCCTGCTTCGCGCCACGCCTTCATGCCTCCGTCCAAGGCCACGGCTCCCTGGAAACCCATCGTTCGAAGCGTTGCCGCCGCGAGAGTGGAAATCCGGCCGAACTCGCAATAGACCAGAATGCGCCGGGTCGGATCCTTCAGTTCGTCGTTGACGCGCAATTCGAGCTGTCCGCGAGGCAAGTGCAGGGCCTGAGGAATGTGCCCGGACTCGTAGGCGTCGCGTTCGCGCACGTCCAACACGATCAAATCGTGGTCTGTATTTTGGAGCTGCAATTTCAGCTGCGCGAGAGACATGAAAGGCACGATCGCCGCCGCATCGGACAGCATCTGAGCAACCGTCTTTCCTCCGCTCATGTTCGTTCTCAATGCTTCAGTAATGTGAGTGGGCATCGTGAGATTGAGGTTGTGCATCATTTCGACGAATGCACCGCGCTCGGTTTTCTGCAGACGTGGATTCTCGGCCTGCTCCTGGCCGAGCGTGGAATGGGACCGTCCCTTGTACTCATGAGCCGGAAATACCAACAAGGCGGGATCGAGTTTGAGCAGGCGCGTGAACAGACTGTCGAATAGAGCCTCCGCATCGCCGCTGGGCAGGTCCGTTCGCCCGGTTGCGCCAATCAAGAGCGTGTCGCCGGTGAATACGCGATCGTCGACAATGAGACACATTGAATCTCGTGTGTGGCCGGGTGTATGCAGCGATTGCAGACGCAGGTGGCCGACCGCCAGCAATTCGCCGTTCTCCAGACGCAGATCGACGAAGGGCGCGGGGCTCAAGCGATGCATGACGACAGGTACGTCGAGCCGGCGAGCCAGCTCACGCGTCGCCGAGAAATGATCCGCGTGCGTGTGGGTATCAATCAAATAATGAATACGCAGGCCGTCCCGCGCGAGCAACGCCGTGTAGCGGTCGATTTGACTGAGCTCCGGATCGATCAGGGCCGCGGCACAGGTTGCCTCGCAGCCGATCAGATAAGAGCGGCAACCGCCCGAGGATACGGTTTCGAAAATCATGTGTGTTCCTTGGGCGCGATATACTTTACCTTCAGCTAACCATTGAGGCTACCATGATCAAGACCGGAATCCTCGCCATCGCGCTTCTGGCTTTTGCCTCGATCTCGACCGCGGCTCAACACGGCATTATTTCCGAAGACATCAATCGCAGCGGCGCTGCCTGCACCGATTTCTTTGACTATGCCAATGGCGCGTGGCGCAAGGCGAACGCCATTCCGGACTACATGGACCGCTGGAGCCGGCGCTGGAAGTCCGGCGAGCTCAACAAGGAGCATGTGCGGGACATTCTCGTCGGCTTGTCCAGCCGCAAGGATTGGCCGAGCGGCAGCCCCGAGCAGCTGTCAGGCGATTTCTACGCAGCGTGCATGGACGAAGAGCGGATCAACCGGCTGGGAATCGCGCCGGTAAAGCCCCTGCTGGACCAGATCAACGCAATCAAGACCAAAGCCGATCTCGAACGAGTAATAGGGAGCTTGCACGAAATGCGCATCTTTGTGCCATTTGCCGTGTATTCGCAGCCTGAGCTGCATAATCCGACCCAGGTTATCGCTCAGGTGGACGCTGCCGGACTCGGCATGCCCGACCGCGACTACTATGTGAAGTCCGAGCCGCGCTTTGTGGAAGCCCGCGAGAAATATCGGCAGCATGTGGCACAGATGTTCGTCCTGGCGGGTTCGACGCCAGCGGATGCCGTTGCTGAAGCGGCCACGGTGTTTGCCTTTGAGAAGCGCCTCGCGGAAGCTTCGCTCGACAATGTTTCGCTGCGCGACCCGACGCAGCAGGACCATAAGACGAGCTTCGCCGGCATCACTGCCCTGGCACCCGATTTCAACTGGGCCGCTTACTTCGACGACGCCAAGTTGGCGCACGCCGACCTGAATGTGCCGCAGCCGAAGTTCCTGCAGCAAGTCGACAAGGAGCTGGCGTCAACGCCGCTCAGTCAATGGCGCAGCTATCTGGAATGGCAGGTGCTGCACAGAGCAGCCAATTCGCTTTCTCGCCCCTTCGTTGAAGCGAACTTCGCCTTCTATGGAAAATATCTCAGCGGCGCTACCGAAATGAAGCCGAGATGGAAGCGCTGCGCGGAGGCTGCCGACAGCCAGCTCGGCGAAGCGCTCGGGCGCGCTTATGTGGACAAGTATTTCCCGCCCGCCAGCAAGGCGCGAATGCAGGATATGGTCAGGAACATACTGCTGGCCATGCACGACACCGTCAGCGGCCTCGATTGGATGAGCGCGGAGACCAAGGCCAAGGCGATGGAGAAACTGGCGACCTTCAATCCCAAAATCGGCTATCCGGACAAATGGAAGGATTATCACGGACTGAAAATCGAGCGCGCTTTGTATTGGCAGGACGTGGCGGCCGCTTCGCGCTGGAACGTCGCCGACGATCGCGCCCAGGCGGGTAAGCCGGTGGATCGCGGCCGCTGGGGAATGACTCCCCCTACCTCGGATGCGTACTACGATCCGCAGTTGAACGAGATCGTGTTTCCGGCCGGCATTTTACAGCCGCCCGCGTTTGACGCTTCCGCCACCGACGCCGCCAACTACGGCGCGATCGGCGTGGTCATAGGCCACGAAATCAGCCATGGATTCGATGACGAAGGTGCGCAGTTCGATGCGCAGGGCCGCCTCAGCAATTGGTGGACGCCCGAGGATCACAAGAAATTCGAGGCGCGCGGCCAGTGCGTGATCAAACAGTTCGACAGTTATTTCATCGAGCCGGGCATTCACCACAACGGCAAGTTGGTGTTGGGCGAATCGATCGGCGATCTCGGCGGGTTGAAGCTTGCTTACCTTGCTTATAAGAAATCGCGCGAAGGGAAGGGTGCGGAGCCCACCATCGACGGATTCACGCCGGAGCAGCAATTCTTCCTGGCCTGGGGTCAGTGGCGAGGCGATGAGACCCGACTCGAGACTCAGCGAACGATGGTTCAAGGCGACCCGCACCCCATCGCGAAGTACCGCGTCAATGGACCTTTGTCCAACCTGCCGGCATTTCGCGAGGCGTTCGCCTGCAAAGCAGATGCGCCGATGGTGCGTCCGGAGGCCGAGCGCTGCGCGGTGTGGTAGGCAACTGTTAAATGAACGGGCCTTTGCACTGCGATAAAAAGGGCGCCCCTTGACTCGAATCACAGAAAATTCTGGTGCATGCGTTAATTTGGACGCATGCGCCAACCGGCCTTTCTTGCTTTCCTTGCCGTGGCAATGCTGGCCTCACCCCATGCGAGCACTGCCGGCGAGCCCGCTTGGATGGTGATCGGGCGCGGTGATGGATTCGCAGATTATGTCGACACGAACAGTGTCCGCATTCGCGCCGGGCGACTGACCGCTTGGACCCTGACGAGCTTTGCGACGCCTCAACAGAGCAGTCAAACGGCCGTGGGGCCCTACTTATCGATGGCCACTCTCAACATGTATGACTGCACGGGATTCCGCACCGCAGCTCTCGACATCTCGTTCTACACGGGTGAAATTGCGCAAGGCTCATTGTTAAAATCGCTCGCACTCAGTCCTGCTGCGGTCATCGTCAAACAGGCGATGCCGGGATCGCTCGGGCGGTCAGAAATAGAGACGGTGTGCGCGATGTGGGAGAAAAGCCAAAAGGAATCGCTGAGCGTCGCGGTCAATCGGACGCCGATTTAGCGCGCTAGTCGATGGGCCAGGACATGGCTTCGGGCAAGGTGGTTGCTTCCGGCGCACCGGGATTCAATTTCTGCGAGATCGAGTCGACGTCCCGCCACCACGGCGAGACTTTCTCAACGTGCAATGGTTCCGCGGCCTCCCCGAGGCGCGGCATGATGAGCTGCGCGCCGGCCTTCGCTCCCAGATCCATGAGCATTTCCGCGGGTTGGTCCCAAGCATGCATTGCGAGACTGAACGTGCCCCAGTGCACCGGCAGGAAGGGCCCTCCGCCGAGCAGGGCGAGTGCCTCCAGCGCGTTCTTGGGTCCCAAATGGATGTCGCCCCACGCCGGGTGATATGCCCCTACCTCCAACATGACAAGGTCGAAGGGCCCGAGCCGCTCGCGGATGGCTTGATACTCAGTGGTAAGGCCGGTGTCGCCACTAAAAAACACGGCGTGCCGCTGCGAACGGATGACCATTGAAGACCACAGTGTCGCATTGCGGTCTTTCAAGCCGCGTCCGGAGAAGTGCTGCGACGGGGCGGCGGTCACGCGCAGCGACGTGTTCGGCAACATGTACGATTCCCACCAATCGAGTTCGGTGATGCGCCCGGTCTGTATACCCCAGGCTTCAAGATGTGCTCCCACACCGAGGGATGTCACGAAGGGCACATTGAGCTTCGCGAGCTCGCGAATGGTCGGGTAGTCCAGATGGTCATAGTGATCATGCGAGACGATCACCAGATCCACCGGCGGCATCGCGCGCAGGGCAACCGGTACCGGCTGAAAGCGTTTGGGTCCGGCGAGCCGCGAAGGCGATGCGCGCGGGCCCCATACCGGATCGGTGAGTACACGAAGACCATCGATCTCAATCAGCACCGTCGAGTGGCCCAGCCAGGTAACGCGCAGACCGGTGGCCGGCGGCTGGGTCCATATTTCGAGCGGATTCAGCGAGGGCAGCGGCGCTTGCGGCACCCGACGCTCGCCACCGCACAGAAAGTCGCCCAGAGAGGGCATGGTGGCATTGGGGTCGCGCAGTCCCGGGGCGATGGGGTGGACGTTGCGGAACCGGTCGCCGGCCCAACGCGGCGATGCCTTGATGCGCTCGAGCCGTGCGCCTTGCGGCCTTTTGCCCAGCGATTTCATCACGCTATCCGTGAGTACATGACTGATCCTATCCCCTTAATTGATCGACGCGGGTCCATAGTGCAGCGCCATGATGGCAAACAGCAGAACCAGACCCAAGTAGTGAATTATTCGAGATTTAGCGCAAAGCAAGACAATCGAGACGGCGAGAGGCGCGAACATGAGAGTAAAGATCAGCACCAGCGTCCCGGTTGAGAATCGGCCAATTTCCGAGCGGGCAAAGTAGAGGCCATCGACCACATATTGAAACTGAAATAACGTGACCAGTATCCAAAAATATCGGCGATTCCGTGCATAGTATGCGCGCAAATCGCCATCGCCCGGCTCATCGGGCAGGCTCGCCGCGGCAATCAAATAAAGCACGAAGAATTCGGCGATGAGGGACAAGTAGAAGAAAAAGGTTCGAGTCGCAGCAAAATTGCGCACACCCCATAAATCGAACCACATCACGACCACGAGACACAGGGCGTAAAGAGCGGCGATCAGCGACAGCGGGTCCCACCTGACCGGCTCCTTGCTGCGTGCCAGACGATGAAAACTGGAAGCGATATCCGCCACGGCGAGTCCGATCAAAACCGCGAACAGGCCGGTGGCAAATTCAAAGGCTCGAATCTCGGGCGTCATGCGACGAGTAGATGCAGCGCCGCTCGAAAGGCGATGAACCACAATGCTGCCGTGGACACCACGTACAGCAAAAATCTCAGCATGACGACATTGATGGTGCAATGCACCGCACTGTGCAGCACACGGAACAAGGCAAATACCCAGGCCGCAATGACAAAGGTCAAATCAACTTGAATGGTCACATAGAGATACAACACGAGCGCATAGAAGAGGGTAGGAATCTCAAATAAGTTCTTGAGGTTGTCCGACGGGTTGGCAACCTCCGGCGGCGAAATGCGCGCCAGCTCGAGTGGAGTGAGCTGATCGGGTTTTAAGTTGCTGCTCTGGATGAACGGGATTCTTCGCGCGTACATATAGAACCAAACCGCCAGCGTCAGAAGGATGACGGTAAAAAAAGGTGGGAAGATCGCTGCTTGCGGCACTTTGTTCTCCGGATCTTGTGCGGTCCCCATCATACCGCGCCGCGACGCCCGCGGATTGCCCCGCGAAAACAGCGTCTTAGTGCCATTTAGAAATCCTTCAGCAATCCCTTAGGGCGCCTTCAGGACATAAACCGGCCCCGCACCGTACACCTACACCTGCCGCTGAGGACGACGAAGCGGCGAGACCTGACACCAAACTTTTGAAATTAGGAGATTGACATGAACTTGACTCAAACGACGATTCGGGCGGCAACCTTCTTCCTCGCCGGCGCAATCACGCTGTGCGCGCTGGAAGCCGCCGCCCGAGCCTCCGACGCAGGGCTGCCCACACGGACGGTGAGCTATGCCGACCTGGATATTTCAAGTCCCGCCGGAGCGAAGATCCTGTATCGCCGCATCGAATCTGCTGCCAATCAGGTTTGCGAGTACGGCGCGTACTGGGAGATGAGCCTGCGGCAAAAGCAGCACGAGTGCATCGACAGGGTGATCGACAAGGCCGTCAAGGACGTCGACTCGCCTGCGTTGAGCGCGCTGCGCCCGACCAGCGTAACGCACCTTGCCAGCAATT
>DASXNX010000006.1:0-1682 GCA_036494725.1 Steroidobacteraceae bacterium
CTCGTGCCCGTCCACTTCGTGTTTGATTCGGTAATGAGGCGCATTGCGCTCGCCGAGCAAAACGCGAACAATTTTAAAGCGGCCCTTCGCGGTATGCTCGACACCCCGTTGTGGGAAAAATTCCACCGCCTGGCCGACCTGATATTTGTGCTCTGACATGCTGATCCCTTCGGGCTAACGAGGTTGCGAGTGCCATCACCCGCTCAGAACATGCTGAAGAGGAGTGCGGCGGCGAGGGCAAGGCTGGCGAGCAATATCATGGCCCCCCAATACTTCTTCCGCGCTACTCCTGCCCGCACGCGGCCCTGAAAAGGCGCCGGCTTATCTGCCGGCAAAAGCTCTACCAACCGGCGGCTGATGACCAAATCGTCCGATGATTGCGTTCGACGGATCGGCAATCGAGCAATTAGCGTCGCGAGCGCCTCGGCCGCAGACGCCTTCGGCAAGGGGGTGAGCCGGGCAGCCTCTTCCCAGGGGTCTACGCCGAGTCGCGTCAACGCTGAAACAACGCTCAGCGTTACTCCGTTTTGTTCTTCGCCAACCGAGGCGAAGAGAAAATCGTTCAGATCGGAATGGAGCAGCGAAAATCGAGCGGGTAGCGCCATGGTCGCCTTGCCGCCGCGGATCGCGGCCCTGAGAGAGAATTCGTCCGCTACCCGATGGGGCACCTAGGACTTCATCGGATAACCCACACGCGGTTCCGCGGTACAGATCTTTGCGCGGCAGACCATTCCTCGGCCTTTATATTGTGTCATTTTTTTTCGTCAGCGCAAGGGGTCTCGAATATATCCTTGAAGTTGCTGCTGCGGGGGCGTGCGATTCGAGATAAATGGCCCGCTGAGTCCTCCAGGCAATTGCCACTGCCCGATGTGCCGCAAACAGCACGGCGCAGCATGTCGCACCGGGCGCGCCCGGTTATTTGCGCACGCTGCGAATCTTACTTTGCCCGGCGGAATTCAGTACCAACTGAGGTTGGCCAGCGCAGCCTTCGTCACCGGATCGGGATCATCAGATGCTCGTACGGGTCCCGGGCCACATCACGTACGGCTTCGACGCGTCAGGATCCGCAGCCTTTGGGTAGCCCGGCATCGTCTTGACGGCCGGTCCGACGATCATTATGTGGGCGCCGGTCGAGATCCAGTGATTTCCTGGCTCGGGACCCTTGGCGTATGGGTCGGTGTTGCTGGCGTCCGAGCCGCCGGCGAGCATGAACATGAAGCCGACCTTGTCCGGCGGAGTCTGGTGGGTCATCCATGCGTGCGCCCATTCCATGGCGTTGGCGTCGAGGCACATCGGGTCCACGCCTGGGGTCGTCGGGTTGTCCGGCATGCAGGTGAACCCGTTGGTGCCCTTCCGGAGGGTTCTCATTTCGCCCTTGTCGTCCATTGCCACGATAGTCGCGTCCTCGGCGACGTTTTTCGGCGCCGCGGCCATGGCGCTGGCGATCAGCTCGGCATCTGTCTGCGGCGCCTTCTGCTGGGCGTGCGCCGTTGCGATCAGGACCACCGTCGAGACGGCGGCCGCAAGGACGGGACTGGAAGAGTATCGGTGCATCGTTGCCTCCCCTGCTTACTACGTGCCATGCTGACCAAGGCGACGTTCCGTACGCCAATCCAGACAGCGCGGCGACATGATCTTCGCCATGCCGACCCGAAGAACCCTAAGGGAAATTTGGGATGCCG
>DASXNX010000007.1:0-1607 GCA_036494725.1 Steroidobacteraceae bacterium
CGTATACCCGGGGTGAACGTCTGCATGAGTTGCCACCAGACGATTGCCACCGACCGTCCTGAGATCAAGAAGATTGCCGGGTACAAGGCGCGCGGTGAGGAGATTCCCTGGGTGCGCGTTTACAACTACAGTGAATCGGCGCACGTGCGATTCAATCATGCGCCGCACATCCGCGCCGGTGTGGATTGCGCCATGTGCCATAGCGATCTGACGAAGCAGACCACAGCGGAACGCAAAGTGAATTTGAACATGGGATTTTGTATCAATTGCCACACACAAAAGAAGGTCTCGATCGATTGCGAGACCTGCCACTACTAGGGCATAGGGTACCGGCGAACTCTTATGGAACGGCGTGACTTTATCAAGATCTCGGCTCTCTCGGGTGTCATGGCGACGCTCGAAGGCTGTCGCAGCGCGGAGAAACAGCTTATCCGTTTTATTCCGGAAGAAGAGCTGGTTCCCGGCATTGCGACCTGGAAGCCGAGCGTGTGCACGCTTTGCTCCGCGGGGTGCGGCCTGCTGGTACGCGTGATGCAAGGCGAAGCCCAAGTCGTGCGCCGCGGTCAACAGGGCCTGATCAAGATGGGCCTGGCGAAAAAGCTCGAGGGCAATCCTCAGCATCCGGTGAATCGAGGAAAGCTCTGTGCGCGCGGCCAGGCTGGCCTGCAGGTGCTGTATCATCCCGACCGGATTACTCATCCCATTAAGCGCACAGGTGCGCGCGGCTCGGGCGAATTCCAGGAAATAAGCTGGGACGATGCAATCAAGGAATTGACCGCGCACCTGACCGCGCTGCAAACATCGAACTCCGCCGGCGCGTTGGCGTTTCTGGCTCGCCCGCAGCACGGGCAGCGGCGCGAATTAGTCGAGCGCTTCTTGAAGGCTTATGGTGCGCCGCCGGCGGTATGGTACCAGCCTTTCGACGAGGCTGTGGTGCGCCAGGCGAATTTGCTGAGCTTTGGCCACGCCGCTCTGCCCACATTCGATCTCGGCCGGGCTGACTATGTCATCTCCTTTGGCGCCGATTTCCTGGGGACGTGGAACTCCACTGTATCTCAGTCCATCGGCTACGGAGAGATGCGCCAGGGCCGTCCCGGACGCCGGGCAAAATTCGTGCAGGTGGAATCGCGCATGTCGCAGACCGGGGCCAACACGGATGAGTGGATTCCATGCCGGCCGGGAACCGAAGGCGCGCTCGCGTTAGGGATAGCGCACGTCATCCTGAACGAAAAGCTCGGGCCACAAGGCGCAGGATCACGGGCTGGCTCTCTGATTGCGGGATGGTCTGCAGGCTTGCCTGACCTCACTCCGGAGGCGGTTGAAATGCAGACTGGAGTGAGCGCCGCTGTCATCAAGCGTCTCGGGCACGAGCTCACGCAAAGCGGCTCAGCGGCCGCCATAGTTGGCGGCGCACCGCTTGCCCATACCAACGGCTTGTTCAATGCGCTGGCCGTCAATGCCCTGGAATCGTTGGTGGATGCCGGCCGCGATCATCGGCCGATACTTGGCTTTACTCCCGCCTTGCAGCCTGCGTCCTCCGCGCAGGCGAGCCTCGCCAGTCTGAGTGCGTTCGCGCAGTCGGCGCTTTCGGGTCAACCGCACCCGCC
>DASXNX010000008.1:0-1629 GCA_036494725.1 Steroidobacteraceae bacterium
TTTGTGCATGGCAAAGACGAAGGAGTCGCGCGAAGAACCACCGACATCATTGCGTTCGAGTGTTGTCGTTGCCGGGAAGACGATGTCGGCGCGTCGCGCGGTCGGGGTCCACCAGCTTTCATTGACGATGATTGTTTCTGGTCTCTGCCAGGCGTGCCGCAGGCGGTTAAGATCCTGATGATGATGAAACGGATTGCCGCCGGCCCAATAGATTAACTTGATCTCGGGGTAAGTATCGTTCCGGCCATTGAACTCGTAGGTCGTGCCGGGCTCGAGCAGCATATCGGCGATTCGCGCGACGGGGATTGCTCGATTTGCCGGATTGGGCGGTAGTGAGAGTTCTGGACCTGGAATATCAACGCGCGGCGCACCGACGCCGTTGAGCGAGCCGTGGCCGAAACCGAAGCCGCGGCCCGGCAGTCCAATGCCCCCTAGGATCGCGGCGAGAGCGATGGCGGCCCAGTACGGCTGCTCTCCGCGGTGCGCCCGCTGCAGCGACCACGAGCATGTAATGAAGCTGCGCAAGTCGGCGGCACGGCGGGCAAGGTCGATAATTGTGTCGGGGGGCACGCCGCAAATTCGTGCTGCCCATTCGGCGGTCTTCGCGACACCGTCCTCATCGCCCAGGAGATAGCGTCGAAAGTTGTCAAATCCAATGCAATAGCGCTCGAGGAAATCACGATCGTGGCGTTGCTGTGTCACCAGCGTATGTGACATTGCGAGCATGAGTGCGGTGTCGGTGTTTGGACGAATCGGGATCCACTGCGCATCTAGGAATCCAGGACAGTCTGATTTCAGCGGACTCAGCACCACGAATTCGATGCCTGCCTCTTTGGCGCGGCGTAGCCACATTTCCGAAGTATGCGCCCCGGCGCCGCCTGAGGTGACTTGTGCGTTTTTCAACGCCAAACCACCGAATGCGATCACCAGCTGGGTATGCTTTATTAGCGAAGGCCAGTCAGTAACGCGACCGGTGACGGGCTGATAGGTGCCGATGACGTGGGGCAGAAGGAACTGCGCTGCGCCCCAGCTGTAGTTGCCGACCTGGTCGACACAGCCACCACCTAGAAACAAAAATCGCCGCACAAGCGAACGGGCATGATGCAACCGTCCCGCCGAAGACCAACCGTAGGAGCCGCCAAAAATCGCTTCAGCACCAAAGCGGCCACGCACGCGCGACAGCTCGGCTACTACGAGGTCCAGCGCCGTGTCCCAGGACACTTCAAGGAATTCATCAGCACCAGTGCGTTCACGGCCTTCGCGCCAACCCTTTCGCACCGCTGGTCGCTTGATTCGCAATGGCGAGTGCACCATGGCGGGAATCGCTGCCAGCATCCCGGACGGTGCGGGGTCGCGCGGAAACGGTTCGCACCCTATGACGCGCCCATCCTCGACCAGAGCCGTGAAAGCGCCCCAATGAGCCAGAGAGGGAAAGCGTGTGATGGTCATTCGACACGCCTGCGCACTGTGTTCGGGCTTTTTTCTAAAAGGTCGCGATATTCGGGCGATTGCGTGACCTGACTCCGAGCGTGGTCAACCTGGGCTGCGAATTCTAGAATCCGTTTGCGTCGGTCCGCCAACACCAGTTGCTTAGTCAGCGCAACAGCTTCGGGCGAATTACGCGAAAGA
>DASXNX010000009.1:0-8914 GCA_036494725.1 Steroidobacteraceae bacterium
GTGATGCCGTAATAGCCGAAAACCCCGCTTTTTAAGGTGATGAGACGCGTCAACCTAATAATCGCCGGTGTGTTTATCGGGCTATGGGTAGCCTGGTTAATCAGCCTAGTGCTGTGACGGAAGATCGGGGAATGAAGCAAATGTCAACTAGGAGGATTCTATGACCGTTCCGGTGCACGTTGAGTTTAGTTCCATCCCTCAGGCCGCGGTATTTTCGGGCGACTTGGTGACCTACTACGTTAAGACTGGGGCAACCTCGGGCGTCGACCTTTTTACCGGTGGTAGTAAAAGTGATTTTGCTCCAACTGACCCATTTACCGTGTTTCCTGCCGCTAGGATGGTGCTTGGATAATTGAAGTTATGTCGAATTGGCGATGTAGGTACTGCGACGGATTCGGCTGGCATTGGTGGTTTTGCCGCTGGGCGCAGTAGCGGAATAAGGAGCGTTATGGCGAGTAGGCACTTCATCTTTCCACCGGTCAAGCGCTATCGGCCTTGGTTCACGAGGTGGATCGCCACAAACTGGCGGTATATTCGGAGCTGGTAGTAAGGAGCGTTATGGAACCTACCGCGGAGTGCGATTGTCCGCAGTGTGTCTATAACCGCAGCCAGAGAAGGAGCGTTATGGTGACGGGCGAGACCATTTTTGAAGTGAGATCGGGCATGCTCATGGGTGAAGCGCCGCTCTACACCTTAGCCGAAGCGCGCCGCTTACTCGAGAAAGTTGTCCGCGATCTATTCGGGCAGGACGCGACGGTGTTGACGATCACGCGCTCCGTGAGCACGGATTGATGTTCGTCATTGGTGTTAATTCGGTATGGTGGACAATTGCGCCGGGTGGCTATTCGTCGCAGGACGTGACCGTGCCGGCGTGCGACTATCTTAACGCCATAGTGGCTCATTTGCTGGTGCGCCTGGATAACACGGCCAACACCGAAGAATGCACGGTTGCTATTATGCCGCCCGGTCCGGACACAGGAATGCCCAACTATTGCCACGGTGTGCCGGCGTTTCCGGTGACTGTGACGGTTCCGGATGGCGCGCAAATAGCGGTCACGCTACCTGAGCTGTTCGCCACGGCCGCGGACTATACCGTGAAGCCGCCAACTGAAGTTCCACAGCCGCCCTTCGCTAAAAACAGCTACAGCCGAGGGGTCAAGAACCTCGGCAAGGTGCCGATTAAAGCCATGATCGCGATTGCCGGCATGGGTTGCCCGATAGATTGGGCAGGTACTACGGCGCCGTGGTTCACTTGGGGACGTGGTTAAGCGCATAGCGAGCATTATGCCTACTCGACCAAAGAATCGGTGGCGCGCGTGCATCGCTATGAGCAGCGACCATGCGGGTATCGAGCTAGAGCTAGAGCGTTTCGAGCGAGAACTGTATCGAGCGCTTGCGCGCCTCGGTGACGCGCGAGACGTGCGCGATTATCTCAGACGTCTTGAGTGCGCAAGCGCTGGATGGTTAGCAGAACATCCGCACAGCGCGCCGTGGGAGCCAAAGCGGAAGGCTGGATAAGTGATGTTACGGAACCTTGGGTTGATTATACCTTGCTGGAATCGGCCGTTCCGCGAGTGGTGCCGGTCCTGCCGGGAGTTCTTCGCCGCCGAGTGGAACCGTGGCCGAGATCAAGGTCACCTGTCCTCTCCCAGGCGCCATTGGTCGATGGATTCGATGTTGAACCGCCAATCGCTGCCGATACGAAACGCGGGGATCTTACCGCGCCGGGCCAGCTTGTAAATGCTCTGGCGCGACACCTTCAGGTACGCCGCAACTTCCTTCGTGTTGAGTACTCTACGCTCGGGCTTGGTCACTTCGGCGGCTCTTCCGTCGGCGGCGGTGTCGGCGGCTCTGCAACTCCGGTTAGGCTGATCAGCTCGACCCGAATCTGCTTCAGCTCGTTAATCATGACATCCACCTGCGCGGTGATGATCCGCAGTCGCCGGCGGATTTCCTTGAACGCCAGTGCGCGTTGAACAAGGTTCATGCGGCCGCCGGTTATCCGGTGATCGGTGAAATCAGTTGCGCCGCGCCGGCCGACTTCTTGAGCAGCGCCGCCCAGCGGGCGAGCAGCGCGTTGATCTCCGGCGCGTCAACCTGCAAGCCCTGCAACTGCGTGCGCGCCTGCGCGAAGTCGATGAGCTGGTCTTTGACCTGCTGCGCGATCGCGGCGACTCGTTCCTCTAGCACCTTTGCGTCATGCGGGCTTAGAAGCTGGCCGTAGACCAGGCGCATCCGTCCGGCACGGGTTGCGCTCTGCGTCGCGACTACCGAGGCCGCGATCAGCGGATCTATGCCGAGCGCGAGCAGCGCGGCCGCGAGCGCCGCGTCGTCGAGTACGCCGGCCTGGTAGTCTGCGATGGCCGTGCGCTGGCCGGCGTGCTGACGCTGCAAAGTAAGTCGGGCTTCGGCCGCGAGTTCCTTTTTAGCTGCGGCGATGGTCGCGCGCACGCCGGCGAGCGTGGTCTCGAGTTCCGCGTACCAGGGCTGCACACCGGCCGCCTCGAGTTGTTGCAAGCCCTGCTCGACCGAGAGCGTGCCGTTCTGGACCTGAGGCACGATCTGCTTTTCGGCCGCGGCCGCGAGCGTGACGCGGCGTTGCAGGAGCGCGCGCGAGCGCACGAATTGTTTGGCCTGGTCCGACCATCCGACCGCGGTAAGAATATCGTCGAGTTCGGCATCGGGCATCACGCCGGCCTTGTAGGCTGCGATTGCCTCGCTGATATAGGCGTTGCGCACGTTCTTGGTCGAGTTGTATTCCAGCAGGTCGAGAAAGAAGGTGACGTGCTCGGGTGAGTAGGCGTTGTCCTCGAGTATTTCCTGCATCTGATCGCGTGGAAATGGTGTGTCTTGTATCGCGGTCGCCAGCGCGCGCGGCTGAATCGGGCGATAGCTCGCGGCGAGCGTTGGCGCGACCCAATCGCGATTCAAGCCGGCATAGCCTAAGAGCGTCTGCACTTCGCCGTCGGAAATCTTGCGCCGCGCGTGCATCCCGAGTGCCGCGCCCATGTTGGGCATAGTAGCGCGCGCCTGGGCGTTGATTTTGTACGCGTGCGGGACTGCGATTGCTTGACGTACTTCGACGCCGATAATGCCTTTCATCAGCTCATCGAAGCCGGCGAAGCCGGCGAGCATCGCGGCCGATGAGTTAAGTCCGACGTGCTTGCCAGGATCGACTAGTTCGGCGGCGTAGGCGGCCCAATGCGCCGCCATGCCGAAGGTCATCGCTTCGGTAAGTAGCGTCGAAGCGGTGACGCTTTCGTCTCCTGGTTTGATGTTGACCATCTTGGAGATCGCGTCTTGATGTATGGCGAGCATCTGACGAATAGCCGGTTGCATCACCTTTTTGCCCGCGTCGAATGTACCTTCCATCACCACTTGAAACAGCTTGAGCAGCATCTCGCCGATGACGCCTGGCGTTGCCTTAAGCACTTCCTTAAATGACGGTAGCGGCCGGCCGGCGAGCGCGGCGGCGGCAGCCGGTCCGAAAACTGGATCGGCGCGCAGTGCGGCCATTTCTTCATCCGACGGCGGGTGATTCAACTTGCGCCACTCATCGTGAAGCAAGGTGTTGATGTACGCCCAGGGGCCGCCACCGGCGAGCTGGGCGTCTTGCGCCGAGATGATGCCGACTTGCGCGAGCGAATCGATAATCGCTTGCGGCACGTCCATCATCACGTTTGTTTCGTCGAGCGCCTTGACGATTCCGCTCACGTCGGCTGCCGGCGCGGCGGCAATGGCGTTGGCGATCGCCGCGAGGTTCTGGTTGATGGGTGTGAGATCGATCGGCGGCGGCGCCGACATTGCCGCGATCGCGCTCACCAGGGCCTGCAATTCGGTCACGATGGGACCGAGGTCGGGCGGCGGCGGTGGGCCAGGAGGCTTGGGTAGAAATTGCAGCGTGTGGGAGATGCTCTCTATCCAGAAACGGATATGGCTGAGTACTGAGACGATCTGCGCGCAGCATTTGTCCACGTTGCCACCGGATGATTGTTCGCATAAGCAGGCGAGCGAACGCTGCAAGGCGTTGCAGAGGTCGAGGATCTCATCGGCGTCGGGGTCGCCCGATTCGCACGGCCCGGTGATTGGGGGCGGTGGCGGCGGTGGAGGTGGTCCCGGTGGTGGCACCGGCGGTGGCGGCCCGCCCGGTGGCGGCACCGGCGGCGGTGGCTTCGGGATGATCAGATTAGGGATCACTATGGGCTCGAGGTTGCACGCGACGTACCAGAAGTCGGGAAAGAATGGCGCGCTACGCGGAAGGCCGAGCGCATCCAGAAGCCACGGGGCTATGGTTCCCCAGATCGCCTGCCCTGCCAAGGAATCCACGTAGCTTTGCAGAGCCGCGCGGCAAGCGGTTTGCGATGCTGGCGTGAAACCGCCGATGGCTTGGGCCAATGAGCAGTCACAAGAAATATCAATACTCTGAAAGTCGGAAAACGCCGCGATGTGATACCAGCCGGTGATTCGGTCGTGAACAATCAGGTCGCAGCGCCCAGTGTAACCAAAATCAGGCACGCAGCTAGCAACGATCGGGTAATAGCAATCCGGCACGTTGCATTCTGAATTAGGCGCAAGTAGGGGACTTGGGCCAGGATTCGAGACGCCAGGTATCACCAGCGTGTTGCCTGTGGCCGGGTCGATGCGAGTGTAATTATCGCCGTTCAGCAGATAATCTTTCAGCGTACCAAGGTCTTGTGTAGGCATCAGCTAAGCCGTTAGAGCTGTTTCACTACTTCCCAGACGTAATTGGCGCCGAAGGTCTGGGTTGGATTGGAATCGCTGGCCACGTAGAACGAATCCCCCGGTGCGATGAACGCAATCGGCCAGTCGTGAACCCATTGATAGCCACCTGCCGGCAGGCTTGGTGACAAGACGATCAGTCCTTGCTCAAAGTTGAGCTTGTTGCTCCAGACGATTCCAGGCAGTTGGGCTTGCTGATCGAGCAGTGCCGATCCGGTTGCCTGGGTGGTTACTGTGAGCGGGGGCGGTATGCCCGTAACGAATAGGAAGTCGATCAAGCTGACCGAGGTCGTAGTACCGGCCGGGTTTGCGTATACTTGCACATCCCAAACAACCAGCCATTCGCCTTGAGTGGTGTTGTTAAGGAGCCCGACGGCGCCGACTTCGCCAAGCGCCAGCGAGAAACCTCCACCGCCACCGCCGGACATCCGGCGTGGGTAGAAACTCGGGATGGTGTGAACTGTCGAGCCCTTGGGACTGCGGGCCATTAGGGTGATCTACGTGTTGCCACATGCGCTAAATTGCGGCCACTTTCCAGTTCGTTCCGTCGCAGTAGGCCAGCACGTGATTTCCGCCGCCTCCGGTGATGGTGGCGCCCCAGACGGCTGTGGTCGAGTCAGTGATCGAAGCTACTGCACCTTCATAGCTGGCAGCCGCGGCGGGCAAATTCGAAAACACTAGTCCATGTCGGACCTGAGTGTAGACGTTGCCGACTGTAAGGCCCTGGGCGCCGTTGATGGTGGTGGTCGCGTTCGCACCGGCATCGACGACCCCCGCTTGTATGGTGCCGCTGGGCGTGGCTGCGTTGTTGCCGATGAGTATGACGCCGATGACTGGAGTGCTCGCACGTGCGACAAACACGTCGCCGGAGACTGCTGGCAAAGGTGTATTTCCGCCGGTGACGTATCCGTTCTTGAGCACTAGATCGCCGGGGGTCCCGTCAGCGGCTTGTCCGACGCCGAGCGAGGATATCTGTACGCTGCTACCGAAGGTAGTTGGATTCGGTACGCTGCCCCCGACAAAACTACCGCCGCCACCGGTTGGCATAATTACGCCAGAGAGAGGACGGTTTCGACTACGTAGAGGGTTTGCGCGGCGGTGCCCGAGATGGCAAAGAAATCCCGCATGACGAGTTCGTTGTCGAGAAACCAGGTAAAACTGATAAACCCCCCGATGGGTACTGGGTAGCCTGCGGCCGCGGTGACGCCAGAACTGAAACCCACGACGATTAGGTTACTGCCGCAATTTCCAAAGGTGATCGCCGATCGAGTGTTGGCGTAAGTGCCAACAGGAACAGCGGTCAGGCCGACTACCACCGCGGTTTCGATCGGGCGGGCCCGGATCTGCGCCCCGAAATAGAAAGCGATCAACTCGCGCGCGCTGCGCGCCGTTGGTACTTCCGGCGGGAGATAGATATCAGGCACGGTCGGCCCGCTTTACAGGTCTGGACCGGGAAGCAGCGCGACCAGGAATTGACTGCCGATCGCGACGGCGGTGTTGGCGGTGGTGGCGGCGAGGCCGGTTATCTGGATCGCGGCGGCGTTGATCAGACCAGCGGCGTTGGCGCGTGCATTCGCGCCGATGAGCAGGACCGGATAGTTAACCGTGACGCTTATGGTCAGCGTGAGGGCCGAAATTATTTGTGTAGCGAAATCGGCGCCGCCAGCGAAGCGCGCGGCGAAGGTTAGCGCGGTGGGCGCGGTGCCGCCATTGGTACACGCGCAGACCCCGAATATCAGCGGGTAGTAGTTCATCCCCGGCGTGCCGACCAACGCGGCCGCGGTGGCCGCGATCGTAGTCTCGACGCCGGCGGCGAGCGTGACGTTGGGGGTGAAGGTGATGATCGTGGGCTGTGGTAAAGACTGCGCGACGCCCCACAGTGAGCCGGGAAGCCAACGCCGGCGCCAGAGTTTATAAGCGCGGTGAAGAAATATCTCTTGTGGTGTCATGTCGTTTCCTCATCAAGCCCCCGGCCAACGGACTTCGATCCAGATCAGCGCTACGGTAATCACCAGAATCGCGATCTTGAACGCGAGCGCTAGGCTGTGCGCCGAATGCATCAGATCGCCGGCGTGGTCTGCGGACCCAGGTAAATCATGTCGAACCAACCTTCCTGGGCGGTGTCCGCGGCGGTGGCGAAAAATTCAACCTGCGGCGGCACGTTCTGGTAAAAGGTCATCCACACGCCCCAGCCGTGAAACGCCGGCGCCCAGCCGGGCACGAAGCGCTGATTGAGCGGGTCGAGCTGGTCGTAGGTGTTGGTACAGATCCCGCCGGGCCGCCATTTCGGACCCATCGCCGGAAACATGCGGAAGAACAGTCCGGTTGCCGAGAACGCGCGCACGCCGAGCAGCGCGTAATAGCCAGCATAGAGCGCCTGATCGAAAGCCGGCTGGACCTGAGTCCATTGGCCGGCGGTAAGCGTGGTGGTGGCGGTCCAATGCGCGGAAAAGAAGCGTCCCGGCGTGGTCGGCATATCGCGGATGCCAACGGGATTGACGGTCAGCGCGAGCGGCTGCGTTGGACCGTCGCAGAAGTTGACGGCGACATACTGAGTTTGTGCGCCGGCTGCGTTCTGGCTCGCGAATATATCCAGTTCTTCAGTCGGCTTGAGCGGGATCGGGTACTTGCTGAAGTCCCAGTGCCGCGGCGGTGATGCAAACCCGGTCCCGCGGTTGTTGGGCACCGAGCTGATATATGGAAACGGCAGCATCGAGGTCGCTTGCACGCGGACCTCGACCAGGTTGAGGCCGACCCCGAAATAGCTATGTACGAACGGAAGATCGGGCGAGACCTGCATCCCGTTGACCAGCTTGGGTAGGATGTTATCCGGCGTGAAGTACGTCAGTTGATTGAACGTGGTCGCGCCGGTGGCGATCGACGATGCGAATAGTTCAAGGTGGAACATCGCGTGGATCTCCTAGCCGGCTACGCGCGTGCGCGATACAAGCCGCGCATCGCTGCGGCGGCGTTCATCATGGCGGTGGCGCGGGCGATGTTCTGTTGCAGGGTTCCTCGAGGCGGCAGCGCGGCAGCGGCGTTTTGCAGGGCCGGGATGAGGCCGGTCGAGGACTTGGCGTAATTCGGCGAGCCCTTGTTGGTGATGCCCTGATTGTAGAGCGTAGGGCCTTGCGTCGAGACCAGTCTTGCGACGGCAACCTGATCGACGGCGTTTAGCCCTGCGGTATACATCGCGGTTCCAGCCTCGTTGACGCGCTGAAGCCAGTAGTTTGCGGCCGCGGCGGCGGCCTGAAAGGGATTGACCTTCGAGGTCAGATACCCGGTGGCCCAGTAGGTGCCGGCGCCGCTCGCCCTTGCGGTGTATTTGGCGGCGGCGGCCGCGGCGGTGGTCTTCTGTCCGATTTGGAAACTGGTGGGGATACCGGCGGCCATAGCTTTTCGCTCCTGCTAGGCGCCGCCACGGCCCGGAAAACGCAACCGCCGACACGGCCACGCAATGCGCGGGCCGTGTCGGCGGCCTGTACTTTTAGACGCATTTAGCTACTATCAGTCGGATGGGCGCCCGTCAATACACCAATCGCGAGTGGAAGCTACTGAGCTACTGGCTCGCGACCTATCACCCGCACGCCGATATCCAGATGCAAGTGCGGCTCGGGCCGACCCTACCGTTGGTAGGAATACAAAACATGACGGCGGCTCAGGCTGCACTCTCACGCGTGCGAAACCGTTGGGCGGACGCGCTTTTCATCGAGGGCGGCATTCCCACGATCGTCGAGGCGAAGCTCGAGCCCGACCCTGGAATCTTCAGTCAGCTTCTGCACTACGCGCGGAAATTTCGCGCCGATCCAAACTTCACGCAGTTTGCAAACTCACCGTTGAAGCTGGCGGCGTTGGTTTATCACGACGATCCGTCGGTCGCGATGGAGGCGCCGTGGTACGGCGTGAGCTGGAATGTCTTTCAACCCCAATTCGAGGGCTGGCCGCCTCCATCGGTGAAAGGCACACCGCTCGCGGACTCTCCCGATCTCTTGCCGCAAGATTGGCCGGCGCGGCTCTATGCGCTAACTCATCAGCCGTGGGGTTCCGGTGGTTAGAGCGTGATGCTTCTCTGCCTGGAGGGTAGGGGTCTCAGAAATCTTCTGCCTTTCGGCAAATCGCATTTATTGATTAAATTTGTTGCGACGCACTTTTTTTGCCGCACGGCGTTCGGTTT
>DASXNX010000010.1:0-3265 GCA_036494725.1 Steroidobacteraceae bacterium
CCGATTGAAGAGCCGGAGACCGGACGCAGGCCGATGATCCCGTTGAAGCTGGTGGCGGAGCAGATCGTATCTCAAGCTTCAAAAAACAGTCCGGCAGCCCCCAGCCCGATCGCTTCCACGGGCGGAGCGTGCATGCTCGATGTGACGGGTTCGGGCCAGTTGGATTTGGTCCTGATGGAATCGGGAGAACACGCGATCGGCGTGTTTCATCCCTCGAAGGACGGCGGCTTTGATCCGTTGGATGCCGAGGCGGCAGGGCTGAAAGGGTCTGGGCGTGCGGTGGGGTGCGCCGTGGGCGACTATGACGGCGACGGGCTAAACGACCTTGCTGTTGCTCTAGAAGACAAGGTGCTGCTCTTCCGCAACCTGGGTAAAGGCAAATTCGAGGACGCGACAGTTGAGGCGGGACTCACGCCTCGCAACAAGCCGACCGGAATTACGTTCATCGATTACGACCATGACGGCGATCTAGACCTGTTGATCACGGGGTCGGGCATCAAGGCGGGCGACCCATCGAACGTTCTCTGGCGCAATAACGGCAACAAGACTTTTACGGAGTGGACCGAGCCTACCGGCCTGGGCGGCTCGGGCACGACCGCCGCTGCTGTCCTCACCGACTTCAACAACGACCGCGCGGTCGACATAGCCATCACGGGCGATGGACCGGCGCCGCTGCTCTACGTCAATCCGCGAGAAGGCAAGTACCCGACGCAGCCGCTGTATGACGATGCGAAGCTGCCGCCCACTGTCGGCATCGCCGTGCTCGACTTCAACAAAGACGGCTGGATGGATATTGCGGTTACGCATGCCGGCGCGCCCGGGCTCACGCTGTGGCGCAACGTCGAAGGCCCGAATCATTTGGGGCGGCGGTTCGAGCGGGTGGATTTGCCGCTGAAAGATGCGGTGCGCGGATGGGGCGTGATGCCGGTGGACATTGATAACGATGGCTGGATCGATCTCGCGGCCGTGATCGAAACCAGGACCGGGCCCGAGATCCGAGTGCTTCGTAATCGCGGCGACGGCACGTTTGAAGACGCTAGCGAGGCGCTGGACCTGGACAAGGCAACGCTCACCGCGCCGCGCGGCCTGATCGCGGCAGATCTCGAAAACAAGGGCGCCGCGGACCTGATCGTGACCCAACTGAACGCGGCTCCTGTGCTGCTGCGCAACGAGGGAGGAAACAAGAATCACTCGGTGCGCATTGAACTCGCCGGCCTGGCCGATAACAAGACCGCGCTGGGCGCCAAGGTGGAGATCTTTTCGAGCGGCCACTGGCAGAAGTGGGAAATCGCGGGCGCCTCGGGCTATCAGACGCAGGCGCCGCCGCAGATCCTGGTCGGGCTGGGTGATTCGCCGGGCATCGATCTGTTGCGCATTCTATGGCCGACGGGAGTGCTGCAGGATGAAATTGATCTGCCGAATACGCCGGTGATCGCGATGAAAGAAGCCGATCGGCGCGGCAGTTCGTGCCCCGTCCTGTTCGCGTGGGACGGGCACAGGTACAAGCTTGTAACGGATGTGATCGGCGCGGCCGTGGTGGGCCACTGGTTTACGCCGCAACGGCGCAACATACCGAATCCTGGCGAGTGGATCAAGGTTGATGGCGCGCGTATTGCGCCGGTCAATGGCAGGCTGAGCCTGCGCTTCATCGAGCCCATGGAAGAGGTGAATTACATCGATCAGCTGCGGCTCGTCGCCGTCGACCATCCTGATGATGTCGAAGTCAATCCCGATGAGCGCTTCCTTGATGATCCTCCGTTCGCATCGGGGCGTGTGGTGGCGTCGCAAGCGCCCCGCCTGCCCATCGACGCATGGGATGGCGAGGGCCGCGATGTTCTCGATGTGCTCAGCCGGCGCGACCACAAGTTCGCGGACGGCTTCACGCAGTCTCCTTACGACGGCTTTGCCAACCTGCATGCGTTGACCCTCGATCTTGGTGAGGTGAAGCCGAACGCGCCTCTGCGCCTCCTGATGACGGGCTATGTGAACTACTTTAGCGCGACGTCGCTCTACGCCGCGTGGCAGGCGGGCGTGAAGCCGATCTCGCCGTATGTCGAGGCACAATTGCCCGACGGCAGTTGGAAAACCATTCCGGGCGAGGCGGGATTTCCAGCGGGGCTGGAGCGCACGATGGTTGTGGACTTGTCCGGCAAGCTGCCGGTGGGTACAAAGCGCATCCGCCTCCAGACCAATCTCGAAATCTACTGGGACCAGGTGCTCATCGATCAGAGCGAGGGCGCGGAGTCGCGCACCAGCGAGGTGCCCCTGGAGCAAGCCACGCTGCATTTTCGCGGCTACCCGAAGCAGATTGAAGGCGCCAGCCCGGGCGATCTTGACTACGACTACGATCGCGTCAGTCTCACCGGCCCATTTCAGCGGCAGCGCGGCAACTATACGCGCACGGGCGATGTGACGTCGCTGGTGAGCGCCATTGATGACCGGTTTGCGATTTTCGGCAGCGGCGAGGAGATTGCTGTGGAATTCGATGCGACGAAGCTGCCGGCGCTGCCGCCTCACTGGAAGCGGGATTATTTCTTCTATGCCAACGGATTCGTCAAGGACATGGATTGGTGGGACGGCTCGCCGTTCACGGTGGCGCAGCTGCCGTTTCACGGCATGTCGACGTACCCGTATCCGGAGACGGAGAAATATCCCGATGACGCGCAGTCGCTCGATTACCAGTTGAACTGGAACGACCGCTTCGATTCCGGTGAACCGGTGCGCTCGTATCGCTTCGACTATGGGCAGTTGCCATCGACGCCGGCTGAGGATGGCGCCATCGGGCCCTCGAAACCATGATCACACCGGTGGGGAATACACAGGCGGGAAAGCTGGTGTTGTTGCCCGCGGTGCGCCAATTGGAGCTTCTGCACAGAGGAGAAGTTTCGGTACTGGAGCTGGCTGAGGCGCATCTAGGCCAGATCGAGCGTCTCAATCCGAAGATCAACGCGTTCGCCGACTTCGACGCCGAACGGGTGCGCGTGCAGGCGCGGCGCATGGATGACTCACAAGCGCCGCGCGGTCCTCTCCACGGGCTGCCGGTCACGGTGAAGTCGTCGATTGCGACCGCCGGCTATCGCTGCGAGATTGGCAGCTGTCTTCACCGGGGCGAAATTCCCGCGGAAGACGCGGTGGTGGTGAAGCGGCTACGTGCGGCCGGAGCATTGATCCTGGGCACCACAAATTGCCCGGAACTCCTGATGGCCTACGAGACGGCGAACCTGTTGCACGGCGCCACGCGGAATCCATGGGACCTGGATCGTTC
>DASXNX010000011.1:0-18858 GCA_036494725.1 Steroidobacteraceae bacterium
CAGGCAGCGACACCATGGCAAAAGCAGCGAAATCCACACTCGGCGGACCTTTCAAGTTTTTCGGGAGCTCATTGACGGTTCACCGTCTGGACTATGGAGCACTCGAATTTGAAAGCAAGCAGCGGAGTGTTCGCATTGCCCGCCAGGGGCATTGTAGACCCTCGTCAGTTGGTTCATCTTTGAGGATTCAGCCATGAACATCGAGCAAGATCCCCGCTGGGCGCGCATCAAGGCACGAGATAAGAGCGCCGATGGCCTTTTTTGGTACTCGGTAACGACCACCGGTGTTTACTGCCGACCGTCGTGTCCTTCACGAAGGGCAAAGCCCTCCAACGTTCGATTGTATGAACGGTCGTCGGATGCGCGTGCGGACGGTTTTCGGGCGTGCAAACGATGCAATCCGGATGGATCATCGCTGGATGCCGAGAATGCGACCCTGATCGGCAAGGCGTGCAAGATGATTGAGTCTCGTAACGAGGCGCCTTCGCTTCAGGAACTCGCGGCAGCCGCCGAACTCAGTCCCGGCTATTTCCATCGTCTTTTCAAGTCGATTACCGGTCTTACGCCAAAGGGCTACGCATCCGCGCATCGTTTCGCCCGCGTGCGAGAGAAACTCGGGAGTTCCCCCTCGATCACGCAAGCGATTTACGATGCGGGCTTCGGCTCAAATGGTCGATTCTATGAGGAAAGCGCCGGCATTCTTGGGATGACGCCGACGCAGTTTCGCAATGGGGCCGCACGGGAGGAGATACATTTCGCCGTTGCGCAGTGTTCGCTGGGCGCAATTCTGGTCGCGACCAGCAAAATCGGCGTTGTGTCCATTCTTCTGGGCGAGGACCCGGACGTGTTGGTGCGCTCGCTGCAGGATCGCTTCCCCAAGGCGTCCCTCGTTGGCGCGGATAAGAGCTACGAGAAATTGATCGCCCAAGTGGTTGGGTTGGTGGAATCCCCCGGCGTGAATCTTGATCTGCCGCTCGATGTTCGCGGCACGGTGTTCCAGCAGCGGGTGTGGCAGGCTCTGCGAAAAATACCCGTGGGGAAAACGGCGACCTACTCGGAGATTGCGCGGCGCATTGGATCACCCAAGGCGGTTCGCGCGGTGGCCTCGGCTTGCGCCGCCAACAACATTGCAGTGGCGATCCCTTGCCATCGGGTGATTCGCAATGACGGCGCGCTGTCCGGATACCGATGGGGCGTGGAACGTAAGCGGACATTGCTCGATCGAGAGTCCGCCTAGCGATACTGGGCGTCGTGGAAAATGATTCCCAGTGTATGCGATGTGGTGATCATGGCCGTGACTCCTCGAGGGCAATGGCGGCAACTCCGGTTCTTCATCTCGAATCGCCCGCCGCTCCGGATGAAAGGACCCCTCGTCAGCTGATTCCTACACATTCTCCTACACGCCCTCCTACAAACGTCCTGACACCAGGGCGCATACGATACGAGTCGCTGAAAGCAGCTAAACTCGCCTCAATTCATCCACTGTATTCAGTCATCGACCGGGTCTGAATTTGCGGCATGCGATTAGAACAATAATGAATGGGCGCAGCCGTTCCGGTACGAGATGGTTGATCATCGCGACCTGCGCGCTGTCGATCTGGGCCGCGGGCACCGCCGGCGCGGACCCCGCGGCCGGCGAAGATTTGACGCAGTTGTCGCTGCAAGACCTGGCCAATATCGAAGTCACTTCGGTTTCAAAGGCGGCAGAAGGATTGAATAGAGCCGCGGCTTCGGTCTACGTCATCACCCAAGAGCAAATCATGCGCTCCGGCGCCACCAGCCTGATGGAGGCTCTGCGGCTCGCGCCCAATTTACTGGTCACGCAAGTCAGCGCCACCGATTACGTCATTTCGGCCCGGGGGTTCGGCGGCAATCCGCAATCGCAAAACTTCTCCAACAAACTATTGATGCTCATCGACGGGCGCAGCGTCTATACGCCGCTCTACTCGGGCATCTACAGCGACGCTCAGGATATTTTGCTCGAGGATATAGACCGCATTGAAGTCATCAGCGGCCCGGGCGCCACGCTTTGGGGCGCCAACGCGATGAACGGGGTCATCAATGTCATCACGCGGCCTTCGTACTTGACCCAGGGATCGTTCGTCGATGCCGCCGCCGGCAGCCGGGAACAAGATCTCGGCGCGCGCTACGGGGGACGCGCGACCGGAGACTTGTCTTACCGCGTCTATGGATTGGGATTTCATCGCGAGGCGCAATGGCTCGCGGACGGATCATCGGCGCAGGACGGTTGGTCTAAAGGTCAAGGGGGTTTTCGCAGCGATTGGTCGGCGGATGAAAATTCCGTCACGTTGCAGGGGGATGTTTATCGGGCGACGGAGCAGCAACCCATGGCCGTCGACGGATCGATCGTCGGAGGAAACATCTTGAGCCGCTATGAACATCACACCGAGCGAACCAATTTGCAGATTCAAGCCTATTTCGATCAAACACAGCGCTTCGGACCGGCCGACGGAACGGGTTTCGTACTGCACACCTACGATCTACATTTTCAGCAAAGCATTGAGGCCGGTGCGAACCGAATCGTGTGGGGCGGCGGCGAGCGGCTCAACAGCTACGCGATTTCGAACGCGGTGGAGCTGCTCTTTGAACCGCCGGAACGCAACCTTACCTTGGGCGACATCTTCGTCCAAGACACTTTCTCGTTCACTCCCGCCTTGAGCCTGACGGCCGGCATCAAGGTGGAAGATGACCCTTACTGGGGCTGGACCCCATTGCCCGATATCAGAATGTCGTGGCAAGCCAACAATCGCACGGTGCTATGGGCCGCCGCGTCGAAGGCGATCAGATCTCCCACTCCTTTCGATGATGATGTGATCGAAAAAATAGGAACCGAGGTATTTCTGGCGGCCAATCGATCCTTCCGACCGGAAACGGTCATGGCCTATGAGGCCGGCTCCCGGGTGGATGCCGGCGCGAAACTCTCGATCTCGCTGACCGTCTTCTACAACCGGTACGACGATCTGCGCACCATCGAGCCCTTCTCGAGCACGCAGTTCCTGCCCATCTATTGGGGAAACCTGATGCAGGGAGACACTTACGGCGTCGAGGGGTGGGCGAATTGGCAGGTGACGGAGTGGTGGCGTCTGTCGCCGGGATTCACCGCGCTGCATGAAAACTTGCGGTTCAAAGCGGGCGCCAGCGGCATTCTCGGAATTGCGCAGGCAGCCGATGATCCCAGTTCGCATGCGGATCTCAATTCATCGATGAATTTCGGCCGCCGGGTGAGTTTCGACGCCGCGGTGCGCTACGTGGGCGCCCTGCCCGATCCGGCCCTGCCGCATTATTTCGAGCTGAACGGGCGGCTCGCGTGGCGTGCCACGGATTCGGTCGATCTTTCCATCAACGGTTTGAATCTCCTGCATGGGCGGCACTATGAGTTCCCGTCATCGCAAGGAGGCGAGGCGATCGGACGCAATGTGATGGCGGAAGCTCGCTGGAAGTTCTAGGGTTCGGACTATGTTGAAATGGCTGTGCGGGTCGGTGATCGGGGGCGTCGCACTGCTGGGCGCCGTCAGCGGATCGGTGCAAGCGCAGGAGACGCATTCCGTCGAGACGGTCAAGGCGGCGTATCTTTATCGATTCGCGGGCTACGTCGAGTGGCCGGCGGACGCGGCCGTCGAGCGCCCCTTTGCCATCGTGGTGGTGGGCGATGCCGGTATTGCGCGTGAGCTACGACGCCTGGTTCCGAATCATCCGGTCAATAATCAGATGGTTCAGGTTCGGGAGGTCGCCACGGTGGCGGAGGTTGGCAACGCCTCGATGCTGTACGTCGCCGCAGGTCATGACACGTTTCTGCGCGCGTTGGCCGCGAGCGGCAGCCATCCGATACTGGTGGTCAGCGATGATGCGCGGGGACTCGATCTTGGCAGCGAGATCAACTTCGTAACCGTGGACAAGCGCGTGCGATTTGAGGTGTCATTGGCGGCGGCGGAGCGCGCGCGGCTCAAGATCAGCGCCGATTTGCTCTCCGTCGCCATCCGGGTACAGGGCGGGCACCGGCAATCCGGCGATATCTGCATCCCCTTTGCGTTGCCCGAGGATAACAATGCGGCGTGCGACATTCGACAGGCGCGCGGCGGCGCGCGCACCACGCCGTCGGCCTAGAGACGGACGTGTCGGCTCCGGACCTGTCACTGAGTCACACACCGGTCACGGGTCACTCGGTGCGCAACAAACTCATGCGCCTGGTGCTGGTGACCACCGCCATTGCGGTCTCGGTGGCCGGCATCGCGATGTTGGCTTACGACCTGAGCGTGTATCGCGGCTCATGGGTCACCGAGCTTTCCAATCAAGCGTCGATATTGGCGGTCTCAGTAACCCCCGCCCTCGAGTTCGATGATCGCACGCTAGCGGAAAGCAATCTGGAAGCCATGCGGGTTCGCCCCGATGTGGTCGTCGCGGCGCTGTATGCCGCTGACGGTCACTTGTATGCTTCCTTCACGCGCGCCAACGACGCGTTGCCGCCCGCAAACGCGCCGCCGCTGGGGGCGCGAATTTCCGGAGAGCGCGTGGAACTCTCGCAAGTGGTGACGCACAACGGGGAGAGATTTGGCACGATTTATCTGTCCGCGCACTACGATGTACTTCCTCGTCTCGTCGCGTATGCGGTGATCTTCGCGTTGATCATGGCCTTGAGTCTGGCCGCGACCTACGTGCTCTCACGACGGCTGCAAAAAGCCATCACCGAGCCGCTCGATGCCATGACGAGCGTTGCTCGGCGAATTGTCAATCGGCGGGATTATTCGCTGCGCGCGCCCAACACCAGCGACAACGATATAGGCCTGGTGGTGCGCGCCTTCAACGGCATGCTGGATGAAGTCGAGGCGCGGGCGCGAGCCTCGGAGGATTCGCACGCCGCCCTGCTGGTCTCGGAAGCCTCCTTGCGCGACGCAGATCGCAGGAAGGATGAGTTTCTGGCGACTCTGGCGCACGAGCTGCGCAATCCATTGGCACCGATTCGGCATGCCGCGAAACTGCTCGAAGCCAAAGGCGCGAACCCGCAGCAGCTGCAATGGAGCCGCGCAATCATTTCCCGGCAGGTGGAGCGCATGGCGCTGTTGCTGGATGACCTTCTCGATGTTTCGCGCATTACTCGCGGCCGGCTGACCTTGAAGATCGCACCGGTCAAGCTGCGCTCCGTGGTGGATGCGGCAATCGAGGTTGCACGCCCGCTGATCGATGCAAAGAACCAATCGTTGTCGGTCGAGCTGCCGCCGCAACCGCTGATCCTGTCGTGCGATTCGCTAAGACTGTCCCAGTCGCTGTCGAACCTTCTGACCAATGCCGGCAAATATACCGATGAGCGCGGCGAGATCGCGCTTCGTGTCCGGGTGTCTTCCACCGAGTTGACCTTCGAGGTCGCCGATACCGGCATTGGCTTGGATCCGAAAGTGATCCCCGGATTGTTCGAGATGTTTTCGCAACTGGATGCCGCGATCGACCGCGCAGAGGGGGGGTTGGGAATTGGACTCGCGCTGGTCAAGGGGCTCATCGCGCTTCATGGGGGACGCGTCGAGGCCAGGAGCGCGGGAGCCGGCTTGGGAAGCGAATTCGCCATTCATCTCCCGATATCCCTCATCGTCGCGGAATCGGCCACACCGGCCGTTGTCGCTGCAGAACATGGCGATATCAGTGAGTTTCATTGCAAGGTTCTCATTGCGGACGACAACCGCGACGCGGCGGACAGCATGGCGGTTCTCTTGCAATTGCGAGGCTATGAGGTCTTTGTCGCCTACGGGGGCAAGGACGCTTTGAAGGCGGCCATACAGCATCAACCGCAGGTGCTGCTGCTCGATATTGGAATGCCCGACATGACCGGATACGAGCTGGCACACGAAATTCGCAGTCAAGGATGGGGTAGAAATGCCTACTTACTGGCGCTGACCGGATGGGGGCAGAGCGAGGATAAGGATCGGGCGAAAACCGCGGGCTTTGATCAGCACCTGACCAAACCGGTGGATCTGGACAAAGTTGAGGAGTTATTGGCTAAATTCCTTGGGCCCGCGGGTTCGCCTGGCTAGCGCGCTCGCGTATCATGACCTGTGAGCGCAAAATCACCCTATGTTGTCGCGGCACTTCTGGCCGTGGCGGCCGCCGCTTCTGCGGGCGGCATAAACCTTCATTCAGAGCGCCAAAAGGGCCCCGCGTTGCCGCCCGCCGGCCGCGATTCGTTCCGCCAGATCGTGCAAGATGAATGCGTCAAAAACTGGAAGGAGCATCACCACCCAGATCCTTGCGAGCGAGTTTTCCTCGCGGGTTCCACGTCCGGCGATTCGGGGTACGCTGTGCTTGCGGACCGGGCCGGCGGTGCCCACTACCTGCTGATTCCGACTCAGACGATGCGGGGCGTCGACAGCGCCGAGCTGCTCGATCCTGATGCGCCGAATTATTTTGCCGAAGCCTGGCATGCGCGAGATCTGATCAACGGTTTCGTGGGCCATGATGTGCCGCGAACTGCGATAGGGCTGGTAGTGAACACCGCCAGCACGCGCACCCAGGATCAGTTCCACATTCACATCGAATGCCTGCGGCAGGATGTGGTGGCCTCGCTGCGAGCCGCGGGCGAACACGTTACCGATACTTGGTCGCCGCTGAACATCGCCGGATCGACATACCAAGCGTTGCGAATTACCGACCAAGATCTCAATGGTTCAAACCTATTCGAGCTGCTCGCCGGCTTGAGCCCGAACGCTCGTCATCATATGGGCGACTACACGCTGGTGGTTGCCGGTGTGCAATTGCGCACCGGTCCCGGCTTCATTGTGCTGACGGGCACAGGACCCACCGGAGAAATATTGCTGGATTCGACTTGCAGCGCGGCGGGCGGGCTGGGATGAGCATTCAACAGCCAATGCGCGTGACGTTGGTGGTGGCTCAGTTGGCCGGATCGGCTTTCGGGCAGACCGGAAATTCGGGCCTGCCAAGCCCAGACTTGATTTCCAATGCGGACCATTTTCGGATATGACCGGGATATGGGCCGCGCTGTCGCCGAAAGGCGGTGGTCATGGCCCCAGCGCAGCCACCCGCAGGAGAAGCGAGCTTTGGCCCGAGGCAGAGCAAGAAGCCGCAACTGCATAAGCACATGACGAAAGGTAATTGGCCGCGAGCTTGGCGCTTCTCCTAGGCTCGCGATTCACAGGCCCACAGGACGACTCACATGGCACAGCCCGGCGGCCGCGACAAGTGGCGCTTCGAAACCCTGTCCGTACACGGCGGATATTCTCCGGATCCCACGACCAAGGCGGTCGCCGTGCCGATCTATCAGACGGTCGCGTATGCATTCGACAGCGCACAGCACGGGGCAGATCTGTTCGACCTCAAGGTGCCCGGAAACATCTACACGCGCATCATGAATCCGACCCAGGATGTGCTCGAGCAGCGCCTTGCGGCGCTCGAGGGAGGTCTCGCCGCGCTCGCCTTGGCCTCCGGACAGGCCGCCACGACCTACGCGATCACGACCATTGCGGAGGCGGGAGACAACATCGTGGCCTCCAGCGCGCTCTATGGCGGCACCTACAATTTGTTTGCCCACACGCTGCCGCAGTACGGCATCGAGGTCCGGTTCGCCGACTACCGGCGCCCGGAAACCTTCGAACCCCTGATCGATGGCAAAACCAAAGCACTGTTCGCGGAGTCGCTCGGCAATCCGCAGGGCAACATCACCGACTTCGAGCGCATCGGCGAGATTGCGCACCGTCATGGCGTGCCGTTGATCGTCGACAACACGGTGCCCACGCCATATCTGTGCCAACCGTTCAAGCACGGTGCCGACATCGTCGTGCATTCGCTCACCAAGTATCTGGGCGGACACGGAACCAGCATCGGCGGCGCCATCGTGGATTCGGGCAAATTCCCCTGGGCCGATCACAAGAAGCGCTTTCGCCGATTGAATGAGCCGGACCCGAGCTATCACGGGGTGGTCTACACGGAAGCGCTGGGACCCGCCGCCTATATCGGCCGCGCCCGCGTCGTGCCCTTGCGCAACACCGGGGGCGCAATTTCACCGTTCAACTCATTTTTGATCTTGCAGGGGATCGAGACTTTGTCCCTGAGGATGGATAGGATCAGCGAGAGTGCACTCAAGGTGGCGCGCCATCTCAAGAAACATGACAAGGTGGCCTGGATCAATTATCCCGGCCTCGAGGACCACCCCGATCACGCGCTGGTGAAGAAGTATCTGTCCGGCAAGGCTTCCGGACTTGTGACCTTCGGACTCAAGGGAGCGGCAGGACAGGGACGCGAGCGCGGAGCGCGCTTTCTCGATGCCCTGCAGCTCTTCACACGGCTCGTCAACATCGGCGATGTTCGCTCGCTTGCGACCCACCCGGCCTCGACGACGCATCGCCAATTATCGCCCGCCGAATTGGCGCAGGCGGGCGTGTCGGAAGACGCCGTGCGCTTGTCGATCGGTCTTGAGCACATCGATGACTTGTTGACCGATCTGGATCACTCGCTCGCGGCGGTTTGATTCTCGACGGCCTCTTGCGCCAGCCACCGTGGGTTAACGGCCGTGGTTCTGTTTGCCGATCTCGTCGAAACATCGGGCCGCGTCGGGGGCGTATCGGCACGTCTTGCGAAGGTGAGGGAGATTGCCGCCTTCCTCAAGTCACTCGCGCCGGCCGAAATTGCGATTGCGGTCCATTACCTGTCTGGAGACATACCTCAGGGGCGTATCGGCGTCGGTCCCATGGCACTGCGATCGGCTGTCAGCCAGGCGCCGGCGCTCGTCGGCACCCGATCCATATGCGCGGTCGATGAGGCACTGACCGAGATCGCTGCAATCCACGGCGGTGGCTCGGGCGCCGAACGCGACACGGCATTGCGCCGCTTGTTGTCCACTCTGAGCGCAGCGGAAGGATCCTTCCTTGTCCGACTTCTCGCCGGAGATCTGCGTCAGGGCGCCCTGGAAGGCGTCATGATCGACGCGATTGCGGCAACTGCCGGATTGCCTGCCCAACAGATACGGCGAGCGGCAATGTACTCGAAGAGCTTGGGCGCGGTGGCGGACGCGGCGCTGCTCGAAGGTGCAGCGGGACTCAGCCGATTCCAGCTCGAGTTGTTCTCACCCATCGCTCCCATGCTTGCGCAAACCGCGGCCGACGTCGATGACGCGTTGCGCCAGCTTGTGGGCAGCGTCGCCTTCGAATGGAAAATGGACGGTGCGCGCATTCAGGTTCACAGGGTCGCAAACGATACGCGCATCTACACTCGCGGCTTGAACGAGGTGACCGATGCCATGCCGGAGATCGTTGCAGCGGTTCGGGCCTTCGCTCCGTCATCCCTGGTACTGGATGGTGAAGCAATCGCGTTCGATGCCGCCGGCCGTCCGCACGCCTTTCAAACCACGATGCGCCGCTTCGGACGCCGCCTCAAGGTCAATGAGCTCGCGACCGATTTGCCGATTCGAGCCTTCTTCTTCGATTGCCTCTTTCTGGACGGCAGGGATTTGACCGGCCTGTCCACCCAAGAGCGATTTCAATTCCTCAGCCGCAGTGTGCCGGAATCGATGCAGATACCCAGACGCGTGACCGCTTCCAGCATTGAAGCCTGGGCCTTCTACCGCGACGCGCTCCAGGCAAGGCACGAAGGCGTCATGGCCAAGTCCCAGGACGCGCCCTACGAGGCGGGAAGCCGGGGCGCGAGTTGGCTCAAGATCAAGCGTGCGCACACCTTGGATCTGGTGGTTCTTGGCGCCGAATGGGGCAGCGGCCGACGTGCCGGCAAACTCTCCAACTTGCATCTCGGCGCCATCGAACCTGAAACCGGAAGCTACGTCATGTTGGGCAAGACATTCAAAGGATTGACGGACGCCATGCTCGATTGGCAGACGGAACAATTCCTGCGTCGAGAGATCCGGCGCGACGGCCACACGGTGTACATCAAACCCGAGATCGTGGCCGAAATTGCGTTCAGCGATTTGCAGACCAGCAGCCGCTATCCCGGCGGTTTTGCGCTGCGCCTCGCACGCGTGAAACGCTATCGGCAGGACAAACGGCCGGACGAGGCCGACACCATGGATTCGATCCGCAAAATCTACGCCGGTCAGAGCTGAATTCCTGTTAGATTCGACTTGCGCCGCGGCGGGTGGATTGGGAGCTGGGCCTGAAGTTGCGCTCACTAAGGATACGTCTTGAATAGCCGGTCACCACCGACATCGGATCTGTTGCGCATCGCGAAACGAGCGATGAGCGATAACGGACTTCATCCGGAGTTCGGTTCAGCGGCTATCGGCCAATTGGCATCAATAAGCGCCGCGGCCACCACGACGGATCCCGCGGTACGCGATTTGCGCGCCTTACTCTGGGCTTCAATCGACAATGACAGTTCCCGCGATCTCGATCAGCTGACGGTGGCGATTCCGGCGGCCGGCGGGGCAACCACCATTCTCGTGGCAATCGCCGATGTCGACGCAGTGGTGCAGCGGGGTTCCCCCATCGATATCGACGCCCAATTCAACACGACATCCGTGTACACGGCCGCAGCGACCTTCCCGATGTTGCCGGAAAGACTCTCGACCGACTTGACCTCTCTCGGTCAGGACCGGGAGCGTTTGGCGATCGTGATCGAAATGACCATCTCCCCGCTTGGCGCGGTCGGTGGTTCCGACATTTATCGCGCATCGGTGCAGAACCGGGCGAAGCTTGCCTACAATAGCGTCGCCGCGTGGCTCGATGGAAAAGGGCCGGCGCCCGCCCCGGTTGGCGCGGTTGCCGGCATGGACGCACAACTTCGTGTTCAGGACACCGTCGCACAGACGCTTCGCCGGGTGCGCCACTCCAAAGGGGCGCTCGACCTTCAAACGCCCGAGGCGGAGCCTGTGTTCGACGCCGCCGCATTGACCGATTTGCGCCCCGATGAGGACAATCGCGCGAAACAGTTGATCGAGGAATTCATGGTCGCGGCAAATGGCGTTACGGCGCGATTTCTGTCCGGCAAAAAGCGATCGAGTCTAAGGCGCGTTCTGGAGACTCCGACTCACTGGGACCGGATCGTCGCGCTGGCTGGCGCGGCGGGCGAGCAACTGCCGCCGGCGCCCGACGCGGTTGCGCTCAACAACTTTCTTTCCAGACGCCGCGCGATTGCTCCCAACCTTTTTGCCGACCTCTCATTGTCCATCGTCAAGTTACTGGGCGCGGGCGAGTACGTCGCGTACCTGCCCGGGCAGGCGGCACCCGGTCATTTTGCGCTGGCCGTCGCCGACTATACGCACTCGACGGCTCCCAACCGGCGCTACCCGGATCTGGCCACGCAGCGCGTACTCAAGGCCGCGTTGAGCGGCGCTGCGCCCCCTTACGCGGATGCGGAACTGCAGGAACTCGCGGCCCACTGCACTCAACAAGAACGCAACGCCGCGAAGGCGGAAAGATCCGTCAACAAGTCGGCGGCGGCGATACTTCTGGCCCCTCGCATCGGAGCGCGATTCGATGCCATCGTAACCGGCGCGTCCGACAAGGGTACCTGGGTGAGAATCTCATCGCCGACCACGGAGGGAAAGGTGGTGCGGGGCTTTCAGGGGCTTAACGTTGGCGATCACGTGAAGGTCGAGCTTCTGCATACGGATGCCGCCCGCGGTTTCATCGATTTCGCGAAAGCGCAATAATGCGCCATGCCAAGTCCTGACCCCACGAAACTGGATCTCGCCTACGACGATCCTCAATTTCTCGAGAGCGACGACGCGAGACCGCTGCGCATCATCGCCGAGTACTTGAACCCCCTGCGACGATTCCGAGAGGAACGGGTTCACGACACGATTGTGTTTTTTGGTTCCGCTCGCCTCACCGCGGAAGGCCCATTGGGTCGCTTCTATGACGAGGCGCGGGAACTCGCGCGCCTCATCACCCACTGGTCGCAAAGTCTCCCATCTCCGGTGCGTCGTTACGTGATTTGTTCGGGCGGGGGCGGCGGCATCATGGAAGCCGCCAACCGCGGGGCGGCCGAAGCCGGCGGTCCGACGATCGGGCTTAACATCAGTCTGCCGCACGAGCAGCGCCCGAATCCCTACATTACGGGCGGACTTGGCTTCGTGTTCCGTTACTTTTTCATGCGCAAATTGTGGTTCGCGCATCTCGCGCGCGCCATGGTGGTGTTTCCGGGCGGCTTTGGCACCCTCGACGAACTCATGGAAATACTGACCCTGGCGCAGACACGGAAACTATCCTGTGCCTTGCCGGTGATTTTGTACGGCGCAGAGTACTGGAACGAAATCATCAACTTCAAGGCTCTGGTTCGTCACGGAGTGATCAGCCCGGAGGATCTTCAGTTGTTCAAGTTCGCCGACGATCCGTCGTTCGCATTCGGACTTTTGCGCGGTGCGCTCGAGGTAACGGCAGACGAGAAAAGCCCTGCGTTCGCGCATTCGAGGTGCGGCGACTGATGTCCGAACCTGCAAGCCCGGGGCAAGTCGTGGAGCGTCTGCTTGGCGGCATTGCCGACGGTAAGTGGCTGGAGCTTCACGAGCTCTACGCCGGCGACGCGGTCATCGACTACCCCTTCGGCCTGCCCGCGCCGACCAAGCTTGAAGGACGTGCTGCAATTCAACGGTATTTCGCCGCGGTCGCGGCATACCCATTGGTGCTGCGCCCTCGAGATATTCAGATTCATCAGACAGGGGACCCGGAGGTTGTCGTTATCGAGTGGACGTATGATGGACTCGTCACGAACACAGAGCGACGGTTTGAAGTCGCGAATATCCAGGTTTCCCGCGTACGCGACGGTCACATCGTGGCTTCCCGCGACTATCACAACCACTTCATGCTGGCCGAGGTCACGGGAGGCCTGCGGCGGCTTAAAACGTAATGCCCACTCCCAAGAGATTCGCCTTGGCCGCCCTTGCCACGACGCGAAAATCATCCCGGACAGATTGCATCGTCCACATAGGCGACGCAGGCAACCGCCGACCCAAAAAGCCAAGCCCTACGATGGCAACGGCGCAAACCCATTCAGCACCGGGCACGCTCGAGACGCACTCGGCGAACCAGGCAACATCGGTCGCGCTAACTTCGGAAGCAGTTGCTGATGCTCGCGGCGCCGTTGCCGGCACCACCGCAAAAGACAAGCCGCGAGGATGGAGAATCACGGGCACAGGAGTAGCGAGCTGCAGTTTCGAGAGCGATCACCATTATGCGCAACAAGGGGTTTCCAGCGCTCTGCTGCAATCTTCGAACTCCGACGTCGGACAATGGTGCGCGATCCTCCAATCCTCGGCATCGGGCCAGTACAAGGGCAGGCGAATCCAATTCTCGGCCTACCTTTCCACACAAAACTCGCCGGTTGGCGCAGCCCTGTGGTTTAGGGCGGACGACACGCAGAAGGCGGTTCCCGTAACGGGCCGGCCGATCAGCCCGCAAAATGCCGTGATCAATTCGCATCTTGATGTTGCCGCGCTTCGACCCGTTCCGGAGAACTTGGGCTTCGAGGAGACGTTTTCGATCGATTAGTGACCAGGACTTGAGGAAATCACCATGGCAAAGAAATTTCATCGGCACGATGTTCCAACCATCACCGGGTCGCGCTACCCCGCCCCCTTTCATGAGCCCTGCGTGGCGCGTGCGCGCCAACGCCTGGGGGACGCGGGCGGATTGACGCAGTTCGGCGTGAACCTGCTGCGCCTCGCCCCGGGGGCCTGGTCGAGCCAGCGTCACTGGCATAGCGGCGAGGATGAATTTGTCTATGTACTCGAGGGCGAAGTGGTGCTTGTGACGGATTCCGGCGAGGAGCTAGTACGAAGCGGCGACTGTGCCGGATTCAAGGCCGGCGAGGCGAATGGTCATCACTTGAAAAACTCGAGCGGCAGCGATGCGCTGATTCTGGAGATCGGTTCGCGGCGCAGCGAGGATGAAGTGATCTATCCGGACATCGATTTACATGTACCAAAAAGGGAAAACGGCTTTACGCACAAGAATGGGGAGCCGTACGCCTGAATCAATTGGTGCGCTAGTTTGCGTCGAGCGAGTTGGTGTGAACAAGCCGATTGCGCCAATCGAATTCGAAGTAATCGAATAATTGGCTGCCCTTCGAATAGGGATCTTGAGAGCGCGGCACCTCGTAGTAGCGTCCGGTCATCAGCTTATTCGTGACTTCCATGCGTAGAAATCCGTGATGATCCGCCGAATAGCACTCGAGAGTAGTCGGATCGCCCTCTTTGTCCTTGAAGGCGACAGGTGCAATCATCGGCTGTCCATTGACTTTTTGCATGGCATGCAGATGGTAGTATCCACCTGCACCGGTAACCAGATAAGGGACCTGTTTGCCGCCGTCCATCGTTTTCGTGAAGCGCTGGTAGTTGTGCACGTGACCCGCGACCACCATTTCCGGATGGCGCCCCACCTTTTTAGCCGCATCCTCGATTAGCTGCTTCATGTGAGTGCTACCCGAGTGAAACGCGTCGGCCGAATAGATTGGATGGTGCAGCGTGACAATGATCGGGATATTTTTGTCTAGGGTCGCCAACTCGTTTTGAAACCAATCGATCTGCGGCTGCTTGACGACTCCGCCCTCGGGAACATTGCTATAAAGACCGACGAAATTGACGAAGGGCGTCAAGAGCGTCCAATAGACATTGGGTTGCGTCATCGCCGTGCGATTGGAGTCGTTCGATTCCGGCATCTTAATGGGCTTGCTTTGACAGAAGTTGCGCACGAAGCCGTCAAGCGTCGGATTTACCGGATTGTTGGCCTCGGCGGTGCCCACTGCCGGTGTCTCGCCGTCGTGATTGCCGGGTACCGCGAAAATCGGTCCGGGATAGTGCTCGTACGGTTCATAGAATTGCGCGTAGTAGTTTGAAACCTCCCCGAAATAATAGACGCAATCGCCCGTGATATAGAGGAAGGCCGGATTTTCACTGGCGTCGGCGGATGGCGCGAAATCCCTTTCCATCCCCGCTGCGACCAGCGTTTGGTCCATGCCTTGCTTGATTCCGCCCATATCACCGTTGAAATGGAAGGTCAGCTTCCCCTTCTTGACGATCGTATTGTAATCCGCAGCCGTGATGATCGATTTCAAATCCAGCCGAAAAGGTAGTTCGCCGGTTGGTTTAGGCAGCGGACGAAACTGCGTGTCCCGCTGCTCCTGTGGCTGGGACACGTGGATCGGGTTCTTGCCTGCGGCGTCGGGGCGGATGCGACCAAACACATGCCCCTTGTTGGTATTGTTGGTTGTCATACACGTCCTCCGTGACGATCTGACTGATAGCGTTGATTCGTGATTCGCTGAATACCATAAACTCCAGCGGGAGTCGAGAATCGCCGTTGCTTGACAAGGCATCGGGCAGAGGTCGATGCTGGATCGCAACCTTTGACCAGCCACCATCGCAATAGCCGAATCGGGATTTGAGTCGCTACATCGCACCGTAGTCACCCTCCCGGCCAGCGAACCCTCAATTTGGAGACAAGGAATGGCTACACGAGTAACGCTACCCGGCAGCAAACGAGCGTTGCTGCCGAATTCCCGCGCTGCGGGCCCCGCGGATTCCGCCCAGATTGCCAGCCTGACCATTCGCACACGTTCGATGGGCGACCCGGCGGCTCTCGAGAAGCGCGTGCAGGAGCAAAGCCGCCAGCCGGTGGCGACGCGCACCTACCTCTCGCGCGCGGAGCTGGCCCAGAGTCACGGCGCCAGGGCGGAGGACCTCGATCTCATCGAGAGGCTGGCGCATGAGCATAATTTGGTCGTCGCGCATCGCAGCGCCGCGGAGCGTTCCATTGTTCTCAGAGGAAAGCTGGCGGACCTCCTGAGCATGTTTCCTGCGGATGTGCAGATGTATCACCACTCCACGGGCACCTATCGAGGGCGGCAAGGCGAGATTCAAATTCCAAAGGCACTCGACAAGATTGTCACGGGCGTGTTTGGCTTCGATACGCGTCCCAAACATCGCTATTCGCGCCTACGCATCCGGGCTGCGGGCCCCGGCGGCGACAACGGCGTTGCGGCCACCGAATTCGCCAAGCGCTACAACTTTCCAGCCAGCTATCAAGGTCGCAATCTCGACGGAACCGGCCAGACGATCGCCATCATTGAGTTGGGCGGAGGGTTTCGTAGCAGCGATCTCAAAATCTTCTTCCAGGAGATTGGGGTTACCACCCCCAACGTGACTGCCATCTCGGTGGATAACGCGGGGAATAATGCCACGACTGCGGATTCCGCGGACGGGGAGGTAATGCTCGACATTGAAGTCGCGGGCGCGGTCGCACCCAAAGCCAATTTCGCCGTCTACTTCGCGCCCAACAACGGAGATCAGGGATTCATCGACGGAATCAGCGCTGCGGTACACGACTCGGAACGCAACCCGAGCGTGATCTCCATCAGTTGGGGCGGCCCCGAGAGCACTACGGATCAGCAGGGGATAACCGCTTTTCACGAGCTTTTTGTCGCTGCCGGCGCGCTTGGCGTCACCGTTTGCGCAGCCTCCGGCGATCATGGCACTGCTGATATGGACTCCCCCGATTGGGACGGAAAGATTCATGTCGATCATCCCGCGGTCGACGACATGGTGTTGGGGTGCGGCGGAACCCAGATCGACGGCAACGGCAACGACGTGGTCTGGAACGACGGAACGCCGTTCGACAAGACAGTGGCGGGCGGGGGCGGCTGGGCCAGCGGCGGAGGAATCAGCGAAGTCATCGCGGTTCCTAGCTATCAGACCGACGCCAACCTTCCGGTCTCCATCGATTCCGGCAAACCCGGACGAGGCGTACCCGATATCGCGATGAGCGCAACGAACTATTTCACCCGGGTCGACAGCGATGAAGGTGCCTCGGGCGGTACGAGCGCGGTCGCACCGTTGATGTCCGCACTGGCGGCGTTACTCAGTCAGGCAAAACAGAAGAATGTCGGCTTCTTGAATCCCATTCTCTATGCCAACCCCGGTGTGCTGCACGACGTCGTTTCCGGTACGAACGCCATCACCAATACGGTGAAAGGCTACAACGCGGGTCCCGGCTGGGACGCGTGCACCGGACTCGGCACACCGGACGGCACGGCATTGCTCGCAAAGCTATAGGGCAGGTATGGGCTCGCAGAATTTCGCCGCAATCATCCTCGGTGGTACCGGGCAAGTCGGTGGTGCAGCGGTGGCGGAGCTGCTGGCGATTCCCGAATGCCGGGAAGTGGTGATGGTCACCAGGAAGCCCATTGTGGCGCGATTGCGGGTGCGCAATGTCGTTCTTGATACCGGCGCAGCCGACTTTGCGGAGCGCACTGCCGTCCTGGCCCGCGAAGTGTTGAGCCAAGGGCCCGCCAGCGCGGTGAGCTGTGTGGGTGTCGGTTCCGGATCGATGCGCTGGAGCGAAGAGGAATTGAAACGACTCGAAGTCGGCGTCGTCGGTGCCTTTGCGCGCGGCTGCCGTGACGCTGGAATCGCCCAGTTTTGTCTGCTCTCAGCGGTGGGAAGCACGGCTCGCAGCCGGTTTCGCTATGTCCGCGTCATGGGCATGAAGGAAGACACCGTGCGCAATATCGGTTTTACGCGCCTCGCCATCTTTCGCCCCGGCATCATTGTCGGCAACGCGCATACCCCGGCCTGGGTAGGTTGGTTGGGGAACCTCGTGCCCGGGCCCTACGGCAATATCGATCAGCGAATTCTGGGTCGCTCGATCGCCGCGGAGATCGCTTTGCACAGTCGAGAGTCCGGCGAAATTACCCGCGAAAATGCCGCCATGAAAAAACTCGCGGCGCAGTTCAGCGGCGGCTAGCTCAAGACTTCAGTCTGTGTACGCCGCGATCAAGGCGCGCGCTGCCTTCGCGGCACCTTGCACCGGGCCATCCGCGCCCATGGTGACGCGGGCTACATAGGCGCCTTCCCATAGGAGCATCAGAGAGTCGCCGAGCGCATCTGCTTCGCGTGCTCCCATGTCGCGCGCCAGCTGGCGAAAGCGCCGGCGCATATCAGCTTTGTACTTCTCGATCACCGGACGCGCCGGATGGTCCGGCTCGGTGATTTCCACCGCGGCATTGGCGAGCGCGCAGCCCCGCGATTCTTCGCAGCAATTGTTTTGCACCAACACATCGAAAAGAGACTCGACCTGCAAGCGCGGATTGCCCGCATGTGCCGCGAGAGTTTCATCCCACCACAGCAAGCCTTCGCGCTCCTCGCCGCGCAAATACTCCGCCACCAGTTCGTCTTTCGAGGCGAAGTTGCGATAGAAGCTCATCTTGTTGGTGCCCGCTTCCGTGGCAATGGTATCGACGCCAACGGCATGAATGCCGTGGCGATAAAACAGATCGCTGGCCGTTTTCATGATGCGATCGCGCACCCGAGACTTCGGCGCGGGAGAAATAATCTCTTCCTGAACAGTCACTTGCGCGTTCTTGGCTCGATTCATAAAGATCTCCACTTGACATGTGACTGACCGGTCATTAACTTACCTACTAAGCGTTACTGACCGGTAACACACATGGCACATAGCATCGGTGTGTTGCAGCCGTAAGTCAAGCCCCTCGGGGACGGACGGTGTCGAACGCGGGTCACCTGGATCGTCTGGGTTGGTCAGGTCGGAATTTGAATCGGAGCCGCACGTGTCCCTCAAGCAACTCATGTCAGTGCCCATCAGGCAACTCATCTTTCGCAAGAACTCTTTGAACGCCCTAATCGGTGTCGGCGCCCTCGCCGCCTTCCTTGTTTTCTCGGGCGTCGGACACAGCCGCAGCAAGCCGCAGCCCACCGCCAATGCAGCGCCGCCGGAGGTATCGGTGGCGGAGGTCATTCACCGGCCGATACGCGAATGGCAGGAATTCAGCGGTCGTCTGCAAGCGCCGAATACGGTGGAGCTCCGTCCACGAGTCAGCGGCTACGTCGACCGGGTCGCCTTCACGGATGGCGCTCGCGTGAAGAAGGGTCAGCTT
>DASXNX010000012.1:0-3422 GCA_036494725.1 Steroidobacteraceae bacterium
CGCCTCGGACTGATACTCCACGTGGGCGGTCGCAATCGTGATGCCGCGCGCACGCTCCTCGGGGGCCTTGTCGATCTGATCGTAGGCCTTGAACTCCCCGCCGTGCTTCTCCGCCATCACCTTCGTCAGGGCAGCCGTCAAAGTCGTCTTGCCATGATCCACATGCCCAATCGTCCCCACGTTCACGTGCGGCTTCGTTCGCTCAAACTTCCCCTTCGACACGGCAAGTACCTCTCAAATGTGAAATGCGTTTGGGATATTAAGATGCTTTCTTCATGACCACGTCCGCGACGTTGGTCGGGACTTCCATGTACTTCGCGAATTCCATGGTGTAGTTCGCGCGGCCCTGGCTCATGGAGCGCATGGACGTTGAGTACTGGAACATCTCGGCGAGCGGCACCTCGGCGGTGACCACTTTGCCCGAGGGTGAATCTTCCATTCCGACGATCTGCCCGCGCCGGCGATTCAAGTCGCCGACGATGTCGCCGTAGTAATCTTCCGGTGTCACGACTTCCACCTTCATGATGGGTTCGAGCAATACCGGTTTGGCCTTGCGGAATCCTTCCTTGAAACCGATGGAACCGGCGATCTTGAAGGCCATTTCGTTCGAATCGACGTCGTGGAATGAACCGTCGAATATGGTCACCTTGACATCGACGATCGGATAACCCGCGATGACGCCGGTCTGCACCGCTTCTTGGATGCCCTTGTCCACCGCCGGAATGTACTCTCGCGGCACCGCGCCGCCGACGATGCCGTTGACGAATTCGTAACCCTTGCCCGGAGGCAAGGGCTCGAGTTTCAACCAGACGTGACCGTACTGGCCGCGGCCACCGGTCTGCCGGATGAATTTGCCTTCCGATTCCACCGTGTTGCGCAGCGTTTCGCGGTAAGCGACCTGCGGCTTGCCGACATTCGCTTCGACCTTGAATTCGCGCTTCATGCGATCGACGATGATCTCTAGATGCAGTTCGCCCATGCCCTCGATGATGGTCTGGCCGGATTCGGGATCGGTGTGCACGCGAAACGAAGGATCTTCTTTTGCCAAGCGCTGCAGCGCCAGGCCCATTTTCTCCTGGTCCACCTTGGTTCGAGGTTCCACCGCCACCGAAATCACCGGCTCGGGGAAATCCATTTTTTCCAGGATGATGACCTTGTTGAGGTCCGACAGGGTGTCGCCCGTGGTGACATCCTTCAAGCCCACGGCGGCTGCGATGTCGCCGGCCCGGACTTCTTTGATCTCGGAGCGGTCGCTGGCATGCATCTGCAGCAAGCGGCCGATGCGCTCGGTGCGGCTGCGGTTGGGGACGAACACCTGGTCGCCCGAATTCAACGTGCCCGAGTAAACGCGGAAAAAAGTGAGATTGCCGACGAACGGGTCGTTCAGGATCTTGAACGCCAGCGCGGCGAACGGTTCGGCGTCATCCGCTTTGCGCGTCATCGGCTCGCCGCTCTCGCTCTGGCCTTTGACGGGCGGCACTTCCGCGGGCGAGGGCATGTATTCCACGATGGCGTCGAGCACCGCCTGAACGCCCTTGTTCTTGAAGGCCGAGCCGCAGGTGACCAGGCAGATTTCATTCTTGATGGCACGCTCGCGCAGGCCCTTTTTGATTTCCTCGTCGATGAGCGAGCCGCTTTCCAGATACTTGTTGAGCAGGGTCTCGTCGCCTTCGGCGGCGGCCTCGATCATCTTGGCGCGCCAGTCCTCGCACTCCTTGCGCATATCGGCGGGAATTTCGCGGTACTCGAACTTCATGCCCTGGGTTTCATCATCCCACCAGATGGACTTCATCTTGACGAGATCGACCACACCGACGAAACCGTCCTCGGCGCCGATGGGCAGTTGAATGGGGACCGGATTGCCGCGCAGGCGCGTCTTGATTTGTTCCACGCAGCGCAGAAAGTTGGCGCCGGCACGGTCCATCTTGTTGACGAAGGCGATGCGCGGCACGCCGTACTTGTTCATCTGACGCCACACCGTCTCGGATTGCGGCTGCACGCCCGACACCGCGCAATAGACGGCGACGGCGGAATCCAGCACGCGCAAGGAGCGCTCCACCTCGATGGTGAAGTCCACGTGTCCCGGCGTATCGATGATGTTGATGCGGTGCTCGGGAAAGCCCTTGTCCATTCCCTTCCAGAAACAGGTGGTGGCCGCGGCGGTGATGGTGATGCCGCGCTCCTGTTCCTGTTCCATGTAGTCCATGACCGCCGCGCCGTCGTGGACCTCGCCGATTTTGTGCGACACGCCGGTGTAGAACAAAATACGCTCCGTCGCGGTGGTTTTCCCCGCGTCGATGTGAGCGGAAATACCGATATTGCGGTATCGCTCTATGGGCGTAGTGCGTGCCATATTTTCCTAGCGCTTTCGCAATTTTGATGCGCTTCGCGCAACAATTAACGGGGCCGATGCGGCCCCGTCCGATAGATTTATATAAGGCCGAGCTGGACTATTTCCAGCGACGCGCCATTACCAGCGGTAGTGCGCGAACGCCTTGTTGGCATCGGCCATGCGGTGCGTGTCTTCACGCTTGCGCACGGCGGCGCCGCGGTTCTCGGCAGCCTCGAGCAATTCCGCGGCAAGCCGGTGAGCCATGGACTTCTCGCTGCGGGCGGCAGCGGCTTCGATGACCCAGCGCATCGCGAGCGTCTGGCGCCGGTTGGCGCGTACCTCGACGGGCACCTGGTAGGTGGCACCGCCGACGCGGCGAGATTTGACCTCGACCACGGGTTTGACATTGTCCAAAGCCTGCTGCAGCACAGCAATAGCTTCGGCGCCCACACGGCCGCCTTTTTCGCCGATCCTGTCGATGGCGCCGTATACGATTTTCTCGGCGGCCGATTTCTTGCCGCGCTCCATCACCATGTTGATGAATTTGGCCAGCATGTCGTTCCCGAACTTTGGATCAGGAAGAATGGTGCGATGGGGGGCTGCTGCTCTGCGGGACATGTAAAACCTTCTGAGCCTTTAGGGGCTATTTTTTGGGACGTTTGGCGCCGTACTTGGAGCGCCCTTGGCGACGATCGCTTACGCCGGCGCAATCGAGCGCCCCGCGTACCGTGTGATAGCGTACTCCGGGCAGGTCCTTGACGCGGCCGCCGCGAATCAATACCACCGAGTGTTCTTGGAGGTTGTGGCCTTCGCCGCCGATGTAGCTCGACACCTCGTAGCCGTTCGTAAGCCGCACTCGGCAGACTTTACGCAGCGCTGAATTGGGCTTCTTCGGTGTAGTGGTGTACACACGGGTGCACACGCCGCGCTTTTGCGGCGAAGCCGCCAAGGCCGGAACCTTGGACTTCCAAGCGGGTTCATTGCGGCCGGTTCGAATAAGTTGGGTCGTCGTCGCCATAAATACCTTTAGAGGCCCACCCCATAAGAGGAGTGGTCCTTCGAGTGCGAAATCCTAATTTTGCGGGCCCTT
>DASXNX010000013.1:0-23928 GCA_036494725.1 Steroidobacteraceae bacterium
CGCGCAGCGTCTGCGCTGGCCATTTCAACGAAGCCGAAGCCGCGGGGCCGACCGGTGTCGCGATCATTGATCAACGCCACCGACTGTACCGCGCCATGCTTTTCGAACAGCGCGCGCACTGCGGATTCGTCCATCGAGAACGGGAGATTGCCAACATACATTTTCGTCATGTGAAGAATACCTACTACAAAAGAAGCTATCGGCCGGTCACCCTTAGCTCACGCCTTGGGCTCATTAAGTAAGAATGCCAGCCACCTGGATCGAAGAAACCTGCTTTGTGGGTTATGGCCAAGGAGACGCCGGAGCGGCGCGGTGACCAGAAACAGACCAAGTAGAAATCACGAACCGGCGCGAATACTACAGCAAATCACTGAATAACACGAATATTCTGCCTCTCTTTGCCTACAGCCACGCTCGCCCGGCCGACTGGTCGGCGGCGCAGCGGCAGTTTCGACGGCTGATGCTGCGTAGCAGCAAAAGCTTGCTGGTGCCCGCAACCCAAGGCGAATACTCTGGCGACTCGCACCAAAGAGACCCTCTAGAGGACCCGGATGCAACTAGGCTTTTTTCTTCCCAAGTACTGGATCACCTGGGTTGGTCTGGGCGTCATGCGCACAGTGGAGTTGTTGCCCTTCGCCGTGCAACTGAGATTGGGCCGCGCGATGGGTGGCCTCATCGGAAGCCTGCCCATGGCTTGGTTGCGGATTGCACGCCGAAACATCGAACTTTGCCTGCCCGAACTCTCCGCGCAGGGTCGAGCCGAACTGCTGCATCAACATTGCCAAAGTCTCGGAATCGCCCTGTGCGAGACGGCCGATACCTGGTGGAGCAATGATCGGCGCATCAACAGGCTCGCCGACGTTCAGGGACTGGATCATTTGCACGCGGCACTTGCCAAGGGCCGCGGCGCCATCTTGGTGGGCGGCCACTTCACAACCATCGAAATCAGCACGCGCGTGCTGGGTACCGTGGTGCCGCTCAACGTGGTATTTCGCCCGACCAAGAACGCACTCCTGTCCCACATCATGTTCAAGAGCTTCTGCCGCCACGGCAAGCCGATTCGGCGCGACGATATTCGCGCCATGGTGCGCGCACTGAAGAACAACGAGGCGGTGTGGTATGCGCCGGATCAGAGCTACCGCAACAAGGGGGCGGCCATGGTCAACTTTTTTGGCATCCCCGCGGCCAGCAACACGGCTACATCACGGCTGGCGCGAATATCGGGTGCAGCGGTGATGACCTATTTCGGCGAACGTCTGCCGGGTGCCGGCGGCTACCGCGTCGTGATCGGACCCGAATGGGACAATTTCCCCAGTGCCGATCCCGTTCAGGACGTCGAACGCTACAACCGAATGCTGGAGGCACAGGTTCGCAAGGTGCCGGACCAATATCTATGGGTGCACCGGCGCTTCAAGGGATTGAGCAGCGACTATCCTGACTATTACGGCCGCGACTCGCGCAATCCCGCGCCGAACGGCGGCGCCGCATGCGACACGGCGGGACAACAGGCAACCAAATAGGCGCCAATGGCCCTGACGCTGCGAACAGCCAAACTGGACGATGTTCCCACGCTCGAGGCGTTGATCGCGCGCTCCGCGAGGGGCTTGAGCACGCAAGACTATCGGCCGGCGCAAGTCGAAGGCGCACTGCGCGGGGCGTTCGGGGTCGACAGCCAATTGCTGTCCGACGAAACCTACTTCGTCGTCGAGGATGCAGGCCGAATCGTCGGGTGCGGCGGATGGAGTTTCCGTTCGACTTTGTTTGGCGGCGACGCCCGCTCGGGGCGCGATTCATCGACTCTGGATCCTCAAACACAGGCCGCGAAAATTCGCGCTTTTTTCGTCGATCCGGATAATGCCCGGCGCGGCATCGGCTCGCTGCTGCTTGAACACTGCGAAAAGGCCGCGCATTCGCACGGATTCTCCGAGGTTGAGCTCATGGCCACGCTTCCCGGCGTCAAGCTATATGCCGCGCGAGGCTACATCCCCTTGCCCATGGTGCATTTCAAGGTGGGGAACGGGGAGTCAATTGAGTTCATTCCCATGCACAAGAGGCTAGTCGCACCATAGCCGCCGCCAGCCGTCGGCCCCTAAATCACGCAGCGTGCGTATATTCCTCCGGTATATTTCGCCGCTATCGTCCACGGCGGCGACGGCGCGGGCCACACTCGCTTCGCGCAACAGGTGCAGCATCGGATACGGTGACCGATTGGTACAGTTCTCGATGTCGGTAGGACTGGTGCCCGCGAACTGATATTGAGGATGAAAGCTGGCCACCTGCAGTTCCCCTTCGAGGTGGAGTTCGACCAGCGCGGCATCGCAAACCTCCAGAAAGTCGTTGTACTCCAGGAAATCAGTCAGGACCAACGGGTGAATGAGCAAAGCGGTCTCGCATTGCGAGGGTTGCGCCGCGGCGAGCGCATGCAACTCCGAGCAAAGGTCCTCGAGCAATCCGGAAGGCGAGCGCTGCTGGCTGACGCAAAAGCGTACCCGCCCGGCCCGATATGGCTGCTCCGCGAATGGGCAAAGGTTCAGGCCAATGACGGATTTCTCCAGCCAGCGCCGGGTTGCCGAGACGACTTCATCAATGTCTATGGCGGAATCTCCTTGCCAGAAGTCTAGATGAAGGACTTCGAGTATCCTAATCACCCACAACTAATCGAGAAGCCCGCATAGATGTCGAAAATCATTCCTGCCACGCTCATTCCGGGAGACGGGATCGGTCCTGAAATCATGGACTCCGTGCTCGCGGCGTTGGAAGCGCTCGGCGCACCGTTTCAATGGGATCAGCAAATCGCCGGCTTGGAAGGCGTGAAGTCTGCGGGCGATCCGCTGCCGGCGAAGACACTCGACAGCATCAAGCGCACCCGGCTTAGCCTCAAGGGGCCGCTGGAAACACCTTCCGCCGGAGGTTATCGATCATCGAATGTGCGGCTGCGGGAACAATTCAAGCTCTATGCGAATCTGCGTCCGGCTCGAACTCTGATTCCCGGCGGCCGTTTCGACAACATCGATCTCGTCGTCGTGCGGGAAAATCTCGAGGGTTTGTATTTCGGGCACGAAACCTATATTCAAATCGACGACGACCCGCATGCCGTGGCCATGGCCACCGGAATCAACACGCGCCAAGGCAGCCGCCGCATCCTGGAATTCGCATTCCAGCACGCCGTCGCAACCGGGCGAAAAAAAGTCGCCATCGTTCACAAGGCCAACATCATGAAGGCGCTGACCGGGATCTTCCTGGAGGCTGGGCTCGAGCTCTACGAGAACAAGTACAAGGGAAAGTTCATCCTGGAAACGGTCATCGTCGATGCCTGTGCCATGAAGCTGGTGTTGAATCCGTGGCAGTTCGACCTGCTGGTGACCACGAACCTGTTCGGCGACATCCTTTCCGATCTGGTTGCGGGTCTGGTGGGCGGATTGGGGATGACGCCCGGCGCCAATATCGGGGCCGATGCGGCCATATTCGAGGCAGTGCACGGTTCCGCACCGGATATAGCGGGCAAAGGCATCGCCAATCCGACAGCGCTGCTGCTCGCCGCGGCGATGATGCTGGAGCATTGTCATCTACAGCCGCTGGCCGCCCGCCTGAGGGACGCCATCGATCAAACGCTCAATCTGGATAAGGTGCGAACCGGCGATTTGGGCGGTCGCGCCAATACCGCGGAGTTTACCCGCGCGCTGATCAAGCGCATCGGCAACGCGTGACCATGCCGCCCATTATTTCGATCAAGGACGTTACCAAAACCTACGCGACGGGCTTTGAAGCCTTGAAGCGCGTCAATCTGGACATCGACAAGGGCGAGATCTTTGCTCTTCTGGGGCCCAACGGCGCCGGGAAGACCACCCTGATCAACATCATTTGCGGCATCGTCACGGCCAGCAACGGTTCGGTGACCGCGGACGGCCATGACATCGTGCGCAGTTATCGCGCCGCGCGTTCCATGATCGGCTTGGTGCCGCAGGAACTTTCCACCGATGCATTCGAATCAGTGTGGGCCACAGTGACTTTCAGCCGCGGACTGTTCGGCAGGCCGCCGAATCCTTCGTTCATCGAGGGGCTGCTGCGGGATCTATCCTTGTGGGACAAGCGCAAGGATAGGATCATGACCTTATCCGGCGGCATGAAGCGGCGAGTCATGATCGCCAAGGCCCTGTCGCACGAACCACAGATTCTGTTTCTCGACGAACCGACCGCCGGCGTGGACGTCGAATTGCGCCGCGACATGTGGGAATTGGTGCGTGGCCTGCGCGACAAGGGCGTCACCATCATTCTGACCACCCACTACATCGAAGAGGCCGAGGAGATGGCGGACCGGATCGGCGTCATTAACAAAGGGACGTTGATGCTGGTGGAGGATAAAAAGGAGCTGATGAAGAAACTGGGCAAGAAACAGCTGACCCTGCATCTTCAGAAATCGCTGCCGGGCATTCCCACTGAGCTTCGGGCTTGGGAACTCGAACTCAAGAGCGACGGTCATGATCTGGTGTACACCACCGACAGCGCGAACAGCGTGGATATATCCGCCCTGCTCAAGCACTTGAACGATCTGGGCGTGGAAATCAAGGACCTGCAGACCCAGCAAAGCTCGCTGGAAGATATCTTCGTCAAATTGGTGAGCGAACGCGCATGAATGATTCAGCCAGTACCGTCGCATCCGCGCGCCAGCCGGTATTCAATCGCCACGGGGTCTGGGCCATCTACAAATTTGAGATCGCGCGCGCGCTGCGCACCTTGGTGCAAAGTTTGATCACACCGGTCATCACCACTTCCCTGTACTTCGTGGTGTTCGGCGCGGCCATCGGCTCGCGCCTCTCGACCGCCAGCGGCGTGAGCTATGGTGCGTTCATCGTTCCGGGACTCATCATGCTGACGCTGTTCACCGAGAGTCTCTCGAACGCGTCCTTCGGCATCTATTTCCCGAAATGGACCGGCACAATTTATGAGCTGCTGTCGGCGCCCGTGTCCTACATGGAGATCGTCATCGCCTATGTGGGCGCGGCGGCCACCAAGTCGGTGGTGCTGGGGCTGGTCATATTGGCCACGGCATCATTATTTGTGCCGATCAAGATCCTGCACCCCGCGTGGATGATCGCCTTCTTGCTGATGACGGCGGCCACTTTCAGCTTGTTCGGATTCATCATCGGCATCTGGGCCAAGAGTTTCGAACACTTGAGCTTTATCCCGATGCTCGTAATCACGCCGCTCACCTTCCTGGGCGGGGCGTTCTATTCTATCGACGTGCTGCCGGCCGCCTGGCGCACGTTCAGCTTGTTCAACCCCGTTGTCTACCTGATCAGCGGGTTTCGCTGGAGCTTCTACGGGGCCGCCGTTGTCAGCGTGCGCCTGAGCATGTCAATGACGCTGGTATTCCTGGCGATTTGCCTGGCCGTGGTGGCGTGGATATTCAAGACGGGATACCGTTTGAAGAACTGACGTCGCGATGAAACCAGGCCGAAATGAATCCTGCCCATGCGGCAGCGGAAAGAAATACAAGCGATGCTGCGGGGAGGCGGCGACCGCCGCATCCACGGTGCAACGCCGCGTTGCCCCGCAATCCCTAAGTCCGCAGCTGGTGGGCGAGTTTGCCGAGTTGGTGAGGCAAGGCCGCTGGGGCGAACTTGAACAAAAAGCCGGCGGACTTCTCAATACGAGCCCTGACGTCGGCATGCTTTGGAAAATATATTCCGTCGCGCTGGTGCGCCAGGGCAAGGAAGCGCTCATGCCGCTGCGCAGGGCCGCCGAACTGTTGCCAAGCGATCCGGAAGCTCAGTGCAACGTGGGAGGCAAGCTACGCGCCCTGGGCCGTTGGCAGGAAGCATTACAAAGTTTCCAACGCGCGTTGAAGATCACGCCCGAGCACGCGGAGGCTTTGATTCAAGCGGCCGATATTTTGGCCGGCTCCGGCCGGCCACGCGAGGCTGCAGCACTCTATCAGCGCGCGCTGCGGCAAAATCCCGGCTTTCCCGAAGTACAGAACAATCTTGGAAATGCGCTGTTTGAGCTTGGTCAGTTCGAGGAGGCAATTTCCTGCTATCAATCGGCGCTTGTAACGAATCCGCAGGTGGCAAGAATACACAGCAATCTCGCCAATGCCCTGAGGAAACGCGGTCAACTGACGGAAGCGGCCACCAGCTGTCGCCGCGCACTCGAACTCGATCCGAAGTTGGCCGAGGCGCACAACGTCTTGGGCTTGGTGCTCGCCGCGCGGGGAGATTTCGAAGACGCCATGAGCTCCTACCGAAGCGCTCTGGCACTCGAGCCCGATCACGTCGATGTCATTAATAATCTTGGCAACGCGCTTCGCGATGTCGGCGAGCGGCGCGGAGCGGTGGCCCAATACACTCGGGCCATCGAATTGCTTCCGTCTCACGCCGAGAGCCACTGCAATCTGGGGAGTGCCCTGTTTGAAATGCAGCGCATCGATGAAGCGGCGCAAAGCTATTCGGCGGCCTTGAGGCTGAAGCCCGATTACTGCACGGCGCACCTGTCCTTGAGTATGGCGTTGCGCATGCAGGGTCGGGCGGACGAAGCGCTGAAAAGTTGCGAAGCCGCATTGGCCATCGACCCCAACTATCCCGAAGCACTCGCCCTGCTCGGCGAACTCAAAGCCGACCGTGGTCAATTTGCGGACGCCCAGGCCTTATTCCAGAGAGCCATCAGCGTCGATCCGGAGTTCCCGTTTGCTTACTTTAATGTTGCCATGCACCGCAAGATGACGAACGACGATGCGGCGTGGCTCGAAGGCGTGGAAGCACTGATGCATAAACGCCTGCCGCTGCGCCATGAAATCAGTCTGCGTTATGCGCTCGGCAAGTACCACGACGATAACAGGCATTTCGAACAGGCTTTCGATCACTATCGAAAAGCCAATGAATTGACGAAGCGCAATGGACTCATCTACGACGCCGCCAAGTTAACGAAGCACGTCGACGAGATCATCGCCGCCTTCGATACGGACTCGATACGGGAAGCGCAACAGGCGGGACATGCTTCGCAGCGTCCGGTCTTCATTGTCGGTATGCCAAGATCCGGCACGTCGTTGACCGAACAAATCCTCGCCTCGCACCCTGCCGTGTTCGGCGCCGGAGAATTGGTGTTCTGGGATGATGCCTTTGATTCCTACCGCCAAGGGGCGCGCCAGGGCGCGGCCGCCGCAGATCTGATACCCGGCATAGCAGCCGATTATCTCGGGCGCCTCGGAGCACTATCCGCGGACGCGCCGCGGGTGGTTGATAAGATGCCTCCCAATTTCATGAACCTGGGACTGATTCACGCCGCATTTCCGCACGCCAAAATCATTCACATGCGGCGTCACCCGGTTGATACGTGCTTGTCGATCTACTTTCAATACTTTCTCAACACCCATCCGTACGCCAACGATCTGGCCAGCCTGGCGCACTACTACGGGGAATACTCTCGAATGATGGATCACTGGCGCCGCGCTCTGCCCGCGCGGGCTTTGCTCGAGATTCCCTACGAGTCGCTGATCGCGGATCAGGAGACGTGGTCAAGGCGCCTGGTGGACTTTGTCGGTCTGCCGTGGGACCCAAAGTGCCTCGATTTCCACGAGACCGATCGAGTCGTCATCACGGCCAGCAAGTGGCAGGTGCGGCAGAAAATTCACACCGCATCGTCGGGGCGCTGGAGAAACTACGAGAAGTTCGTGGGACCGCTCTTGCCGCTGGCCGATCTTGGCGGCCACGAAAATTAACTGCCTGCAAAAAAAGGGGCAGCGCTCGCTGCCCCTTTTCGCCGTCCGCGCTAAGCGATCACCACTTGAAGCTCGCCTTGACGTAGTAGAACCCGCCGTTGATGCCGAATGGCGACCAGATCGGGTACTTCTGCGACGAGGCGTTGCCGCCGTATTGGAAGTTCGACCAGCCCGCAAGCTGCTCGGCGTTGATCTTGTCCGGGTACTGATTGAACAGGTTGGTGGCGCCGATGCTGAAGGACAGCTTCTCCATTATTTGATAAGAGATGTCGAGGTTCGTGATCGGGGTCGCCCCTATCTCGGTTTTGTAGTACGTAAGCACATTGCCCAGAGTATGGACCGAACCTTGGTACTCACTGGTCGGACCATAGATTTTCTCCACCAGGTTCACGCTGAGCTTCTCGAAGGTCCACAGCAAGCCCAAGTTGATGGTGTATAGCGGATTGGCCGTCGTCAAATCCGAAACCGCTTCTTGGTCATACAGCGGCTGATCGGGCACAGCCGCAAGCCCATTCGGCAGCTTCGTAACGGTGGTCTTGTTGTAGGTGGCGCCGACCGAATAATCGATCTTACCGAAGTCGTAGGTCTGAGGATAATCCCACACCAAATCGACGCCGCGCGTCATCGTGTCAATGCCGTTGGAGAATATTTGGATGCCGGTCGTGCCGGTGGCAACCACGGCGGGATCGAGTTGATTGCCATTCGTGACGATCGCCGCGTTCACCGCGGCGGATACCGGCACGCCGTTATTGGTGCCATACAAACTGCCGCTGCCCCAAATTCGATTGGTGAGTTGGATCTGGTAGGCATCCAGCGTCATGCTCATACCGGGAACGGGACGCCACACCATGCCGAGGCTCAAATTAACCGAGTGCTCCGGCTGCAAGCCGTTGAGTCCCAGCTGCTTCGCGCCCGCAGAGTTGGGAGGCAATTGGACGAAAGCGCTGGTGGGTCCGACGTTCGTCGACGAGTAGTACTCTTCAGCCAGCGTCGGCGCGCGAAAACCGTTGCTGATGGTGCCGCGCAGCGCGAACTCCGATGTGAAATCGTAGCGCGTAGTCAGCTTGCCGACCGTGGCATTACCGAAGTCGCTGTAATGCTCGTATCTGCCGGCCAAGTCGACTTGCCACCCTGGCAGGGGCTTTACGGCCAGATCTACGTACCCCGCTTCGTTGCTTCGGCTATGGCTGCCGGCATCGGTTGGGGAGAAGCCAGGATAGCTTTGAGCGCCGCCATTTACGTAAGAGGCCGGCTGTCCGGCCGTGATATCGTAACTTTCGAGACGGTATTCGCCGCCGAACGCGACGTTCAGGGGTCCGGCCAAACCCACCTCGAAATTCTTGTTGATATCCAAGTTGCTGGTCCATTGCGTGGCGCGCAGCGAACCGTCGGCAAAATCGGTTGGGCTGGTACCGGTCGAACTGTATAACGATGGATTGGTGGAGTCGAGGGTGTAAATGTGGACTTTATCCTCGCCGTAACTAGAACTTAAGTCCCAGTTCCATTCGCTGAACGCACCCTTGATTCCCAGCACTTCCTGGGAATCCTGCTCCTCCGCACTCTCTAGCGGATTAAATCCGAACGGGTATTGATAAACCGGCACCCCATTCGCCGGCGTATAAACCGATACATGCGGAAATCGCGTGTTCTCAAATGACTTGGCGTTCTTGTCGCCGTAAGTAACGAATGCATAAAGCTCGGTGCCGCCTTCGAAATCGAAACCCGTATTCAAAAGAAAGGATTTCAAGTGCGATTCGGCATCGCCGGATATTCGGTTGACATAGGGGTAATTCGGCGCATCGACAATATTTGAGTCGGGGAAGGTGCCGATCACCGCCGGATTAATTGCGCGTTCGTCGATGGCGCCAGAGAAACTGTGGGCGTGGTTGCGAATCTCGCCGGTAATGCTCAAGTACGATGTATCTGTGGGCCCGAAGCCGGCATTACCCGATACATCGTTGGTTTTGCCCCCGGTGTCGTAGTAGCTGCCATACATACCATTCAAATTACCGCCCGAGTTATTCTTCTTCAAAATGATGTTGATCACGCCCGCGATGGCGTCGCTGCCGTACTGCGCGGCGGCGCCGTCGGTAAGCACTTCGATGTGATCGATCGCATCCAGGGGAATGAAGTTCAAATCGGCGCCCGCACCCCCTTGATAAGGCGAACCGGTGTCCACTGCCAAGTTGGCGGTGGTATGACGGCGCTTGCCGTTGACCAGAACCAGCACGTGGTTCGGACTCAGTCCGCGAATTCTGGTTTGCAGCGTCTGGCCAGCCATGTCGAATCCAAATGCCTGCAGGGTCAATGAGGGCACCAATGCCGCAAGTGCACTCTGCAAATCAGGGCTGCCGGCAGCCTTTTGCAACGCGTCGGCGCTGAACAATTGGATGGGCGCAGGACTGTCCGCGGCCTTGAGACCCGATATACGTGAGCCAGTTACAATGACCTCGCTGAGAGTGTCATCTGACGATGCGGGGGCCGCCGCATCCGCCGCCACCGAGCGCGAAGCATGCATGGCGCTGGCGGCACAGATGCCGGCGATAGCAACTCGCAATCTCATGGACTGCGCGTGTTCTCGATTCGAAAGCGCGGAACGCTTTCCCTGTCTTGATTTCAGCATCTGGTACCCCTTGTATTTTTGTGACTCACCCTAAGTCGCGCTTGCAACAAGCATTGCGCTACGGCTACCTTTGGGAAGTGCAATTAGTGGGCCAAGATGCGACAACTCGGAGGAATCCATCCGATGCCTCGGCGAGCAGCGAGCAGTTAACCCACAAAAACCAGACAATTCATAAATTTGAAATATGAATCTCAGGTTTATCGCGCCCGCATGATTCGTTGTTATATAGCAACATGCGGTATCCCCCTGATGGTCATCTTGAACTTCATCGGTGCGCCTGTCTAGATGGAATGCCCTAAAAGCGTGCAGCGAAACTAGTTCTATTCCGATAAAACCAGGACGATCGAGAAGAGCAGCAGGACTGCCATCGAGTAGTTGAATGCGCGGCGCCGCGCTTCAGTGTGCAAGAAACGGCGCAGCAACGTCCCAAAAAGCGTCCACGTGCTGACGCAGACCGCGGTGGTCACCAGAGCGATCGAACTCAAAGCGGCGATTTGCAGCGGCAAAGTTGAATTGACCACGGTGTAGGTCGTGACCGCTCCCAGGGCGCCCACCCAACCCTTGGCGTTAATCCATTGAAAGGCGACTGCCTGCATCAGGGTCATAGGCTTCGCGGCGCGCCCTGCCTCGCTCATGCCGGATGCCGTCGCGATACGCCAAGCCAGGTACGACTTCGCCCCACCATAACCGGGACGCTGGTGACCGTGACTCACAGCGGGCTCGCGCTGCGCGGAGATCATCCGGCGCGCCACGGTTTGCAGGGTGCGGACTTCCGCCGGCTAGCTGTACAAATGCCGCCGGGTGAGCGGCAGGTTGGGAACCCCATCGGCGCGTTTGCTCGCCAGCACTTGGTAAATGCCGATTTTCCCCAATTCGAAATCCAGGGCGGCCGCGGCCATGTACATCTGCCAAACACGATATGTCGTTTCGTTGACGAACTGCAGCGCACGCGCCTTGTTGCATTCGAGGCGCGCCACCCAATGGCGCAACGTCATGGCGTAGTGCGCCCGCAAGCCCTCAACATCGGCTATCTCCAGTTTCGCACGTTCCATGAAACGTTGGATATTGCCGATGGTGTCGAGCTGCCCGTCCGGAAATACGTAGCGATTGATAAATTCCGTGGATAGATTCCGCTCCCACCCTTCAGAGTCGTGCGTAATGCCGTGATTGAGGAAAAGTCCGCGAGGCTTGAGCAGCCGATGCACGGTTGAAAAATACACGGGGAGGTTCTTGAGCCCGACGTGTTCGAACATGCCGACGCTGGCAACCTTGTCGTAAACAGACTCGCCCGGCAAATCGCGATAGTCCATCAATTCGACGCTGACCCTGTCGCCAAGACCTGCCGCGGAAATGCGCTCTTGCGCGACCTTGAGCTGCTGCGGACTCAAGGTAACGCCATAGGCGCGCACTCCATAGTGCTGCGCCGCGTGGATCGCCAGGGCACCCCAACCGCAGCCGATGTCGAGAAAACTCTCGCCCGGCGCCAGCGACAGCTTGCGGCAGATGTGTTCGAGCTTTGCCTGCTGCGCACCGTCCAGATCCACCTCCGGCGACTCGAAGTAGGCGCAGGAATACACCATGGCGCGATCCAGCCACAGCGCATAAAACTCATTCGAAACATCATAGTGAAAATGAATGGCTTCTCGATTCTCATCCTTGGAATGCGCCTTCACGCTGGGTGCCTGCGAAAGAGCCGCCGCCTGCCGCGCCTTACGGCTCGCGGCGTTTTGCATCTTCAGCCTCATCGCCATGAAGGCCGCCCGCACCTGTTCCCCGGCCGACATCTGCAAGGCCTCCAGGTGATCCTTGATACCCAACGCTGCGAAGAAGTCCCCTTCGATCTGCAGATTTCCGCGAAAATAGGCCTCAGCGAGCACCAACGGATCGTGCCCGAGCACGGCGGACCACACCACCTCGGGATCATTGAACACCAGCGTGAACGGCAGTGCCGCGGCGCCTGCGCCGCCTGCCCCTACCGTAAAGCCCGCGCCACTCCATAGGCGCAAATTGATGCTGCCGGGATAGCGGCGAAACAACCGCTTCAACAAATCGGCGGCCAGTTCGCTGCCTCGGTAGTCGGTATCGGCCCCTTGCGTGGCGGGGACGGCACTGGCCGCGCCGCCGTTAACCGTGGAAGGTTGCGCGCTTGCGCCCGATCCGGAACTCACCGCGGATTGCGTGTGCATCTTATTATTCATAGACACTCCCGATATGCGGTAGGAGGCCAATGATCTCTACTTACCGCCCCCGTTCTTGGTCCTTTCGATAAACGCGGCAACATTGGCATGCAGCGCTTTCAGGTCCGGCTCATGGGCATACACCATATGCCCCGAGGTGTAGAAATGCATGTCTATATTACTCTGTAACGAGCTTTGTATGGGTAGCTGGCGAAGTTCGTACTCGGCCGCAAAATAGGGCGTTGCCAGGTCGTAATAACCTCCGTTGAGCTGAACCTTAAGATTGGGGTTTTGCTTCATGGCGACCGCCAAATCGGGCATGACATTGATCGGCCCGGGGATTTTGATCGGCGATCCCGGCGGCTGATGCAAGAAGTCCCAGTACTTGAAGACGTCCATCTCGGCTTTGTAGGTCTTTTTCTCGCCAAATTTGAGCGTTGTTCTTACATAGTCGTTGAAGGCTGAAACGTAGGCCGACGAGATTGCCGCCGATTGCGGGTCATAGTCCGCTTCCTTGCTCATAGGATCGATAGTCGGACCGGCAAATCGCGTGTCCAATCGTCCGGTGGTGATTTCCGCGCCCAATAGCGTTTTCTCAAATTCTCCGCCGTTGACCCTCAGATTGGCGCGTTCCACATATTCCGCGGGCAAGCCGGTGTAGTTGTGCAGTTTGAGCGCGATCGCCGATTTGCGTTCGGCGCTCAATGTCGAACCCGCGGCCAGCGCCTGGAGGTATTCGCTCATCGCGAAACCTTCCACTTCGTGCAGCAGCGGTTCCAATTCCGCGGGCTGATTGGGAAGCTTGTGGTGATACCACGCGGTCGCCGTATAAGTCGGCAACGCCAGCACATAGGGAAGATCGTTGCCGGGGTTGAACTGCGGTCCGTCGACGCTGTCGTCGAAATTCAAGATCTGCGAAAGCAAGATGACGCCGTTCAAATCCAGCGACTTTTCGTTTTCCAGAATATTGGCGAGTGCGGCCGAGCGCGTGGTGCCATAGCTTTCGCCAAATAGATATTTCGGCGAGTTCCATCGATTGTGGCGCGATAGGAATTCCACGATGAAATTGGCGAATGCGTGCGCGTCCTGGTCGACGCCGTAGAACGCTTTTTCCTTGTCGGTGCCGCGTAAGTGACCGAATCCCGTGCCGGGCGCGTCTATGAATACCAGATCGCTGGAGTCGAGCAACGTGTACTCATTATCGACGATGCGATACGGCGCCGCCGGACTGTGCGTGTCATCCGCCGTGACCACCCGTTTCGGGCCAAAGGCGCCCATGTGCAGCCACACCGTCGATGACCCCGGGCCGCCGTTGTAGATAAACGTGATGGGCCTGCGGGTGTCTTCCTTCTCGCCGCGAAAATACGCTACGTAAGACATGGCCACCTGCGGCGGTTGCGGCGGCGGCGGGCTGCCCTTCTCTTCGCGCGGCGGATCGTCATCCAGGGGATCTTTGACATGTACCACCAGGATCCCCGCTTCGGCTTGGTAGCCAATCGCGCGTCCGCCCACGGTTACCGATCCGGAAGTGACTTGCCGTTCGTCCTTTAAGTACTTCGGCGATTCCGTGGGCTCCGGAACGACCGCGATTTTAGTGTCAGGTTCGGTGCTCGGCGCTCGTTCGGCGCCGAAGGATGCCGACGCGGCAAGCGCCGCGCCGATGAATGAAGCGCAAATCAAAAAGCGGAAACTCGAACGCATTATTGTAAATCTCCCAGTAATCGGCCGACCCGGCGAACCGGAGGCGCATTGTATGCGGGTTCGCCCGTCAGTATTCAAATTGATAGATCAGGCCGATGCTGCTTCCCGGATCGTTATCAGGGGTGGTTCCCTGCACTGTTGCCGTCCCATTCCCCAGCCGGGTTTGCAGCTTCAGGTGCTTGTTGAGTTCCACATCCGCTTCGACTTGACTGAAGCCCGTTGTGCTCTGCCTCGCTTCGACGTACAGCCGGCTGTTGATGTAACGTCCGGCTTGAATGCTGGCGCCCGAATTTTCAGTCCCCGGCGTGGTTGTCGTGGTGCTGGCGACGCTCAGGCGGTCAAGTCCCAAGCTCTTCTGCACCTTCACCAATGGATTCATGCTGCCGTCGCCGCCAACGCCGCTCAAGGACGCCAGTGCCATTCCGATTTGCACATGCTGCAATGTCGATAACTGGGAGCCGGGCACGCCGAACAGCAGCAGACTCAGGATTTCGTCTTGTGGCAGCAGCGGCGATGAACTGAATTCGAACACCGGCGCGTCTGCAAGGCCGGTGATTCTCACGATGGCGGTGGTTTCGCCGACGGATGCCTGCGCGGTAAAATCCAAAGTCGGGTCTATATTGTTCTTCAGCCCCTGACCATTGAAGCTCACGCGACCGGCCGTGAAGTTCAACCGGCTGGACGACAGCGACAGGCTGCCACGCTGCAGGTCGAAACCGCCGTCTACCTGCGGGTCATCCGTGGTTCCGCTGACTTTCAGATCGCCGCTCATTTGTGCGTCGAGGCCCCTGCCCTGCACGATGATGTCCCTCGGAGCCTGAACGGAAATGTCCAGACCAATGACCAGCGCCTTACCGCGAGGAGGAGCGGCGACGTGGCCACGACGGCGGACGTCAAGAACGGCAACATTGGGCGGCAGGCCGTTCGGTATGCCGATCACGGTACGAATGAGATGCACGGTGCCCGCAATATCGAGCCGCTCGCGCAGTCCGCCGCTCACCTTGATATCCGCGTCCAGGTTCGCCGTGATCAATTTGCTGGCGACAGGTTGCGCATTGCGCGCCGTGATCTTCAAATCCAGGGGCAGCGCCTGACGCCCAATGCCGATCGAACCTGTCATGGTCACCGTGCCGGGCGGTGCCGAAGCGGTGAAGCTCTTGATTTCCAGAGTCCCCTCATCGCCCGCAATCTGTGCGTTGATGTCGGACAGGCTTATACCGCGCGCATAGTCGAACAAGCTGCCACGCGCCAGTGTAATGCTGCCGCCGAACCGGGGTTGGGCCATGCTGCCACCCACGGTGGCATCGATATCGAGCTGACCGGTCGCACGCTCGCCGCGCGCCTCGAGAAAGGGGCTGATCATTCCGAAATCGAGCTTGCCGCTCACTTTCATGTCGATGGTTCCGTCCGGCGACAAAGGCACGACACCGGCTGCGCGAAAATGCGAATCGCTGCCCGCATCCAAGCGCGCATCCAAGTCGGCGGTGGCACCGTGCAGCTGCACCTTGAACTGCGCGTCTGCGGCGGGCAATCCCAGAGCGGCGTCCGCCGCCATCCGAATGCCCGCAGCACTCAAAATGACTTCGCCTTCGGGTCTTTGGATGGTGCCGCTCAGATCCGCGTGCCCCTCGATCGAACCTGCGGCCAGCAAATTTGGAAAGAAGGCATTAATCAGCGGCCGCGTCACACCGCGAAGAGATGCATGCACATTCAGATCGGGCAGCAGTTCTCCTTGTGCGTCCAATTCAGCCTTCTGCGCCCCCACTTTGAGCGCATCGACTCGCAAGCCATCTCGCAAAAAAATGCGCGTAGGGGCCAGCAATCGAATCTCTTGTTCGCGGTAGGTTGCGAGCGCTGTCGCAAGCGAGACCTCCTCAGCATTGAGGTTCAGTTCTCCGGTCACTTGCAGCCCTGCATGCGCACCCTGCATGGCCGGAATCTCAACACCCGCGGTGAAGGGGAACGCGTCCAAAAAACCGTCGCCTGCCGCGTGCGCCGATCCGGTCAGTCCCGCCACCGTTATGTCTTGGCCGCTGACGCGCAGACTCGCGCGCGTGCGCTGACCCTCAGGATGCAGGCCCAGTTCCCCCGACAAAGCGCCGGCCATATCCATGCCGAGCAGATGCTGCAGGTCCTTGAGCTGACCGACGCTCACGGTCAGCGTCCCCTGGCCCAGGGAGTTTGCCGTTGCGATCGTGATATCGCCGGCCGCGTGCGCGCTTTTCCAATCGGCGTGCTGGATGACGGCATGCAGCGCGCCGAGCCGATGATCCACGGCAACTTCCAGATTCAGCGGCGCTCCGTCCAAGGAACCGCCGACCGCGAGCATGCCGTCCGCAGCCTTGGGCAATCCGCGCAAATTGATTTCGGCGGACAACGGGCTGCTCTCGGACCCGCGCATCGACAATATCGAGGTCGCTCGCGCTGCGAGACTGAGAGAGGTCACCGGGCCATCCAAGGATCCGGCAGCGCGCAATGCGCCCGCTATGACCGGCGACAGTGCGCTCAGATCCGATAATTCACCGTCCCAGCGCAGCTTCAGCGATTTGTCATTGATGTCGCCGCTTGCGGCAAGCGTCACGGCGCCGCCCGATATTTTCATGCTATCGACGCGAAGATCGCCGTCGTTCAGCAGACCGGACATTTGTAACTTCACGCGATCGCCCGCGACGCGCGCCCACAGTTCCGTGCTGGGCTTGAGCGCCGCATCTGCATCGACGTTGAGACGCGTGGCCTTGGGATAGCCATCCAGTTGTGCGTTGATGACGGCGCTGCCATGCACGCTCTGCCCTGCCAGCGCTGCGAAAGGAGCGATCTCAGGCACTCGCAGGACAAGGACCGCGCTTTGCCTGCCGGCCGTGGCCAGTTGGCCGCGCAATGAAAAGAGCCGGTGCAAGGCAGTCAAGTCCAGAGGCCGGCTCGGATCATCGAGACGCGCCGACGCATCTATTTTGATCGGATCGGATTCCAGAATGCGCGGCGACGGCCCCGGCACCTTAAGACCCACGATGAGCGCGTGCAACTGCGCGTTGCCTCGATCCGCGGCGATGTCGGCGTCCACCCTGGCGGCCTGCGCATCGCCGGGTATTTTTAGCCCGTCAATCTTAAGATGGCCTTCGGCCGTCGGCGATTCTAGGCTGCCACGCCAGCGGCCTTTGAGCGCCGCGCTTTGCCAGGTCAAATCCGGGCGCGGCGTCATCGTGCCGGCGCTGACGTCAACATCAAGATCCGCGGACAGCTTACTCAAGTCGAAACTCCCTCGAGCGTGCCCTGTCAGCGATCCGGCCTGAATCGACACCTCGAGCTGTTCGCCGTCGCGCGGTCCGTGCAAATTCAGCGTCGCATTCAGCGCACCTAATCCCGGCAGAGATAGAATATTTTCAAGCGGGCCGCTGGCCGGCTCATGGAGCTTCAACGATGCATCCATGCGTTTTGCATCAAAGCGCAGATGCAATTCATATTCGCCCTCGCCATTGATGCGCCGCGCAGCGGCATCAAAAGACATTTCGCGAACGGAACGAAGATGCGCGCCACCCTGCAGCGTCAGTGAAGTCGGTGCGCCTGCCAATTGAGGATCGAGCTGCAGCACCCCGATCGACATGCTCGCCACATCGATGCGGGGTATCGACACTTCCGCTCCTCCGCTAGCGCCGGAGCCTTTCGGCAGGCGTTGCATGTGCACGCCGGCAATCTGCAAACCGTCGATTTGCAATCGATTCTGCAGGTAGGCGAGCGGCGACCAGTCCAGGGCAATTCCCCGCGCGGTAAGCCAAATGCCCTGCCCGTCGCGAAGTTCCAGCTCGTCGACCCATAGGTGTTGCGGAAACGATCCTCTCAATCCGGACAATTTGACCTGCCCCTGGGTCAAGCGATCGGTCAGTCTTTCTATGGCGGAGCGCCCGGCGTTGGTGTTGCCGATCGTGTATACGGCTCCGACCACGAGTATCCCGGACAGCACCAAGCCGCAGAGAATCCATATCGCAATTTTCATCGGGCGACGCATCAAAATGCCTGTCCCAGACCTATGTAAATGACGAACTTATCGTCCGTTGGCCGGGGGTTGACCGGCACGGCCACATCAAATCTAATCGGCCCTATGGGAGTGTAGTAGCGTATACCGGCGCCGGCACCTACTTGAAAGCCGTCGGACGCAACGTTCGAAGTTGCAGGCGTCAGGCCATTGTTGACGTAGCTCACGTATCCACCATCGATAAAGAATGCGGCGCCGAAGTTCCGGCCGAAGCGCTGGCGTAATTCCAAGCCTGTGCTAAAAATCTTGGTACCGCCCGACGGATTGCCATCAGCGAACTGCGGGCCCACCGATTGGTAGCGATAGCCGCGCACCGTGCCGCTACCGCCGGCATAAAATCGTTGATCCGGGGGCAGACTGAATTCACCCGCTCCCAGCGCAACTCCAGCCAGCACGCGGGCGGCCAGCACGCTGCGGCCAGGCCCAATAGCCAACAGGTTGTTCAAATCGAAGAATCCGGCGACCGTCATCTGCGTGATATAGAAGGTGGTATTGGGCGTGCCGATGGCCAGCGTCGGGGTCACACTCATCGTTCCTCGCAGGCCATGCAGCGGATCGAGCAACGGGGACACCAGATTGGTCGAGTCGTAGCCGACGGTCAGAGGCAAAGCCACCAGCGTATAGTCATGAATCTCCCCTTCCTGACTGACGTGCTCGTTCGAGGTCGACACGCCGGCGCTGACGCTCCACACGCTCGACAGCTTTCTGCTCAACACGGCACTGGCGCTCTTTGAGTTCTGGTCATAGGCCTCCAACGACTGCTTGAGTGCTCCCACCGTCAATAGCAACGTCTGGTCGCGCGCCAGAAAGTCTGGAATGAGATATTTCACCTTGGTGTCGTAACCTACGGTGGTGGTATCGCTGCCGGTCAAATTGATCACCGAGGCGGCGAAGGTGAGCTGTTCTGCGTTGCCGAACACATTGCGGTCGGTCCAGGTAATGCCGCCGCTTAAACCCAAATCGCTGGAATACGCCGTATTGCCGCTTACCGCGTGACGCCGCCGTTCGCGGATCCTGAAAGTGATCGGCACGCCGCCCGATGCATCCACGTCCTTGCCGACTTGCACGCTGACCTGGTCGAAAACCGTCAATGCCAGCAAGTCCTGACGCGCCTTCTCGATTGCCGACGGCCGGTATTGATCTCCGGTACGCAACAGCAGCCTGCGGCGCACCACGGACTCGTGGACCCGCTTGAGGCCTGCGACGAGTATTGCCCCAATTTTATATTTGCGGCCGCTCGCGACTTTGAATCGAAGATCGAGTGCCGGCACGTCCGCGGCCTCATAGGCGACCGGCGAATCCACTTGAGCAAGTGCGTATCCTTGCTCCTGAAGCGCGGTGAGCAGACGGGCGCCTCCCGCCAGTACCTCGGCGGCGACCGCCGGCTGCCCGGTCTTCAACCCCATGGCTTCTTGCGCCGCAAAGGATTCCGGCAAATCGCCCTCAATATCGATGCGGCGCAAATGGTACAAGGTGCCCAAAACGAAACTGATGGAGACCAGCGCGTCATCGCCCTTCGGCAACGCGACCAGCACGTCGCCGAGTGTGGGATCGGTGAGCGGCAGTCCATTTATCTTGATGACGATGCGGGACTCATAGTAGCCGAAGCTCTCGAGCACGGTCTTCAGCCGGTCCATGTCGCTGCGGGCGCGTGCGATGAGTCCGAATGGACTGACGGGCGCGGAAGCGCGCAGCGCCTGCAAATCCGAAGTCGCTTTCAGCGTCGCATTGATCTCACCATCGTCCACCGACGCAAATTCCACCTTGTACGGCTGCGGATCGGCAGCGTTGACCTGCCCGCACAGCCCCAAGAAAATGCACATGAGAATGAAAGAAACACGCAATACGGACTCCACGCTGCGTGCAAAACACGAAACGCCATTGTACTGGACTGGAGGTGGGAAAATTCGCGTGAGCTCGCTATCGAGCCGCGATGAGCACCATTGCGCCGACCGCAATGGCAAGCACGCCGGCGAGCCGCAAGTTGGTCAGACGCTCCTTGAGGAAGACGACGGCGATGGCCGTGCCGAACAAGATGGAGGTCTCACGCAGCGCCGCCAGACGTGGCGTGGCTCCCAGGCGAAAGGCAAATAGAGCAAAGCCGTAGGTGACGACGGACAAGGCGCCGGCGGCAAGACCGGGCTTCCACTGCCCGACGGCGGATGCAATGAAAGCCTTTCCCCGCCAAACCGCGAAAAAAGTGGCGAGATTTCCGCCCAGAAGGAGGAATGTCCAAACGATGTAGCTCAGCGCTGTCGGCGCCGCACGTACGCCCTGTGCATCGATCACCGTGTAGGACGCGATACAAACACCCGTGAGCACGGCCCACAGCAGAGCGCTGTGCTGCAGTCGATGGCTGACGCCTATGAACATCACGCCGCAGGCAATCGACACGATGCCCGCCGCAATGTAGAGAGATATCGGCTCGTGGAACAGGATGACCGCGCCGGCGGCGGCCAGCATCGGCGCAAGACCGCGCGCGATCGGATAAGCCACGGTCATATCGGATTGTTCGAACGACTTTATCAACGCGAACAGGTAGAGGCCATGCACCACCGCTGACGCTATGAGCCAACTCCAGGCGTTGACGGGCAGAGGCACGAAGAACGCCACCGGCGCCAATAACAACGCACTGAAGCCGTCGATCAGCGCGCGGCGCGACATTTTGTCGTTGCCGGCCTTGAGGATGGCATTGACGACCGCGTGCGCAAATCCTGAGATGAGAATGAGAACTGAGGCGGTATTTTCCACTCAGAAGGCGCGCCGCATTTCTTTACTTCTCATTGCATCCGTCTCGATTCGAAGCTATGGTTTGATCATGATGCACGACTCCCGCGCGCAACGCTTACCGGTCATACTGGGCTGCCTCGCCGCGCTCGCGTGTTTTGGGGTTTGTGCTGCAGAACGCGATATCTACCCGGCAGCAACGCAGGCTGCGCCGGATATTGCGGCCGCTCTGCAGAATGCGGCAGCCGCCCACAAACGGGTGATTCTGGATTTCGGGGGCAATTGGTGCACCGACTGTCGCGTTCTAGACATCTACTTTCATGATTCAGCCAACAAACCCTTGCTCGAAGCCAATTACGTTCTAGTGCACGTCAACGTCGGCCACATGGACGCCAATGTCGATATCGCTCAGCACTATCAAATACCGCTGAACAAAGGCGTGCCCGCTGTGGCGGTGCTGGATGAGCAGGGAAAGCTGCTATATAGCCAAAAGACCGGCGAGTTCGAGGCGATGCGCCACATGCAGAGCAGCTCCGTGACCGATTTTCTCGTGCGGTGGAAGCGGCCGGCGAGCTGAGGCTTCTTAATCAAGGTTTGGCCGGTGCCGGAGGCAAACGCGGCAACGCATCCGGCATGTCCGCGAGGAAGTAAGCCATCATCGCGAGCACCGCCACCTGACGACGGATGTTCTCCGGCTCCACCTTGTCCAAGGTATCCGCCGCGCTGTGGTGATAGTCGAAGTAGGTGCGCGTATCGACGTCCGGAGCCAGAGTCGGCACGCCGGCTTCGTCCAGAAAATCTACATCGGAGCCCGCGCCCCCGTCTCGATGTTCCAGCACGCCCGCGCCCAACGGAGCGAGAGCAGCCATCAGCGGCTTGAGCAGCGGCATGGATTCAGGCGTGACATGCGCGGCAACCCCGAACGGCCGCCCAGCTCCGCTATCGCTCTCAATCGCCGCGACGTGCTGCGCGCGCGCCGCCGCGGTCAAATCGAAGTAAGCCTTGCCGCCGGCGGTGCCATTCTCTTCGTTCATCCATCCGACAAATCGAATCGTTCGACGGGCATGCAACCCCAGCGATTGCAGCAAGTGCACCGCGCCCATCGCGGAAACAACACCCGCGCCGTCGTCGATCGCTCCTTGCGCAAGATCCCAGGAATCAAGATGACCCGAGACGATCACGATTTCCGCCGGACGCTCTCTGCCGGACCAATCGGCCAACACGTTATGGCTGTCGGCATCGGGCAATGATTGCGGCGACAACCGCAGCCGCAAGGAGACGGGGCCCTCAGCGGCGAGACGCGAGACCCACATAGCGTCTTCGGCGCTCAAAGCGGCGGCGGGAATCTTGGGTGACTTAGGATCGTAAATCATTGCGCCGGTGTGCGGCAGGCGATAATTCGCCCCGCCGACCGTCCGGACCAGCACGGCCACGGCGCCCACGCGCGCCGCGGCGCTCGCCCCGGCCACGCGATAGGCAACGCCCTGCCCGTAAGCGGCTCCAGCGTGTCCATTGACGGCCAGCACTTCATCGAAAGGCACATCGAACACCACGATCCGGCCCCGCGCCTGCGCCGCGTGTTCTTGAAGCTCGTCGAAACTATGCACGACCAGCACCGGGGCCGAAATACCTTGCGGTGGCGTCGCGATCGAGCCTCCCAAGGTGGTCAAGTGCAGTCTTTGAGTCACTCCGGCCGGCCGGCCGGGATAGTCGATAATCTCCGCCTGTTCCTCGCCGCGAACCCAGTGCGGCACCTTCACCGGCTGCAGGACCACCGTCATGCCGCTGGACCGCAGGGCCTCGGCAATCTGCTCCACCGCGGCTTCGGCCTGGCGCGAACCGCTCAAGCGCGGGCCGATTTTGTCGCAGAGGTCGGCGAGCCGGCGGTAAGCCCAGCCATCGCTCATCCCGGAATCGCGAATTCGCGCCAGCGCCGACAGCGTCGACGCATCAGGCGGCACGCTGTCAGCCGCCACCGCGGTACTCGTCAATACTGCGGCGATGATTGCCGCTCGAATCGCAGTTTTGTGACTTGGCATGGCCGGAGTGTAGCGGGGTTAACCTTTATTAACTCATTTTAACAATTCAACCACTCGCGTTTAAGGGCAACGAGCCCAGCGTGGCAACCATGAAAAGCCATCGGATTGCAGTGGCCGTATGCGCCTGTGCGCTTGTTGCGCTGACCGCATGCAGCGTCGGCCCAGCCTACAAGCGTCCGGACATCCCCTTGCCCGCGCAGTGGCGCGACCCCGCTGCCGAACCCGGTGCATCCGTCTGGCCGAACGCCGACTGGTGGCATGAGTTCGGCTCCGACAAGCTCGATCAGTTGATCGTGGATGCGATGCGCAGCAACGATGATCTGGCGGTGGCCATCGCCCGGGTTCAAGAAGCGGACGCACAGGCGCGCATCGCCGGGGCCCCCCTGCTTCCCTCGCTCGACGTCGGCGCCACCGCGACGCGCGAGCGTGCCTCCGTGTCGGGCTTCGGTGTTCGTACCTTCAATAATTTCAGTCCCGAACTCACAGCGAGTTATGAGCTGGATTTTTGGGGCAAGAACCGCGCCGCACGGGCATCCGCGCGCGCCGCCGCGCAGGCAAGCCGCTTCGATCAGGAAACGGTCGCGCTCACCGTGGTCAGCAGCGTCGCCACCAGCTACTTTCAGGCACTTGAATTGCGCGATCGAATTCAAGTGGCGGAGGAAAATCTGGCCAATGGGCAGAAGATTTTGCGCGGTCTCAAGCTTCAAATGAGCGCCGGCATTGCCACCGGGCTCGATGTTGCCCAGCAGGAGACCACGGTAGCCCTACTGGATGCGGCCATACCGCCGCTGCTGCAGCAATTCAGACAAACGGTCAATGCCTTGGCGGTGCTGGTCGGCAAGACCCCCGAATCGGTGGATGTCGACATGGGCAGCTTGACCGCCCTGGCGCGGCCCGTGGTGGTGGAAGGCCTGCCC
>DASXNX010000014.1:0-19419 GCA_036494725.1 Steroidobacteraceae bacterium
GGCGTATTGCGGATATTCATCGATCGGCCATCGGGCGATTCAGATGCCGGCGTCACGGTTGATGATTGTGCAAGCGTGAGCCGGGCGGTGAGCGAACTGCTTGAGACCTCGGACTTGTTGAAGGGCGCTTACACGCTCGAAGTCTCGTCGCCGGGATTCGACCGGATTTTGCGTACACGCGCGCATTTCGAGCGGTTTGTGGGCGAGCGGATATTCGCCGAACTGAAGGTGCCGATGGACGGCCGCCGGCGGTACATCGGGACATTGAAGTCGGTGGTGAGCGACACGATTGTAGTGGAAGTCGACGGCAAGGCTTACAGCCTGCCGTTCGAACGAATTCAGAAGGCGCGATTGCGGCCGGAATGAGCAGGAGTTTTTTGTAATGAACAAAGAAATTTTGATGGCCGTCGACGCGGTTTCCAATGAGAAGGGCGTCGATAAGGAAATTATATTCGATGCGCTCGAAGCCGCATTGGCGTCCGCGACTCGCAAGAAGCATGGCGAGGAATTGGACGTGCGCGTTTCGATCAACCGCAAGACCGGAGGCTACGATACTTTTCGGCGCTGGAAAGTGTTCGCCGACGATTCCAAGGAACTTGAAGTGCCGGAGCGCGAACTGCGCTTGGATGATGCGCGGGACATCGACAAAGATGTCGAACCGGGCGGCTTCGTGGAGGAGCCGATGGAATCGGTCCCGTTCGGGCGAATTCTCGCGCAGACCGCCAAGCAGGTCATCGTGCAAAAGGTCCGCGAAGCCGAACGCGCTCAAGTCGTCGACGCGTACAAGGAACGGGCCGGGACGTTGGTGAGCGGCATCGTCAAGCGTGTCGATCGCAATGGCGTGTACGTGGATCTTGGGGCCAATGCCGAGGGCTTTATTGCGCGCGAGGAGATGATTCCGCGCGAGCCGGTGCGTTCCCAGGATCGCATCAAGGCGTATTTGAAGGAAGTGCGTACCGAGCCACGCGGCCCTCAGTTGTTCCTGTCGCGCACCGCTCCGGAATTCCTCATCGAATTGTTCAAGCTCGAGGTCCCCGAGGTGGGGCAAGGCCTGATCAATATCCTCGCGGCGGCCCGCGATGCCGGGGTACGCGCAAAAATTGCCGTACGCAGCAACGATCCGCGCGTCGACCCGGTCGGGGCGTGCGTCGGCATGCGTGGTTCGCGCGTACAAGCGGTATCCAATGAGATTGCGGGCGAGCGAGTCGACATCATTCCCTTCGATGACAACAACGCTCAATTTGTCATCAATGCCATGGCCCCCGCTGAGGTCACCTCCATCGTGGTCGATGAAGATTCGCACTCGATGGACATCGCCGTCTCGGAGGACAAGCTCTCGCAAGCCATCGGGCGCGGCGGTCAGAATATTCGCCTCGCCAGCGAGTTGACGGGTTGGGAACTGAACGTCATGAGCGAATCGCAAGCCGAAGCGAAGAGCGAGACAGAATCCTCGGCCTTGCGCGAAACTTTCATGAAGCAGCTCGACGTCGATGCCGATGTCGCGAGCATATTGGTGCAGGAAGGTTTCTCAACGATTGAGGAAATCGCCTATGTACCCGCCAGCGAGTTGAACGGCATCGAAGAGTTCGACGAGGAGATCGTCAAGGAATTGCGCACCCGGGCGCGCGACGTGCTGCTGACTCAGGCGATCGCCAGCGAGGAATCGATGGACGGCGCGGAGCCAGGCACAGATCTGATCGAAATAACGGGCGAGACTTTGGGTAAGGCGCTGGCGCGCAAGGGTGTGCGCACTCGCGATGATCTGGCGGATCTGGCGGTCGATGAGCTCGTAGAGATGGGCAGCGTCGATGAGAAGCAAGCCGCCGAACTGATTATGAACGCCCGCAAGCATTGGTTCGCGGAAGAAGCTAAGGTCTAGGAGCAAGTATGGCAGATGTAACCGTCGCGCAATTCGCCGAGGTGCTGAAGGTTCCGGTCGATCGCCTGCTTCAGCAGCTCGATCAAGCCGGTATCAAGGTCGACGGCGCCGAGGACATGATCAGCGAGGACGCGAAGCATGAATTGCTGACGCATCTGCGCCGCAGCCATGGTCAGGGCGAATTGCAGGCCGACGCCGCCCCGCGCAAGATCACTCTACGCCGCAAAACGCAATCGGAGCTGAAGCTCGCCAGCCCTCAAGGGCGGGCGCGCACCGTGAATGTCGAGGTGCGCAGCAAGCGGACCTACGTCAAGCGCGAAGTGCTGGAGGACCAGGCGCGGCATCAACAAGAGGAAATCGACAAGCAGCGCGAGACCGAGGAACAAGCCAAGGCCGCGCTCGAGCGGGCCGAGGCGGAACGTCTCGAGAAAGAGCGTCTCGATCGTGAGCGTCAGGAGGAAGAACGCCGGCGCCGCAGCGACGAAGAGAATCGCAAGCGCACCGCCGAGGAAGAGGCGCGCCGCACGGCCGAGGTTCAGGCCCGCGAAGTCGCCGAACGCGAGCGCAAGGCCGCCGCTGCGAAACCCGGCAAGGCTGCGCGCGAGGTGGTGGATGACAAGGCGACGCGCTACGGTCGGCAGGAGCTGCACATCGTCGGCGATGTAAGTTCGCGCCACAAGAAGAAGAAATCCCGCGACGGCCGACGCCGCTCGATGGGCGGCGAGACGGACACCAAGCATGGATTCGAGATGCCGACCGCGCGCGTGGTGCGCGAGGTGGCGATCGGCGACGCCATGACGGTGGGCGAGCTGGCGCAGAAGATGGCGGTCAAGGCCACCGAAGTCATCAAGGTCATGATGAACATGGGCGTGATGGCGACCATCAATCAGATGATCGAACAGGATACCGCGGTGCTGGTGGTCGAAGAGATGGGTCACACGGCGGTGCTGCGCAAGGAAAACATCATTGAGGATGACTTGCAGGGCGAAGCCGATGAATCGCTCGAAGTTTTGCCGCGCCCCCCGGTCGTGACGGTGATGGGTCATGTCGATCACGGCAAGACCTCGTTGCTCGACTACATCAGGCGCAGCAAGGTCGCCGCGGGCGAAGCCGGCGGAATCACTCAGCATATCGGCGCCTACCACGTCGAAACGGCCAAGGGCATGGTGACCTTCCTCGATACCCCCGGCCACGCGGCGTTTACCTCGATGCGCGCACGCGGCGCGCAAGTCACGGATATCGTGATCCTGGTGGTGGGCGCGGACGACGGTGTGATGCCCCAGACCGTCGAGGCCATTCAGCATGCCCAGGCAGCCAAGGTGCCCATTGTCGTGGCGCTCAACAAGATGGATAAACCGGAAGCGGACGCGGAAAAGGTCAAGCAGGAACTCACCAAGTACGGCGTCATCCCCGAAGAATGGGGCGGCGAGAATATCTTCGTGCCGGTATCGGCCCGGACCGGGCAAGGCGTAGATCAGTTACTGGACAGCATCTTGTTGCAGGCCGAGGTGCTCGAATTGAAGGCGCCCACTGCCGGTCTGGCAGCGGGCTACGTGATCGAGTCCAGCCTGGAGAAAGGCCGGGGCGCGGTGGCAACGGTACTGGTGCTGCGCGGCACGCTGAAGCTGGGCGATCCCTTGCTCATCGGTCAGGAATTCGGCCGGGTGCGCGCGCTGTTTAACGAGGCGGGACATCCGGTCGAGTCCGCCGGGCCCTCCATACCCGTGGTGGTGTTGGGCCTGTCCGGAGCCCCCAATGCCGGCGATGAATTGTTGGTGGTCGAAAGCGAGCGCAAGGCCCGCGAGGTCGCCACGCATCGTCAATCCAAGTCGCGCGACGTCAAACTCGCGGCGAAAGCCACCAACATGCAGGACGTGTTCTCGACCATGGGCGAGAGCAAGGCCGACTTTGTGCAGATCTTGGTGAAGGCGGACGTGCAAGGCAGCGCCGAGGCGCTGCGCGATTCGCTGAACGCACTGTCCACAGGCGAAGTAGCCGTCAATATCGTGGCTTCCGGCGTCGGTGGTCTGACCGAATCCGATGTCACGCTGGCTGCGGCCTCGAAGGCACGCATCATCGCCTTCAACGTGCGCGGCGATGCCGCAGCGCGCGCCGCCATCAAGGAACATGGCGTCGATGTGCGCTACTACAGCATTATTTACGAAGCCATCGACGACATCAAAGCGGTGCTCACCGGCATGTTGTCGCCCGAGGTCAAGGAATCGATTGTCGGCCTTGCCGAAGTGCGCAGCGTATTCCGTTCCAGCAAATTCGGCACGGTTGCCGGGTGCATGGTGATCGACGGTTATGTGCGCCGCAATTTCCCGATCCGCGTGCTGCGCGACAACGTGGTGATTTTCGAAGGCGCCTTGGAGTCCTTGAAACGATTCAAGGACGATGTGACCGAGGTGCGCGCCGGCACTGAATGCGGCATCGGCGTGAAGAACTACAACGATGTCCGCGAGGGCGATCAGATCGAATGCTACTCGAGAGTGGAAGTGGCGCGTACGCTGTGAAAGACAATCCTAGGGCGCGGCGCATGGGCGAGCAGATTCAGCGCGAGCTCACCGAATTGTTGAGGCGCGATGTCAAGGATGAGCGCATCGGCAATGTCACGATCACCGCGGTGAATGTCACCGGCGATTTGAGGTCGGCTCGCGTCTATTACCTGGTGTTCGGCAAGGAGGGGCCCGACCCCAAGGTTCAGCGCGGACTCGAAAGCGCCGCCGGCTTCTTGCGCAACGCGTTGTCGAAGGCGTTGATGATCCGCTATACGCCCACCTTGAGCTTCGAGCTCGATAATTCGATCGAACATGGGGTGCGCTTGACGCAACTGATCGACTCGGTGAACAAAACCAAAGGTGCGGACGACGAGCACGATCATGTGATCGACGAGGGCTAGGAGCCTGCATGCCTCGCGATATTCACGGCATCTTGTTGCTCGATAAGCCGCTGAAGATCAGCTCGGCGGGCGCCGTGGCCCACGCCAAGCGTCTGTTCAACGCCCGCAAGGCGGGACACACCGGATCGCTCGACCCGTTGGCTTGCGGCCTACTGCCGATTTGTTTCGGCGAGGCCACCAAATTTGGTGCGCAACTGCTGGACGCCGACAAGGCCTATCGCGTGACGTTGCGCCTCGGCGAGCGCACTGCGAGCGCGGACCGAGAATCGGAGGTGATCGAAAAGCGCGCCCTCCCGCAGTTCTCCCGCGAACAGCTCGAGTCTGCTCTGGCCGCTTTCCCGCGCAACTACCTACAGACACCGCCGATGCATTCCGCCCTCAAACAAGAGGGCAAACCCCTGTATGAGTATGCGCGCGCCGGCATTACCCGCGAACGCGCCGCGCGCGCCATCGTCATTCACGCGATGCAGCTGCTCGATTGGCGGCCACCGGACCTTTCATTCGATGTGCGGTGCACGAAGGGCGCCTACATTCGCGTCCTGGCGGAAGATTTGGCCGTGCAACTGGGAACCATCGGGCACCTCTATGCGCTGCGCCGGCTCGGGGTGGCTCCATTCGACGCCGAGCGGCAATGGTCGTTCGAGGCTTTGGAATCGATGGCCGCGGCGCAACGCGATGCGGCGCTGCTGCCGGTGGATGCCGCCCTCAGCGCCTGGCGCCGAGTCGATTTACCCGCAGGCGGGGTTGGCGCACTCCGTCAGGGTCAGACCGTGCCGGTGGCCCTGGAAGCGCCCGGAACCGTGCGTATCTATGCGGCAGGACTGGGATTTTTGGGTTTGGGCGAGGTGCAGACAGCAGGCCTGCTCAAGCCTCTGCGCCTCATTTCATCCGCCGCGAATCGTGCTTGAGAGCAAGTGCCGCGACGCGTACAATGCGCGGCTTCTTAAAAGGTCCTAAGTTATTGATTGAGGTTTGATTTCAATGCCACTTACTCGTGAAGAAAAGACGGGCGTCGTCGGTAAATTCCAGCGCAGCGCGCAAGATACCGGTTCCCCCGAAGTTCAAATTGCCCTGCTGTCCGAGCGCATCAACGGCTTGAGCGAGCATTTCACTACGCACAAAGCCGATCATGCCTCGCGCCGCGGATTGCTCAAGATGGTCAATCAGCGCCGTAAGCTGCTCGACTACCTGAAGAGCAAGACCCCGGACAAGTACGCGCAATTGGTCGAACGCTTAGGGCTACGCCGCTAACAGGCGACGCTAGGCGCTTCCGAATGAAGCGCCTGTCCATCATTTCCGAACACCGTAAGAGAGGCTCTACGTGAGCGCAATCAAAAAAAGTTTTAAGTATGGAGATCACACCGTAACCATCGAGACCGGCGAGCTTGCACGTCAAGCCGACGGCGCGGTGCTGGTATCAATGAGCGAGACCGTCGTGCTCGCCACCGCGGTCGGCCTGAAGAAGGCGACGCCGGGCCGCGATTTCTTTCCGCTCACCGTCAATTATCAGGAAAAGACCTACGCCGCGGGCCGCATACCGGGCGGGTTTTTCAAACGCGAGGGGCGTCCCACCGAAAAGGAAACCTTGACCTCGCGGCTGATCGACCGCCCTATCCGCCCATTGTTTCCTGAAGGATTCATCAACGACGTGCAAGTGGTTGCCTCGGTGATTTCCGTGAACGCCGAAGTCGATCCGGATATTGCGTCGCTGCTCGGCGCCTCCGCCGCGTTGGCGATCTCCGGCATGCCATTCATGGGTCCGGTCGGCGCCGCGCGAGTCGGTTATATCGACGGCAAGTACGTTCTCAATCCCACCGCCACCCAATTGGCGCAATCGAAGCTGGACCTGGTGGTTGCGGGCACGGAAGAAGGCGTGCTCATGGTTGAGTCCGAGGCCGACAGCCTCAGCGAAGAAGTCATGCTCGGCGCCGTCATGTTCGGTCACGAACAAATGCAGACCGCGATCAGGGCGATCAAGGAACTCGCCGCCGAAGCCGGCAAGCCGAAATGGACGTGGACCGCGCCGGAAGCGAACAAGGAATTGCAGGGTGCAGTGAGCGCTTTCGCCGAAGCCGCCGTCACCGCGGCCTACACGATCACGGAAAAGACGCAGCGCTATGCCAAGATCAAAGAGCACAAAGCGGCTGCCGTCGAGGCCCTGACCAAGGGTGAAGCGCCGAAGTTCACGGCGGAGCAGGTCGGCGCAGAATTTGCCAACCTCGAATACCGTTTGGTGCGCGAGAAAGTGCTGGCCGGCCAGCCGCGAATCGACGGCCGCGACAACAAGACCGTGCGTGCCATCAATATTCGCACCGGCGTTCTGGCGCGTACTCACGGCTCGGCCTTGTTCACCCGTGGTGAAACCCAGGCTTTGGTCGTGACCACTTTGGGCACCGGCCGCGATGCCCAAATCATCGACGGACTCACCGGCGAACGCAAAGAACCGTTCATGCTGCATTACAATTTTCCGCCCTTCAGCGTCGGCGAAACCGGCATGATGGGCTCGCCGAAGCGTCGTGAAATCGGCCACGGCAACCTGGCCAAGCGCGGCGTGAAAGCCGTGATGCCCGGCGTCGAAAAATTCCCCTACGTAATCCGCGTCGTCTCGGAGATCCTGGAGTCGAATGGCTCCAGTTCCATGGCTTCGGTTTGCGGAACCAGCCTGGCGCTGATGGACGCGGGCGTGCCGATCAAGGCGCCGGTAGCGGGTGTGGCGATGGGCCTGGTCAAGGAAGGTTCGCGCTTCCAGGTGCTGACGGATATCCTGGGCGATGAAGATCACTTGGGGGACATGGACTTCAAGGTGGCCGGCACCAAAGACGGCGTCACGGCGCTGCAGATGGACATCAAGATCACGAGCATCACGCGCGAGATCATGAAAGTGGCCCTGGATCAGGCGCGCGATGGCCGCCTGCACATCTTGGGCGAAATGAACAAGGTACTCTCCAAGCCGCGCGAGAATATGTCCGAGTGGGCGCCGACCATCATTACCTTGAAGATCGATCCGGAGAAGATCCGCGATGTGATCGGCAAGGGCGGGGCGGTCATTCGTCAAATCACCGAAGAGACCGGTACCTCGATCGACATCGAGAATGACGGCACAGTGAAAATTGCCTCGGTGCAGGGTGCCGCGGGCCGCGAGGCTCAACGCCGCATCGAGCTGATCACCGCGGACGTTGAGGTGGGACGCGTATATGAAGGGAAAGTCGCGCGCCTGATGGATTTTGGTGCCTTCGTCACGATTCTTCCCGGCCGCGACGGATTGGTCCACATATCGCAGATATCCGAGGAGCGCGTCGAGCGCGTCGGCGATAAGTTGAAGGAAGGCGACGTCGTTCGCGTCAAAGTACTCGAGGTGGATCGTCAGGGCCGGGTGCGCCTGTCCATGCGTAACGTGGACGCAGCATAAGCTCACCGGCGCGGCTTTTATAAGGCCGCGCTACCCCCTCCGCATCGACTAGCTGTCGCGCACCAAATCCGACGTCACCCGCGGCCGCGGCGCCTCGCCGCCGGCCACGGTTTTGACACGCTCGCGCATCGGAAGATTCTGCTGCTGGCTCATGAGCTGCTTTAAGCTCATTTCCAGGTGAGGGCTCACCTGGTTTTGCAGGCTGGAACCGTAGGAACGAATCACGCTGACCATGAATTCCTGGCTCAATATGGGTTCAGCAAGATGTTCCTGTTCGGCTATCACCTGCAGCAGAATGCTGCGCGTAATGTCGGCATTGTTTTTTTTGTCGACGACGACGAACTCGATCCTCTCGACGACTAGGCGCCTGACATCCGCCAAAGTGATGTAACGGCTTTCGACCGTGTCATAGAGGCGTCGATTGGGGTATTTTTTAATCACTCGCGGTTCGCTCATGGGGCTCCTCGCTCGTGTTGGCCGACGCGTCGCCGGAAGATGCCGGTTCGTGTCAGTCCACGTCTGATCTATCTAAAAGCCTACGACCATCAGAATAGCGCAATGCAGCGCTAAGGCAAATCGGCATTTTTTCATATATTTATTAGTCATTTACACGCAAATTGAGACGTTTTGGAACCGAATTAAGGTCCCATTGACCAATAGCCCACTCCCATGCTGTTGCGAGCGGAGCCTCGGCGAGCGAACTAGGGGGTTCAAGGCCCAGCAGCGAAAACACCCTGAGGAGCTGCGGCAGCGGGGAATCGGCGCTCAAATTCACGCTGCGCCGTGACTTCGCCAGTTTGCCGTCATCCTTCTCCGTGAGCACCGGTACATGCGCATATCTGGGCTGCGGCAGTCCCAATAGCCGCTGCAAGACGATTTGCCGCGGGGTGTTATCGAGCAAGTCCGCTCCACGCACGATGTGCGTGATGCCTTGGGCTGCATCATCGACCACGACGCTGAGTACGTAGGCAACGATTTGATCGCGTCTTCTTAGAATGATATCGCCGACGGCGGCGGAAACGTCCTGGCGGTATGTGCCCTGGATGCGGTCGGAGAAGGTGACGTGACCGGCGGAAATTCTCAAACGCGTCGCGGTTCTTGCATCGGCGGCCGCGGCGCGCGCGCGGCAGGTACCTGGATAACGCAGTTCGTCTTCCAGTTGCGATCGGCTGCAAGAACATGCAAAGGTGAGGTTGCGCGCCTTGAGGCTCTCGAGCGCCTCTTCGTATAGTTCGCGCCGCGCAGATTGACGGACGACTTCTCCGTCCCATTCAAAGCCGAATCGCTCGAGGGTGCCCAAGATGCGCGCTGCCGCGCCCGCAACCTCTCTGGGCCGATCGAGATCCTCGATGCGCAGCATCCAACGCCCACGGCTGGCCCGCGCATCGAGATAGCTGGCCACCGCGGCGTACAGCGACCCTAGATGAAGCTCGCCCGAAGGGGTCGGTGCAAACCGCCCGACGTAGGGCGGCGGAGGGCCAGGCTCCTTAGCGGTAGCGGTCGTCGCGGTCGCCGTACTGCTTTTCGCGGCGCTCGCGCCGCTCCTGCGCTTCCACGGACAAGGTCGCGACCGGACGTGCCTCCAAACGCTTGATTCCGATCTCTTCGCCGGTTTCCAAGCAATAGCCGTACGAACCATCCTCGATGCGCTTCAGTGCCTCATCGATTTTGCGGATCAATTTGCGCTCTCGGTCGCGCGTTCGAAGTTCGAGGCTGAATTCTTCTTCCTGAGTCGCTCGATCATTCGGATCGGGAAAATTGGCCGCCTCGTCCTTCATATGAAGGACGGTACGGTCGACCTCCACCATCAGGTCGCGCTTCCAGGTTTGCAATATGCGGGCGAAGTGCTCCAACTGCTCCTTGTTCATGTATTGCTCGCCGCGGCGCGCAATATACGGCTTCACATTGCGCGGGCCCGCCAGCAAGCTGGCAGATGCGCCGTCGGTGTCGCCGTCCTCGTCGATCGGCATTGCTCGCGGCATCACGAGCGGCTTGGGGTCGAATTTGATCGCGGCAATTCTCTCCGCGCTGGCTCGAGGGGCGGCCGGTGCGGCCGCGGGCTTTGGCATCGGCGCGGGTTTTGGCGCCGCGATTGGCTTGGCGGGCGCGATCTTCGCGCGCGCCGCGGGCTTGGCAGCGGCCGGTTTCGATACGGGTTTGGTCGGTTTCACTGTTACCTTCGATGTGGCGATGGGCTTGGCTTTCGTCGGCGGCCGCGCAGCCTTTCCCGATGCGGCTGCCTTATGAGTCGCTTTTTTTGGTGTCGCCTTACCTGGCCGCTTAGCCGCTTTATTCGGTTTCTTCGAGGGCATTGGGTATTTCCGCCTCTTAACGAAAGAGCGCGCGATTATACCGACGCAACGAGGCCTGTACAGAGCGTGTACAAAAACTTATTTTTTGGGTCTAAGCCCATGATTGGGAAGTAAATCCGCTACGTCAACGTAACCGGGGTGCCGGCAACCCAGCCTTGGGAGCGATGTTCCGCCGTAACCGTGGTGTAAATTCCGCCGCGGACATTGAATCTGGCCAAAAGCCGCATGAATCGCGGCGCCGTGGCCGCCACCAAATCCTGGAGGATCTCGTTGGTCACGGCCTCATGAAACGCCCCGCGGTTACGGAACGACCAAACATAGAGTTTCAGCGATTTTAACTCGACGCATCGCTCGTCCGGCACGTACTCGAGTTCCAATGTGGCAAAGTCCGGTTGCCCGGTCTTCGGGCACAGACAGGTGAACTCGGGAATGCTCATGCGGATCGTGTAGTCGCGTTCAGGCGCTGGGTTCGGGAAAACTTCGAGGCGGGTGCTGGGTTCCATATTCGCCAATGGGGTTTACGAATGTGACGATTACTTTACACTACGCGCCAAGCAGAGGGCCACGTACGCATGCGCTTAACCAAACTCAAAATTGCCGGCTTCAAATCGTTTGTCGATCCGACGACTGTCACCTTTCCGAGCAGCCTGACCGGAGTGGTCGGGCCCAACGGATGCGGAAAATCCAACATCATCGACGCGGTGCGCTGGGTGATGGGAGAAATCTCCGCCAAGCACCTGCGCGGCGAATCCATGGCCGATGTGATATTCAACGGTTCCTCGTCCCGCAAGCCCCTGGGCGCGGCGTCGGTGGAGTTGGTGTTCGATAATTCCGACGGCAAGATCGGCGGCCAGTACGCGAACTACAACGAAGTGGCGCTGCGCCGCGCCGTGAGCCGCGACGGCACTTCCGATTATTTCATCAATGGGGTCAAGGTCAGGCGCAAGGATATAACGCAGCTCTTTCTCGGCACCGGCTTGGGAACCCGCAGTTACGCCATCATCGAACAAGGCATGATTTCGCGCGTGATCGAAGCTCGGCCCGACGATCTGCGGGCGTTCCTCGAGGAAGCGGCCGGCATCTCGCGTTACAAGGAGCGGCGCCGCGAGACTGAGAGCCGAATTGCTCATACCCGCGAGAACCTGGATCGGCTGAACGATTTGCGCGAAGAGGTTGACAAGCAGATACGTCATCTGCAGCGCCAGGCGGCCACGGCGCGGCGCTATCAGACGCTGAAGGAAGACGAACGCAAGCTGCAGGCGGAATTGCTCGCGTTGCGCTTGCAGAGTCTGGATCTCGAGGCCGAGGTGCGGGCGGCCGCCGTTTCGGGTTGCGATACGGCGATGCAGCGCGTGCTCGCCGACCTGCGCGAGGCCGAGGCGAAAATCGAGCGCATCCGATCCGAGCAGGCTGCAAAGTCCGACGCCATGAACACCATCCAGGCTCGTTACTATGAAGCCGGCGCCGATGTCACGCGCGTCGAACAAAGCATTCAATACGCACGCGAATTGCGTCAGCGCCAACGGGGCGATCTCGAACAGATCGATTTGCAGGCTGCCGATCTGGACAAGGTCGTGCAGCTCGACCGCGTGCAGCTGGAAGCGCTGTCATTGGAACTGGCGAACATCGTTCCCGGTCTGGACGAGGCGCATGAACGCGAGCGGGTTGCGCTGCAAGTCCTCGAGGGCTGCGAACAAACGTTGACGGCCTGGCAGCAGAACTGGGACGAGCACGCTCGTGCTGTGGCATTGGGCCAAAGCGAGACGCAAGTAGAACGCGCGCGCATCGAACAGCTGGAAGGGCAGCAACGCAGGCTGCTGCAGCAGCAACAGCGCCAGGAGACCGAGCGCGCATCGTTCGCGGAATTGCAGCCGCCGGCCGCGCTGGTCGAATTGGCGCAAAGCGCCGACGCGGCGCGCGTTGCGGGCGAGACGGCCGCGGCTGAACTCCAGGAATTGCTCGCGCAGATCGCGGTCACCCGTGACAAGGAACGCGAGCAGAGTCAGGGACTCAACGCGTTGCGGGCGCAATTGCAGAACGCCCAGGGCGCACAGGTTTCGACCGAAGCCTTGCAGCAAGCGGCGCTCGGCAAGGCCTCGGGTAAGGTAACCCAGTGGCTTCAGTCGCAGTCGCTGGAACGCAGGCCCCGCGTGGCCCAACAGTTGCGAGTGGACAAGGGTTGGGACCGTGCGGTGGAGACGGTGCTGGGTTCGTATCTCGAGGCGGTTTGCGTCGATGGCCTCGACAGCGTGACGGATCTGCTGGCGAGCTTCGACGGCGGCTACCTCGCAATGGTGAGCACGGAACAGAATGCGCCTGTTGCGCACAATGCCGCCTCGCTGCAGGCCAAGGTGCAAGGGACGGTTCTCGGGAGCGTGCTTTCGACCGTGTATACGGCCGATACCTTGAGCGAAGCGCTGACGCTGCGGCGCCGGCTGAAGCCCGGCGAATCGGTGGTGACCCGCGACGGAATCTGGCTCGGCGGCGATTGGCTGCGTGTCTCGCGAGACGCGGATCCGCGCAGCGGCGTGATCGAGCGCGAGCAAACTTTACGGGAGATCCGCACCCAGGTAGGCGCCCTGGAGAGCAAGGTAAAGGATCTTGAACGCGGCCTCGACATCACACGCGAACGCGTCCGCGATCTCGACGATCACCGTGAAGGGTTGCAGTCGGAAGTCAACCGATTGCATCGGGAGCATGTCGACCGGCGCGCCGCACTAGGATCGGCGCAGTCTCGCACCGAGGATGCTGCCCGGCGCCTCAAACAGCTCGAAACGGAGCTCGCCGACCTGCGATCGGAACTAACGCGCAGCGAAACCGACTTGCGCGCATCGCGCGGTCGGATGGAGACGGCGATTGATGCGTTGGCGGCGCTCGAGCCCAAGCGCGTGGATCTCGAGCAGAAGCGCGAGAGCCTGCGAAGCGCATTGAGCGAGGCGAGAACGGCTGCCGTGGGTGCGCAGCAATCTGCCCGGGAATTGGCCGTGCAGGTGGAATCTCGCCGCTCTTCGCATAGCGCGTTGATAACCACACTCGCGCGCGTCGAGAAACAGATGGAGGATCTGGAGGCACGCCGCGCGGCGTTGGCGGCGCAATTGGCGGAGGGCGAGGGCCCGCTGGCTGCAGCCGAGGTTCAGCTGGAGCGGGAACTGCAGCGCCGTGCCGGCATAGAGGGTGAGTTGCAGGCGGCGCGCATTGCCTGCGACGAGTTGGACGCCGTGTTGCGCGAACACGAGGCGGCGCGCTTTGCGATCGAGCAGCAGGTCGAGGCGGCGCGCACGAGTCTCGACGATGCCCGTCTCGGCGCCCAGCAAGTTCGCGTGCGCCGCGAGGGTGTTGCCGAGCAGTTCAAACTGACAAATTTCGATTTCGAGGCGCTGGCATCGCAGATCGCCGCGGAAGCGAATGTGGAAAGCTGGGAAGCGCAACTTGATGAAACCAAGGGCAAGATCGAGCGGCTGGGGCAGGTCAATTTGGCCGCGATCGGAGAGTTCAAGGAGCAATCCGAGCGTAAAGAGTACCTGGATAGACAGTGCAAGGATTTGACCGACGCGCTTGAAACGCTGGAATCGGCGATGCGCAAGATCGATCGAGAGACCCGCACGCGATTCCAAGACACCTTCGATCGGGTCAACGCGGGATTGAAGGAGAAATTTCCGCGGCTATTCGGCGGCGGCCACGCCTATTTGGAGCTGGAAGGGGAGGATACGCAGGCCGCCGGCGTCTCCGTCATGGCACGCCCGCCCGGCAAGCGTAACAGCACGATCAGCCAGCTCTCCGGCGGCGAGAAGGCATTGACCGCGGTCGCCTTGGTATTCGCTATTTTTGACCTGAACCCGGCGCCGTTTTGCCTGCTGGACGAAGTGGACGCGCCGCTCGATGAGAACAATGTGGGCCGTTTTTGCGAAATCGTGCGCGACATGTCGCGCAACGTGCAGTTCATTTTCATCACCCACAATAAGAGCACGATGGAATTGGCATCGCAGCTGGTCGGCGTGACCATGAATGAACCCGGCGTTTCGCGCTTGGTCGCGGTTGATGTCGACGAGGCTGTGCGCATGGCAGCGATGTAGCGCTCAAGGTTATGGCTGCCGAGCTTCGCTGGATACTGTTGGGCTTCAGCTTGCTGCTGCTGGGCGGTATTTGGTGGTGGGGCGCCCGCCGCTCCGCGCAAGCGCCCGGAGACGCGGCGCTGCGCGAAAAACCCGAAACGCGCGTCGACGCAGTGGAGCCGCCGCGCGCATCCACACAGGAACCCAAGTCGCCGGAATCGATTTCGACCGAATGGGTATCGCCCGAATGGGCATTGCCCGAATGGGTATCGCCCTTCGAACCGCTATCCATTCGAGCTACCGGGTATGAGCAAGTGCCGATATTGGACGGCCCGATGATGGTGAACCCGGAGACGGCGCCGGTTTCCGCGGCCCGCGCCGCGGCGGGCGCGGCTCCCGCACCCGCCCCGAACGCCGCCGAAGCCGGGCGCGTGCCGACGCTGGTGCCGGAGTCCGCCGATCGACACGCTTCGTCCACGGCGCAAGTTCCCAATGCCAGCGAACAGCAAAAGATCGTGACCTTGCGCGTATGCGCGGCAGGCGAGGTGCGCTGGCCCGGCAGCACGTTGCTGTCGGCATTCGAGTTGCATGGTCTGGCCTATGGACGTTACCAGGTATTTCATCGGCGCCATGTCGACGGGCGAAGCCTGTTTTGCGTGGCCAGTCTGGCCGAGCCGGGCACCTTCGACGTGGCGCGGATGGCATCGGAGGAGTTTCGAGGCGTCACATTATTTGCGGTCATGCCGGGACCCGCCGAGCCGCTGGCGACCGTCGATGAGCTGTTCGCGGCGGCGCGCGGCTTGGCGCAGGAGCTATCCGGAATGGTGCAAGACGCAAAGGGCATGCCGCTCTCGCCGCAGCGGGCCGCGGCGCTGCGCGAGGAAGTGGCGCGCTTTCAAGCGTCGCTGCCCAAGACCTAAGTATGTGTCCCAAGCAGGAGGCGGCTCCGGCAACGAGCGCAAAACAGCGAGTGCGCGCACTGCGGGAGCTGCTGGACCACTACAACTATCGCTATCACGCCCTGGATGATCCGGAGGTGCCGGACGCCGAATACGATCGCTTGATGGTCGAGTTACGGGCGCTGGAGAGCCAGCATCCGGAATTGCTAAGCGCCGATTCGCCGACCATGCGAGTGGGCGCGACGCCGGTTGCCGCCTTTGGAACGGTGAAGCATCGAATCGCGATGCTGTCCTTGGACAATGCGTTCAGCGCCGATGAAGTGCGTGACTTCGATCGCCGAATCCGCGAGCGCATTGCGCACCCGGGTCCCATCAGATATTCGGCTGAACCGAAATTGGATGGCCTGGCAATCAGCGCGCGCTATGAGGACGGCGTTTTCGTGCAGGGCGCAACCCGCGGCGACGGGGAGACCGGAGAGGACATCACCCAGAACCTGAGAACCCTCAAGGCGCTGCCGCTCAAGTTGCGCGGCGCCAAGCCGTTTGCGGTTCTGGAGGTACGCGGCGAGGTGTTCATGCCGCTCGCCGGTTTCAAGCGCTTCAACGAGGAAGCGCTGGCTCGCGGCGAGAAAGCCTTGGTCAATCCTCGCAACGCCGCCGCCGGCAGCTTGCGCCAGCTTGATCCGCGCATGACGGCAGCGCGTCCGCTGGATCTGTTCATTTACGGCGTCGGCAGCGTCGAAGGCGGCGAATTTCCGCCCTTCCACAGCCAGACGCTGCAGGAACTGAGGCAGCTGGGATTCAAGATCTGCCCGCAATCGAAGGTCGTGGAATCGATCGACGGCTGCCTCGAATACTACCGAGAAATGGGCGAAGCGCGGGCGGCGCTGCCGTATCAAATTGACGGCGTGGTCTACAAGGTCGACGACGTGAAGCTGCAACGGCAGCTGGGTTTCGTGTCGCGGGCCCCCCGCTGGGCGGTAGCTCATAAGTTCCCGGCCGAAGAAGCGCTCACGACGGTGCGCGATATCGCATTTCAAATCGGCCGCACCGGCGCGCTGACGCCCGTCGCGCGCCTCGAGCCGGTGTTCGTGGGCGGCGTCACCGTGAGCAATGCGACCTTGCACAATATGGATGAGTTGACGCGCAAGGATGTGCGTGTAGGCGACACCGTGGTCATTCGCCGTGCCGGCGATGTGATCCCCGAGATTGCCCGGATCTTGCCCGAGCGCCGAGTCGTAGGAGCGCAACTCGTGAAGCTCCCCGGCCAGTGCCCCGTATGCGGCTCGCCGGTGGTGCGCGAAGCCGATCAGGCGGTGGCGCGCTGCACCGGCGGTCGAATCTGCGCGGCGCAGCGCAAGGGAGAGATCCAGCACTTCGCCTCGCGCCGTGCGATGGATATCCAGGGTTTGGGCGACAAGCTGGTGGAACAGATGGTCGACTCCGGTACCGTGAAATCGCCGGCCGATCTCTTTGATTTGACCGCGGCGCAGCTGGCGGCGATGGAGCGCATGGGCGAGAAGTCGGCGCAGAAGCTGCATGCGGGCATCGCCGCCGCGAAGCACACCACATTGCCGCGATTTCTCTACGCCTTAGGCATACGCGATGTCGGCGAGGCCACCGCACTGGCGCTCGCCCAGTACTTCGCCGATATGCCGCGCCTGCGCAGCGCGGACGAGGAGGAGATCCAACGTGTGCCGGATGTGGGCCCCGTGGTAGCAGGGCAAGTGGCAAGGTATTTCCGCGATGCCGAGAATGGCGCCATCGTGGATCGTTTGCTGGCTGCAGGGATCACATGGCCAAACCCGCAGCCGGTCAACCGCGGCGGCACGCTACGCGACAAGGCATTCGTGCTGACGGGAACACTCGAGTCGATGACGCGCGAGGAGGCGACTGCCGCCATATTGCAACTCGGAGGCAAGGTGAGCGGTAGTGTTTCGAAGAAAACCGACTACGTGGTTGCCGGCAGCGAAGCGGGTTCCAAACTCAAGAAAGCCGAGCAGCTCGGCGTGACCATTCTTGAAGAAGCGGCGTTTTTAAAGCTGTTGAAAGCGTAGCGGACCCAAGACGGATCCGCTACGCGTTCCAATTACAGGGTCTTTTCTATCTTGGCGGTCTTCTTCAAGGTCTCAACATAGGCCTGAAGCTTCTTTTGCAACACGCCGTTGGCGACCTGTTGCTTGACCTGCTCGAACGGTGGCGGCGCCACTTCGCGCGTGTCCTCGAGCTTGATGACGTGCCAGCCAAATTGCGTCTGCACCGGTACATTGGTCATCTCGCCCTTTTTCAGGCCCTTGACGGCTTCAGCAAACGGCTTCGCCATGCGCGACAGCGAGAACCAGCCCAGGTCGCCGCCGTTGTTCTTGGAACCGTCGGTGGACTCGGCCTTTGCGACGTCCTCGAATTTCGCGCCGCCCTTGATCTTCTTGATGGCGGCCTCAGCCTGCGCCTGCGTGGCCACCAGAATGTGCCTGGCGTGATACTCGGTCTTATCCATCGCGGCGATGGCCGTGTCGTATTCGGCCTTCAACTCCTCGTCGGTCGGTTCCTTGCCCTTCAAATATTTCTGCGACTCCGCATCCGCCAGCATGCGCATGCGCAGCACGTCGAGCCTTGCGACGATATCCGGATCCTTGTCCACGCCGTCCTTGACGCCCTGGTTGGCAAGCAGGTTCATATTGATCAACTCGTCCAGGACCTGGTTTTTCTGATCAGTCGTGAGTTCGGTGGCCGGCCGTCCCTGCAGCAGGCTCTTCAAGTAGGTATCGTATTGCGCGCGGGTGAGCGGGGTGCCGTCGACCGTCGCGACCGGCGGGGTCGCGGGCTTCTCAGGTGCAGCAGGCGCGGCCGCTTGCTGTCCCTTGCCGCAGGCCGTCATCACTAGGGCAATGGCCGTCACGGCAGCGAGACGCGCGGGTATTCTCAAGAATTGGCTCATTTGGGTCCTCTACGCAAAAAAAAAGCGACTGTGGCCTTAAGGCCTACGCGCCCGGGGGCGGCAGTTTAGCGTCAACGCCGGTATCTCACCAATTTTTCTGGATATTTTGGACTTGCTGCGATGCAGCATTTCGTTGAATCTTAAGAAGTGTTAATCGGCGGGCGGCAAGGCCTCGATCGCCAGCGCATGAATGTCGTTTTTCATGAGATCGTCGACCGCCGCGTACACCAGACGGTGGCGAGCCACGGCGGACACACCGCGGAATGCCTCGGCGACGATCCGCACGCGAAAGTGACTATGGCCTCCCGCGGCACCGGGATGTCCAGCATGCAGATGACTTTCGTCCTCGATGCTGAGTTGTGCAGGCGCAAACCGGGTTTCCAGCCGTTCGCGCAGGCGCTGCGCCCGGTCCGATGCCGGTGCAGGCATTTTACTGCTGAGCCACAGAACCTGCGGAATCATGAACAGCATGGTTGCTGCCGGAAATCCGAACACCTTGAATTTCACCCACAGCGAGACCGCGAAATTGTGCGCCACATAGAGATTGAGAACGGCAAAGGCGGCAAACCAAAGCACCCAGAGCAGATTGATGATCGCCCATGAGTGTGCCGGTACCACGAGGGGTTCGTTGAATGCGGCCTCGAACATGCGGCGTACGAGTGGCTTTTCACCTACACCTAAGCTGCCCAAAAACACCAGCGAAGTCAGTCCAAGCAATATGGTGAGCTTCCATTGGATGAATCGCTGATCATGCAGCAGCAAAGTCGCTGTTCCGAGCACGAGCACCGCCGCGGTGCTGACGATGTGCATGGTCTTGAACTTGCCGGTGCGCACTCGGTGCACAATCAGCAGCAGCACGCATGCGAGCATCAGTGCCGCCGTCGCCCAGTAGATGTCCAGGATCTCAAACACCGCAAAGAAGATGATCAGGGGCGACCATTCGAGGAGTTGATTCATGCGGGTATCATAGCCGACGCGATGAGCATCTATCTGCAACTGCATCCTGTTACACCACAACGGCGCTATGT
>DASXNX010000015.1:0-2161 GCA_036494725.1 Steroidobacteraceae bacterium
GACCAAAAATTTTCCGCTGAACACGGAGGTAGAGGCGACGCTGACCTTCGCGGGCGACGAGCCGGGCCAGTGGGTGAAGCAAGTGACTCCCGAGCCGGACGCGATTACCGTGCGCGAGCATCACTCGTTTGTGCAGCTGCCGCCGCCGGGATACAAGCCGCGAGCCTACGACCCGCGGTCGAGCTTCTTCGGAATTTCGTACATGGATTATGCGACGCCGATCAGCGAGCCGATTGTGAAGCGATTTATCGCGCGCCATCGGCTGGAAAAAAAGGATCCGTCGGCGGCGGTGAGCGAGCCGGTTAAACCCATTGTTTATTACCTGGATCGCGGGGCGCCGGAGCCGATTCGGTCAGCGCTGCTGGAAGGCGCGCGGTGGTGGTCTCAGGCGTTCGAGGCGGCGGGATTTAAAGATGCGTTTCGGGTGGAGCTGATGCCGGAGGGCGTGGACCCGATGGACCTGCGCTACAACGTCATCCAGTGGATTCATCGCGCGACGCGAGGATGGTCCTACGGCGCGACGGTGACGGACCCGCGCACCGGAGAAATTATCAAGGGGCACGTTTCGCTTGGGTCGCTGCGCGTGCGGCAGGACTATTTGATTGCCGAGGGATTGTTGGCGCCGTATGCGGATGGCAAGGCTTTGCCGCCTGGGCAAGATCGCGCGCAACAGATGGCGCTGGCGCGATTGCGGCAGTTGGCGGCGCACGAAGTGGGCCACACGCTTGGGCTGATGCACAACTACTCGGCAAGCACGGTGAATCGCTCGTCGGTGATGGACTATCCGCCTCCGCTGATCAAGCTGGGGGCCGACGGCGTGCCGGATCTTTCGGATGCGTACGCGACCGGCATCGGAGAGTGGGACAAGGTTTCGATTACGTGGGGATACAGCGAGTTCGCGCCTGGTGTGGACGAGCACGCGGCGCTGGACAAGATTTTGCTGAATGCGTTCGGGCGCGGGCTGCGCTACTTGACGGATCAGGATGCGCGCCCGGCGAGTTCATCGAGCAGCGTGGCGCATTTGTGGGATTCCGGCAGCAATGCTGTGGATGAGCTGAACCGGTTGATGCAAGTGCGCGCGGCGGCTTTGCGGCGGTTTGGGGAGAACAACATTCGCAACGGCGCGCCGATGGCGACGATTGAAGATGTGCTGGTGCCGATCTACATGCTGCATCGATATCAAGTGGAGGCGGCCAGCAAATTGATTGGCGGAATGGATTATACGTTTGCGTTGCGTGGAGATGGTGAGACGCCGATGCAGATTGTTGCGGCGAGCGAGCAGCGGAGAGCGCTGGCGGCGGTGCTGGCCACGCTGAAGCCAGAGGCTCTGGAGTTGCCGGAATCGCTGCTGAAAATTATTCCGCCGCGTCCGCCGGAATACGAGCGCGGGCGCGAACATTTCAAGATCCGGACATATCCAGCGTTTGACGCCCTGGCTCCGGCGGAAGAAGCAGCGCAGCATACTCTGCAGTTTTTGTTCAATCCGGAACGGGCCGAGCGGCTGGTGGAATTTCACGCGCGAGACAAGGCAAATCCGGGTTTAGCGGACGTGTTTGATGCGGTGCTGGCGGCGACATGGAAGGCGCCCTACTCAGCGCCCTATGCGGCATATGCCGAAGAAATCCGCAATGTGGTCAGTGATGTGGTTCTGTACGATTTGATGTCGTTGGCGGCCAACGAAAAGGCCAGCGATGAGGTTCGCGCCATTGCGGCTTCCACCTTGCACGACCTCAAGACCTGGCTAGTTTCTACGGGCAGCCCTGCGCCGAACGCGTTCTTCGCGGTGCAGCGAATCGAGCAGTTCGAGAAAGACCCAAAGCGGCTGGACCTGACCCCACCCGCCGAGCCGCCGGACGGACCGCCGATTGGCGGGTCTGGGGACGCAGAAGAGTGGTAGTAGTCGAAAGAAAGATCAAGGCTTAACACATCAGAGATCACGGAGGGAGCACAGAGGTCAGAGAGAGTTCAGGGTGATTTTTGCGCTTGGGCAAGACCATCGCACTGGGTGCGTCGTCTATGAACGTGGAGGGGATGTCCTATGAAGATGCGCCAAGTTATGGCTATGGTTGCGGTTTGTTTTGCCGACATTTTGTTGGTACTGCCTTTGGCACGGGTGCGGGCGCAGGGGCACCCGACGGCTCCGAGACCGGCGAGTTTGGCG
>DASXNX010000016.1:0-18249 GCA_036494725.1 Steroidobacteraceae bacterium
TGCTGGCGCGCAACGCGCTGAAGCGCGGACTCGCCTCGAAGCCATGGGTCAAGACCTCCCTGGCGCCGGGTTCCCGCGTGGTCACCGACTACTTGACCAAGGCCGGGTTGCTCAAGGACTTGGAAGGCCTCGGTTTCTATACCGTGGGCTACGGCTGCACCACGTGTATCGGCAATTCGGGCCCGCTGAAGCCCGAGATTTCCGAAGCGGTGAGAAGCGGCGACGTGGTCGCGTGCTCGGTGCTTTCCGGAAATCGTAATTTCGAGGGCCGAGTCCATCCTGAGATCAAAATGAACTTCCTGGCATCGCCGCCCTTGGTGGTGGCCTACGCTCTCGCGGGCAGCCTAAATATAGACATCACCACCGAAGCTTTGGGATCCGGCAGCGACGGCAAGCCCGTGTACCTCAAGGACATCTGGCCTTCGGCCCAAGAGGTCGCGAGTGCCGTTGCCGCCTCGGTGGACGCCGGTATGTTCAAGAAGGGCTATGCCAACGTCTTTGCGGGCGATGCTCATTGGGGCGCCATCAAGACTCCGGCGGGAAAAATCTATTCTTGGGACGAAAAGTCCACCTACGTCAAAAATCCACCCTATTTCGAGGGTATGACGATGACGCCAAAGCCGCTGGGAGACATCAGGGGCGCCCGCGCTCTTGCGGTGCTGGGCGATTCCGTTACAACCGATCACATCTCCCCGGCCGGCAATATTTCCAAGTCCAGCCCGGCGGCCAAGTACCTCATGGCGCAAGGCGTGCAAGCGGCGGACTTCAACTCCTACGGGGCGCGCCGCGGCAATCACGAGGTCATGATGCGAGGCACTTTTGCCAACATTCGTTTGCGCAATATTTTATTGCCGGGCACCGAGGGCGGCGTGACGCTGCACATTCCGAGCGGCGAGCAAATGTCGATATTCGACGCCTCGATCAAGTACCAAGCCGAGAACACGCCGCTGGTCATTCTCGCCGGCAGGGAGTACGGCACCGGAAGCTCGCGCGACTGGGCCGCGAAAGGCACGATGCTGCTCGGGGTCAAGGCGGTGATCGCCGAAAGTTTCGAGCGGATCCATCGCTCCAATCTCATTGGAATGGGAGTGCTGCCGCTGCAATATGTGGACGGTCAGAGCACCCAGAGCCTGGGGTTGACGGGCAAGGAAACCTTTGAAATCGCAGGATTGAACCGCGGCGCTGCAAAACGCGTCAAGGTTATTGCCAAAACCGATGACGGCGCCCCGAAGCAGTTCGAAGCGCGTTTGCGCATTGATACGCCGAAGGAGCTGGATTACTACCAGCACGGCGGAATCTTGCAATACGTGCTTCGTCAACTCGCTACGGCCGGCAAGGCGGCCTGACCCCGATCTAGTTGGCGCCCGGAGCGGGCGCCGGAGCGGCGGGCGCCGGCGCGATGCTGCCCGCCTCAACCAGCGTCATGGCCGCCGGCTTGATATGGGCCTTGATAGCGGCATTGACTTGGGAAACGCTGAGTGCCTTCAGAGCATTGGGGTACGCATCCAGCCAGCTAAGGTCGTAACCGCGTTGTACATCAACGAGAATGGTTTCCGCCAGTCCGCTGGTCGTCGCCAAGCTCACGTAGTAGCTGCCGATGAGCCCTTGTCTGTGGGCCGCGAGTTCTTGCTCAGTGATCCCATCCTTCCACCATTTGTCCAGCTCGGCTCGGGTCGAAGTCACACCCTTGACTAGCAGCGAGGGTGCAAAGCTTGCAGTAATTTCCCAGGCACCGTCGACCACACTGTCTTCGCCCAAGTTCGCCCCGATGTTGTAGGTAAGCCCTTCCTTGTCGCGCACCGTGCTCATCAATCGGCCGGTAAATCCCCTCCCGAAAATCGCCGTGCCTACGCGCAGCGCCAATGCATCCGGATCACGGTAACGAAGGCCCGTGGCCTGCCCGAGGATCATCGTGACGCTGGGCTTGTCGGCCAACGGCACTGTTACCACGCTGCCCGCCGTCGCCGCGGCGGGTTTCGCTGGGCGCACATAGTCCTGTCCACCCGTCCAGCCGGAAAACGACTTGGTCACCTCGGCTTCCGTATCGGGAGCGGACACATCGCCGACAATCACCAACGTCATGTGCGCCGGGCCATAGTACTTGGCCTGAAATGTCTTGACCGCATCGAGGCTCGCGCCTTTTGCGGCCGCCGCATATTCGGCCACGGTATGCGGGCGATTGGGATGACCTTCGGGAAATATGGCTCGATTGAACGCCTCGCTCGCCCGCGCTCCGCTGTTTTGCAGCGACGCTTCCAACTCGCCAACCAACTGCTGCTTGGCCTTGTTGAACTCGGCCGGTTGCAGTGCGGGACTGCGAAGTTCTGCGGCGATAAGGCCGACGACCAGCGGCAGATCCTTGCGCAGACACTTGGCGCGGATCGCCAGAGACTGCGTGCCGACCGCGAAGCTGATTTCGGCGCCCACATTGTCGAGCTTCTCCGCGATGGCAAACTTGTCCAGCGATTTGGTTCCGCGATCGAGCATCATTCCGGAGAGCGTGGGTATGGCAATGTTGCCCGACTCCGCCATCGCATCGCCCGCCGGCAGCACGCCTAAAATCACCACCACATCCTTCACGCCGGTGCGGTAGGTGATCAGATCGATATCGCCGATTTTGGAACGATGAGCCTGATCGGCCATGTCCGCCGTTGCAGTTCCACACAACAACAGCAACGCCAAGACTCCGGGAAGTCGTATCACGAGCGTTTCTCCGTCGCGGCGGGCGGCGCGGGTGCCGGCGGCGGCGCGCCCGGCGCGGCTGGCGCCGCCGCGGCGGGCTGCACCGGCACAAACCATCCGGTGGTTCCTTGATCAGACCCGAAGTAAAGCTTGGCCACGCGCTGCACGTCGGCGGGTGTGACCTGCTGGACCTTTTGCGGAAAGGTGACATAGAGGGTCCAATCGCCGACGCCGATCCACTCGCTGATCTCGCTCGCGACCGCAGCCGTGCCGTCGCGCTTATAGGCGTCCTCTGCAATGTATTGCTGCTTCACGCTGGCGACCTCAGCCTCGGTCACGCCGCTGGATTTGATCTTATTGATTTCCGCCAGCAGTGCTCTTTCGACTTGCTCATGCGTGGTACCCGGTGTGAGTGCCGCGAACATGGAATGCAGCGACAGATCGTGATGTAGGTCGGTGCCGGCGCCGGCGTTCAATGCCAAACCTTGATCGACCAGCGCGCGATACAGACGGGCGTTCTTGCCGGAACTTAGGATCGCATCCATCATTTCGAGCGCCGCTTGGTCCGACTGCCTGCCGTCGGGTACCTTGTGGGCGATGATGAGGGTGCCCAGCTCGCCGGGACGCTTCACCACCACGCGGCGTGGACCGGTCTGCGCCGGTTCTTCCGTATAGATTGAAGGGATAGGTGCCGGAGAATGCGGATAGGCGCCGTAATACTTCTTGATCAATGCCAAGACGGCCGCGGCGTCGATATCGCCAACGACGGTGACGGTTGCGTTGTTCGGCCAATAAAACGTGTCGTAGAACTCCCGCAGCTTGGCGATGGGCGCATGTTCGATGTCGCTCTTCCAGCCGATCACCGGATGATGGTAAGGCAACGCGACATAGGCGGCCGCGGTCACCTCCTCCATCAGTACCTCCTCCGGGTCGTTTTTGCCGCGTTCATACTCGTTGCGAACCACCGTCATTTCGGCTTGACGATCGGATTCACGCAGCCACAGATGGCGCATGCGGTCGGCTTCGATCGCGATATACCCCTCGAGATTCTCCCGGCCTATGGTCGCGAAATAATTGGTACGGTCGAAGGAGGTGTTGGCGTTGAACTCTCCACCCACACGCTCGAGCATCTGCTTGATGCTATTGCCCTTTGCATCGTTGAAGGCTTCGCTGCCCTTGAACATCATGTGTTCGAGGATGTGCGTGGCTCCGGTGGTACCCGTTACTTCATTGCGTGAGCCCACTTGGTAGGTCACTTCGAAGGTCACCACCGGAGCGGAATGATCCGGCACCAGGAGTACGCTGAGCCCGTTGCCTTCGAGCCGGTATTCGTCTATTCCGCCGAGAGACTTGATGTGCGAAAAGCCGGCGGGTATCGCCGGAGAGGATTGACTCGGCGCCGGGCTCTGGGCCGCAGGGGAACTCGCCAGCGCCAACGTGCCATAGCTCGACAAAACCAGCGCGCGCGCAATGCCTAAGCCCTTCTCGTACATGCTCACTCCCAATTCGTCCGCAGAACGGCGCATTCTAAATGGTTCCGCCACCGGCGTGGTCGGATTCGCTTGGGGAGATGACTCGTGCAAGTCCCAGAACGGCACGCAAGTACGGTGTGGGGATTTCCAGCAAGCGGGCAATTTCAACCACCGCGCCGAGTTGGGCATCGAGTTCAAGGGGGCGGCCGGCTTCTAAATCCATGAGCATCGAGGTTTTGAAGTCACCGAGCCGCTGAGCAACGGTGATGCGTTCGGCCGGTGTCATCGTCACTTTCAGGTCAAGGCGCTGCGCGCACAGTTGCATTTCCTCCATCATCCGCACGCAAAGCTCGCGCACGTCCGGGGAGCCCAGCAATCTCGCGGTCCCGCAATGCGTCAGCGCGCTCAAGGGATTGATGGACATGTTTCCCCAGAGTTTGGTCCAAACATCGCGCCGGATGTGCTCCGATGCCAGCGCATGGATGCCGCCGCTGCGAAAGGCGGCGACCAGGGTTTGCAGTCGCGCCGAGGATGCGCCGCCGGGTTCGCCCAAAATCAGACGATCCGTGGCGACGACTTGCGCCCGCGCGGGTAGATGCACACGCACCGAGGCATGCACAACGCCGCCCAGGATGCGTCGCCGCGGGAACGCGCTTTCCTGCGAGCCAAGCGGATCGATTGACTTCAGGGATTGATTTGCCAGAGCGCCGCCAAAATCATGGAAGAACCACCAGGGGATGCCGTTGCCGGCGCTGATCACAATGGTCGAGGGTCCGATCAAGGGAGCCAGAGAAGGAGCCAGGTCGGACAGAGCCTGGGCCTTCACGGCGAGCAAGACGTAGTCATGAATCCCGAGTTCAGCCGGCGAGCCGGACGCCGGCCGACTGACGCGGGTGTCGCTGCCGTTGGACACGGAAAGACCCGACGCGCGCAGCGCCGCGAGCACGGGACCACGCGCCACCATCGAGACGCGCCATGCTGCACGGTCCAATGCATCGGCCAGCCAAGCTCCGATCGCACCGGCGCCGACGATCGCAACGGAGGATGTCACGACCGCTATACTAGAATGAATACCGTGGCTCAACCTACCTCAAATAACAGCACCTCCGGCGCCTGGGTGGCACTCTTCGACTTGGATGGCACGCTGACTTGGCGCGACACACTGCTGCCGTTCCTGGCGGGATTCGTGTTGCGGCATCCGCATCGCGCTCTGGGCTTCTGGCGCCTGCCTCATGCGTTGCTGCGCTACTGGCAGGAGCGCGATCGCGGCGCGTTGAAATCGCGGGTCATCCGCATGGCAATGGGCGGCGCCAGTCGTACGCAACTCGATGCATGGGCCGACACCTTTGTGAGCAACCTGAAACCGAAGCGTTCCTTCCGGCCGCTGGCGCTTAGGGTATTGGAAGCCCACCGCGCCGCCGGCGATCATCCGGTTCTCCTGTCAGCGAGCCCCGATCTCTATGTCACGCGCATTGGGCGAATGCTGGGCTTCGAACATACCCTGTGCACGGAATTGGAATGGCGGGTCGACCGGCTCGACGGCCGCCTAAGGACTGAAAATCGCCGCGGCGAAGAAAAGCTGCGCTGCCTGTCCTGGGTTCGCGAACAGTATCGCGGGCTGCCCATCATTGCCTATGGCAACTCTTCGTCCGATCTGGACCATATGCGGCAAACGGACCGCGCGCTGCTGGTCAACGGCAACAACGAAGCGCGGCGCCTGGCCGCCAAATGGAATATCCCGGTTTCGTATTGGAACTAGCTGCGCCTGGGCGCAGCTTCCAGAGTCCGATGCAGCCTGAGCAATAGGCTCTCCGTGGTCGCCCAGTCGATGCAGGGATCGGTAATCGAAAGGCCATATTCCAGCTTCGCCAGATCCTTGGGAATCGATTGATTTCCGGCGCGCAAATTGCTCTCGAGCATTAATCCGACGATGGAACGGTTACCGTCGATGATTTGCGTCACACAGTTTTCCGCGACCAAAGGCTGCAGACTCGGGTCCTTGTTGGAATTGCCGTGACTGCAATCAACGACGATGGTGGCCGGCAATCCTGCCGCGGTGAGTTCCCGTTCTGCCAGCGCGATGCTGACCGCGTCGTAGTTGACCCGCCCGCCCCCGCCGCGAAGCACGATATGCGCGTGCCGGTTGCCCCGCGTTCGAAATACCGCCGACTGGCCTTGTTGAGTGATTCCGAGGAAGTGATGCGGGTGTCTGACCGACTGCAAGGCATTGATGGAGGTCGCCAATGAGCCATCCGTACCATTCTTGAAACCCACCGGAGTCGACAAACCGCTCGCCATCTCGCGGTGCGTCTGCGACTCCGTGGTACGCGCGCCGATGGCGGTCCAGGTCACGAGCTCCGAGAGGTATTGAGGCATGATGGGGTCGAGCGCTTCGGTCCCCGCCGGCAGTCCCAGTTCCGCGATATGCAACAATAGCTCGCGCGCCATGAGGATGCCTTTCTCGATGTGAAAGGAATCGTCAAGATCCGGATCATTGATCAATCCCTTCCATCCCACCGTGGTGCGCGGCTTTTCGAAATACACACGCATGACCAATAGCAGGGTGGATGCGAGCTGCGAGGCCAAATCCTTGAGCCGCCCCGCATATTCGCGGGCCGCAACGACATCGTGAATCGAACAGGGCCCCACTACGACGAACAGCCGCGGGTCGCGGCGCTCCAAAATCGACCGGACGATTTCCCTGGATTTGAATACGGTTTCGGCGGCTCGGCTGGTGAGCGGCAGACGCCGCTTCACTTCCTCGGGCGTCGCCAGCAGGTCGCTCGACGCCACATTGACGTTATGCAGTTGCTCGTGGATGTTGCCCATGGCGCTACATGGATGTTCGAATGGTCCAAAGCTCCGGGAAGAACTTCAGTTCGAGCGCCTTGGTCAGGTAGGAAACGCCGCCCGTGCCGCCGGTGCCGCGCTTATTGCCGATGATGCGCTCGACGGTTTTCACGTGTGCGAATCTCCATAGTTGGAACTTGTAGTCCAAATCAACAAGGCGTTCCGCCAGTTCGTACAAGTCCCATTCCTTCACCGAGTTGTGATAAACACTCAGCCACGCCGCCGCCACCTGCTTGCTGGCTTGGTATGGTTGCGTGAAATCCCGGTCAATGGCCGCGGCAGGCACATCCAAACCGCGCCGGCTCAAGAGGCGCAATACTTCATCGTACAGGCTGGGCGAGCGCAGCGCCCGCTCGAGCGCCTCATACGCGGGCGGATCGGTGCGGAAAACCTTGATCATATCCGCGTTCTTGTTGCCGATCAGGAACTCCAGCAGCCGATACTGCGGCGACTGAAATCCCGAGGACTTACCCAGGGTATTGCGAAACGCCGAATAGTCATGGGGCGTGATCGTTGCCAGCACATCCCAGGATTGCAGCAGCTGCTGCTGGATCGTGGAAACCCGCGCCAGCATTTTGAACGTCGGGCCGAGGTCATCGCGGCGTACACAATCCACGGTGGCATTGAGCTCATGTAAGCACAGCTTCATCCACAATTCCGACACCTGGTGAATCACGATGAACAGCATTTCGTCGTGTTGATAGGACAATGGATGCTGGGCATCGAGCAGCTTGCCGAGATTGAGATACTGGGAATAACTCAAGGCCTCGCTCAGGTCCCAATGCACCTGTTCGTCGCTCAAGTCCACGAAGGGTTTGACCTGGGGCGTCGTCTCGTTCATTGCTTACGGCTTGAATACCCAGCCAGGTACCGTGCGCCAGCCGGCCAGCAATTCCCGATCGAGTCGCCGATAGTCAGGCTCGAGCTTTTCGACCAATCGCCAGAAACTCGCGGAGTGATTCATGTGCTTGGTGTGCGCCAACTCGTGAATGAACAGGTAGCGCACGACTTCGGGAGCCAAAAATACCAAGGAGCAGTTCAAACTGACCGTGCCGCGCGTCGAGCAGCTTCCCCAGCGCGTACGCTGGCAGCGAATCCGGACCCTGGAAACCGAGTATTTGAGTCCCGCCGCCAGCTCCAGCAAGCGCGGCGCCAATCGTTCCTCGGCCGCGACCTTCAGCCAACCTTGCAGTAGATTGCGCGCGGCGGAGTCATCCGGCGCCTGCACGATGATTCGATCTCCCTGAACTTGCAGCTTGCGCGCGGTCCCGCTGCGCCATTCCACGGCCATGCGCTCGCCGGTGAGCGCGAATTCGATGGTGGGCGGCACGGATTCGCTGGGAGCGACGAAGCTGCGCATCGCGGCGACTTTGCGATTGATCCACGGCGTAAAGCGATGCACGAAGTCGCGCACCGCATGCGCGTTGGCGCCGACCGGCACCACTATTTCAACACGGCCGCCGACGTGCACCCGCGCCGTCAGCCGCCGTGCGCGCGGACTCACCCGAACCGCGAACGGGTCGCTCGAGCTGCGCGTCTCGAACAACGATAACTGCGTGCCTTGTGGCTTCATCGCCGCGAATGATACCAGGACTTACGGCTATGGATTCGCCAACAGGGCGCGCTGGCGCTGCGCGGCTTTGTAATCCGGCGCCGCAATCAGGGACTTCTCGATCCAATTGCGCGCGCCCAAGTGATCGCCGCGCCTCTGCAGTTCGCGGCCGAGCGCCAGGTAGGCCTCCGCATGCCCCCAACCCGGGGCATCCAGATCCGTGCCCGATGATTCCTCGAACAATTTCGCCGCCAGTTGGAACTCGGCATAGGCCAACTGGCTCTCGTCCGAGCCAGGTTTTCCCCGACGGTTATCCTGTTCCGCCGAGAGCAGCACCGCGCGCGGATTCCTGGGTGCCAGCTTGAGCGCGGCATTGATGCGATCGGTGGCTCGAGACCGCAATAAGACAGCCTCCAGCGATCTTAAGTCGGCAAGTTCGGCGTAGCAGCCGGACTGCAGCGCCAATGCCTCCACGGATTTGGCGCTCTTATCGAGCAACGGCTTGAGCTGATCGATGCAATCCGCCAGAGCCGCTTCCGCCTCATGAGCATGCCGTTCCTTGTTGAGACGGCCAAACCGATACTGTGCATGTGCCAGATGGTAGCGTAGGGAAGCGTCAGCTGAATCGCCCTTGACCTGAGCCGTCAGGTTTTGGATAAGATTCACCAAGCCATTGTTGTCTTCCGTTTGGTAGGCGTATTCAATTTGCGCCTGGATATCGCCGCCTTCCTGCGCGCCGGCCGCCGCGGGTGCAAGCAGCATCACGGTTAACAGAATATTTTTGGCGTCGAACATTTAACGAAGATACCACACGAGGTTAAAAATCTTGAGTCTGGATCTGGTCGACATCGGCTCCAACCTGACGCACGCCAGTTTCGCCGAGGATCGTGACGCGATCATTGCACGTGCGCTGCGCGCCGGCGTGCGCCGGCAAATCGTCACCGGATCCGATCTGATCAGCTCGCGGCAGGCTCTGCAATTGGCCGAGCAGCATCCATCGCGCCTGTGGAGCACCGCCGGCGTACACCCTCATCATGCGCAAAGTTTCGCGCCCTTGCAGCGCGGCGAATTGCTTGATTTGTTGAGATCGGAATCGGTCGTCGCAGTCGGCGAATGCGGCTTGGACTATTTCCGCAATCTCTCGCCGCCGCCGGCGCAACGTGCCGCTTTTATCGCGCAACTGGAAATCGCCGCCGAGGTCCGCAAGCCGGTCTTTCTTCATCAACGCGACGCGCACGATGATTTTTCAGCAATCCTCGAAGACTATCGCGGCCGCCTGCAGGGAGGCGTGGCGCATTGTTTCACGGGCGGAAAGATGGAACTGGAGCGCTATCTGGCGCTGGGACTCTACATCGGAGTCACTGGCTGGGCTTGCGATGAGCGCCGCGGTGCCGAACTTCAGAGCGCGGTGCCGAGCATTCCCGAAGACAGATTGCTGGTCGAAACCGACGCGCCATACCTATTGCCAAGAGACATCATTCCGCAGCCCAAGGGGCGGCGCAACGAACCCGCGTTTCTACCGCATATCGCCGCCGCTGTGGCGCGGTTGCGCAACACGACGCTCGACAATGTTGCGAAGGTCACGACACGCAACGCCGAAATGCTCTTTTCGCTCAAAGATCGGTGAACTGGTGCGGGCTCGGCTTCAGCTGCGCCGCCAGGCGATTCCAGGAATCCGAGTACTGGTCGGTGAGCGCTGCGTGAATGCCTCGATCGATCACGGGAAACTCCACTTCGACGCCGCCGAGCATCAGCACCCACTTGGGTATGCCCTTGGTGAACTTTCCGACATTCGAGAACAACAGACGTCCCTCGACCGGCACATCGCCGACGATGGCCTTTACCGCGGCGATGCGGTCGTAAAGCGCCGGCTGCGGATTGTCGAAGGTATAGCGATAGCCGCGCCCCATCACGGTCCATTCGCTCATTTGATCGCCGCCGAAAATCAGCCCCGCCACGCGGCGCGCGTCGAAAACCACAACTCCGCGCGGCGTCAACAGTACATGGTCTATGTGGATGAAACCGCCCATCCCATCCGGCACCAGCACCTGGTGTGCCGCACCCAAGGCAACCCGCTCCAGCCTTGACAACAAAGATCGGCGGCGCGAACGGCGCCGATAGGCGCGCAACGCAAAAAATCCGAGCGCGGCCAGCAATAGCAGCGCCGCGCCCATCCCAATCCACTGCGGTTCAATTGGAATGCTGCTCATGCAAGCGCTGCGGCCAATGCCTCGAGCGTCGGCGGCAAATCCAAGCGGTGTTGCGGCAATCTCAAGAGGCGTTCGAGACTTTCCGGGACGGCGACCGACTTGCCGATGATCGGTTCCACAATCTCGTTGAATTTTGCCGGATGCGCGGTCGCAACCAGCACCCAGGGACGTTCGCGCCGGACGGAGGGACTCAATCGGTGGTAGACCTCAGCCGCCGTGGCCGTGTGCGGGCACCATTCGCGTCCATACTGCATGAAGTCGCCTCCGATACGAGCGCGAATTGTAGCGTCATCGACGCTGTCCGCGCTCAACTGTTCTCGCAGCTCGGGCAGCGTCGGATAGGCGGCGCGAATTCGCTCCATGTTGCTTGGATTCCCGACATCCATCGCCGATGCCAGCGTCGGTATGCTCGGGCGAGGCAGCCATTGACCGGTCTCGAGGAAATCGGGAACTGTGCGATTGATGTTATGCGCCAGAATGATGCGCCCAACCGGAAAGCCCACGATTCGTGCCCATAGCGCCGCACAGGCGTTGCCAAGATTGCCGGCCGGAATGATGTAGGAAGGCGCGATGTTGGTACGCCGCGCAACCTCGAGGCTGGATGCCGCGTAGTAGGCCATTTGCGGCAGCAGCCGGCCGATATTGATGCTGTTGGCGGAACTAAACCGATGACGCTTGCTCAGAGCCGGGTCACGGAAAGCCTGCTTGACCAAGTCTTGACAATCATCGAAGCTCCCGGCAACACGCAGCGACAGCACATTATCGCCCCAGCAGGTCAGTTGCTGCTCCTGCCGCGGACTGACCAGACCTTTGGGATAGAGAACGACCACGCGCACCCAGGGGCGGCGGTGGAAGGCCGCCGCCACGGCGCCGCCGGTATCGCCCGAGGTCGCCACTAAAATCGTCAACGGCAGCGAGGGCGCGGCCGGCTGCAGGCGCTGCAAGCTCTCCGCCAGGAATCGCGCCCCGAAATCCTTGAAGGCCGCGGTTGCGCCGTGATACAGCTCGAGAGCAAACAACGGATCGGGGCACGAGACAACGCGGGTCGTCGGCGCTCCGAATCCCAACGCAGCGTCCGCAATGTCGCCGAGCGCCTGCCGCAACTCGTCGCCTTGAAAGAAAGGCGCGAGGCAGCGGCGTGCAATTTGCGGCAATTCAACACAGGAGATCTCGGCTACATCGACTCGAGGCATTCGCGTCGGAATGTACAGGCCCCCATCCGGGGCCAGACCCTGCGTCATTGCGCGGCTCAAATTCACCGGCGCGGCTCCGCCGCGTGAACTCACAAACTGCAAATCCTGCATCAGGCCTGTACCACGCGTGCGCCGTAGTTGTGCATCAGAGAGACCCAGGAGTCCGATGCGAGGTCATGTTCCGCGAACGCGGCTGCCATGGCGCCGCGCACGGCCTCGGCGTGCTGAATCTCGGACCACGCGAAAATCGCCGGACCCGCACCGGAAATCGAGCAGCCGAGCGCGCCCGCGGACATCGCGGCACGCTGAACGTCCTTGAATCCGGGAATGAGCGAGTGCCGCTGCGGCTCGATGATCACATCATTGAAGGAATCGCGAATCATATCCAGATCATTGGAGTAGCAACCGCTGATGAAGCCCGCAAGATTGGCGCTCTGCCAGACGAAGTCGGACCGGCTTACGTTGCTGTTCAAGATGGCGCGGGCCTCGCGAGTGCCCAGGTACATATGCGGGTGCACCAGAACGCAGCGCAGGCCGCGCGGCACGGGTATTTGCTTTACGCGGGGGTTGTCGATGCCCACGGTGAGCGTCAGTCCTCCGAACAGACAGGGCGCGATGTTGTCGATGTGCGCGGCGCCGCTGGCGACAATTTCCCCTTCCATCGCGAATTTCAGCAATTGCAGCTGTGGAACCGGCGCCTGCAACAATGCGTTGGCGGCGACGACGGCGGCCACTGCGGAAGCGGCCGAGCCGCCCATGCCCGACCCCAAGGGAATGCCTTTTTCTATTTCGAGCTCAAAGCCGAAGTTCAACCCAAGGGCCGTGTGCAGGGCTTGCACTGCGCGACCGGCGGTATTCTGCGCGGGAACGACCGGCAACTCCCCGGCCACGCCCGTGATGCTGCGGATTCGCACTTCGCATTGCTCGATGCGGCGGATTCGCACGCGGTCGCCAACGGCATCCACCGCGTGACCCAATATGTCGAAACCAATGCCGACGTTGGCAACGGTGGCTGGCGCAAAGGCGGTGACATCGGTAAGCACAGTAAACCTCGCTAGGCTCCTAAAGATGGGCGCCCAGATAGGCCGACAAGCGCAATAAATCGGAGAATACGCCTGCGGCAGTTACCTCAGGTCCCGCGCCGGGACCTTGCACGATCAAGGGATTGTCGCAGTATCGGCGCGTCGCGAAACGCACGACGTTGTCCGTGAGCGCAATGTTCGCGAACGCGTGCTTGGCGTCCAAGCGCATCAGGCCGACCGTCGCCTTGCCCTTGGCGTCTATTCGGCCGATATAGCGCAGCACTTGGTTTTTCTTGCGCGCGTCGGCATAGGTCTGCGCCATCGCGGCATCCGACTCCGGCAAGCGTGCCATGAACTCCTCCACGGTGCACTGGGTGAGCGCTTCGGGTACCAATCCCTCCACTTGCACGTCCGCCATCTCGAGGCTGAGGCCCATTTCGCGGCCCAGGATGATCACCTTGCGCGCGACATCCAAGCCGGAAAGATCATCCCGTGGGTCGGGTTCCGTGTAACCCTTGGCCTTGGCGGCGCGAACAATCGACGAGAACGATTCGCTGCCGTCGAACACATTGAATAGGTAGGCCAACGTTCCGGAGAATATTCCCTCGATTTGCGTAATATCATCGCCCGTTTCGCGCAGGTCCCGCAGAGTCTGGATAACCGGCAATCCGGCGCCCACAGTCGCCTCGTACAAGTAATGCGTGCCCGTAGCGCGCTTCTCGTCCTGCAGCGCCTGGTAGTAGGGAAACGTGCCGCTGTTGGCTTTCTTGTTGGGCGTCACGAGGTGAATGCCTCGCCGCAACCAATCTCGATAATGGTCCGCGACCTCGGCGCTTGCCGTGCAGTCGATAACCACCGTGTGCGGCACGTAGTCCGCCTGCACGTGATTAATGAACTTCTGCATGTCCAACGGTTCGCCTGCCTCGGCCAAGCGCTCCTTCCAGCGATCAAGATCGACGGTGGTTTCCTCGAGAAGCATGCGTTTGGAACTGGCGATACCGCGCACGCGCAAGTCCAGATTCAATTCGCGTAAGCGATCGATCTGCGTGGCGATTTGCGCCAGCAACACGCTGCCGACGGTGCCGGGGCCGATCAAGCCGATTGACAGGGTATTGGGCGATAGATAGAAGGCGGCGTGCACGGCGCGCAGCGCCTTGGCCGCGCCCTTGCCGTCAACCACCACGGAGATATTGCGTTCCGAGGCGCCTTGCGCGATCGCCCGCACACTGATGGCGGCATCGCCGAGTGAATTGAATACTTTTGCGGCGACACCATGTGCCCCGGCCATGCCGTCGCCGACCACCGCCAAGATGCTCATGCCGCGCGCGACTTCGACATGTTGAATTTGTCCGTCGCGCAGCTCCGAGTCGAATGCGCGGCGCACCGCTTCCTCCGCGCGCACCGCCTGGGCCTCCGGGATGGCGAAACAGATCGAGTGTTCTGAACTGCCCTGCGAGATGAGTATCACCGAGATCCCGGAGTCGCGCAGCGCGCCGAATAAGCGATGCGCCGTGCCCGGCACGCCAATCATGCCGGCGCCTTCGACATTCACGAGCGCAACCGGGTCGATGCTGGTGATGCCCTTGACCTTGACCGCGGAGACGGGATTCGAACAGATCAACGTACCGTATTTCTGTGGTGCAAAGGTGTTGCGTATGAAGATCGGGATATCCCGGGCGACGGCAGGCTCCATCGTCTGCGGATGAATCACCTTGGCGCCGAAGTAGGCCAGCTCCATCGCCTCGTTGTAGGAAAGCTGGTCGATGACCTGCGCGTTCGGCACCAGGCGCGGATCCGCCGACAAAACTCCGTCGACATCGGTCCAGATGATGATTTCCAGCGCATCGAGCAACGCGCCGAATATCGATCCTGAAAAGTCGCTGCCGTTGCGTCCCAGAGTGGTCTGCGTGCCCTTGGTGGTGGTCGCAATGAATCCGGTGACAACGAGGCGGCCGGCAAAATCCGGGGGAACAAGCTTTTGGAGATTGGCTTCGCTCTGCGGCCATTGCACTGCGGGCCCCAACGAAGCCCATTCGACGGTGATCACCTCGCGCGCGTCGATCCACAGGATGTCGCCCTTGATCCTCGCGCGCTCGCGCAAAAAGGGCGCAAACAGCCGCGTGGACCAGATCTCGCCGTAACCCGAGATCACGTCGCGCATCGCATAGGTTGAGGAGCGTATGAGCCGCACCGTTTGCAGCATTCCGCCGATATCCAGGCAATCGCGTTCGAGCTGCGCCGAATAACTCTCGCAGGCGGCCTTCGACAGCAGCGTCGCCGCCAGTTCCAGGTGGCGAGTCTTCAGTGCCTTCAGCGCCTGGCCGAACTTCTCATCGCCGTGCTCCGCCAGGCTGACCAAACCCAGCAATGCGTCGGTCACTCCACGGCAGGCGGACAATACGATGGCTTCGCGCGGATTCGGCGATGCTTCGACGATTTCGGCGACCCGTCGAAAGCAGGCCGCATCCGCGACGCTGGAACCGCCAAACTTGTGTACAACCCATTTGTCCATACTGCACGCGCGCCATAAGGGTCAACGGCCTTAGGCGTTCTTCATGTTCCCGCTGGGAGACGGCGAACTTTAATGGTAGCGGCGGCAGCCTAGCAAGCGATTCCGTTCGCGTTTTACGCCTTGCCGCGCCGCAAGCGGCGAGGCTTGCCCGATTTCGGCAGTCCCGTGTGTTGCGTACGAAACGGCCTGGCGGGAGGGCGCGCCGAGCCTATCGGCTGGTAGGCGGGAATCAGATGCTGCTTGCCGTTGCCGATGAGATCAGCACGGCCCATGCGCTTCAGCGCGTCGCGCAAGATGGGCCAGTTTTCCGGGTCGTGATAGCGCAGAAAGGCCTTGTGCAGACGGCGCACCTTGATGCCCTTGGGGATAACGACCTCCTCGCTGGAGGCCGAGACCCGCCGCAGGGGATTCTTACCCGAGTGATACATCGCGGTCGCCGTCGCCATCGGCGAGGGCAGGAAGGCCTGAACCTGATCGGCGCGAAACCCGTTCTTCTTCAACCACAGTGCCAGTTCAAGCATATCGGCATCGCGCGTACCCGGATGGGCGGCGATGAAGTAAGGAATGAGGTATTGCTCCTTGCCGGCTTCCTTCGAATATTTATCGAACAGTTCTTTGAATTTGTAGTAAGTGCCCACGCCCGGCTTCATCATTTTGGACAACGGGCCCTCGCCAATCGCCTCCGGTGCGATCTTCAGGTAGCCGCCGGTATGATGGGTCGCGAGTTCTTTGACGTACTCCGGCGACTCCGCGGCGAGGTCGTAGCGCACCCCAGAGGCGATCAGCACCTTTTTGATGCCTTTGAGCGCGCGAGCGCGCCGATACAAGTTGATCAGCGGCGCATGATCGGTATCAAGATTCGGGCAGATGCCCGGGAACACGCAAGATGGGCGCCGGCAGGCGGACTCGACGGCCGGACTCTTGCAGTGCAAGCGGTACATGTTTGCAGTCGGACCGCCCAAGTCCGATATGACTCCGGTGAAACCCTTCGCCTTGTCGCGTATGGTCTCGATTTCGCGAATGACCGAATCTTCCGAACGACTCTGGATGATTCGGCCTTCATGTTCGGTGATCGAACAGAATGTGCATCCCCCGAAGCAGCCGCGCTGAATCGCCACCGAAAATCGGATCATGTGATACGCCGGAATCTTGGCGTCGCCGTAGGCCGGGTGCGGGCGGCGCGCATAGGGCAATTCGTAAATTGCGTCCATATCGCCCGTCGCCAGTGGAATGGGCGGCGGATTCAACCACAGCTCTTGCGTGCCATGCCGTTGCACCAGCGCCCGAGCATTCCCGGGATTCGACTCGAGGTGCAAGATGCGCGACGCGTGCGCATACAGCACCGGGTCCCGGCCGACTTGCTCGAATGAGGGCATGCGAATGACGCTGCGGGCGCGCTGCGCGTTCGGCACCTTGCGGTAGAACTTGACGATCTTTTCCGAGGGCTGCGCTGTCCCAGCCGCCTGCGCAACCGGCGTCTGCGCATCCGCAAGCGCAGCCACGCGCTGCTCTTCGCTGGCATAGGGATCGACCCGCGGGGCCAAAGGACCCGGCGTATCCAATTCGCTGGAATCGATCTCGACCCAACCGCGCGGCATGCCGCGGCGCAAGTAGGCGGTACCGCGCAAGTCCGTGATGTCGGCAATCGATGATCCTTCCTGCAAACGATTGGCGATCTCGCCGATCTGCCGCTCCGCGTTGCCGAACACCAAAAGATCCGCCTTCGAATCGACCAGCACCGAGCGGCGCACCTGCTCCGACCAATAGTCGAAATGCGCAATGCGCCGCAAGCTCGCCTCAATGCCGCCGATCACAATGGGCACATCCTTGTAGGACTCACGAATTCGCTGGGAATACACGATGACGCAGCGATCGGGACGTTTGCCGCCCATTCCGCCAGGGGTGTAAGCATCGTCGCTGCGCACGCGGCGGTCCGAAGTGTAGCGATTCACCATGGAATCCATGTTGCCGCCGGTCACGCCGAAGAACAGGCGAGGCGCGCCCATGCTTTCAAAATCCCGGGTGCTGTGCCAATCGGGCTGCGCGATGATGCCGACCTTAAAGCCTTGGGCTTCCAAAACCCGGCCGATAATGGCCATGCCAAAGCTCGGATGATCTACATACGCATCGCCCGTGACGATGATGATGTCGCACCGGCTCCAGCCGAGCGCCGTCATTTCCGAGCGCGACGTCGGCAGGAAGGCCGCCGGCTTTACGCCGGCGGCACGCGAATCATCTCTGGAAAATAGGGACGCGCTTTGCACGCCCGCGATTAGGCCTGAATGCAAGGTTTAAGTACATCTAAAGCGCATTAACCCACGTCGATCGGGAAATAGGTCTGTGCATCTTCGCGCTGCACCAAGAGCGCGACGTTATGACCCGCCCGCGCAACCTCGCGCTTCAGCTCTGCGACGCTGCCTACGCCTATCCCGTTGACCCCCAACACCACATCGCCCGGCTGCAGTCCGGCCGCCAAGGCAGGTCCGCTGACGTCCTCGACCAACAAGCGTCCCTTGGTATGCAATTCCTGCTGCTCAGCGGGCTGCAACGAGCGCAGAACCAAGCCGAGCTTGCCGCCGCCATCCTCGCCGGACGCGCGGGCGGCCTGGGCGGGCGAGTCTTCCAGCAGCACCGTCTTGACAGTCACATCGGTCGCCTTGCGATCGTGCCAGATGCCGAGCTTCGCCGAGGTTCCCGGCGGAAGCTGCGAAATGATGGCCGGAAGATCCCATGAGTGATCAATGTTGCGGCCGTTG
>DASXNX010000017.1:0-1612 GCA_036494725.1 Steroidobacteraceae bacterium
GGCCGTTCTTGAAGTCGCGCAGCATGCCCTGCACGTGCTTGTTGGCGATCAGCTTGTTGACCGCATCGAGGCTGCCGCATTCCCGCATCGCGATCTCCATCGCGTCCAGCAGCTCGTCAGGCGTGCGCTCGGCCGGCTTGGCGTCTGTCCGCGGCGTAGCGGCATTGATCTCATCGCGGCGCGAATACACCTGGGCCTGCCGATCGCGCACCGTCTCGGCTTTGCCTTCGATCGTCGGGCCGTCGTGCTTGCCCTCCATCTCCTCGGCCGTTGGCGCGCCGCCGCTGAACTCGGGGAACGCCATGCGCAACGCCTGTGCTTCGGTGCATTTGGCAAGCTGGCCATAGGCACGCTTGCGCCACATCGAGTTGGGATTATCTGACTTGCGGGCGGCGGTGGCGTAGTTCTCCAGCCAGTATTCAACCGCAGTGAAGTCCCGCACTTCATTACGAACAAAGCGTTGCACGGTGACTTTGCACCAGCGTGGATAGGTAACCTGGATTTCACCGACCAACTCCGTCACGTCGGGGCCAAAGAACGGCTCTGACTTGCCGACGTAATCGCCGCTTCGGCTTGCTTTGATGCGATAGTCGGCGATGCCGGGCATGAGCACATCGCGCATTTCCCATCGATCTGGACCGACTTTGACGCTGGTCGGCACGATGTGCACCGGCTTGAGCATCGGATCGAGGCCGTTGACGCGGCAATAGCTCAGCACGAGCTTGATGCTTTCGGGCTTGGCGCCTGGATATAGAGAGTTCTCCAGCACGCGGAGGACTTCCTCCTCGGTCGCTGGAATGGTGGCGATCGCGTTCATGGTGTTTCCTTCCTTGCTGCGATGCGCAGCGACATTTGATTCGGGATGGCGAGCGACACACCGGCGATCTGGATGCCATCGGACAGCGCCGACTTGAGCGCCCGCTTGTCCAGTTGCGGCGGCGGCTGGATGTAGAAATCGCGCGGTATCAGTTCCTCGTCGGCAATGCTTAAGAACGCGGGTTGCTTCGCGAGACTGGCCTTGTGATGCTCGGTCGCGACACTGGCCGCGCCCGTCGCTTCCATCTGTTCAGCCAGGGCGGCGCGCAGTGCTTTCACCGAAGCGTCACTGGCGGTGTGGAGCGCCTCGGCTGCGATGACTAGCTCGATCATCGCCTGCATCGTTTCGACAATGTCAGCGGCTTTGACGACGGCGGTATGCTGGCGTGCGAACGCGCTGCCCGCCTCAAACGCACTGCGGTAGCAATCTGCCGCGGCCTGCTGAAGCGCCTGCGTGGCGGCTGTGGCGCCGGACATCTCAGGCGGCCTCACCGGGCGGCGTCATCACCAGCGCGGACAGGTGTAGTTGCTTAGGCATTACTCTAACTCCAGTGGGTTGTTATCGCTTCGGCTCGTCGGGCATCTCGCCTACGCTGATACGCATCAGCAGCTTCTGCGCCTGGCGCCGCCAATGTGGGTCGCCCGCGATGGCGGCCATCAGGGCGTCGACCAACTCCGCCGCGCGGACCTCGGCGCAGACGCGCTGGATGCGGTCGAGGTCGTGGATGTCGCGCTCCTCTGCGTCGATAACCTGCGCGGCGCCGGCTACGTGCTGGCTCATGCTGCCCTCCTGAGA
>DASXNX010000018.1:0-32796 GCA_036494725.1 Steroidobacteraceae bacterium
ATGCCGGACTCCTTGGCTATCCGCCGCATCGACAGACCAGGTATGCCCTCGTGCTTGAGAACCTTTTTTGCGGCGCTGAAAATTCGCTCTTTGCTCATTGCGTACATAGTACACATATATGCGTACGATGTACACATCATACGTTGGCACAGCGGAAAGTTGCCTCCAAGGCATGCCACAGTGCCAGTGTATTTTGTGCACTAGGCGATCGGCCGGAGACCGGGCACTGAAAGAAGGAAGAGTTGCCCTTGTAAGACGGACAGTCTCGGTGCAAGTGATCAGCAGTCGGTCGCCGATATGCTGCGGCGCTACTATTTCGGCTATTCCTTCATTTTCCGTCGAACCTTTGCCCTCGGGTGCTCGCCTGGTGCCACATTTTCCTCCGGTCGGTAGCCACCATTGCGCTTTCCGATGCGAGTCGATTTCGACCACTAGAAATTTGTCCAGAATTTGTCCATTCGCCGCGTCAGTCTGCGTAATCTACCGTGGCGCACCAATCGCGTAACATTCTCTTTTATCCATAAAATCTCTGACGATGGATGACGCTGAAGCACGCCGCAAAAGCCTATTAATCCGCTGGTCGGCGGTAATCCCCTGACACCCTAAGCGTCCGGGAATGTCCGAAAACGCCCGAATCGGATAGTTCGGGCTCCAGAATTTCCAGCAAACTATAAGTGGCCTTTGACCTCGGATATCAACCCAAAAGGAGAATTCGATGTTTGAGATGTTTCGTACATTCGTACGAAAGCGTATAGCCTGGAAGCCGATCCATCGCGCACTTCCTACCGATCCAGAGGCACTCGTCAACGCGATCGGCCCCTACATGCTCAAGGAGATAGCGAGCCGGGCGCCGATCCCGGGGGTGCGGAAAATCGGATTGGCTGCTTTTGATAGACTTCGCGCTGAGTGGGCGCTTTATTTGCGCGTGCCTAGAACGACGAAACCAAAAGATCTTTGCTGCTGCTTCTGTGGAAAGAGCCAACACGATGTTAAAAAAACTAATAGCCGGAGACTCAGCAGTCGATGGAGGATTAGTTTTGATCTGCAACGAATGCATCCCGCTCTGCAACGACATTCTGGCCCAAGAAAACAGTCCACACCAAACGGGCGATACGCCACCACAGCCTGCCCCGTCAAATTGAGGTTGGGCGAAAAGCGGCGAAACGCGGCGAAACGCGACGATCCGATATCCCGCCATTCACCCATGCCGCTATCACGAGCGCATGCTTCGGTCGGTTCACGGCTTTTGCGAATGTCTTGTCTTGTCATCATCTGCTGTCAGAGGGATGACCTAGCCGCCTCAGAGTCCGGTCTCGTTGGGCCGCGGGTGCTTTGTTTACTCTGGCAAATTCATTTTCTTTAGGAAAACCTTGTAACGCGGATCCTCGCGCAAATTCTGGAACGGCGGCGAGAACTTCAGGTTGTAGAGAAAAATGTCCTTCTGAGCATAGGCGCGGTCGAGCCATTTGAGCGCCTCGTTTGATTCACCGCGAAACGCATAGACCTCCGCGATGCCGAACGGGTAGTTGGCGTACTTCGTCGCAAGAAGCGCGAGCGCCGCACTGGAATCAGCTTTTCGGCCCATTGCGAAGTAAGCCATCGCCGATCCATTGAGGCGCGCAACCTCGATTGGCTCATCTAAAAATGCCGCCAATGCAGCCTCAGGTTGGTTACGCGCGAGTAGTACGCCGCCGAGCGAGTATGGACCGAAGATGAATCTGGGGGCGATCTCGAGAGCACGACGAATCGCTGCCTCGGCCTCAGCCAGTCGCCCGCGTTGCAATTGGGCCTTGCTCAGCCAATAGTAGCCGCCCACGTCCAGCGGGTCCAACTCAAGGGCCGCGGTCGCCTGAGTCAAAGCATCTTCCCAACGGCCCATGGTGAGGGAATGGCGTGCGGCAATCTCTAAGGCCACAGGGTTGTTGGGGGCGAGGGTCAGTGTGCGTTTAAGGTCCCGGTCGGCCGCCGGCCAATCCCAATCATAAGTGTTATGAATGTCGCCGAGCACGGAGTATGCAATTGGATTGTTCGGGTCCAATTTAATGGCGTGTTCTGCTGCTCGGCGCGCTTGCTCAAAGCCAACTCCAGGCGGCATATATCCAGCCGATGACTGCAACGCGTAGGTACTGGCAAGCAGACCGGCTGCTTCCGCAAACGTTGGGTCAAGATCGAGCGCCCGCTGAAAAGCGCTCCGTGCCTGATCCCAGCTTTGTTGATCGTCTCGATCTAGGTCATGCAGTCCGCGCAGATACAGCGCGTATGCTTCCGTGTTGCGCAGCGCTGAGCGGCCCTCAAGTCCCTGAAGCGGACTGACTTCAATTTGCAACGCCCGTACGAGTGCAATGGCGATCTCGTCCTGCATTTTCAAAACGTCACTCAAATCCTGGTCATAGGTTTGGGACCAGACATTCGAACCATTTCTGCTACTGATCAGCTTTGCGGTCACTCGCAGGCGATCACCCGAGTTTCGTACGCTGCCCTCGAGCAGATAGGCGACGCCGAGCTGCGAGCCAATGGTGCGCAGATCTTCGAATTTTCCCTTGAACTGAAAGGAAGAGGTGCGGCTGATGACCTTGACCCCCGGAATCCTCACCAAGCGATTGATGATCTCTTCCGCCATACCATCCCCGAAATATTCCTGGTCCCTCTTCTCGCTCATATCGATGAAGGGGAGAACGGCAATTGACTTGTCGCTGACAACAACGTCGGTAGACTCGATCGCGTGCGTTGAGAATATTCCTTTGTAGGCGAGAAAATACGCCGCTACTAACGCAAGAACCACGAGCGCTCCTGCGATGACCCAGACTTGTAACGGCAATACCTTGCTTGCGGCTTCTTGCGCGGGAGGGGCATGGCTGGTTGCGGCGGTACGATTCACGGAAGCAATGAGCCGATACCCTTTGCGCGGCACGGTCACAATATAGGTGGGCTGCGGACCTACATCGCCCAGAATCCTGCGCAACTGGGACACCGCCTCATAAACCGATGCCGAACCCACGACCACGCCCGCCCACACCTCGCTGAGCAGACGATCGACGCTGACGACCTCGCCTGCAGAGTTCGCCAAGCAGATGAGCAGCCGCATTGCTCGCGGCTCAAGCTTTTGATTCTCGATGCCCCGCGAGATGCTATCGAGCGCGGGATGCACCATCCACTCGCCGATCTGCACGACGGTGCTCGATTCCTGAGCTGGCATCCCAACCTCCTTTCGGAGATGAGTATATGCCTTGCTTTATCGCCGGACACACAGGTCGCTACTGCTTGCGGCGCGTTCAACACCGAGAATAGCGAGCGCGCAGCGCGTCGTGGCTCACGCCCTCCATCATGTCGGGGTGAGTCGCGTGGTATGTCTTCTCAAACATGCATGGATCTCATGATCCGCGTTTCGGCACGGCGACCGAAGCGCGATTGACCAGCAACGAGGGAAACAGCGTTTGCTCCGCGGCACCCGGATCATCGTCAGGAGTACCTGCCAGCAGCTTAAAAGCCGCGGCGCGCGCCATGGCGGCAATCGGCCAGCGCACCGTGGTCAGCGGCGGCCAGATGTGCGCGGCAATCGCCGTGTCATCGAAGCCCACGATCGACAAGTCTGCCGGGACGTCGAGTTCGCGGCGGCGCGCCGTGTGCAGCACGCCCGCCGCCATCTCGTCATTCGCCGCAAAAATCGCGGTTGGCGGCGACGCGATTCCCAATAATTTCTCGCCCGCCTGCAGCCCGGATTCAAAGCGATAGTCACCCGGCGCGATCAACTCCGCGCCGAGCGGCAGATCCGCGGCCGCCAGCGCCTCGCCAAACCCGGCTCGCCGCTCGAGCGCCGAGCGAAATCCGCTCGGGCCTTCCACCATTCCGATGCGTCGATGCCCCAGCGAGATGAGATATTCCGTGGCCTGACGCACCAATTCGCGATCGTTGGAGCAGACGGAGCGATCGCTTCGATCCAACTGTGCCGAACCCATTCGAACGTAGCGGCAATCAAAGCGCTCGCAGAGTTCCGCGAGTTCTCCGTTCTCCGACAGCGGCGGCATGATGATGACGCCGTGCAGGCGCTGCCGGTCGAGAAACGCGTGTATGTCTTCGATGGCGGTGGCGGAGCCACGATAAACGGGACGCACCAGCAGCGAATACTCTGTGCTGGCGAGGGCGTCGAGAATGCCTTGCTGGACGTTCAGAACGGTTTGCGGATTGGGATTGTCGTGAATGAGCCCGATCAGGAAATTGCGCCGCAACGCGAGCGCCCGCGCCTGCGGGTTCGGGACGTAGCCGGCCTTGCGGATCACGGCATCCACCTTGCTGCGCGTGGCATCGTTCACCAACGGTGATCGATTGATCACGCGACTGACTGTCTTCTTGGACACACCCGACAAGCGGGCAATGTCATTGATAGTTGCCTTGGCACGTAACCATCTGCGCCGATCCGCCAAATCTGCCGCTCCGTGCCGTTGATGCTTCTAGCGTAGCAGAGCGCCGTGGACAATGACACCGGTTTCCTATAGCGTAAATAGGGTCAATGAAAGGGCAATGACAGTGGCAGCGGATTTAGAACCAGAGGAAGCACAGCGTTTTGTTGCCGCGCGCAGCATGCATCTTCGAGGAGACCGGCGAGTTGATCGGCTGCGAGGGCCACATGGCTGGGGCACCGGGAATTCATCCTGACTTACAAGCAATTCGAACCCATGGGCCATGGGTGTCTGCCGGTATAACCCTATGTCAAAACCACTAATTCTGCATCCCGATCGCTTGTTCAGCGCGGATTCCAATATCCGCGGCATCACGCGGCGACTGTATCAGTCGGTACGGAATCTGCCGATTATCTCGCCCCACGGCCACACCGATGCGGAATGGTTCGCGGGCAATGCCAATTTCAGCAACCCCACGGATCTGCTGTTAACGCCGGATCACTATCTGTATCGGATGCTATACAGCCAGGGCATTCCAATGGAGTCGCTGGGCGTTCGCCCGCGGCTGCTCGGACCGGCGCCGCGCGAGGGTGCTGCCGAGCCGCGCGCAGCATGGCGGCTGTTCGCCGCAAACTATCATTTGTTCCGCGGTACTCCGTCGCGGCTCTGGCTGGATTGGGTGTTCGCCGAAGCCTTCGGCCTCAAGCTGCGCCTCGAAGCCGAGACCGCCGATCATTACTTCGACCATATTGCCGAAGCGCTCCGCATGCCTGAGTTCAAGCCGCGCGCGCTGTTCGAACGCTTCGGCATCGAGGTTTTGGCGACGACCGAATCGCCACTCGATCCTTTGACCCATCATCAGCTGATTCGCGCCAGCAATTGGGGCGGCCGGATCATAACCACCTTCCGTCCGGACTCGGTAGTCGATCCTGCCTTCGAAGGATTTGTCGGCAATCTCAAGGCGCTTTGCGATCTTACGGGGGAAGACTGTTTTCGCTACGGCGGATACTTGGCGGCGTTGCGCCAGCGTCGCGCTTTCTTCGCCGCGCACGGGGCCACGGCCACCGATCATGGCCATCCGACCGCGGCCACCGCAGACTTGTCCGATCACGAAGCCGAACGCCTTTTTGCCGTGGTCGCGCGCGGCGATGCCGGCGCTCAAGATGCAGAGCTGTTTCGCGCGCACATGCTCACCGTCATGGCCGGCATGAGTCTCGATGACGGTCTGGTGATGCAGATCCATCCCGGTTCCTTCCGAAATCACAACCAACAGGTGTTCGAGCGCTTCGGCCGCGACAAAGGTGCCGACATCCCCACGGCTACCAACTATGTCACGGCGCTGCGGCCGCTGCTGGCTCGCTACGGCAATGCAGCCGGGTTGACCATCATCGTATTCACTCTTGACGAAACGGCTTATGCGCGTGAATTGGCGCCGTTAGCCGGTCACTATCCGGCTCTGAAGCTCGGGCCGCCGTGGTGGTTCCACGACAGCCCGGAAGGCATGCGCCGCTTTCGCCAGCGCGTGACCGAAACCGCCGGCTTCTACAATACCGCCGGATTCAATGACGACACCCGCGCGTTCCTCTCGATCCCGGCGCGGCACGATGTGGCGCGGCGCATGGATTGCGGATTTCTCGCGCAATTGGTCGCGGAACACCGGTTGGAAGAGTGGGAAGCAGCGGAGTTGGCGGCCGAACTCGCCTATTCCTTGGCCAAGCGTTGTTACAAGTTGTGAGGCTGTCATCCGCCACCCTGCCGCGCATTTTCGGCAGCGTGGTCAAGCCCCGATACGATCGCAACGCCCAGCGATGCGGCATCGTTCATATCGGCCTCGGTGCATTTCATCGCGCTCATCAGGCGGTCTACACCGACGATGCCATGAATGACGGCGATTGCGATTGGGGGATTGTCGGCGTATCCCTGCGCGGCGCCGCCGTAGAGGCGCAAATGGGTCCGCAAGACGGGCTCTACACGGTGCGCGAACGTCAAGACAATGAAAGCCACATTCGCCTGATCGGCGCCGTGCGCCGGATACTGGTGGCGCCTCAGGATCCCGGAGCCGTGGTGCGCGCCATTGCCGAACCCGACACAAAGATCGTCACTTGCACCATCACTGAAACAGGCTATTGCCGCGGACGGGACGGCCGACTGGACTCCGCATTGCCGGACCTTGCCAGCGATCTGGCCGCCGACACCCCGCCGAAGACGATTTATGGGCTCTTGGGGCGCGCTTTGTCACAGCGCAAAAATTCCGGCTCACCCGGTCTGACCCTGATCTGCTGCGATAATCTGGCCGATAACGGCGGCCAGATGGCGGCGCTGCTCGGCGAATTCATCCGAGCGACCGGTCCTGAGTTGCTTGCCTGGGTCGACGATCATTGCCGCTGCCCCTCGACCATGGTCGATCGCATCGTGCCGGCGACCACCGATGCCGATCGTGAACAGACCGCGCGCGACATCGGTCTGCGGGATGAGGCAACGATCAACACCGAACCCTTCCGCCAATGGGTGATCGAAGATAGTTTTGCCGGCCCCCGTCCGCGATGGGAAATCGGCGGCGCCCAATTTGTGCACGATGTTGCGCCGTTTGAAACCGCCAAATTGCGCATGCTCAACGGCGCCCACTCGGCCCTCGCCTATCTTGGATTGGCGCGCCGCTATGAATTCGTCCATCAGGCGATTGCCGATCCGACCATTCGTTCGCTGATCGAACATTTGATGCGCCAGGAGGCTGCACCCAGTCTACAGCCTGCCGCCGGCCTCGATCTCGACGCGTACGCCGACTCCTTGCTCGCGCGCTTTGCCAACAAATCCCTTCAGCATCGTCTGGCGCAGATTGCGATGGACGGGTCGCAAAAAATTCCGCAACGCTGGCTCGAAACGCTGCAGATTCAAAACAAAAAGGGTCAGGACTGCCCTGCGTTGCTCCAAGCGCTGGCCGCCTGGATTGTTTTTTTGCGTGCCGAGGTAGCACAGATTGGCGACCCGATGGCCCCGACTCTCATGGCCTTGTGGCGTCAGCAGGGAACGCTGGGAATTGTCGATGCCTTGGTCGGGCCAAGCGGGATATTTGCGCGCCACTGGTCAGCATCGCCTGAAATACGCCAAAGACTGACGAAAATGATGACGAGCTTTTTTATGAATGCTACTTAACGGGTGTCTACAGGAGCTGAGCCGACGTCGCTTAGAAAATTATAGTAATTTACAATATTAAAAAAACATTGTAAGTATTTGTTTTATTTTAATAAAATGTCAGATTTGCCAACCACAATGATGCTGGCGGACGCGGGTTGAAAACACCTTAGCCAAGGGTCCGGTTAGGGTCGACAGTTGCAGAAATGCGTGCAATTCAGTGCTGTACATCCCTGATTGCTCAATGAAACCGTGATCAGCGGCTGCAGCGGCGGCGCCGGAAGTTGCTACTCTGTACGCAACCGACAAATCCCGCACAACACACCAACAAAAGATAAGTCACTTCAGTGAAAAGAATCGTCGCAACCCTTGCCCTGTGCTTCTGCAGTTGTCCCTACGCCAGCGCGGAAAACGTGGTGATGTCGTGCGCCGTCGAGGAAGCGGGGCCGAACCACGCTCGACGCACTCTTGAAATTTCGTTCGATCAACAAAATCAACTAGCGTACGTCTCCAGCAAGGTCGCGACGGCAGCCATCACCGACGCCAGGATTACATTTCGTATTGATCTAGGAGCAGGGCTGCCCTTCAGTTTCGACATTGATCGCAAGACGGGAGCTATCAGCGTCAGAAGCGACGCTCGTGTGTTGTACAACGGCCAATGCAAGGTTGCCGGCTCATCCACGCCCGCGACGCGGTAAATTACCGCAGGACAATAAAACCCGCCCTTCCTCACCGCAGCTCACGCGGAATTGGTATCTTATGGATGGGAACAGCTCCATCGAGAGTTACCAGGGAGGCGAGCGCCGCGATCACGGCGCCCAACAGTGTTAGCCGCAATTCCAGCGCCCTTCCCTCTGCGCGGCCGCAGCGCCAAGATCATGTTGGCGGCGGCGCTGCTGCTGAACGCCGCGGGCTGCTCGCTGGTATCGCTCAAGGAACGGCCGCTGTCGGCCCGCGATCTCAATGCTCGCGTGCTCACTCGGGAATACTCGGCGCAATTCATCGCGGCTGTCGAGAAATGCGCCGACGACATTTCCGCGAAAGAGCAAGATCAGCAGGTCCTGATCAACACCCTTCGCTGGGAGATCGCCGCGGCCTCGCACAGCGTCCGTGCGGCGACTCAAATCACTCCGATGATGGGTGTGCTCGATACCTGGGCCCTGGCCGTGCAGATGCAATCGTTCGTCGCCGAAGGGAGCGCCGGTGGTTCGCTTTTCGGGGCGAGCCAAAATGAGGTGCGCGCCTTGGCCGACGACCAGGCCAGGATCGCAGATCAACTCGCCAGCTTGGTCATCGTTCCAAGCGACCTACCTCGATATCGGAAATTCGTTCAAGAATACGTGCGCGATAACCCCATCGAAGATCTAGCCTTCACCCGGACGCCCATTGTGGCGCGCTGGACCCAGCAGAATGGTGCGGACGTAAAATTGGTCGATTCTCTCGGTACCATCCCTGAGTCCATGTCCGATATTTCGGATCGAATGCGGATTTACGGGGAAGCGCTCCCGACGCAGGCCTTATTGAAGACGCGGCTGGCTATTCGAGAGTCGGGACTATCGGGCAAAGACATGCACGCGGCGCTCGACGAAATGAATGGCCGAATCGATCGCATGGCCGCGGCGGCCGAGAAGGCGCCGGATCTGGTGCACGATGCCATCGTCGAAACTCATCAGACCCTGCTGGGGATCATAAACCGGCTCAATGAGTCATCCCTCTCGATGATACAGGCGCTGCATGAGGAGCGGATTGCACTGACGGCCGACGTTCGTCTCGAGCGAGCTGCAACCCTGGCGGCGCTTGACGAGCAACGCAAGGCACTCGCGCTTGATGCAGCCAAGATCGGTGATCAATTCGTCGTCACCGCAGGTGAGGAGCTGCGGCGGTTGGCGCGCGACGTGCTCATCCTCCTAATCATCTTATCGATCGTCGTTTTGGGACTGCCTTTCGCGGCGGGCTACATGGTGGGACGCAATCGCCGCAGGGATTCGGCGTGATCCGTCCCTGACCTACCCACCGCGCTGCCGCATCGCGACCCGAAACTGGTCGCCGCAGATGAAATAGATGATGTTTCCGCGGCACTTTGCATGCGTCAGAAGACAAACCCCGATCGCTCCGAATAGCGAAGACCCCGGTGCCAGGGTGGGCGACGGGCCGCATCAAACACGTTGTAGCAGTTGATCCATACCGTACCGGCGATTCCGTGTCAGAGTAGTGCTTATGACAGCCTCCAGCATCGCTGCCTCGATCCCCGCTCGCCGAGCGATCACCGGCGCCGCAGCGACCTGCATGGGCATCGTATTTGGCGACATCGGAACCAGCCCGCTCTACACCTTGAGCGTGGCAGCGAAGGCCTCGAGTCCCGGCGGAACGATCGCGCCTGAGGCTGTGCTCGGGATTGTTTCGTTGATTTTCTGGTCACTGATCGTCGTGATTTCGATCAAGTACGCGGTGCTCATCATGCGCGCCGACAATCACGGCGAGGGCGGCATCCTGGCGCTGCTCGCTCTGGTGAGCCCGCGGCGCGCCAAGGAGAACAAGAAACGTGCAATCATGGTAGTGATCGGCCTGGTGGGTGCGACGCTGCTTTACGGCGATGGCGCCATCACTCCTGCGATTTCTGTCTTGAGCGCAATCGAGGGCATCAAAGTTTATGCCCCGCATCTCAGTCGCGTGGTTGTGCCCCTGACGGTGGCCATTCTCCTCATGTTATTTGCCATCCAACGCAAGGGCACTTCCTTTGTCGGTCGACTGTTCGGGCCGGTCATGTTGGTCTGGTTTATTACGATCGGGATCATGGGCGCGATCGGCATTGCAAACAGGCCCGCAATACTGGCGGCGCTGAGTCCGCTGCCCGCCATTACCTACCTTTTGCACGCGGGACCGCTGGCTTTTGCCGTGATCGGCGGCGCTTTCCTGGCGGTGACCGGCGGAGAGGCATTTTATGCCGATATGGGGCATTTCGGTCCGTTGCCGATCCGCCTTGCCTGGTTTGGCATCGCGCTGCCCGCACTCACTCTAAATTATTTCGGCCAGGGCGGATTGTTGCTTTCTCAGCCGACGGCCCTGGACGGCGCATTTTATGCGTTGGTTCCGCATTGGGCGCATTACAGCGTGGTCGTGCTCGCGACCGCGGCAACGGTCATCGCCGCGCAGTCGATTATTTCCGGCGCCTATTCGATGACCCAACAGGCGATTCGCCTGGGCTTCCTGCCGCGCATGAACGTTATCCACACGGCCCGGGGCGAGATCGGCCAAATCTATATGCCGCTCGTGAATTGGGCGCTTGCGATCGCAACGCTGACCGCGGTGATTGCTTTCCGTTCCTCCGATGCTCTGGCGGGTGCCTACGGCATTGCCGTTTCGCTGCTGATGGCCATCACGACGCTGATGGCGACCTTCGTCGCGCTGCATTGGAAATACAATCCCTGGCTGGTGCTGCTTGTGAACGGCAGCCTGCTCGCTCTCGACCTGCTATTTTTCGCCTCGACCTCCACCAAATTCATCGATGGCGGCTGGTTTCCGCTGGCCATCGCCGGCGCGGTCTCGTTCATCATGCTCACCTGGCGCAAGGGTGAGGAAATTCTGGACGCGGTCCGGCTCCAGGTGCGGCAGCGCGCCAAGGAATTTATCGAGGGGATCATGGCGAACCCGCCGTTTCGGCTGCCGGGCACGGCCATTGTGCTCGGCCGCATGGCGCAGGGTGTGCCGCTCGCGCTCACCCAAAACCTCAAATACAACCGCGTTCTGCAGGAGCATGTGCTGCTGGTCGCGGTGACGATCGCAGAAGTGCCGCGCGTATCGGACGCGGAGCGGGCCACGGTGACTCCGCTCGGCGAGGGGCTCACTCGCATCGAGTTGCATTTCGGTTTCATGGAACCTGCGAATGTACCCATGGGACTTCAATCCGCCGCGGCTGCGGGGAAAATCGAACTCGGCGATCCCGCCAGCCTCACCTATTACACCGGGCATGAGACCATCATCGCCTCCGGCCGATCGCCGCGTATGTCGCGCTGGCGAGAATCGATCTTTGCTCTGATGCACTCCAACGCCCAGCGATCCGGCGCATACTTCAAAATACCCAGCAAGCAAATCATGGAGATCGGCGTCGAATTCGAGATTTGACGGGCAGGGAATCAATGAAGACGAGAGATTCATCCTCGCATCGCGGCAAGAAGCCATTGTCTTTGCTCAACGCCAATGTACGCCGCAATGCCGGCAGAAAGCTGCGTGTCAAAACACCGCGTTCGTCGCACGCTGATTTTTCAGTGTCGCGCCGCGGCCGGGATGTCGTGGCCATGTTACAGAAGTCCAACCGCGATCGAGTACCCTCGCTGGTGCCCATCCGTTACGGACGCATGTTGCATTCGCCGCTTTCGTTTCTGCGCGGCGCGGCGTCCATCATGGCATACGATTTGGCGCGAACCCCGGTTAGCGGCATCCGCGTCCAGGCGGGCGGCGACGCCCATTTGATGAACTTTGGCGGGTTCGCGACGCCGGAGCGCCACTTGATCTTCGATGTCAATGACTTCGATGAGACGCTGCCCGCCCCGTGGGAATGGGACCTCAAGCGCTTGGCGGCAAGCGTGACGGTCGCCGGCCGCTACCTGGGATTTTCGAAGCGAAAGAACAGCGCCGCCACCATGGCCGCGGCAGCAGGTTACCGCACGCACATGGCGCTCTATGCGCCCATGCCCGCACTCGACCTGTGGTATCAGCGAATCGATGCCACCAAGGTGGCCGAGCTTCACTTCAACTCGGCTCGGAAGAAGACCGGCGGCGCGCCCGGTCATCTGGTAACCGAGCATCTGTTTCCGAAGATGACCGAGACGGTCGGCCGGATGCGCAGAATCAAGGAGGAACTGCCGCTCATATTCCGCCCGCGCAAGGGCGATCGCACCATCTCGCACGTGCCGCGCATGCTCGCGCAGTACCGAGCCACCTTGCCGGCCGATCGTCGCGCCTTGCTCGAGCGATTCGAGTTGGTGGATGTGGCAATGAAAGTGGTCGGCGTTGGCAGCGTCGGCACCCGTTGTGCCGTGGTGCTCATGATGGGCGGTGATGATGATTCGTTGTTTCTGCAGCTCAAGGAAGCGCGCGCGTCGGTGCTGGAGCCCTACGCCGGGCGCAGCAAACAGCGCAACCACGGTGAGCGCGTGGTTCAAGGGCAACGCCTGATGCAGGCGGCCAGCGATTTGTTTCTCGGCTGGTCAAGCGATCCGTCTTTGCATGTGGATTTTTATGTACGGCAGCTGCGCGATTGCAAGACCGCCGCGAATATCGATACGATGGACTTTGCGCATCTCGCCGACTATGCGCATCACTGCGGCGCCGCGCTGGCCCGCGCGCACGCGAAAGCGGGCGATGCGGCGGCCATCAGCGGCTACATCGGCAGAGCCGATGCGATGGATTTGGCGCTGGCACGCTTTGCCGAAGATTACGCCGATCAAACGGAACACGACTATTCGTTGTTGAAGGCTGCGGCCAAGAGCGGCCGCATCCCCGTGGAGGACGCCTAAGACTTGTCACACCCTAGTCCTCTTCCCGGCCGCGGCGAGCCGCAACAACGGGCCGCCGAAGCCAAGGGTCAAAAAAGGCAGGTAGAGGAAAAATTGTCCGGCACCGTCTTGCAGCGAGTCCTTCACAAAATCATAAAGAAAAATGAATGTGATGTACTCGACGCCGACCGAACGGATCAGGCTTACGGTTCGCGGCTGAAGCATCAAGGATGCCGGCCTGAATGATAAAAACGCCAGAAGATATACCCAGAAGACGCCGATACTGAACAAGACGAGCGGAAATCGCGGGAACGGGGTTGTCGAGCGATACAGGAGAAAGGCCACCAAGCCGAGATGGACCAGGTGTGCCGCGGCAAAAGCCAATCCGAAATCTCTGGCGCGCAGCGCAATGGCTTGGAATTTTGTCCCGGACAGCGCCGCCAAAGCGCCCCCGGTTGAAGCCAGCCAGAACCACAAAAAAGACCAGCGTGCCGTCGCGCGTAGGGCCATGCCGAGCTGGTCGTGCAACGGAACACTCAGCCGGATCGCCAGCACCAAGACGAGCGCCACGCAAAACGCAGCGCTCATCCATTGGCCGGTCGAAGGCCTAAGCGCCGCCATGTGTCCCCGGCCATCGATTGCCATTGATTTGCCGCCGCGTTGCCCGCAGCATTACGAGTTTCCCAGTCCAGGAATAATAAGCGATGCGCGCGCCAGTCACCGTAAATCATTTGCAAGTCGACCCGGGCTTGTACGAATTCGTCAATAAGGAAGCCATTCCCGGCACCGGCGTCGACAGCCAAGCATTTTGGAACGGTTTTGCGGCCATGGTGCGAGCCTTGGCGCCCCGTAACGCAGCACTGCTGCGCAGGCGCGACGAGCTCCAGAGCAAGATCGACGCCTGGCATCAGCAAAATCCCGGACCCTCCTTCGATCCGAAAAAATATCAAGCCTTCTTGCGCGAGATCGGTTACTTGGTTGAGGAGCAGGGCCCGTTCTCCGTCAGTACCGCTCAGGTTGACGATGAGATCGCGCGCATCGCCGGCCCTCAATTGGTGGTTCCGGTCAGCAATGCGCGCTACGCGCTCAATGCAGCGAATGCACGCTGGGGCAGTCTTTACGATGCGCTTTACGGCACCGATGCGATTCCCGATGATGGCGCGCCTCGAGGCGGCAAATACAATCCGCAGCGCGGAGCGAAGGTCATCGCCTTCGTCAGGAACTTCCTCGATGAGTACTTCAGACTGGCCGACGGATCGCACCGCGACGCCGTGCGCTACCGCCCCGGCAGCCAAGGGCTCCAAGTCGAATTGCGGAGCGGCAAGACGACGCACCTGAAAGACGCCTCGGCCTTTGGCGGCTACCAGGGAGACAGCGCGTCGCCGACGGTTCTGCTTCTGAAGCATCACGGTTTACATGTGGAACTGCATTTCGATCGAACGCACTACATCGGGCGCAATGATGCCGCGGGAATCAGCGATGTGGTGCTGGAATCGGCAATCACCACGATACAGGATTGCGAGGACTCGGTCGCCGCGGTCGACGCTCCCGACAAGGTGCGCGTATATCGAAACTGGTTGGGACTGATGCAGGGGAGTCTCGAAGCGCGCATCGAGAAAGGCGCGAGCGCGCTGATTCGACGGTTGAACGCGGATCGCCGCTACCAGGCGCCGGGCGGCGAGGAACTGGTATTGCCGGGCCGAAGCCTCATGCTGGTGCGCAACGTCGGCCACCACATGCTCTCCTCCGCTGTGATGCTGGACGGTGCGCCTATCCCGGAGACCTTGATCGATGCCGCGATCACGGTGCTCATAGCAATGCATGATCTTCGCGGGGCCGCCGCGCGGCGCAACTCACGCGCCGGTTCGGTGTACGTGGTCAAGCCCAAAATGCATGGACCCGAGGAAGTCGCCTTCGCCGACGAACTGTTCGGGGCCGTTGAGGATCTCTTGGGCCTGCCGCGCGACACCGTGAAAATCGGCATCATGGACGAAGAACGGCGCACCACCGTCAACCTGGCGGAATGTATCCGCGCGGCGCGCCGGCGCGTGGCGTTCATCAACACGGGATTCCTCGACCGCACCGGCGATGAGATTCATACTTCGATGGAGGCCGGCACGGTACCGCGCAAGGGCGAACTGAAAAAAGCGCTATGGCTGGATGCCTACGAGCGTCAGAATGTGGACATTGGCCTCGCGTGCGGTCTGCGCGGGCATGCACAGATCGGCAAAGGCATGTGGGCCATGCCCGATCTCATGGCGGACATGTTGAAAGCCAAGATCGCGCATCCTCAAGCCGGCGCAAACACCGCCTGGGTTCCCTCTCCCACCGCGGCCACCCTGCACGCCCTGCACTACCACATGGTGGATGTCGCTGCGGTACAGACGAAACTCGCGACGCGGCAACGCGCCTCGCTGCAAGACATTCTCACGCCGCCGCTGGTCGCCGCGCCGGCCTGGAGCCAAGCCGACATCGAAGAAGAACTGAACAACAATGCCCAAAGCATTCTGGGCTATGTAGTGCGTTGGATCGATGCCGGGGTGGGCTGCTCCAAGGTGCCTGATTATTACGATGTGGCGCTGATGGAAGATCGCGCCACGCTGCGTATCTCGAGTCAGCACGTCGCTAACTGGTTGCGCCACGGAGTCTGCTCGAAGGAACAGGTCATGACGGCGCTCAATGCCATGGCGCGGGTGGTGGATAAGCAAAACGCAGGCGATCCCACGTACCATCGGCTGGCCGATGACCCTGCCAATAATGTCGCATTCAAGGCCGCTTGCGATTTGATATTTAAAGGGCGCGAGCAACCCAACGGCTACACCGAGGCCATACTCACTGCCTGCAGGATCGAAAGAAAGGCTGCCGATATCGCTTGATGCATCCGATCCATGCCGCGGCACGCATGGCGCCGGAACACCGCAGATGGGACGGAGCGAAGCAGCTCCGTCCCATGCCGTTACCGCTTTTCAGGCCGCATCAATCGCTCAGCACGAAAATCACGCTGTTCACCGACAGGATACCGCTGGTCGAATCATATGGACCTCGAGCAAAAACCCCCAGCAACGCTGTCATCCCATTCAGATCGGTATTGAGCGCAGTGATCAGATCGCCGAAATTGTCGTAGCCATCGATTTTTCGCGACTTCGCGTGCCCGATCGCGAACTGCGTCATGGTGGCCGTGGTGTTGGGCACCAAAGTCAGGCCCGCGCTCACCGCATCGGGTTTGAAGCGCTGGGGCCCTACGCGCACCGATTGGAACCAGGCGGATTGCAAATTAGCCTGGCTGATCACGACGTTCGTGGCGCTGAGTGGCGCCACGAATGGTGCTGTCAGACCCGGCGGCGCCCAAAGCACTTGTAGTTGTGCGGCGGTATTGGCATAGCTGACCAGTGTGGTCGCTGCAAAATCCGGCGGCGCCATGCCGAACGGCTCGACGAACCCCAGGAAGCGAACCGGCGAACCGGCATTGGTTGTTGGAAGCTGCAGGCTGGAGGGCACGTTGACCGTGTAAGCCGCGGCAGTCGCATCCTGCGCCGAACTCGTCCCGGTACCGGCGAAATTGAATACCGGCGCGGGATTCCCGTCCAGCGACTGCAGCATCAGCGTGACCACACCGGCGGCCTGCGAAGTGTACTGGCCCCACAACGGTGTGATCATCAGCCGCGCACTGCCGGCCGTGGCATCGAGCGTCTTGTTGCCGGAGCTGTCGGTACCAAACTTGCCGAACAGCAGTGCATGCTGGCCGACCGAGATATCTTGCGGTCCAAAGGAGCCGCTTTGACCATCCTCCGTCACCAGGGTCGATGCGCCCACGGTCACCGCAATCTGCCGGGCAAACCACGGTCCATCATCGTCATCATCCCGCGAGCACCCTATTCCATGACTGATCGTCAGCACATCGCCGTTACGAGCGATGACCGTGCCCTCGACACTGTCGAGGCCCGCGCCGGGAATGCTGGTACCCGCGTAAACCGTCGCCGCCGTGAATGTCTGCGCGGTGACATCGTAAGTCCCGTAAGCCGCGGTCAATGTCCCGGCGGGCAGGGCCGCCAGGGCCGTCAAGCCGGCGCTCCCCATGGATGCCGCGCCGTTGATGGTGAAATTCGTCGTGGCGGTGGTATTGACCACCACTTGGCCCTGGGTGCCGCTGTTATTGAAGAAGGGCCGTACATTCACCGTATACGAAGAGCCCGTCCCCATGTTGTTCACGCTGACCAGCGGACCACGCACACGAATTTGCTTGCTGGTATCGGGCACCAAGCTCGCGGATAGGACGGCATTCACCATCACCATGACGTTGGCGGCCGGCGTCGTGGAGGTCGGTGCCGCCGGAGTCACGGTGTTGGAGGCGGCCAGATCAAAGTCCAGAGCCAAATTCGCCACCGTGCCCGGCGTGATGACGAGCGGCTTGCCCGAAGGCAGCTGCAGCGTCAGCGTTACCTGATTATTCGGTGCGACCAACGCGGCGCCGCTGCCATTGGTGATGTTTGCCGCAGGCACTGTGACGCCGCCGGCCCCGTTATCCACCACGATGATTGCATTGGGATCTGCCGTGGTACCGGTGCCGTAATCAAGCGTGATCGAGGCCGACACATACTTGCCGGCAGGAACCTGCTGCGCGCTGATCACTTCGGAGAGATTGACCAATTGAGCAAAGTCCACCTGAGTTGCCGTCGACACGGTCTCGACGACCGTTCCGTCCGAACGCGTCAACTGCAGCGACGTGACATTGACGATGTAGCTGAGAAAATCACCCGGATCATCCGTGACAGTGACCATTGCCGCGCCCTGCGTGGGCGCCGCCGTCATTGATGCCGGGGATGAAGACGAGGACATGCTTGAGCCGCCGCCGCAAGCTGCGAGCGACAACAGGCTGACGAGTCCACACGCGATGATTCCCCGCTGAATGCCTTGGAAATGCATAACAGTTCCCCTCATTTTGTACGCGCCGGCGATTCTTGAGATCGCCTCGACGCCAGATGCGCATTACCTCACAGTCAGCATTCGGATCAACCTGTCGCCGGTGCCCGACATCACGTTAAGTTAAGCGCCTAGTTGCGAGGCAAGATCCAGCACCGAGTGGGCGCACATATCGACGGGAATCTTGGGGGCGGTTTCGCTCAGGCCGGGATGCTCGAGGGTTCGGGCGATAAAAGCAGTACGCAGACCCACCGCCGCGGCCGCTTGCAAGTCGCCGCTGTGTGCGGCGCACATCATGCACTCGCCGGGTGATAGACCGAAAGCCTCGACCGCTGAGAAATACACCGCGGACTTGGGCTTGAAGTCTCTGGCGAGATCGGCGCCCAAAATGGCATCCCAGCGAAAATCATTTCTGCGCGCCAGGTCGCACATGATGGCCACGTTGCCGTTCGAGACCGGTGCGATCAGGAATCGCCGTCGCAGCCTTTCAAGTCCTGCGGCCACGTCTTGCCACGCATCGAGCCGATGCCACGACAAGGTCAGTTCGTCCAGAACCGCGGGCGGAAGCGTGCCCAGGCCCAAACTTGCGACCACCGTTTGCAGCGTCCGCCGATGCAGCAAATCCAGCTTGGCATAAGGAATATGCCCTGATCGCACCTCTTCCATCGCGGGTTGATACTGGGAGCGCCACGCATCCGCGAATGCCGTGAAATCGACGGTATAGCCGAGCGGCCTTAAGATTGCTTGCGCCTCACGGGCAACTCCGGCGCGCCAATCGACCAGCGTACCGAAGACATCGAAGAACAGCGCCTTCACCGCCCCGCCTGTGCCCTTTCTACCCGGCCTCCCTTCATGACGAAGGTGACGCGCTCGACGACTGCGATGTCATCCAAGGGTGATCCGGGCACGGCAATGACGTCGGCGAAATAGCCCGGCTTCAGCTCGCCGATCTGACCGCCCCAACCCAGCAGCCGCGCGCCGTTGATCATGTCGGCCTGCAGCACGGCAAGAGGCGTCATCCCATACTTCACCATGAGTTCCAATTCACGCGCCTGGGTCCCATGCGGAAAGGGTCCCACGTCGGAGCCGACGGCAAAGGGAATACCTGCCGCGATCTGCTTCTTGAATTCCTTGATCTTGTATTCGAGCTGCGGTCCTTCACGCTGCGCCCCGGCTGCCGATTCGCGCATGAAGTACTCGAAGATCGCGAAGGTCGGAACGGCCGGAATGCCCTTGGCCTTCATGATCCGCATCGTCTCGTCGCTCAGCTGCGTTGCATGGTCGATGGAGGACACGCCGGCTTGCGCCGCGAATAGCGTGCCGGGCTCGCCCGTGGCATGAACTGCCACCGTCCCGCCCAGACGCGCTGCCTCGGCGACGGCGGCTCTCAGCTGTTCAACGCTGTACTGATACGGAGTACGCAGCACACCGTCGCGCATCGAGTCTTTGCCGGTCTCATAAATCTTGGCGAAATCCGATCCCTGCTTGTGCTGCTCGCGCATCGCGGCAACGATCTCGTCAGGTGTGTTGGCATAGGTCGCGTTCGAAAGAACGCGCTGTTCGGGATTGAATCGATTGGCATCCTCGTGTCCGCCGAGAATGTCGATTGCGTTCCCGCTGATGCGAAGCCGGGGTCCCGGGATCAAGCCCTTATTGATGGCATCGCGCACGGCGGTGTCCGCGGATCCAGCCCCCTCGGTGCCCATATCGCGCTCGGCGGTGAAGCCGGCCAGCAAATCGTCCCGGGCCGCCATCGCGGCCAAGAGGGTTCGCTGTGGCACGGATTCCTCGACCGTCTGTAAATCCTCGGAACCCGGATGCAAGAACAAATGGACGTGCACGTCGATGAGCCCGGGCAGCAACGTGGAATCGCCCAGGTCGATTACCCGAGCGCCGGGCGGATGAGCCACCGCCGTACCCACCGCCGTGATGTGTTCGCCTTCCACCAAGATCTCGGCAGGCGTCACGATGCGGCCGGTGCCGACATCGAGCAAATGCGCCGCGCGTAAAACGATGGAGTTGGGGTCGGGCTGTTCGGCCATGCTCATCGGAGTCCGGGTACTTAATATCAGCAACAGGGGCAATCCCAGAATCCCGGCGAGCGACCGTTGAGATGCTGCAGCCATTTGTTTTTTCTCCGCCTTGAGGAACATCACCCGCTAAGCCTGCAGCAACACTATGTCCCACCGATAACCGAGGATCCCGACCGCCGGCGCTTCGGTCACTTTGCACGTGGCCAAAGCAACATCGCGAGCCCGCCCCGCCATGGTCGCAATGAGAATGTCCTTTTCGTTGAGCGGTTCACCCGGAAAGTACATTTGGGTGACCAGCCGATAGTCTTGGGCGGTCACATCAAAATGGATATGCGGCGTTCTCATTCCGCCCGCTGGATCAGGATAGGACCCGGTTTTATGGTGTGAATTCGATAGGCTCCGTGAGCATCCGCGCGCAGCAGCGCGACACCCTTGAAATTCGGATCCAGGGGCGCCGGATTCTTGTCCACCGGGTTGGTGTAGCGACCCGCCGCATTTGCCTGCCAGATTTCGATTCTCGCGTTCGGTACGGGCGACCCGTCGACGCGCAGGACGTGGCCCGAGAGTTCGATGACCTGGCCTTTGGCCCTTCCCGCTCTACCGGCAATATGGGTCAAATCGAAACCCCGGTCGGGCGGTGTACGGACCGGAAAGTAAGGACCCAGCGTCTCTTGCGGCGTCGGGCGCAACGCGTCTTGGGTGGCCGCAGTTGTGGCCGCCGTCGGCACCATCATCGCACCGGCAAGGCATTTGACCGCGGACCTACGCGAGAATGTCATTAATCCCCCAAAGAGCTTCTAATTTCTGGAGTTGCGACCACAGTATAGCCTTGCCGAATTTTCGATATTCTTTTGAACTTGGACACGTCGTATTCAGTCTTATTTTTGATATACGAAAGGTGCGCTGACGGGAAATAGCAACCATTTTCCCGGGTCATAACGGAGCTACAGTGTCCTTATAAAGGGGTTGATTATCATCATGTTGCACTCACTTATTCGTGTAGTACCACGCTACCTGCCGGTGGCATTATTGGCCGCCTCGCTGATGAGCTGCCACGACGATTCCGGTTGCTACAACTGCTCCTACGGCCCTCCCGGAGAATTTTCGGCAGGCGTGGTCAGCGCGGATTTCAACGGCGATGGGTTTGCCGACGTGATTGCTCTCAGCACCGTATTTCCTCCCTCGGGCCAAAATCCGTCCAACATCAAGGCGTATCTCTCGACCGCGGCGGGCGCGTTCGGCGCGCCGGTTTATACCGCCGATGGTTTTAATCCACTATATCTGGCCACGGCGGATCTGAATGGCGATGGCTTGTTGGATCTGGTTTCGGCCAGCTTCAATGATGGCGCGCTCAATATCCTGTTCAACAACAAGACCAGTCCCGGCAGTTTCAATCCCCCGCTCGTCCTCAACAGCCCGGGCGCATCGCAGGTGGCGATCGCGGATATGAACGGCGACGGCATGCTCGATTTGGTCTCCGCGGATTTCTATGTATCGTTGTTCCTGCAGACGTCTCCGGGGACTTTCGCGGCCCCGATCGGTCTTTATCCAGGCGGCGCCAACTGGGTCGCGCTGGGCGATCTCAACGGCGATGGCGTGCCGGATGTGGCGCTGACAGACAATGTCGGCGTCAAGGTGCTGATGCACACCGGCGCAGCGTCTTCACCGACCTATGCGGCTCCCCTATCCGTCTTTAATCAGACTCTGAACTACAACGTATCCGGCGCCAATCTCATCGCGATTGCGGACGTCGACGGTGACGGCCTGAACGATCTCGTGATCACCGATCCGGGTCCGACCGGAGGCATGTCTCCGGCAGTCTATGTGCTGCTGCAAAATCCGGCGAGTCACGGTACTTTCCTGGCGCCGGTGGGCTATCCCGTTGCAACGCAGGACTTGGCGCAGTCCATCGTGCTCAGCGACCTGCAAGGCAGCGGCAAGCTGGACATCGTCATCGGTGGACAATCTAGCGTCACGGTGCTGCTGCATGATCCTAGCCATGCAGGCCAGTTCCTGCCGGCGACGATTTATCCGGCCAATGGGGCCAACGGAATCGCGGTAGCCGACATCAACGGCGACGGCAAACCCGACATCGTCGTCAGCAACGGCGTGACCTTTCCCATGATGGGCGGCGTGGTAACCACCCACCCGGGAGTGTTGCTGCAGAGTACGACCACGCCGGGGACTTTTCAGGCACTGCAGGATCTGCCCTAGCCTTTCCTCGACGCCGCACGCTTAAGTGTGTATAGTGCGCGCAGCTCAAAAGAGGCTGGTACTCGGTCAGTTCCGCCTTGAGCTCTTGGTCCGTCTCTAGGCGCACTTCGTTCTTTATCCCCCTCGCCCCTGACCGCTGCGGATGCCTAAACGCTCCGTCGTGCGAGTCCACTTTTAATTTAAGGTTTCATAATGTCATTCTCAGATCTCGGGCTATTGCCCGAATTGCTGCGTGCTGTCGCCGACAAAGGCTACGACACGCCCTCGCCCATTCAACTACAAGCCATCCCCGCTGTGCTCGCGGGACGCGACGTGCTCGCCGGCGCGCAGACCGGCACCGGCAAAACAGCCGGTTTCGTATTGCCCATCCTGCAGCGTCTCGTTGCGGACCAGGTGCACGGAGCGCAGCGCGCGCCGCGTGCGCTGGTGCTCACACCCACGCGCGAGCTGGCCGCACAAGTGGCGCAAAGCGCGCGCGACTATGGAAAACATCTGCCGTTGCGCACTTATCAAGTGTTCGGCGGTGTCAGCATCAATCCGCAGATCAGCACCTTGCGCAGCGGCTGCGATATTTTGGTTGCCACGCCCGGCCGCCTGCTCGATCTCGCGCAGCAGCGGGCTGTGGATCTCTCCAAGATTCAAGTACTGGTGCTCGATGAAGCCGACCGCATGCTCGACATGGGCTTCATCACGGATATTCGCCGCATCATCAAGCTGCTGCCTCAGCAGCGGCAAAACCTGCTGTTCTCGGCCACCTATTCGGACGATATCCGCGGACTGGCGGAACGGCTGCTGCACAATCCGCTGGCGGTTCAAGTCGCGCCGCGCAATGCGCCCATCGAGCTGGTCGAGCAGCGCGCCTATCGAGTACCGAAGGAGCAAAAGCGGCACTTGCTCATTCACCTCATTCTAGAAGGCCAGTGGCGGCAAGTACTGATCTTCACGCGCACCAAGCATGGCGCCAACCGTCTGACGCAACAATTGGAAGGCGCCGGAATTCAAGCTGCCGCCATCCACGGCAACAAGAGCCAGGCGGCGCGCGTGAAGGCACTCGACATGTTCAAGCGTGGCCAGGTCACGTGTCTGGTCGCGACCGAGGTCGCCGCCCGAGGTCTGGACATCAAGGAGCTGCCGCAGGTGGTGAACTACGAACTCCCCAATGTGCCTGAGGACTACGTGCATCGAATCGGCCGCACTGGCCGCGCGGGCGCGGCCGGCGAAGCGATCTCTTTGGTTTCCTCCGACGAGTCCGGTCTGCTGCGTGACATCGAGCGGGTGCTACGCCGCAGCATTCCCACTCTGCCGACTCCGACATTCAAAATTGTGGAATCCGCGCCCGTTGCCGGAAGCGAGCCGCGAAGCGAGCCGCGAAGCGCGCCGCGGCCCGAAGGCCAGAGCCGGCACGGCAGCCATCATGGGCGTAGCAGTCACGGTGGCCACGGCAATCATGGTGGTCAGGGCAATCGAGGCGGTCACACCGGTCAGGGTGGCGCGCGCGATTCGCGCCGGCCGCAAGGCTCTGGGACGCGCAGTTTTGGTCAGCCGCAGCGCGGCCGTTTTCGCTAGGACAGACTCCTAGGAAAGCTTCGGGACCATGCCGCGAAGATAGTTCGCGAACTCTGGACCTAAGCTCGGATGCTTGAGACCGTACTCTACGGTGGCTTGCAGGTATCCGAGCTTACTCCCGCAATCGTAGCGCTTGCCCTCGAATTCGAAGGCATACACCGGTTCACGCTGCATGAGGCGGGCGATGCCGTCGGTCAGCTGGATCTCTCCTCCCGCACCCTTTCCGATCTTGGCAAGGTCGTCGAAGACCGACCCTGTGAGCAAGTAGCGCCCCACCACGGCCAGTGTGGAGGCCGCCTGAGCGGGCTTCGGCTTCTCGACGATATGGGACATCTTGCCGATGCGTGGCGCAACGCTGCGCTCCAGGCTCACGATGCCATACTTATCCGTATCCGAGCGCGGCACGTTTTGAACGCCGAGTACGCTGCCTTGGTGCTCATTGAATACCTCCACCATCTGCTTGAGGCAAGACACCTCGGCATCGATGAGGTCGTCGGCGAGATGCACCATGAAGGGCGCCTCGCCTATCACGGGACGCGCGCACAACACGGCGTGCCCCAGGCCCAACGGCGCCGGTTGACGGATGTACACGCAGGATGCCCAGGCAGGCAGAATTCCTCTCAAGGTCGCCAGTAATTCCTGCTTGTCCTGCGCCTGTAAAACCGCTTCGAGTTCTGGATTCGAATCAAAATGATCTTCGATTGCGCGTTTAGAGCTGCCGGTAATGAAGACCAACGTGTCAGCGCCCGCTGACAAGGCTTCGTCGACCGCATACTGAATCAGCGGCTTGTCGACAATCGGCAGCATTTCCTTCGGGCTTGCCTTGGTCACCGGTAAGAATCGTGTACCGCGGCCGGCGACCGGGAATACAACTGCTTTTACGTGATTTGCCATGGCGAAAGCATAGCGGATTTCAACGCAGTTTGACGATCGCGTACGCCTCGAAACTATCCCACGAATGACATGCTGGACAATGCCAATAAAAGCTGCGCCCGGAGAATCCGCACTCATTGCACCGGTATTTCTCCGCCTGGGCCAACAACGCGCCGATCTCTTGCGCAATTCGTTCCGATTGAGTGGGTCCTTTTTGCCAAATGCCCTGCAATGTAGCGTCCTGCGAGAACACCTTCTCGATCGCCCCCTTGAGCGGCGCGGCGGCTGCCAAGTCCGCCGCAATTGCGGCGAACACCAGACGCTTCAATTCGCCGAACTCGTGGGATTCCGCTTGCTCGACCAGCTCTGCGAGCACGCTGTCCCGCTGCTGCGGATCCGTCAGCTTGAGCAAGCGAGGCAATTCTTCCTGCAGCAGAGTCGGCGATTCGATCAGCGCTTGCCTGAGAAGCTGCACGGCGAGCTGCGGTCGCGATTCGCGTTCAGCGATCTGCGCCCGGAGCATGGCGGCCCGTGGAAATGGCTTGGCTTCCGCTTGGGCTTCCTCCAGCAGACTCAGCGCTTCGCCCGTCTCGCCACGTTCGATCGCGAGAGCGGCCAGCTCACAAAGATAGTGCGCGGCTACCGTGCGCGGCGGAGCCGCCTTGATTCGTGCCAGCTGCCGGTAGGTACCCAACGCTTGCTGCCAATCATGCTGCCGCTCGTAAACTCCACGCAGCGCGTCGAGCGCACTGACGCGCAATCTCGGCACCTCGCTCACCTGCTGAAACAATCCTTCCGCGCGATCGAGCACTCCGGCCCGCAGGTAATCCTGGGCCAGCGCCAGCAAGGCTTGCTCGCGGTGTTCGGCCGCCAAATCCTGGCGCGCCAACAGATTCTGATGAATGCGAATGGCGCGCTCCACTTCGCCCCTGCGCCGATACAAAGCGCCCAACGCAAAATGCGTTTCAATCGTATCGGCGTTGGCGTCCATCAGCTTCAAGAACATATCGAGCGCGCGGTCGGGCTGCTCGGTGACCAGGTAGTCGAGGCCGGTGAGATAATCCGGATGAAGCTTGCTTAATGAGGCGGGCCAGCGCTTACCCCAGCCGAAGTGTCCGGCCAGAATGCCCACCACCAGCGCCGCCAGCACCAGGGCCCATGTCAGCAGCGATACGTCGGACACGTGCCCGCGGACCTAACAGCCCGTCTTGCTAGTCGCGGATCGGCTGATCCGCACCGTCGTTGACGCGTTCGCGCAGGTCCTTGCCCGGCTTGAAGTGTGGGACATGCTTGCCTGCAAGAGCGACAGCTTCGCCGGTTTTGGGGTTGCGCCCCTGGCGCGGGGGCCGAAAATGCAACGAGAAGCTGCCGAATCCGCGTATTTCGATGCGCTCGCCGGTCGCCAGCGCGTCGCTCATGATTTCCAGAAGCTGCTTGACGGCCAGCTCGACGTCCTTCGCCGGCAAATGCTTCTGCTTCGCCGAGATGATCTCAATGAGTTCCGATTTCGTCATTATCGATCCGTGGGCATCACTAGACATACTTTACAAGTGCGATCGCGGCAAGCTTGCCGCGACCGCCATTGAGTCCTCAATCTTGACCGGAGATCTGCTCTTTCAATAGATCCCCCAAACTCGTCCCGGTTGGTGAATCGGTCCGATAATTCTGCATAGCCTCCTGCTCCTCATGGATGTCCTTCGCCTTGATCGACAGCGAGATGCTGCGGCCCTTGCGGTCCACGTTGGTGAACTTGGCTTCCACTTCCTCACCGACCTTGAGCAGCAAGCGGGCATCCTCGACGCGATCACGCGACAGATCCGAGGCTCGTAGCTGCCCGTCGACACCGTTACCCAGATCGATGATGGCGCCCTTCGCATCCACTTCGCGCACGACGCCTTTGACGATGCTGCCCTTCGGATGCTCTGCGATATACGCCGAGAACGGATCCTTGGCGAGCTGCTTGATCCCTAGGCTGATGCGTTCGCGCTCCGGATCGATCGATAGCACCATGGCATCGACTTGCTGACCTTTCTGATAGCTGCGCACGGCTTCTTCCCCCGGCATGTCCCAGGAGATATCCGACAAATGAACCAATCCGTCGATGCCGCCGGCCAGTCCGATGAATATGCCGAAATCCGTGATCGACTTGATCTGTCCGCTGACCTTGTCGCCACGATTGTAGTTGTCGGCAAATTCCTTCCACGGATTGGCCTTGCATTGCTTGACGCCCAAGCTGATGCGCCGGCGCTCTTCGTCGATGTCGAGCACCATGACCTCGACTTCCTGTCCGACGTGCACCACCTTGGCGGGATTGACGTTCTTGTTGGTCCAATCCATCTCCGAGACGTGCACCAGGCCCTCGACGCCCTCTTCGATTTCAACGAAGCAGCCGTAATCGGCGATATTCGTAACCTTGCCGAACAGCCGGGTATTGGCGGGGTAGCGCCGCGCGATGTTCTGCCAAGGATCGGCGCCCAATTGCTTCAAGCCCAACGATACGCGTTGACGCTCGCGGTCGAATTTCAAAATACGAACATCGATTTCTTCGCCGACCTTGACCACTTCGGATGGGTGCTTGACGCGCTTCCAAGCCATGTCGGTGATGTGCAGAAGACCGTCGATGCCGCCTAAGTCCACGAATGCGCCATAGTCGGTGAGGTTCTTCACCACGCCCTTGACCGCGGCACCTTCCTGCAGATTGTCCAGCAATGCGGAGCGCTCGGCGCTGTATTCCTGCTCCACGACCGCGCGGCGCGAAACTACGACGTTGTTGCGCTTCTGATCGAGCTTGATGACCTTGAACTCGAGCGGCTTGTTTTCCAAGTACGACGGGTCTCGCACCGGTCGCACATCCACCAAGGATCCCGGCAGGAAAGCGCGAACGTTGTCGATCTCCACGGTGAATCCGCCTTTGACGCGGCCCGTGATGATGCCGATGACCACTTCTTGCTTCTCGAAGGCAGTCTCAAGCCGCGTCCAGGTGCGCGCCCGCTTTGCCTTCTCGCGCGACAGCCGGGTCTCGCCCGAACCGTCCTCGACGCTGTCAAGGGCAACCTCGACGGTCTCGCCGACGGCGACCTCGATTTCGCCTTTTTCATTCTTGAATTGATCGGAGGGAATAACCGCTTCGGACTTCAGTCCGACGTTGACGATGACGTAGTCCTGGCCAACTTCGACGATCAATCCGTTGAGTATGGTGCCAGGACGAATGCGCTGGCTCGCGATGCTCTGTTCAAACAGTTCCGCAAAACTTTCTGTCATGTTTTCTCTTGACTTCCCTAAGGCGCTATCCCGCACCCGAAGGGGTTACCAATAAATACGGCCATCGATCCTTGAAGGCCGCAACCTAAACCAACAGACGCTCGCGAGCTAAATTCAACACGCGCCTGAGCACTGCATCGATGGACATACCCGTCGTATCCATCGTTACGGCATCGGCGCTTGCGACGAGGGGTGAGATCGCCCGACTCATGTCGCGCTTATCACGCTCCGCTATCTCGAGCGAAAGGGCGGCAAGGTTAGCAGTAACCCCCTTTTCTTTCAACTGCTTATACCGCCTTAGGGCCCTTTCGGCCGGGCTGGCCGTGAGAAAGATCTTAAGATCCGCGCCGGGGAATACGACGGTGCCCATATCGCGCCCATCGGCCACCAAACCCGGCGGTACCGCAAAGCGGCGCTGGCGCTCCAGGAGCGCTGCGCGCACCGGCCTCAAGGCGGCAACTTTTGAGGCGTCGTTACCCGCTTGCTCGGTCCGGATGGCGGACGTGACATCGCTTCCGCCCAACCAAACCACTTCCTCCCCGGCGTCGGTGGAGCCAAAACGTATGTCAAATTCGAAGGCCAAGCGCGCCAGCGCCGGCCCATCATCGAGGCCTACGGAGGCCCTACGCCCTGCCAGGGCGACTAAACGATATAGCGCACCACTATCAAGCAGACCCCACCTCAATGTCTTGGCAACCGCGCGGCTCACCGTCCCTTTACCGGAGCCCGAGGGCCCATCAATGGTCAGGACCGGCACGGTGTTCATTTGGGCCCCAGGGTACTCTCGCTTATCTCCAGCCCGACCGATTGAGCCAGCGCCACGAACCCCGGAAAGGAGGTGGCCACGTTCGCGACATCCCGGATCTTGATGGGCCCCGCGGCGCGCAGACTGGCGATGCTGAAGGCCATCGCGATGCGATGATCACCGAAACTATCGACCGCCCCCCCGCTGAACGCCTTCCCCTCCGGCCGGCCTTCGATGCGCATGCCGTCGCGCAACGCGGCGTGCTTGACACCCAGCGCTGTCAGGCCTTCGCTCATCGCCGCGATGCGATCGCTCTCCTTCACCCGCAGCTCCTCGGCTCCGGTGACCAGCGTTTCGCCTTCGGCGCAGGCCGCGGCGATGAACAGCACGGGCAACTCATCGATCGCGAGCGGCACCAGTCCCGCGGGAACCGGAACGCCCCGCAGCGCCGAGGCACGGACGCGCAGATCCGCAACCGGTTCCGAACCGCTCTCGCGCGCATTCAATACCTCGATTTCCCCGCCCATGCTGCGCAGAATATCGAGCAATCCGGTACGCGTCGGATTTAAGCCAACGTTCTCTATGAGCAACCCCTCGTTCGAAGCACCTAATAGTCCGGCGACCACAAAAAAAGCCGCGGAGGAGAAATCGCCGGGCACTGTGAGTTGTTGATTGGCCAGACGTTGCGGGGGCCGCACTGTGATTCGAAGGCCGTGCGAGATCACGCGCACGCCGCAACTTTCGAGCATGCGTTCGCTATGATCCCGGCTTACTGCCGGGGCGATAATGGTGGTTGTCCCGCGCGCATAGAGCGCCGCCAGCATGATGGCCGATTTGACCTGAGCGCTGGCGATCGGCATCCGGTATTCGATGCCTTGCAGAGTGCGTGCGCCGGCAATGTCAACCGGCGGCGTACCGTTCTTCGTGCGCACATCGGCCCCCATGAGGCGCAGGGGTTGCGCCACGCGTTCCATGGGTCGCTTCATCAGCGATGAATCGCCGACCAACTGCGAATCGAACTTCTGCGCCGCCAGCAATCCGGTGAACAGGCGCATGGCGGTGCCGGCGTTGCCCATGTCGAGCGCGCGCTCTGCGCTCTTCAAGCCATGCAGTCCGGCGCCGTGGATCATCACATGGGTGGGGCTGGGCTGCTCGATGCGCACCCCCAAGGCGCGCATCGCGGCCAAAGTCGCCAGGCAGTCCTCACTGGCGAGAAAGCCCTTAACCTCGCTGAGGCCCTCCGCGATACCGGACAGCATCACAGCACGATGCGAGATGGATTTGTCGCCGGGCACTGCCATGGTGCCGGAGACGCGCGCCGCCGGATGCGCATCAAATCCCCGCATCAGAGCACGGCCCGCGGATAGGAACCGAGGACCTTGAATAAAGATGCGCGCTCTTCCATCTCGGTCAGCGCCTTGGCTACCGCCGGATCGCTCACGTGTCCTTCGATATCGATGAAGAACACATAATCCCATTTGCGCCGGCGCGAAGGGCGCGACTCGATGCGAGTCATGTTCACTTGGTGCCGCGCGAATGGCTCGAGCAGTTGAAACAGCGCGCCCGAATCATCCGTGGCGCTGGTCGAGACCAGCAAAGAGGTACGATCGGCGCCGCTGGCGCTGAATAATTTCCTGCCCACGACCAGGAAACGCGTGGTGTTATCCGGCCGGTCCTCGATCTCGTTGGCGAGCAGCGCCAAGGAATAGATCTCGGCAGCCGAGCGCCCGGCGATCGCCGCCGTTCCGCGTTCATCGCGTGCCCGCCGCGCTCCTTCCGCATTGCTTGACACGCCGACGCGCTCCACATCGGGTAATTGCTCATCAAGCCAAACGCGGCATTGCGCCAAGGCCTGGGGGTGCGCGCACACGCGTTTAATGGCGTCGAATCCGCTCATCTTGCCCATCAAGAAATGACTGACCCGCAGTTCCACTTCGCCGCAGATTTTCAGGCCCGAGGTCAGAAACATATCGAGGGTGTGATTGACCGTGCCTTCGCTTGAGTTCTCGATCGGCACCACGCCGAAATCGGCGATCCCACCTTCGACCTCGTGAAACACTTCATCGATTGCCGCCAATGGCAACGCACGCACCGAGGATCCGAAGTGCTTGACGACCGCGGCCTGGGTAAAGGTGCCCTCCGGGCCTAGAAAAGCCACCTTGAGCGGTTCCTGCTGCGCGAGACAGGCGGACATGATCTCGCGAAATAGCCGGGCGATCTCTTCATCTCGAAGGGGTCCTTTGTTGCGCTTGAGCGCGAGCCGCAGCACTTCCGTCTCGCGTTCCGGACGGTAATAGTCCACCGCCCTGCCTGAGGCGGACTTGGAAATCCCCACGAGCTGAGCAAATCGAGCCCGCTCGTTGAGCAGCGAATGAATCCGCGCATCGATGGCATCGATGCTATCGCGAATATTGCTCAGGCCCGTGCCCGGCGCGATTACGGCGGCCGTCGCCACGGCGGCCGTCGCTACGGCGGCCGTCGCGGCTGGCGCAGCCGCCTTGGACACCCCTGGATTTCGCGGCGGCCGCGGCCTGGCAGCAGGTTTCTTTTTGCTGCTCATGCTGCGTGCTGTCGCTCGAAATCGCGCATGAATGAGACCAATTTTTCCACTCCCCCAATGGGCATGGCGTTATAGATGCTCGCGCGCATGCCGCCCGTCACGCGATGGCCCTTGAGTCCCGTCAAGCCTGCCGCCGCGGCGGCAGATAGAAATTCGGCATCCAGTTGCGGCTTTTCCAGGTTAAAGGTGACATTCATCCAAGAGCGCGCGTCCCTGGCGACCGAATTCCTGTAGAGCCGGGACGCATCGATCGAGCTGTAGAGCAGAGCCGCCTTGGCCTTATTGTGTTCGCCCATGACACTCAAGCCGCCGGCCTCCTTGAGCCACTTGAAAACCAGTCCGGCCATGTACCAAGAGAAGGTCGGAGGAGTATTTAACATCGACTCATGGTCCGCAACCGCCTTGTAGTCAAATACGTGCGGAGTATCCGCGCGTGCGCGTCCAATGAGATCCTCCCGCACGATCACCACGGTGAGGCCGGAGGGCCCGATGTTTTTCTGCGCGCCCGCATAGATCAGCCCGAACTTTGCGACTTCGATCGGCCTGGACAAAATGGTGGAAGACATATCGGCGACCAGAGGTACGCTGCCGGTCTCGGGAACGTAGCCGAATTCCACGCCGCTGATGGTCTCATTCGGCGTGAAATGCACATACGCGGCACCGCTGCTCAGGCGCAACTCGCTCTGAGGGGGCACCCGGACGTAGCCGCCGCCGCTGTCACCGGCCACCTGAACGTTGCAATAGCGGGCGGCTTCGGTGATGGCCTTCTGCGACCAATGACCTGTGTTTATGTAATCGACAGTGGACTGCGCGCCGGCCAGGTTCATCGGCACCAAGGAGAACTGCGCTGATGCGCCGCCCTGCATGAACAGCACCTTGTAGTTTGGAGGAATCGACAGCAACTCGCGCAAATCGGACTCGGCCACGGCAGCCACGTCGATGAAAGCCTTGCTGCGGTGACTGATCTCCATGACCGACATGCCGCCGCCGCGCCAGTCGAGCAATTCATCGCGCGCCTTCTGCAAAACCTCGAGCGGCAGCACGGCAGGTCCCGGCGAGAAGTTGAAAACGCGCATGCCGGATTTTTTTATGCGTCGTCGGGGCCCGAGTCGGTGGGTTCCAGACCTTCGATGCGCTCGAGGCCCGAGAGCTGATCGCCTTCCTCCAACCGGATCAAGCGCACACCCTGCGTGTTGCGCCCGACCACCGAAATATCCTTCACGGGCGTGCGCACCAACACGCCGTTCTGGCTCACCAGCATGATCTCATCGTCAAGGCCGACTTGCAGCGCGCCGACCATGATCCCGTTGCGGTCGGTAATCTGCAGAGCGATCACGCCTTGACCGCCGCGGCCGTGCTTCGGGAAATCCTCAAGCGGGGTCAATTTGCCGAAGCCGTTCTGCGACGCGGTGAGGATGTAGCCTTCCTGTGCAACGATCAGCGCGTTGACGCGCTGTTCATCGCTCAACTTCACGCCGCGTACGCCGGCCGCTTCGCGGCCCATCGCGCGTACCTCATCTTCGATGAAGCGAATCGCCTTGCCGCCCGTGGTAAACAACAGAATGTCCTTGGTGCCGTCGGTGATCGCGACGCCCACCAG
>DASXNX010000019.1:0-33783 GCA_036494725.1 Steroidobacteraceae bacterium
CATCGGCGGCGATGCCAGCGAACCTGCGATCAGCGCAGCTTCGATCCTGGCAAAGACTGCGCGAGATAGCTATATGGATCATATGGATACGATATATCCTGAATACTCGTTCGCAAGTCATAAGGGCTATGCCACGGCGGCTCATCAGCGCCTCCTGGCGTTGCACGGCCCGTGCCCCTTGCATCGGCGCTCCTTCGAGCCCGTGCGCATAGCCCTGCGGATACTGCCTTGAGGCCATTCGTCCATCTACGGCTGCACACCGAATATTCGCTGGTCGACGGCGTTGTGCGCGTACCGGAATTGATGACTGCCGTTGCGGCGGCGGGGATGCCGGCGGTTGCCTTGACCGATCAAAGCAATTTGTTCGCGATGGTGAAGTTCTACAAGGAGGCGTTGGCGGCGGGGGTCAAGCCCTTGATCGGCGTCGACGCTTGGATCCGCGAGTCCGGAGAGCGCGCCGCACCTTCGCGCATCGTGTTCCTCTGTCAGAATCTTAAGGGCTACCGGCATCTCACGCAGCTGGTTACCCGCTCTTTTCTGGAAGGCCAGCAGCGCGGTCCTCCGATGCTGGAGCGCGCTTGGATGAGCCGCGAAGCGCTCGAGGGATTGATCGTGCTCTCGGGCGGTTTCGAGGGCGACATCGGCCGTGCATTGGGCCGCGGCCGCGACGATGAGGCGCTGCGCTGCCTTGATCGCTGGCAGGCGCTGTGCGGCAATCGCTTTTATCTCGAGGTGCAGCGCACCGGGCGAGCCGGCGAGCAAGCCTGTTCCGAAGCAATCCTGCACCTGGCACGCTTGCGCGGCGCGGCGGCGGTTGCAACCAATGATGTGCGATTCCTGACGCGCGCGGATTTCGAAGCGCACGAAGCGCGGGTCTGCATACATGATGGCACGCAGCTCGCCGACGCAAGCCGCGTGCGCCGCTACTCCGAGGAACAGTACTTGAAGTCGCCCGCCGAAATGGCGGGAGTGTTTGACGACGCACCGGAGCTGCTTGCGAACACGCTCGAAGTGGCGAAGCGCTGTTCCCTGGAGATTCGCCTGGGGGCGTCGATTTTGCCCGCCTATCCCGTGCCGGCGGGGTCGAGCACCGAACAATTCCTGCGCGAGGAATCCGAGCGCGGTCTGCAATCGCGGCTTGCTGCGCAGAGTTCGGCGGCGCCGGCGAGTGACGCCTACCAGGCGCGGCTGGATCTGGAACTGGGCGTCATTTGCGCCATGGGTTTCGCCGGATATTTTTTGATCGTCGCCGACTTCATCCGCTGGGCCCGCGAAAACGGCGTACCGGTGGGTCCGGGCCGCGGTTCCGGAGCGGGTTCGCTCGCCGCCTATGCGCTCGGCATCACCGATCTGGATCCAATCGAGCACGATCTTCTGTTCGAGAGATTCTTGAATCCCGAGCGGGTGTCGATGCCGGATTTCGACGTCGACTTTTGCATGGATGGCCGCGACCGCGTCATCGAATATGTCGCCAACAAGTATGGCCGAGATCGCGTATCGCAGATCATCACCTACGGGACCCTGGCCGCGAAAGCCGTGGTTCGGGACGTGGGGCGCGTGCTCGGCCATCCTTACGGTTATGTCGACAAGATCGCGAAGCTCATCCCATTTGAAATCGGCATCACGCTCGACAAGGCGCTGGAGCAGGAGGAGGAGCTCAAGCGCTTGTACGAGGGCGAATCGGACGTCCGCGAGCTCATCGATCTTGCCCGCAGTCTCGAGGGACTTGCGCGCAACGCCGGCACGCACGCCGGCGGCGTGGTCATTGCGCCGTCGGTATTGACCGACTTCACGCCGCTGTACTGCGAGGAAGGCGGCAGCACGCCGGTGACCCAGTTCGACAAGGATGATGTCGAGGCGGCAGGCTTGGTGAAATTCGATTTCCTGGGTTTGCGGACGCTCACCATCATCGATTGGGTGGTGCGCGACATCAACATCGAGCGCGCCGCTGCGAATGAAGCACCCTTGGTGATGAATGCCTTGCCCATGGACGATTCCGCAACCTACGCCCTGCTCAAGAGCACCAAGACCACGGCGGTGTTCCAACTCGAATCGCGCGGCATGAAGGATTTGATTCGCAGACTCCAGCCCGACCGCTTCGGCGACATCGTGGCGCTGGTGGCGTTGTTCCGGCCCGGGCCGTTGCAATCCGGGATGGTCGAGGATTTCATCGCGCGCAAGCACGACACCAGCGGCGCGACCATCGATTATCTGCATCCGGACTTGAAACCCGTGCTGGAGGCGACGTATGGCGTGATCCTGTACCAAGAACAGGTGATGCAAATCGCGCAGATACTGGCCGGCTACACCTTGGGCGGCGCGGATCTGTTGCGCCGCGCGATGGGCAAGAAGAAGCCCGAAGAGATGGCGAAGCAGCGTTCGGTATTCGTGACGGGCGCGGTGGGTCGCGGCGTGCGTGAGACCCAGGCCACGCACATCTTTGATCTGATGGAAAAGTTCGCGGGCTACGGATTCAATAAATCTCATTCCGCGGCCTACGCGCTGCTGTCCTACCAAACGGCATGGCTCAAAGCCCATTATCCCGCAGCCTATATGGCCGCCGTTCTTTCCTCGGACATGGACAAGACCGAAAAGGTGGTCACGCTGATCGATGAGTGCACGGGCATGGGACTCAAGGTGCTGCCGCCCGATGTGAATGAGTCGGTGTACGCATTTCGTGTCGCGGGGCCGTCGAGCATCCGCTACGGCATGGGCGCGATCAAGGGCGTGGGTGCTTCGGCGGTCGAGTCGCTCATCGATGAGCGGCAAAAAAACGGCGCATTCAAGAATCTGCCGGATCTTTGCCGCCGCATCGATTTGAGCAGGGTCAACCGCCGCGTGCTGGAGGCGTTGATTCGATCGGGCAGCTTGGATCTCATCGGGCCGAACCGCGCGACGTTGACCGCGGAACTCGATCGCGCAATGCATCTGGGCGAGCAAAATTCGCGCGCCTTGAGCGTGGGACAGGATGATTTGTTCGGCTTGAGCGCCGCGGAAAATGCCGCGGTGGCGGATTGGTCGGAGGCCGAGCGCCTTGCCGGGGAGCGCGAGACTCTCGGCCTTTTCTTGAGCGGTCATCCCATCACGCCGTACGAGCCCGATCTTAAATTTTTGGTCAGCGCGCGTCTCGCCGATATTGGCGGACCGAAGCCCGCGGCACCGCAGGACGGTGCACGCGCGTGGTCCGCCGGCAAGCCGGCGACCGTGGCGGGGCTGGTGCTGGAAATCCGCCGTCGGCCAAATCGGGTGACGCTGATCTTGGACGATCGCAGCGCGCGCCTCGAGGTCAGCCTGTACGAGGAAGTCTTCCAGCAACATCGCGACATCATCGTCAAGGACGCCATCTTGATCATCGATGGCATCTTGCGTTTTGATGACTTCATCGAGGCCTGGCGTCTGCAGGCCAAGTCGTTGATGGATATCGACCGCGCCCGCGAGCGCTTCGCGCGCCGATTATGGTTTCGATGGCCTGCCGAGTTCGATGGACCGCAGGGCATGAACCGTTTCGAGCAAATGCTGAAGCCCTATTTGCGCGGGCCCTGTGGCGTGAGCGTGGCCGTCAACCGGCAGGACTACAGCGGCAAGGTCAATCTGCCTGATACGTGGTCGGTGCGCCCCACACGCGAGCTTTTGGACCGGCTGTCCACGCTGGTGGGGCGTGAGGGGTGGTATTTAGTGTATGGTCCGCGAAACGACGTGCGCGGAGAGGAATCGAGCCAATGGCGATGAATTTTCTCGAATTTGAACAGCCGATCGCGGAACTCGAGGCGAAGATCGAGGAGCTGAAGTTCGTCGGCGCCGATGCCAGCGTCAACATCACCGAAGAGATCAAGCGGCTGCAGACCAAGAGCCGGGCGCTGACCACCAGCATCTTTGCCAATCTGACGCCCTGGCAAATCACCGAGCTCGCGCGCCATCCGCAACGGCCCTATACGCTCGACTACGTCTCCATGATTTTCACCGATTGGCAGGAATTGCACGGCGATCGTATGTACGGCGATGACCTGGCCATCGTCGGCGGCCTGGCGCGTCTCGAGGGCACACCGGTCATGCTGATCGGCCAGCAAAAAGGACGCGACACCAAGGAGCGTGTGCGGCGCAATTACGGCATGCCGAAACCGGAGGGCTACCGCAAGGCGCTGCGCCTGATGAAGATGGCGGAACGATTCCGCGTTCCCATCATTACGCTCATCGACACGCCCGGAGCCTACCCCGGGATTGGCTCCGAGGAACGCGGCCAGAGCGAGGCGATCGCGCGCAATTTGTTCGAAATGTCCAATCTGGCGGCGCCGATCTTGAGCGTCGTCATCGGCGAGGGCGGTTCGGGCGGAGCGCTGGCCATCGGTGTTTGCGATTACTTGATCATGCTGCAATTCAGCGTTTATTCGGTTATCACGCCGGAAGCCTGCGCGACGATATTGTGGAAGAGCACCGACAAAAAAGAGATTGCCGCCGAGTCCATGGGAGGCACCGCGGAACGCCTCAACAAACTGGGGCTCATCGATGAAGTTTTGAAGGAACCGCATGGCGGTGCACACCGCGATCCGCAAGGGATGGCGGAAACCCTCAAGCAAAGTTTGATCAAGAATCTCGCCGAGTTGCGCAATCAGCCGATCACGCAACTTCTCGACGCGCGGCAAGCGCGCTTGCGCGGCTTTGGTGCATACCGCCTCGCATAGCGCTTTGGCTTTGGCGCTGTGAGTTTCTCAGCGGCGTCCTTGCACGCGCTGCTCGAGCCTCTGGTCCCGGAGGGCGCAGCCGGGTTCGTGGTGGCTTTGAGCGGAGGGGACGATTCCGCCGCGCTGCTGGGCGCGATGTGCGCGTTGCGGGACGGCCATCGATCGCAGCCGCTGCGTGCCGTGCATATCGATCATGGCCTGCAGGCGGCCGCAGGCGAATTTCGCGATGCCTGCATCCGACTGTGCAAGCAGCTGAGCGTTCCCCTCGAAATCATTTCGGTCTCAGTGAGCACGCCGCCGGGCGCATCGATTGAGGCGGCCGCGCGCGATGCACGCTACGCGGCACTGGCGGGCGCCATCGCGCCCGGGGAGTGTCTGCTGACGGCACATCATCGCAAGGATCAAGCCGAGTCGCTGCTGCTGCAGGCCTTGCGCGGAGCGGGTGTGAAGGGCATGGCGGCCATGCCGGCGCGCCGCGCCTTCGGCAAGGGCTGGCATGTGCGTCCGCTGTTGGAGGTAGCGCAAAACGAGCTCCTCGAATTCGGCGCGCCCTTTGCGCTTCTCGGATCGATCGACCCCATGAACCTGGACGCTCGCTTCGATCGCAGCTACTTGCGCAACGCCGTTTGGCCGATGATCGAGGCGCGCTGGCCCGGCGCGGATGCGGCATTGGCGCGCACCGCGCGGCACATGGCCGAGGCGCAATCGCTGCTCGACGGAAGCGGCGCGGCCGATCTTGCGCTTCTTCGCGACGGCGAGGCGCTGTCGGTAACCGGATTGCGGGTGCTGCCTGCGTTGCGGCGCATGAATGCCGTTCGCTTATGGCTGCGCGAAGCGAATGTCGAAGCGCCGTCCACCACGCGTCTCGTCGAGGCCCTGCGGCAGGTCCTGGATGCGCAGGAAGATCATTTGCCGGCCATCGTCTGGGGCGCGTGGGCCCTGCGCCGGTATCGAACCAGGCTGTTTGTTACGGCGGCGCATCCGCCTCGACTGCTGGAACCGATGGCCTGGGAGGCGGCGCAGGGATCCTCTCTCGATCTGGGGCCGGACTTGGGAAGGCTCACCTGGATTGCGCATCCGGGCGGCATCTCTGCGCAAGCGCTGCCCAGGAGCGTCGACGTGCGCCGCCGCAATGGCGGGGAAACTCTCAAGCCGGCCAAGACCGCGAGCACGCAGAGCGTGCAGCACCTGCTCCAGTCTCATGGGGCTTTGCCCTGGCTGCGCGATGCCCTGCCTTTGGTTTTTGCAGGAGATGCGCTGATCGCCGTCGCCGATCTTTGGATGGACGCGCAGCGGTGCGTGGGCGCTGGGGAACCCGGGCTCGCGATCGAGTGGTCCGGAGGCCCGGTTATTTGTTAGTTCTTCGGATTGTCGCCGCGGGCTCGATCTGCTAACCTGAACTCCCGTCGAATTCCATTGTTCCCTTTGGCTTCGCTTGTTCACCCGCTTAAGTTTAAGACGCGGGATACAGGCTCAATTTATCGGCGGTGACTCATCATGACTCGATTCGTATTCGTCACCGGCGGCGTGGTTTCCTCGCTGGGGAAAGGCATCGCCTCGGCATCCTTAGGCGCCATCCTCGAGGCCCGCGGCCTGAAAATCAGCATGGTGAAGCTGGATCCCTACATCAACGTGGATCCCGGCACCATGAGCCCTTTTCAGCATGGTGAGGTATTCGTCACCGCGGACGGCACCGAAACCGACCTGGACTTGGGTCACTACGAACGATTCGTGCGCACGACCACCGGGCGCAACAGTAATTTCACCACCGGCAGAATATACGAGCGCGTCATCGCCAAGGAGCGCCGCGGCGATTACCTGGGCGCCACCGTGCAGGTGATTCCGCACATTACCGATGAAATCAAGCACCGCATCCGCATGGGTGCGGGAGAATCCGATGTGTGCATGGTGGAGATCGGCGGCACCGTCGGCGACATCGAGTCGCTGCCGTTTCTCGAGGCGATTCGCCAGATGGGCGTGGAGCTCGGCCGCAACCGCGTGCTGTACATGCATTTGACGTTGGTGCCCATTTTGGGTGGTGCCGGGGAGATCAAGACCAAACCAACGCAGCATTCGGTGAAGGAACTGCGCGGCATCGGAATTCAACCGGATATTTTGCTGTGCCGCTGCAGTCAAACCCTGCCGGACGAGCAGCGCCGCAAGATAGCGCTGTTCACCAACGTGGAGGAGCGCGCGGTGATCTCGGCCGTGGATTCGGACGATATCTACAAGATACCGATGCTGCTGCATGAGCAGGATCTGGACGATATCGTGATCGACAAGCTGCGCTTGGATGCAGCGCCCACCGATCTGTCCGAGTGGCGTGCGGTGGTCGCCGCCAAGCAGAATCCTGAGGCGGTCGTCGACATCGGCATGGTGGGCAAGTATGTGCAGATTCGCGACTCCTACATTTCGTTGAATGAGTCGCTGATGCATGGCGGCATCAAGACTCGTACGCGGGTGAATATTAATTACTTCGAATCGCAGGATATAGAGCGTTCCGGTCCGACCGCGCTGCAGGGGATGGACGCCATTTTGGTGCCGGGCGGATTCGGCGACCGCGGCATCGAAGGCAAAATTCAAGCGATTCGCTTTGCGCGCGAGAACCGCATTCCCTATCTGGGGATTTGTCTGGGAATGCAGCTTGCAATCATCGAATACGCAAGGCATGTGGTGGCGCTCAACGGCGCCAACAGCACGGAGTTCGACCGCGCCACCAAGCATCCGGTGATTGCCTTGATCACCGAATGGCAGGATCTGGAGCGCGGCCAACAAGTGCGCGACGAGAAATCGGATTTGGGCGGCAGCATGCGCTTGGGCGCCCAGGAGTCGAAGCTCACGCCCGGATCTCTGGCGCACGCCATCTACGGCAAGGACTCGATTTTCGAGCGTCACCGGCATCGCTATGAATTCAACAATCACTATCTCGATGAACTGACTGCGGCCGGATTGACCTTCTCCGGCTTCTCGGCCGACGGATTGGTGGAATTCATCGAGCTGCGCAGCCATCCCTGGTTTGTGGCCAGCCAATTCCATCCTGAATTTACCTCGACGCCGCGCGACGGCCATCCGCTCTTCACCGGCTTCGTGCGCGCCGCGCGAAAGTTCAGGGCGTCGCTGCAGCCCGGACGCGCGACCGCATGATCACACTGCCGCGCGCATGAAGCTGATCTCCTTCGAGGTCGGGCCCGATCGCCCGTTGTTTTTGATTGCCGGGCCATGCGTCATCGAAAGCGAGGGTCTGGTGCTCGATGTGGCAGGACGCCTCAAGGAAATGACCGGGCATCTTAAGATCCCGTTCATTTTCAAGGCCTCGTTCGACAAGGCCAACCGCTCCTCGCGGGCGAGTTTTCGTGGACCGGGGCTGGAAGGCGGACTGAAGGCCCTGGCAAAAGTGCGCGAACAAATTGGCGTACCCGTCCTCACCGACGTGCACGAGGATACGCCGCTGGACGAAGTGGCGGCCGTCGTCGATGTTTTGCAAACGCCGGCCTTTCTGTGCCGCCAGACCAATTTCATCGTTGCGGTGTGTTCCCAGGGCAAGCCCGTGAACATCAAGAAGGGACAGTTTCTCTCGCCTTGGGAGATGCAGAACGTGGTCGACAAGGCGCGTTCCACCGGCAATGCGCACATCATGGTCTGCGAACGCGGCTTCTCCTTCGGCTACAACAATTTGGTATCGGACATGCGCTCCTTGATGGTGATGCGCGAAACCGGTTGTCCGGTGGTATTCGATGCCACCCACTCGGTGCAGTTGCCCGGGGGCAAGGGCGACGCATCGGGCGGGCAGCGTGAGTTCATCCCCGTGTTGGCGCGCGCCGCGGTGGCCGCCGGCGTGTCGGGAATTTTCATGGAGACGCACCCCGACCCGGCCAAGGCCTTGTCGGATGGCCCGAACGCGTGGCCGCTGCATCGCATGCAGCCGCTCTTGAGCACGCTCGCGGAACTGGACGCTGCCGTGAAGAAACAACCCTTCGAGGAATCCTTGCTATGAGTCGAATTGTCGATGTCCGCGGCCGCCAAATCATCGATTCGCGGGGTAATCCGACAGTGGAAGCGGACATTGTGCTCGATTCGGGCACGTTGGGCCGGGCGGCCGTGCCTTCCGGCGCATCCACCGGCACGCGCGAGGCGGTGGAATTGCGCGATGGGGACATGAAACGTTACGGCGGCAAGGGCGTGCTCAACGCGGTGAGCAACATCAATGGCCCGATACGCTCGGCAATTCTAGGGAGCGATGCCCAGGACCAAGCGGCACTGGACGGGAAGCTGATCGGCCTCGATGGCACCGAGGCGAAGTCCAAGCTCGGCGCCAATGCGATCCTGGCCGTATCGTTGGCCGCGGCGCATGCCGCCGCAATCGATCAAGGACTGCCGCTGTACCGGCATCTGGCGCGCAGCGGCGATCTGACGTTGCCGGTACCGATGATGAATATCATCAACGGCGGAGCACACGCGGATAACAGCGTCGATATTCAGGAATTCATGATCTTGCCCATCGGCGCGCCGTCGTTTTCCGAAGCGGTGCGCTACGGAGCGGAAATCTTCCACACTTTGAAAAAAGTGCTGCATGCCAAGGGCTTGAATACCGCGGTGGGCGATGAGGGCGGTTTTGCCCCGGATCTGCCGTCGAATGAGGCTGCCATCACCACCATCCTGGAGGCCATCGACAAGGCCGGCTACCGGGCGGGCAAGGACATCTATCTGGGGCTCGACGTGGCGAGCAGCGAGTTCTTCAAGGATGGCGTCTACGATCTGGAGTCGGAGGGACGGAAGTTCAACTCGTCCGAGTTTGCCGACTATCTTGCGGATCTGGCCGCAAGATACCCCATTGTCTCCATCGAGGACGGGATGAGCGAGAGCGATTGGACCGGCTGGTCCATTCTGACCCGCAAGCTGGGCGCCAAGGTTCAATTGGTGGGCGACGATGTGTTTGTGACCAACACCAAGATCTTCGCCGAGGGCATTGCCAAAAAGATCGCCAATGCGATTCTGATCAAGCCCAATCAAATCGGCACCTTGAGCGAAACCTTGGCCTGCGTCGACATGGCATTCAAGGCCAGGTACGCCGCGGTCATCTCGCATCGTTCGGGGGAAACCGAGGACGCCACGATCGCGGACATCGCGACGGCAACCACCGCCACGCAGATCAAGACCGGTTCCATGTCCCGCTCGGACCGAATTGCCAAATACAATCAGCTGCTGCGCATCGAGGCAGAGCTTGGGGCCAAGGCGGCGTATGCGGGCTCGCGCGCTTTATCGGTTCCAATTTCTTAAGAAATCGTGCTAAGCTCCTGTCCCCATGAGGTTTTTCGCTGCGATTTTGGGTATTGCATTGGTGTTGCTGCAGTATCGCGTATGGGTTTCCGAACAAGGAACGCGCGAAGTGTCACGGCTAAAGGTAGCGGTGGCTGAGCAGGCGGCCGCGAACCAGGATCAGCATGAGCGCAATCGGCAGTTGAGCGCCGAGGTGGCCAACCTCAAGGGCGGCCTGGCGGCGCTCGAGGAACGTGCGCGCAGCGAGTTAGGCATGGTCGGCGCCAGCGAAACCTTTTACCAAGTCGTAAAACCCAATACCCCGGCTCCCGCCGCCGCCGCGACCGCCGTTACTGCTCGCGCGGAATGACTGTGTCCGCAGCGCGCCGCCTATGGGCAATTGTTCCCGCGGCCGGCCGTGGCGAGCGTTTCGCGCGCTCAGCGCCGGAGGGCATTCCCAAGCAATACACGCCGCTGCTCTCGCGCAGTGTGCTCGAGTGGACGCTGCGCGCGTTGCTCGCGGAGCCTAGGATCCACGGCATCGTGGTGGTGCTGGCGGCGGACGATCGCCATTGGCCGGATCTCGAGGCCAAACTCAAGTCTGCAAAGCTGCTGACCACCGTGGGCGGTGCTCATCGGCAAGAGTCGGTCATGAACGGATTGAATTTCCTTGCCGTCCAAGCTGCGGCCGACGATTGGGTTCTGGTGCACGACGCGGCACGTCCTTGCTTGAGCAGCGACGATCTCGCGGCTCTGGTAGACGCTCTGCCATCGACGGCCGGCGCAGTGCTGGCGGCGCCGATTGTCGATACCGTCCGCCGCGAATCGGCCAACGGCGTCGAAACCGTGGATCGCACGGGATTGTGGCGGGCGTTGACGCCGCAGGTGTTCGCTTTCGAGCAATTGCTCAAGGCGCTCGAAGAAGCGGCCGGCGCCGGAGTCGCGGTAACCGATGAGGCGCAGGCGCTGGAGCGAATCGGCGTGCGTGCGGCGCTGGTGCGCGGCTCGCCCTTCAATATCAAAGTCACGCGGGCGGAGGATATCGAGGTGGCGGCCGCAATACTGAAGATGAGGGAGAATGCGCCAATGCGAGTGGGACAAGGAATGGACGTGCATGCCTTCGGCGAGGGCGACCACGTCGTGCTCGGAGGCGTGCGCATCGCGCACAACCAAGGCGTCGTGGCGCACTCGGACGGCGATGTGGTCATTCACGCGCTATGCGATGCGCTGCTCGGCGCCATGGGCGACGGCGATATCGGACAGCATTTTCCCGACAGCGATCCTCGCTATCGCGGCGCCGACAGCCGTGTGTTCCTACGCGTGGTGGCGCAGCGCATGAAGACGGCGGGACTGCGTCTGGTGAACGCCGACATTACCGTGCTCGCCGAAGCGCCGCGCGTCGCAGCGCATCGTTCGGCGATGGCGGTGAATCTAGCCGCCGACCTGGGGGTTGCGCCGGCCTCGATCAACATCAAAGCGACCACCACGGAGCGTTTGGGTTTCATCGGGCGCCAAGAAGGCCTGGCCGCTATGGCATCGGTGCTGTTAAGCGTGTGACCGGCCTGTCGCGTTGCCGTTTGTTGAGAATCGCTTCGATCGTCTCGAGCGAAGCGAGCAGATCCTTGTGAACCACATGCGCATGTTCCGTGGGCTGAACCCCGGTGTTGCTGCGCGTGAACAACGGGTCCGCGAACAGCGTGCGCAGCTGCTTCAGCGCATGACTGACGGCGGGTTGGGAAATCATCAGTATTTTGGAGGCGCGGGTCACGGAACGCTCGCGCATCAACACGATGAATATCACCAAGAGATTCAAATTGACGTTGTCGAAGTTCTTCGGGTTCAAGATGCTTGGATCCGTCGGTTGCGGGGGTGCTTGGACAAACTATGGACGATTTCCTCGCGCGCGATCTTGCCGATCAGGGTAATCGCCTTGCGTACGAACAGCGATTTCGGGCGGCGAGTCGAAGTCACCATCGACAGGGGGAATGTCAGCAACGGATCGACGATCGGCATGATCCTCACCTGCGCGGCCCATGGCGAGGACTTGATGGCATTCAAGGAGAGCACGCCGAAACCGTGCCCCTGGCGCACCAGGTCGACGATGGCGGAAATGCATTCCACCTCGTATGCGATCGCGATTTTCCGCCCGATGTTGGACAGCGCGTGTTCCACCGTCATGCGATTGGCATGCGGCCGGCCGGGAATGACCAGCGGATAGTCCGCGAGCTCATGCAGCGATATGGACGCGGGATATTTCTTCGATCGAGCCGCCGGTGCGATCAGGTACAGCTGATCCTCCAGCAACGGCACCACCTCGAAGTCCTCCGAGGCACTGGCGTTGTAGGCGAGCGCGCAGTCGATGCGCCCGATGCTCAGCCATTCCAGAACATAGGCGGACAGGCCTTCGGAAAAAGCGAGGCGCGACTTGGGAAAGGCGTTGCCGAATGCCTTGATCAGCGGCACCGTTACGATGCTGCCGAGACTTGACGGCAGCCCCAGGGTCACCTGGCCGACATCGCCGCTTCGCCTGTTCTCCAGCTCTTGGCGCGCCCGCGTCACCTGGGTCAGGATGCCCCGTGTGTGCTCGAGCAACTGGGAGCCGGCTTGCGTGAGCACCACTCCCCGGCCGTTACGATCGAACAATTCCTGTCCGAATTCCGTCTCGAGCTCGGCGATCTGACGGCTCAAGGTGGGCTGTCCCACCGACAGAAACGCGGCCGCATTCGTGAAGCTGCCTAGCTCAGCGACGTGGCGAAAATATTCGAGCTGCTTGAGATCCAATGGCCTGCCTGTTCGGTTATTTGCTATTCACATAACGGTCAGCGGTCATGCGGTTTTAGTATAGCGTGGCAATCCGTTTGCGGCCAAGGGAGCGGGGGGGGGGCGGGCACGCTTCCGGTAAGATGAGCGGATGGACTCGATGGTCATCATTGGCGGGGGGCAGGCCGGTGCCCAAGCCGTCGACACGCTGCGCCGCGAGGGGTTTCGCGGGCGGCTGGTATTGATCGGCGAGGAGGAAATGCTGCCCTATCAGCGGCCGCCGCTATCGAAGAAGTTTTTGTCGGGCGAGTTGGAGCTCGACCGGCTGCTGTTTCGACACCGGGCCTTCTACGATGAGCATTCGATCGAGCTCAAGCTGGGAGTTCGCGCCACCGGCATCGCAGCCGGCGCGCGGCGGGTGACGCTGTCCAGCGGCGAGGAAATCGCATACGACCGCTTGTTGTTGTGTCTCGGCTCCGTGCCGCGACTCTTGTCCTGTCCAGGATCCGATTTGCCCGGAATCCATTATCTTCGCGCCGTCGCGGACGTCGCCGCCATCCAACAGGGTTTGACGCCCGGAGCGCGGGTGGTCATCGTCGGCGGGGGATACATCGGCCTCGAGACCGCCGCGACAGCTCGTCATTTGGGCTGCGCGGTCACGGTTCTGGAAATGGCCGATCGGGTGATGAACCGGGTCGTCGCGTCGAACGTCTCGGAGTATTTCGCCCACGAACATCGTACCCAGGGCGTCAAAGTCGTTTGCAATTCGCGGGTGGTGCGTCTCGAGGGAAGCGGCCGCGTGCAACATGTCATTTGCGCCGACGGCAGCACCTACGAAGCGGATCTGTTGATCGTCGGCGTCGGGGTGGTCGCCAATTCGCGGCTGGCCGAGGACGCCGGATTGAAATGCGACAACGGCATCGTTGTCGATGAATGCTGCCGCACCAGCGACCCCGCCATTCTCGCCGCAGGGGATTGCACCAATTACTTCGCGCCGCGCTACCAAGTGCGGGTTCGCCTCGAATCCGTCGATAATGCGTTCGAGCAAAGCAAAGTGGCGGCTCTGAACATGCTGGGCCGCGACGCGACCTATGACCGGGTTCCTTGGTTCTGGTCGGACCAGTTCGACAACAAACTGCTCATTGTGGGCATCTCGCAAGGCCATGACCAAGTATTGACTCGCGGCGATCCGGCCACCCGCAGCTTCAGTGTTTGCTACATCAAGGGCGGGGAATTGCTGGCTGTCGAAGCCATCAACCATTCGAAGGATTACATGGCAGGGCGCAAGCTCATTGCCGAGCGTTTGCGCCCGAATCTGGACAAGCTGGCGGATCCTCAGGTCAACATCAAAGACGCCGTCTGACGCCTGAAGGCCGCGCGCCCTCAAGCAATGGCTTCTTGACATGTTCGTTCGAACGAACTAATATTGTTTCATGAGCAGGAGAACTGAAAAGAAGCCGATCGATCATCGATTGCTGGATACCGCAATCGATTATTTCGGCCGGCAAGGGCTGGAAGGAGCCAGCACGCGTGCCATCGCGGCGGGGGCGAAAACCGCCATGTCCTCGATCACTTATCACTACGGCGGCAAGGAAGGTCTGTACGCCGCCTGCGCGCGGCACATCGCACAGCAAATCCATGAGCGCATGGAGCAGGTGATGGCCGCGGCGCGACCGACGTCGCAGCTCACACCCGCGGCGGCGATCGAGGAAATCCTGGCGATGATCGATTCATTTTTGCAGGTGATGCTGAATCCAGAATCGGCGCCCTGGGCGCGCTTCATCGTGCGCGAGCAGATGGACCCGACCGATGCCTTCAGGATTCTCTGGGAGGAGGTGTTCAGCCCGATGACCGGGCGCCTCATCTCCTTGGTGCGATGCGCGTCAGACGGCAGACGGGACGAGGGTCAGGTTCGCATTCATGCAGCCACTCTTATCGGTCAGGTGCTTTTTTTTCGCGTGGCGCGCGAGACTGCGTTGCGCATGATGGATTGGGAGGACATCGATGCACGGCGCGCCGGCGAGATTCGTCGCGCCATCCACGCCAATGTTCACGCCTTGCTTGCCCCTCACGAGGCCGGCGCAAAGTAACGCATTCAGGAGTACAGCATGACTATTCAGGCATTGATTGCCGGAGCGGGTCCGGTGGGAATGACGCTTGCCGCGGAACTGGCACGCTACGGCGTGCGGGTACGAATCTTCGATAAGGCCGCGCAGCGTACCGATAAATCCAAGGCGCTGGTTCTCTGGAGCCGAACCCTGGAGCTGCTGGATCGTGCAGGCTGCGCCGACAGCTTCGTGGCCGCCGGACATCGGGTTCAGGGTGCGAACATCATCGCCGCGGGCAAGCTGATCGGTCATTTGAACATGGGCACCGTGAAAAGCCCGTACGCCTACGCGCTCATGCTGCCCCAATCGGAAACCGAGCGGCTCCTGGAAGCGCATCTGAATTCACTGGGCGTGTCGGTGGAGAGACAGGTGGAGCTTTGTTCCTTCCAGGGCAACGAGCGCGGCGTCAGCGCCATTCTGCGTCACCCCGACGGCAGAGAGGAAGCGACCGAGGCCGAATGGCTGGTCGGCTGCGACGGTGCGCACAGCACGGTCCGGCATGGATCGGGCATGACTTTCCTCGGCGATTCACTGCACAGCAGTTGGATTCTCGCTGACATTCACATGCAGGGGTATCCATTTCCCGAGTCCGAAATCGCCACCTACTGGCATGAAGACGGGGTATTGGTGTTCTTTCCCATTGCGCCGGGCCGTTTTCGCGTCATTGCCGACATGGGTGGGGCGGCGGGAGATCCGACGCTCGAGCAAGTTCAAGCCGTCATCAATCGGCGCGGGCCTGGAGGGATCACCGCGACCGAGCCGGTGTGGATGTCGGGATTTCGCATCAACGAGCGCAAATGCGGCAGCTATCGATCGGGGCGCATTTTCGTGGCCGGAGATGCCGCCCACGTGCATAGCCCGGCGGGAGGTCAGGGCATGAATACGGGGATGCAGGATGCGTTCAATCTTGCATGGAAGCTGGCGATGGTCTGCCGCAAGACCGCCGCAGAAAGCCTGCTCGATAGCTACAGCGCGGAGCGTAGCGCGGTAGGCGAGCAAGTTTTGCACGCCGCCGGACGCTTGACCGCCGTGGCTACGTTGAGAAATCATACCGCGCAGTCCTTGCGCAATTTTGTCGGGCACTTCGTTCTGGGCCTTGCTCCGGTGCGCGGCGCGATGGTGGACACGATGGCCGAGGTGTCTATCGGCTACCCCAAGAGTCCCCTAACAGGGATCGGAGCGCGCGGCGTCGCGGGACCCGTGCCCGGAGAACGCGTGGCGCCCGTGATTGGCCAAGCTCCCGTCGGGTCCGGCGACACGCCGCGATTTACCCTGTTTGCAAAAGCCGGCGACGCTGTCGTTGCGTTGCTGGCGAAGTTTGATGATTTGCTCGATTCCCAGATTCGACCTGCGTTCGGGCCGGATGCGATTTGGCTGGTGCGTCCCGACGGATACACCGCGTGCGTCGCGAAGCACGCAGACGTGGGTGCAATCGCCGGCTACCTTGAATCCATCCGCCAAGATGCGGTTGCGTCTCGCCCTCAGCCCGATGTTTGCGGATCCTGAATCAGCTTGCAGCTCTGATGCGAGCGCTCGAGGGTCGCACAAGTTGAGTTCGCCGTCGCCTGACTCATGAGTCCCGAGGTGATCCGATACCCGGTCGCCGGGGCCTTGGGGGCCATCACGACGACCTCGTGCAGCAAGGTGCCGTATCTCCCCTGCAGCCGCGCACGTTTGGCTTCGGCGCTGCTCTCGTTGCGTGCATCCGCAAGCTCGACCCGGTAGTCGAAATCGCGGAGTTGCCGGCGGGCCAGCACGGCCTCGGGTCCTTGCGGAAATTGTTTCAGGAATGATTGCAATGATGCTGCCGACACATCGCTTTGCAATGCCTTCCAGGCGGCCGCGCGCCGGCGGGCAGTGATTTCATATTGTGCTTGTTCGGCGTGACTTCCGCCGCTTTCGCTACTTAGGTAGCCTTGATAGCCCTCGATGCTGGCGGCCTTCTGCGCCGTTTCCCACGCTTGCTGATCCTGCAGGGCCAAAATCCGGCCGCGCGCGTCGTCGGCGTGCTTATCGTTCGGATGATTCTGCACGAACGATTGATAAGCAGCCAGAGTGTTGGCGGCGCTCGCCTTGTTCCAATCCCACTCGCCGGTACCGCACCCGGCCAGCGCCAAACCCACGCATGCAGCCAACGGAATGAGTAATCGGATGTTCATAGTGACCTCCGCGCGTGATTGTCCCACCTGACATATACGATACAGTGTGTATGCTAAAGTTCCGCGATGCGCAGCAGCATTAAGAAACTGAAACATGGCGGGGCAGGCGCCACGCCGGCCGGCGCCGCCGTTTTGGGCCGGCCGCGCAATCCGCGCATCGACGGCGACATCGTGCGGGCAGTGCTCGGGGTATTGCGCTCCAGCGGATATCGGGCAGTCACGTTCGAGAACATCGCCCGGCGCGCGAAGTGCGCGCGAACCACCCTGTATCGTCGCTGGCCAGGCAAGCGTCACCTGGTGGCATTCGCCATCGTCCATGAACTCGGTCTGGAACCGGCGCCGGACTTGGGATCGCTGCGCGCGGACCTCGAGGCGGCGCTGCACACCTTGTTCACGGCGTTCGCCGGACCTTTGAGATCGGCCGTCGCAGGCCTGGTGGCCGACATGGCTCACGATGCGGCGCTGGCCGGGTTCATCCGTGATGCGGTGCTTGCGCCGCGCCGCGAATCAATGCGTGCTGCGTTCCGGCGCGGGCAGGCGCGTGGCGAAATAATGGAAAATCTCGACATCGACGTGCTGCTCGACATGGCGACGGCGCCCTACTACTTCCGGGCGCTGTTTGGGCACGAGCGCATCACCGACAGCATGAGCCCTAAAATCGTCGACTGCGTATTGCGTGCCGCCGGAATCAGGCGCGCAACAGAACGTACAGCGCACCGGTCCCACCGTCGATTGCGCGCGCGGAGCTGAACGCCATGACATCGAGGTGCCGCCGCAGCCAAAGGTCGACGGCAGTTTTCAGCACCGGGCCGCGCGCGCCGGAACGGTAACCCTTGCCGTGAATGATCCGTACGCAGCGGCGCCCCGAATCGCGGGCACGGACAATGAACTCGGCGAGCCGATCGCGTGCCGTGGCCTGGTTCAAGCCGTGAAGATCCAGTTCATCCTCGACGGGAAACAATCCGCGCCGCAGACGGCGCATGACCTGGGTGCGCACACCCGCTCGCTGAAAGGATAACGCCGCGCTCGTGGCCGGATCGCCGTTCGACACGCCGGCATCGGCTCCGGCAGCGATCAGCGGCATCATTTCATCGAGGTGTTCCGCGGCGGCCGGCGGTCTGCGCAAACGCACACGCGGTTTGGGCTTTGCAAGGCCCGCGGCCATCGGTGTTTGCTCCAGCGGCTTGACATCGCGCACCGCGGCGCGAAACTCCCTGGCATCGTCGGCTGCCCGTTGTTCGGCGCGCTGAGAGCGGGTGTGTTTTTTTTCCATGAATTTGGAATTCGATCGGCTATCGGGGTTTCGAGGGTTACAGTATAGTCCGCACGGCGACACCCGCCAGCACGGCGCAGGCTGTTAATCAGTGAAGATTCTGCTTTCCAATGACGACGGCTATCGAGCCGAGGGCCTGGCGGCGCTTGGGCTGGCCATCAAGCCCTTGGGGTCAATCACCGTAGTCGCGCCGGATAGAAACCGCAGCGGCGCGAGCAATTCCCTGACCCTTGACGTACCGATTCGCGCCACGCGCTACGACACGGATGCCTACTACGTGAACGGCACGCCCACCGATTGTGTGCATCTCGCGATCTCAGGCCTGTTCGACTTCGAGCACGACATCGTCGTATCGGGCGTCAACGACGGCGCCAATCTGGGCGATGACACGCTGTACTCCGGGACGGTCGCCGCCGCCGTCGAGGGCCGCTTCCTGGGACTGCCGGCCATCGCGGTCTCCCTATGCCTGACGCCCGACAGTCCGCGCAATTTCGCCGGCGCTGCGCAGGTGGCCGCGCAGCTCGTGCAGCGGATGGTGCGCAAGCCCCTGCACGGTGCGGAGGAGGGGCCGGTGATATTCAATGTCAACGTCCCGGATTTGCCGGACGGACAATTGCGCGGCATTAAAGTGACGCGGCTGGGCAGCCGCCACCGCTCAAAGCCCATTGTCAACGCCAAGGATCCGCGGGGCCGCGACGTCTACTGGGTTGGGAACGCAGGATCCGGACAGGATGCGGGACCCGGCACGGATTTTCATGCCATTGCGCAAGGCTATGCTTCCATCACGCCGTTGCAAATCGATCTGACGCGCCATGCCGCGTTGCCGGGGCTCAAACGATGGCTCGAAATTGACTGACTTCATGGAAGGCCCGCGTCTATCCGGCATCGGCATGACCTCCGCGCGCACCCGCGAGCGGCTGGTGCAGCGATTGCAGGAACAGGGAATCGCCGATCAGCGGGTTCTCGATCGGATTCGCAACGTGCCGCGCCACCTGTTCATGGACGAGGCGTTGGCCAGCCGTGCCTACGAGGACACCGCGCTTCCGATCGGGTTCGGCCAGACCATCTCGCAGCCCTTCGTGGTGGCGCGCATGACCGAGGCGCTGCTGAGCGCCGGCGAACCGCACAAGATCTTGGAAATCGGCACGGGCTGCGGCTATCAGACCGCCGTGCTGTCGCCGCTGGTCAAGGAGATTTACACCATCGAGCGCATCGCCAGTCTTTTGGGCAGGGCGCGGCGCACCTTGCGCGAGCTGCGAATTCGAAACGTCAATTTCCGTCACGATGACGGCAACGTCGGTTGGGCGACGCGCAGCCCCTTTGATGCCATCCTGTTGACGGCCGCGCCGCCTGTTGTGCCGCAGGCGCTTTTCGACCAACTCAAAATCGGCGGTAATCTCATCGCGCCGGTCGGACCCGAAGGCCGGCAGGAGCTCTTTCGCTACACCAAGGGCGAAGGGCGCACGGAACGGCAATCCCTCGGTGCGGTGAGCTTCGTTCCCCTGGTCTCAGGGCTGCAGCGGTAATGACCGACTTCTAACCTTGCGCAGGACGCTGTTTCTTTGCGCCGTTGCTTGCTGCCTGCTGCTGGGCGGATGCGCGGACACTTCCGTTCATCCGAGCAATGTGTACGTGGTGTTACCCAAGGACACTTTGTACAGCATCGCCTGGCGTTTCAATCTCGACTATCACGATTTGGCGCGGTGGAACAATATCGGTCCGGACTTTCGAATCACGGCCGGCCAGACACTCACGCTGATTCCGAGCACGCGAGCCGCCAACGTGCCCAAAGCGCCGGCCGCCGCCCATGCAACCGCACCCAGGACCAACAACCCACCCCTCAGCAACTCCCCGGGCCTTTCCTGGGTCTGGCCAACTGACCGATATGCACCGCCGCAGCCCGTGTCGGGCGGCGGCATTCTCATTGCGGGCCGTGTAGGGCAGGATGTGCGCGCCGCCTCATCGGGGCGGGTCGTCTACAACGGTAGTGGTATCCGTGGTTACGGGAATTTGATCATCATCAAGCATGGCGAGAATCTACTCTCAGCCTATGCGCACAACCGCGAATCGATGGTGCACGAAGGAGAGGAAGTCGCCACCGGACAAGTGATCGGACACATGGGAGAGGGCGCGCCGGCCAAGCCGGTTTTGTACTTCGAGATTCGGCGTAACGGCAAACCCATTGATCCCTTGCCTTTCCTTCCGAAGTGATACAGTTTCTATATTAATTACGTTACTTATTGATTTAAGACATTATTTATAATTTAGTTAACTTTGTCGGGTACTTGCGACAGAAAATTGCGTATGTTTAACTGCGCGACGTCGGGAAGATCCATTGCGGGGCGTCAGGCTTACACGGTTTTTCGAAAAACAACAACAAGATCAATTAGAAGAAGAATATTCCTCGATAACGTTTTGGTTGTGTACTCAGCTTGCGCCCCGCTATTTTTGTATTCATCGCAAGGTCAATCAGGCCAGCAGCATGGCCACGACACGTCTCTGCTCTCCGACCAATACGTTGAACGTGCGGCAGGCGGCCCCCGTGTCCATGACTTCAAATCCAATTCCTGCCCGTAGGAATTGAGCGCCAAACGAGGCAGCCGGGAAGATCTGGCGGGCCCCGGTCCCCAGCAACACCAATTCCGGCTCCAGCCCTAAGATTCTGGATGCGTCCATGCCGATAAGGTCGTCGAGTTTTTGGATACCCGGTTCGGATAGAAGTGTTGACGCGCTGAGGATAATGGCGCCTCGATAGGCGACTTCGTTGACGCGCAACTCGCCGCCCCCGTACGAACGGATGACATTGATGGCCGAAGTTGGCTCCTGGGTGAATCGCATGCCCTTAAGATACTCAAAAAGGAGCCGGAACGTTCGTGTCGACACAGTACTTTCGATTTAGCGCGCCCCAGGAGTTCGAGGCCGGACGCTGCGCGCTGCTCGAGAAGCTGTTGGCGTGCGCCAATCAGCAGGTAATAACGAACGATTGGCGCCGCGACGCGTTTCAGGTGTTGGCGCAGGCCGGCGCCGTGATGCCGGCGCTCGCCCCGGCGGTGCTATGCGCCGAGAATCTCGCGCCGGACGCAGGGTGGGTCTGTATGGCCACCCCGTTGCATTATCTGGCGGATTCCAGCAGCGTGCGCCTGCCTTGGGACGGGGTGCTGCCTTTGGACGGTACCGCCGCCGAGTCGCTTGCGCTGGATTTCAATCGCGTATGGAAGAATTCCGGCGTCGGCCTCATCGCCGGCCGCACCGGTCATCTCTACTGTGCTTTTGAACGCGCGCCAAGCGTGACAACCCAGGACCCGGAGCAGGTGCGCGGTCGGCACATCGAGCCATTCTTGCCATCGGGAGACGATGCGATGCGATTGCGGCTGCTGATGAGTGAAATCGAGATGTGGCTTTTCCAGCATGCCGTCAACCTCGCGCGCGCGGCACAGGGAAGCGTCGTCATCAACGGCCTATGGCTATGGGGCGGCGGCACGACCGTCAAGACGCTGCCCACCATTCATGGCTGGTGCGTCGGCGATGATCTGTTCTTCAACGCCATCGGCGCCGGCAACGCCTCCTCCGAGGCGCGGGTGGGCGCCGGCGTGATCGTCGCTTTGCAGGAACCAGGCGGCGACGCCTGGCGAAGCGGTGGCTTGCGGTGGCTCGAGGCCGCCGCGCTGCAGCTGCGTTCGGGCCGCATCTCGCGACTCGAGCTGTCGGCGGGTGAGCGCTGCTTCACGGTAACCACTCGCGGAACTCGTGCCTTTTGGCGGCGGCGCAAACCCTGGTGGGAGTCCTTCGCTTGAACAACATCGAGATCAGGCGCCGGGAACCGGGCGTTGCGCTGGGTCTCGCCGCCCATCTGCACCCGGTATTGCGGCGCATATACGCGGCGCGTGGGATCGGCAGCGATTCAGAATTGGATCTGTCCTTGGAACGGCTACTGCCGGTAGGAACGCTGGAGGGCGTGGATGCCGCTGCGACCCTGTTGGCGGCGCACCGCGCCGGCCGGATACTGGTGGTCGGCGACTTCGACGCGGACGGGGCTACCAGCACGGCCGTGGTGGTCAAAGCGCTGCGCGCCATGCATTTCGCCCACGTGGAATTTCTGGTGCCGAATCGGTTTCAGTTCGGCTATGGCCTGACCCCCGAAATCGTGGCTCTGGCGGCGGCTCGCCGGCCCACTTTGATCGTGACCGTGGACAACGGCGTCTCGAGCGTCGCCGGAGTGGAGGCCGCCCGCGAGCTCGGCGTACCCGTCCTCGTCACCGATCATCACTTGCCGGGCGCCGTGCTGCCGCGCGCCGAAGTCATCGTGAATCCCAACCTGCCGGCCAGCCGATTCGCGAGCCGCGCGCTGGCCGGCGTCGGGGTTGCGTTCTACGTCGTGGCCGCGCTCGCCAGGCGCCTGGGCGAGGAGGAATTTCGCGTAGCCGAGTTGCTGGATCTGGTTGCTCTCGGCACGGTCGCGGATATGGTGCCGCTCGATCGCAACAATCGGATCTTGGTGGCGCAGGGACTCAAACGAATCCGTGCCGGACGCTGCGTCGCCGGCATTCTTGCCCTGCTCGACACGGCCGGCCGGGGCTTCGATCAAATCACCGCATCCGACTTGGGTTTTGCCGTGGCGCCGCGCTTGAACGCCGCCGGCAGATTGACCGACATGAGCGTCGGTATCGCATGCCTATTGGCAGAACAACCGGATGAAGCGCAGAGCCTGGCGGCGCAACTCGCCAGGCTCAACGACGAAAGACGCGAAATCGAGCAACGCATGCAGCTCGAGGCGGTCGAACTGGCGACGGCCTTAAGGTGCGACGACGCCGCGCAGGAAGCCCTGGGCGTGTGTCTGTTTGATGAGAGCTGGCATCAGGGCGTGGTGGGTTTGGTCGCCGGCAGGATCAAGGACCGGCTGCATCGCCCGGTCATCGCGTTTGCGCGAGCCGAGGACGGTTCATTGCGCGGGTCGGCACGTTCGGTGCCGGGAGTGAATATCCGCGATACGCTCGACAGCATTGCGGCGTTGCATCCCCATCTCATCGGCAAGTTCGGCGGGCATGCGATGGCTGCCGGACTTTCCCTGAGCGAGCGTGATCTGCCCGCGTTCAGGAACGCTTTCGCGGCCGAGGTGGCCGCGCGCGTCGATCGCGAAGCGCTCAAGGGAGTCATCTTTTCCGATGGTCCTCTGCTGCAAGAGGAGCTGTCCATCGACACGGCTCGCGTGCTGCGCGGTGCGGGTCCCTGGGGTCAGGGATTTCCCGAACCGGTCTTCGATGGTGAATTTCGCGTCAGCGAGGCAAGAATCGTGGGCGGCAAGCACTTGAAGCTGCAGCTCGAGACGAGCGGGGCGCGCGCGGCGCCGCTCGATGCCATTGCCTTTGGGTTTGTCGGGTCGCCCGGTGAGGCTTCTTTAAGCCGGGGCGCGCAAGTCCGGCTCGCCTACCGGCTCGAGATCAACGAGTATCGCGGCCTCGAGCGCCTCCAGTTGAACTGCCAGCACTTAAAGGCGTGTTGACCCGTTGTGCTAGGATTCGCGGCAATGGAAATCAATCAAATCAAGCGGCAGATAAAAGATCTCGAGGAACGCACCGATTCCTTGAGGAGGTATCTTTGATTACGACAACAAGCACGAGCGCCTGCAGGAAGTAACGCGCGAACTCGAGCAGCCGGGGATCTGGGATACACCGGAGCGCGCGCAAGAGCTGGGAAAGGAGCGGGCGAAGCTCGAACAAGTCGTCGAGGGCCTGGATCGCCTCAAGCGCAGCTTGAATGACGCTGCGGAATTGATCGACCTGGCGGCCGACGAGTCGGATCCCGCCGCTGCGCTGGAAATCGAAGCGGATGTCGGCCGCTCTGCGGCGGAAGTGGAGCGGCTGGAATTCCAGCGCATGTTTCCGGGCAAGATGGACTCGCACAACGCCTTCCTCGACATTCAGGCTGGCGCCGGCGGCACCGAGGCGCAGGACTGGGCCGCCATGCTGCTGCGCATGTATCTGAAGTGGGCCGACGCGCATGGCATCAAAACCGAAATCATCGACCAAAGCGCCGGCGAAGTCGCGGGCATCAAAGGGGCGACGGTCGAAATGATCGGCGATTATGCCTACGGCTGGCTGCGCACGGAAACCGGAGTGCATCGCTTGGTGCGAAAGTCGCCGTTCGATTCGGGGAATCGCCGGCACACCTCCTTTGCCTCGGTGTTCGTTTCGCCGGAAGTGGACGATGACATTGATATCGAGATCAATCCCGCCGACCTGCGCACCGATGTTTATCGATCGAGCGGCGCAGGCGGGCAGCACGTCAACAAGACCGAGTCGGCGGTGCGTATCACGCACCTACCCAGTGGAATCGTGGTGGCTTGCCAGGGCGAGCGCAGCCAGCACAAGAACCGTTCGACCGCCATGAAAATGCTCAAGGCTAAGCTCTATGAGCTTGAATTCAACAAACGGAATGCCGCCGCCAAGGTGCTCGAAGACTCGAAATCGGACGTGAGTTGGGGGAATCAGATCCGCAGCTATGTCCTTGATCAGTCGCGCATCAAGGATTTGCGCACCGGCGTCGAAATCGGCAACACCACCGCGGTGCTCGACGGAGCGCTGGATGAATTCATGCAAGCCAGCCTGAAGCAAGGTCTGTAGGATCGAAGCCAATGAGCGATGACGAGAATCATTTGATTGCCGAGCGCCGGGCGAAGCTCGCCCGCCTGCGTGAGCGCGGCATCGCATTTCCCAATGACTTTCGGCGCAACGCGCTCGCCGCCGATCTGATGAATGCTTATGGCGCGAAATCCGCCGCGGCGCTGGACGCCGCCCCGGTTCGAGTCAGCGTGGCGGGACGAATGCGCGCCAAACGGGTCATGGGCAAGGCGAGTTTTGCCAAGATCGAGGACGGCAGCGGCGCGATCCAGATTTTTCTGCAGCAAAGCGCACTCGAAGCTGCCTACGACGAATTCAAGGGATGGGACATCGGCGATATCGTCGGCGTGGAGGGAACTTTGTTCCGTACCAAAACCGATGAGTTGTCGGTGCGCGCCGAAAAGATCGTTTTACTGACCAAGTCGCTGCGCCCCTTGCCCGACAAGTGGCACGGCATCGCCGACACCGAACTGCGTTATCGGCGGCGCTACGTCGACCTGGTCATGAACGAGGAAAGCCGGCGGGTGTTCGAAACGCGCACTGCGATCGTGCGCTACCTGCGCGCCTTCCTCGATTCGCGCGGATTTCTCGAAGTGGAAACCCCCATGCTGCACCCGATTCCCGGCGGCGCGGCGGCTCGTCCCTTCAAGACTCATCACAATGCGCTCGATGCGCAGATGTACTTACGCATCGCCCCGGAGCTGTATTTGAAGCGCCTCACGGTCGGAGGCTTCGATCGGGTTTACGAGATCAACAGAAACTTTCGCAATGAGGGCGTGTCGACCCAGCACAACCCCGAATTCACCATGCTCGAACTGTACCAGGCCTATGCCGACTACACCGATCTCATGGAGTTGATCGAGACTTTGTTCCAGGGGCTTGCCGATACGCTCATAGGCTCGCGCACTCTCACTTATCAGGGCACCGAGCTCGACTTCTCGAAGCCTTTCGCGCGCATGAGCATCGAGGACATCATACTGGCGAGCAACGCCGATTTGGATCCGATGTCGCTGCGCGATCTGGCTTACCTGCGGCGCGTCTGCGATCAGATGAAGATTCCGCATAAAGCCGGCGATGGCCCCGGAAAATTGCAAATCGAGATATTCGAGCGAACCGGGGAACATACGCTCATTCAACCGACCTTTGCCTATGCTTATCCCGCCGAGGTGTCGCCCCTGTCCCGGCGCAACGACCTTGATCCCTTCATTACCGATCGATGGGAGTTCTTTGTCGGAGGCCGCGAGTTGGCGAACGGCTTTTCCGAATTGAACGACGCCGAGGATCAGGCGCAGCGCTTCAAGGATCAGGTTACCCGCAAGGATGCGGGCGACGAGGAGGCGATGTACTACGACGCCGACTACGTGCGCGCGCTCGAATACGGCATGCCGCCGACCGCGGGCTTAGGACTGGGCGTCGACCGATTGGTGATGCTGTATACGAATTCGGCCTCGATTCGCGATGTGCTGCTGTTTCCGCACATGCGTCCCGAGTTTTAGGACAGTTTGTAAGGCAGCGGCAGCTCGTCCGCGGTTACCGGGTTGTCGGCAGCGGCCGCCGTGGCAGCGGCCCCCGTGGCAGCGGCCCCCGTGGCAGCGGCCGCCGCAGCCTCGTTCGCTTCTACATTGAGCACCGCGAGCGCTTCGCTGCGTCCCTCGCTCTCGATCGCATCGACAATGCGTCCCTGCCGGCCATTACTAAGATACAGCGCCTGGCCGATGCGCCAGGTTCCCGCCGGCAACAACAGCCGAAATAGCCTGCGTTTGATTCTGCCCAGGTGTTGAGCGCGAGCGATGATTTCCTGGCCGGTGTAGCAACCCTTGGTGAAGCTGATGCCGTCCAGCACATCAAGATTCAGCATCTGCGCGACGAAGGCCTCGCTGGTGGCTGCATAGATCTGAGGCAAACCGGCGCGAATGTCCGCGAGGCGCCAGGCTTTCTCGGCACCCGCGTCGGTGACCAGCTCGGTGCCGGGAGCGGCAAGCACCCAGTGGCGCTTGCCGTCATGGCCGACAGGAGCGACCCCGATGCCGCTCTGCTCAGCGTAGCCGCTGCCCGAGTGCGCCAGCCCGCCAAAGTGTCCCGCCAACACCAGCGATTCGCCGGCATCTGCAATCTGAACTTTCGCGCGCAGGATGAATTTGCGCATGCGCTCGAGCGTCGGCTGCAATAGCTCGCGAGGCAGGATCGCAATCACTCCGCTGGAATGGGGCAACAGATATATGAGCGCCAGCACCCGTCCCTGCGGAGTGGAATAGGCAGCCAGGAGGGGATTCCCGGCACTCAAGCCGCGGGTGTCGTTGGAGACCTGGCCCTGCAAGAAGCTCAACGCATCGGCGCCTGTGAATCGCAGCAGTCCCAAGTGCGGTAGCGGGCTTGCGGCGTTTACGGCTGCGGAAATCATCTCGTATAAGGTGGGTGCGCCGGCTCCGATGTCAACCCCTCCACAAATCCGATAGGTTTGTGCGCCCATTTTCTGGCAAAATTTCGCTTGTGACCCAGGCTTCAGAAGAATCTCTGCCCGCGATGCCGCCTCATGAACCGCAGGCCGCGAAAAACCCGCCGGCCGAGATCGGCGGACCTTCGGGGCCCGAGCCTACGCGCTTCGGTGATTGGGAACTGCGGGGCCGCTGCATCGACTTCTAAGCCATGCCTAGTCCCGTTCGCCCAACTTCACCGCATGCGCAAATCTATCGCTGGCAGATAGGAAATACCCTGTCGATCCTGCATCGAGTCACCGGCGCGGCGCTGGCAGTCGGCCTCATTGCACTGAGCTATTGGTTCGCCAGCCTGGCGGGCGGTGCGGGTTCCTATGGCTCCGCGATGCGGATTCTTGCCTCGCCCGTTGGATTGCTTTTTTTGTGCGGATGGACCTTCGCCTTTTTCTTCCATTTGCTAAATGGCATACGGCATTTGTTCTGGGATGCGGGACGAGGTTTTGAGCGCTCGCAGCGTCATGCCAGCGGCTGGTTCGCAGTCTTGGGCGCCACCGCGTTGACCCTATGCGCCGCGGCATGGGTTTGGGCCCACCTGGCATGAGCCTGCGCAGCCCCTTGAGCCAAGTCGAGGGAATGGGGTCCGCGAAGGACGGCACCGCGCATTGGTGGGCGCAGCGAGTGACGGCGATCGCGCTCATCCCGCTGACGCTATGGCTGGCGTTTTCGCTGCTGGCGCTGCCGGACCTGCACTATGAGACGGTTCGAATTTGGCTTTCGGTTCCCATCAGCGCGTTCCTGTCCGTGCTGCTCGTCGGCGTGCTCAGTTATCACTCTTATTTGGGTACTCAAGTGATCGTCGAGGACTACGTCGCCTCCGCCGGCATGAAAGTATTCATGCTTCTGCTGTTGAAATTCCTGTACGTGCTGTGCGCCGGCATTGGGATATTCGCGGTCATGCGCGTGCTCTTTGGGTACTCCCCGCTGTGAGCGAGTACAAATTCATCGACCACACCTACGACGTCGTCGTGGTCGGCGCCGGCGGAGCCGGCTTGCGTGCGACCTTCGGTTTGGCGGAAGCGGGTCTGGCCACGGCCTGCCTGACCAAGGTGTTTCCGACCCGAAGCCACACGGTTGCCGCGCAAGGCGGGATTTCGGCCGCTCTCGGCAACATGGGCGCAGACGACTGGCGCTGGCATATGTATGACACGGTCAAGGGTTCCGATTGGCTGGGCGATCAGGATGCCATCGAGTTCATGTGCAAGGAGGCGCCCGCCGCGGTCATCGAGCTCGAGCACTATGGCGTGCCATTTTCGCGCACCGAGGACGGAAAGATTTATCAGCGCCCCTTCGGCGGCATGACCACTCACTACGGCAAGGGTATTGCACAGCGAACTTGCGCCGCCGCGGACCGTACCGGCCACGCCATGCTGCATACGCTGTACCAGCAGTCATTGAAGCACGAGGCGAGTTTTTTCATTGAGTACTTTGCGCTCGACCTCATCATGGAAAATGGCGAATGCCGCGGCGTAGTCGCGCTCGATATGGCCGACGGCACGCTGCATCGGTTTCGCGCGCACCAGGTCATTCTGGCCACCGGCGGCTACGGCCGCGCCTGGTTTTCCTGCACCTCGGCACATACCTGCACCGGCGACGGCGGGGGAATGGCGTTGCGCGCCGGACTGCCGCTGCAGGACATGGAGTTCGTGCAGTTCCATCCCACCGGCATCTACGGCGCCGGCTGCTTGATCACGGAGGGCTCGCGCGGCGAGGGAGGGTACATGACCAATTCCACCGGCGAGCGATTCATGGAGCGCTACGCGCCCAATGCCAAGGACCTCGCGTCGCGCGACGTGGTCAGCCGCTCGATGACCATCGAGATCCGCGAGGGCCGGGGCGTCGGCAAGCTCAAGGACCACATCGATCTTCACCTGGAGCATCTGGGAGCCGAGGTCATCAAGGAACGATTGCCCGGCATCGCGGAGACAGCGCGCATTTTTGCCGGCGTGGACGTGAACAAGGAGCCCATACCGGTGCTGCCCACCGTTCACTACAACATGGGCGGCATCCCCTGCAATGTGCAGGGTCAGGTAGTCACGCGCTCGGTCGGCGGAGAGACGCTGGTACCGGGGCTCATGGCGGTGGGTGAGGCCGCTTGTGTGTCGGTGCATGGTGCGAATCGCCTAGGGTCCAATTCGCTGTTGGATCTGGTGGTATTCGGCCGCGAAGCGGCACAACACTGCGCGCGGACCCTGAAACCCGGCACCCCGCATCGTGCGCTCAAAGCCGATGCAGGCGCCGGCGCCGTGGATCGCCTCGACAAGCTGCGCCACTCGAAGGGCACCTTGCGGACCGCGGACATCCGCCTGCAGATGCAACGCGTGATGCAAAGCGATGCGGCGGTGTTTCGCACGGCCGACACCTTGAATGACGGCAAGCGCAAACTGGCTGAGGTATTTGCGTCCTTTGCCGACGTCTTAGTAAGCGATCGTTCCCTGATATGGAACACCGATCTCATCGAGACCTTGGAACTGGACAATCTGCTGGGCCAGGCGGTGGCGACGCTGCATTCGGCGGAAAATCGCAAGGAAAGCCGAGGGGCACAGGCGCGCGAGGATTTTCCCAACCGCGACGACCAGAAATGGCTGAAACATACCTTGTGCTGGGTGGACCCGGCGGGCGCCACCCGAGTCGATTACCGCCCGGTGCATTTGAATACCTTGACCGACGAGGTCGAATCGATCCCGCCGAAGGCGCGGACCTACTGAGGAGCATTGATGGCCGAGTTTTTTCTTCCGCCCAATTCCAAGGTTCGCAAGGACGGAAAGGTATTCAAGGCGCCATCCGGCGCAAAAAATATCCGGGTCTTCAAGATCTATCGTTTCGATCCTGATTCGAGCGAAAATCCGCGGCTCGATACCTACGAAATCGACAGGGATGCCTGTGGTCCGATGGTGCTGGACGCGCTGATCAAGATCAAGAATGAAATCGATTCGACGCTGACCTTTCGCCGCTCGTGCCGCGAGGGGATTTGCGGTTCATGCGCCATGAACATTGACGGCAGAAACGCGCTGGCCTGCATCAGCGCGTGCGATGAGGTAGCGGGGGAGGTGCGAATTTACCCCTTGCCGCACATGCCGGTCATCAAGGATTTGGTGCCGGATCTCACCAATTTCTATGCCCAATACGCCTCGGTCAAACCCTGGCTGCAGACACGAACGCCGCCCCCGCCCGATGGCGAGCGGCTGCAATCCAAGGAGGATCAGGAAAAGGTTGACCGGCCGTCGGCCTGCATACTGTGTGCCTGCTGTTCCACGAGTTGTCCCAGCTATTGGTGGAACAGCGATCGTTACCTGGGTCCGGCGGCGTTGCTGGCCGCCTATCGCTGGATTGTCGACAGCCGCGATGAGGCGGCAGGCGAACGTCTCGACAATCTCGAGGATCCGTTTCGCCTCTATCGCTGCCATACCATCATGAATTGCACCGAGGCTTGCCCCAAAGATCTGAACCCGGCCAGGGCAATCGGCGAGATCAAGCAAATGATGGTTCATCGGCGTCATTGATCATGCCGGACGACGGAAGGATGCGCTGGCGCTGCCGCCGCGGCATGAAGGAACTGGATATTTTGCTGGAACGCTTCGTGGCGGAGCGCTATGCAGGCGCTCCTGCGGCGGAACAGGCCGCCTTCCAAAGACTGCTGGAAGTCCAGGATCCCCTGATCTATGCCTATTGTCTGGGGCAGCAGGCGCCGCCGACCCATCTGGCGGCCCTGATCGAACGAATTACGGCCAACTCGTCCGGCGAGCCGTAACGGGGTCCGCCGGCGCTGCTAGAATCCTCAAGGTGTGCGCGAAATCACGATTAATCGTCCCGGCGCGGGATTTGTCGAACTTTTCCGCGGCCGGCCGGTCTATCGCGACAGGCTGGGTTGCGGCCTCGCCCGTTTGTGATCACCCATGAGCGTCGAAGAGAGTGATCTCAAACTGGTCGAGCGAGTCCAGCGTGGCGAACGCGCGGCGTTCGATTTGTTGGTCCTGCGGTACCAGCACAAGGTGCTGAAGCTGATCATGCGTTACGTGCACGATGCTACTGAAGCTGAGGACATCGCCCAGGAGGCGTTTGTCAAAGCTTTCCGCGCATTGCACTCGTTTCGGGGCGATAGTGCGTTCTATACTTGGCTCTATCGAATTGCGATCAACACCGCGAAGAATGCACTGGTCGCCACGAAGCGCCGGCCCATGGACTACGACCTCGATCTCCAGGATCCCGAACAGTACGATTTGCACGCCAGACTTGCGGAGTCGGAAACTCCGGAAGGCTTGCTGCTCACGGACGAGATTCGCGACACGGTGAATCGGGCGATTGAGAATCTGCCTGAAGATCTGCGAACGGCGATCGTCCTTCGCGAGTTGGAAGGCTTGAGTTACGAGGACATTGCGCAGACGATGGACTGTCCGGTAGGTACGGTGCGCTCGCGAATCTTCAGAGCGCGCGAGGCAATTGACAAGAAACTGCGGCCCATTTTTGATGGCGGCCTGGGCCGGCCTGAGGACACATGAGCGACCAAATTCGTGAACAAGTATCGGCATTTCTCGATGGAGAACTGCCCGACTCGGAAACCGAGCTGTTGTTGAAGCGCTTGACGCGCGATGGCGAGCTGCGTGAGAGCTTCGGGCGGTATGCCTTGATAGGCGAGGCACTGCGCGGCGAGGGCGCGGCGATCTTGACCAAGAGCTTCGCCTTGCGTGTGAATCATGCGATCGACGGCGAGCCCGCGGTTTCCCCGGCTGCCCCCCAGGGCACGCCCGAGAGGCGCTGGTGGCGGCCGCTCGCCGGCGTCAGCGTGGCCGCAGGCGTCGCCGCAGTGGCCATCGTTGCCCTGCAACAGCGCGCGATATCCCCGGGCCTTCGTTCGGCGCCGGCCACGGCGCAAAACGCGGTGCAAAACCCATCCGCGGCGCACGAAAAGCTTTCTTACACCGTGCCGGACAGTACCGGCGAAACCCGCTCGGCGATTGCGCCCGCCCGTCTGACCAATTATGTATTCGCGCACAGCAAGTACTCCTCGGGGTTGGGCCAGCGCGGCGTGCTGGCTGATATGTTGATCGAGGACGACGAGCCGCAATCGCGGACCCCTGAACGAGCGGCGCCGCCGCTCAGCCCGGATGTGCATACGGCTCCATGACCCGCGCGCTGCAAAATCGCGCGCAATGGATTGTCCCTTGCGCCCTGCTCGGCGCACTGCTGACCGCTTTGCCGCAACGCTCGCGCGGCGCGGATGATCCGCGCCAGTGGCTGGAGAAAATGAATCAAGCGCTGGCCACGCGCAATTACGACGGCACGTTCTTTCATTTGAGCGAGGGCCGGGTCGAGACCATGCGCATCGTTCACCGGGTGCGGGCGGGCCGCGTGACCGAGAGACTGCAATCGCTGGATGGCTCGGGACGGGAGTTCGTGCGCGCCAACGATGAGTTGACTTGCTACCTGCCGGATCAACATACGGTGCTGGTCGAGCAAAGCACGGTTGGCGGACCGTTCTTGGGATCGTTACCGCAATTTGGCGCATCGGTGAATGATTCCTACCGCATCGAGGCCTTGCCGCCGACCCGAATCTTGGGAAGGCCTGTTCAAGTCATTGCCGTCAATCCCAAGGATCAATTCCGGTTTGGCTACCGCCTGTGGCTGGACGAGAGCACCGCGATGCCGCTCAAAACTCAGCTCTGCGACCCGCGCGGCCAGGTGATCGAGCAGATATTCTTTGCAAGGCTGGAAATGCCGGAGAATATTCCGGACAGCGATTTGGCCCCCACGGTGCACACCGACGGGATGCGCTGGGTGCGTCAAGGGCCATCCCGTGACAACGCCTCGGCGGCATTGGGCGCCTATCGCGCCTCCGAATTGCCGCCCGGATTTCGCTTGACCATTGCGGGCGCGCAAACCCTGGGCACCGGTTCCGCGCCGGCGAGCCACCTGGTTTATTCCGATGGTCTGGCGACCGTGTCGGTCTTCGTCGAGGAGCCGCAGAGCCCCGCGCCGGCTGTCGGTCTGCCCGATGCCCCGGCGCAGCCCGCCGACGCGCCCATGCAGGGCTTGGCCCGTGTCGGCTCTGGGTACGCATTCACCACGGTGATCCAAGGCCACCAAGTCGTGGCGGTCGGACAAGTCCCCGCGCAGACCGTGGAGTTCATTGCTCACTCGGTCAAGATCTACGGCGCCGGCGAGCTGCCCAGTCGCTGATTCCATGCGGTTTTCCCTGTACTCGCGTCCGGGCTGCGGCCTATGCGAGGAAATGCTCGAGGAATTGGCCGCTTTGCCGGACTCGCGCGGCATTGCAGTCGATGTGATCGACGTCGATCTCGAACCCGGCGCAAAGTCTCGCTATGGCCACAAGATCCCGGTGCTCCTGCTCGACGGAGAATTGGTCTGCCATGGGCATCTGGACCCCGAAGAAGTGCATAAGGCCCTCGCGCATCGCCGCCGACCGGTATAATCGATGGTT
>DASXNX010000020.1:0-39462 GCA_036494725.1 Steroidobacteraceae bacterium
GGAGAAGGGCATCGCGATCGAACTGGTCAACGTCGATCCGAATAATTTGCCCGAGGACCTCCTCGATTTGAATCCCTACCATAGCGTGCCCACGCTGGTGGATCGCGACTTGGTGCTGTACGACTCGCGCGTCATCATCGAATATCTGGATGAGCGTTTTCCGCATCCGCCGCTGATGCCGATCGATCCCGTGACCCGGGCGCAGTTTCGCGTCGCGCTGTACCGAGTGGAACGGGACTGGTACGCGCTGGCCCGCGACATCGAGGCCGATCCGGTAAGCAAAACGGCGGAACACAGCCGCAAGATCCTGAGCGAGGCGATCTGCGCCAGCGCCGAGGTGTTCAAGGCGAAGCCATTTTTCCTGAGCGACGAATTTTCACTCGTTGACGCCAGCATCGCGCCGATCTTGTGGCGTTTGCGAACCTACGGCATCGAGCTTCCCGCGCAGGCTCAGCCGATCACGAAGTATATGAATGCCATTTTTGGGCGCTCTGCATTTCGTGCCTGCTTGACCGAGGAGGAACGGGAGATGCGGCATTGAAGCCGCGCCGGCCTTACCTGCTGCGCGCGCTGCACGAGTGGATATCCGATAGCGGCGAGACTCCCCATATCGTGGTGGATGCAGCCGCCGAGGGCGTCAGCGTCCCGCGGCAATACGTGAAGGACGGCAAGATCGTGCTCAACGTGAGTTTTTCGGCGACACAGATGCTGAAACTCGGCAATGATTTCGTCAGCTTCGAAGCACGGTTCGGCGGCGTTGGATTCGCGGTGCAGGTTCCTGTTCGAGCCATCCTCGGGATCTACGCCCGCGAGACCGGCCAGGGCATGATTTTCCCGGAGGGCGATGCGGACCCCGATCCCACCGATAGCCCGCCGGCGGGATCGAGTCCCGCAAAGAGCAATACTCCGGCCAAACGGCCGAAGCTACAGGTGGTCAAGTAGCGCGAAAGGCGTCCTTGATCCAAGTCACCTGGTGCGCGCACAGACTGCCCTGGACGGCGAGCACATCGAAGCGCATGGCAAGTCCCCGCCAGCTCGTCTCGCGCTGCAGATAGTAGCGGGTGGCGCGCAAAATCCTGCGCTGTTTCGCGGCGGTGACCGAGCCTGCCGCGCCTCCGAAATCGAGCCGCGCCCGCTGGCGGACCTCGACGATGATGAGCACGTCCCGGTCGAGCCCGACGAGATCGATCTCGCCGGCTTTGCAGCGCAAATTTCGCGCCAGGATCTTGATGCCGCACGCGGCAAGATAATTCGCGGCCAATTGTTCGGCGGCGGCTCCGCGCTCCCGGCGCCCATCGTTCATAGCGCAGTGTCGCGCAACAACATCGCGCCGGCGCGGGGCAAATCAGGCTGATTACAGCAGTTTTGCTACGTTGACATGTGATGCACATGCAACTATCCTTTCCACATGTCAAAAATGATCCAATTGCGTCATGTTCCTGATGCTTTGCATCGGCAGCTCAAGGCCCGTGCCGCGCTGTCCGGATTGCCGCTGTCCGACTATTTGATCCGCGAAGTAAGGAAGATCGCGGAGCAGCCCACGCCCGAGGAGATGAAGGACCGGTTGCGCCAGCGAGAAAATTATCGGGGCAAATCCTCCCCGACCGAATTGATCCGAACGGAGCGCGACAGCCGTTGATCGTGCTGGATGCGTCGGCGCTGCTGGAGATTTTGCTGCAGACCCGCAGGGCGGAGCGGCTGATGCAACGGGCGCTGGCGGCATCCGAACGGATCCATGCACCTGAGTTGCTCGACATCGAAGCGGTCAGCGCCCTGCGCCGGCTCCATCTGCGGAACGAGCTTTCGGCCGAACGCGCGGCACAGGCGCTCGAGGATTTGTCATGTCTTGCCATCCAGCGTCACGCTCATGGACCGCTGCTGGGGCGGATATGGGAACTGCGAGATGCCATGACCGCCTACGATGCCGCCTATGTGGTATTGGCCGAGGCCCTCGATGCGCCGCTTTTGACTTGCGATGGAAGATTGGCGCGCGCGCACGGCCACGGCGCCAAAATCGAGCTGATCGACGCCTAGTCGAGCCTGCCCGGGCCGTAGATTTCGACGCCACCCAGCCAGGTCGAGAGCACGTGCGTATCGCGAATGGCGGCCGGGGGAATCTTGAGCACGTCCTGGCTCAGCAGGACGAAGTCGGCCAGCTTGCCCACCTCGATCGATCCCTTCTCGTGTTCCTGGAATTCCGCGTAGGCCGATCCCATGGTATAGGCGGCGATGGCCTCCTCGATGGTGAGCTTCTGCTCGGGAAACCAGCCCTGGGGGTTCTTGCCGTCGAGCGTCGCGCGCGTGGTGGCCGCGTACAGGGTGAGCAGCGGATCAAGCGCGACCACCGGCCAATCGGTGCCGAAGGCCAGACGCACGCCATGATCCAAAAAGGTTCGATAGGCGTGCATACGGCCCGCACGCTCATGTCCGATGCGGATTTCCGCCCAGCGGCCATCGTCGATGGCCTGGGTTGGCTGGACCGAAGCGATCACCTGCAATTGCGCGAAGCGCGCAAAATCGCCCGGCGCCAGGTGCTGGGAATGCTCGATCCGCCAGCGCCGATCGCGCGGACCGTCTGTCTTCTGGACGTTCTCATATAGATCGAGCACCGCTGAAATGGCCGCATCGCCGATGGCATGCGTGCAGACCTGCAAGTTTGCGGCGTCGGCGCGCAACAGCCGATCGCGCGCGCGTTCAATCGGCAGCATGTCCGAGAACAGCAGTCCGCGATTGCCGGGCTCATCGCTGTACGGTTCATGGAAATAGGCCGTGCGCGAGCCGAGCGAGCCGTCGGCAAACATCTTGAGCGCGCCAATTCTCAAGGAAGGTCCGCCAAAGGCATGACCTATCCCCAGTTGCGCCTGATCTTCCACCTTGGCGATCAGCGGCGCGCCGTACAGCCGCACGCTGAGCTTGCCTTCGCGCAGCAGTTGCGAGTACACGCTCAGGTCGCCGTAATCCAGGCTCATGTCCTGCACGCTGGTGACGCCAAGTCCGGCGGCCCAGTGCAGAGCGGTCTCGATGGTGCGGCGGCGCTGCGCCGGGCTTGGCGGCGGCGCGACTTTCTCCACCAATTCGATGGCCGCATCTTTGAGTGCGCCGGTGGGCTCGCCCGCGGCGTCGCGCACGATCCGTCCGCCGGGAGGATCCGGCGTCTTGGACGTGATGCCGGCGATCGCGAGGACTTTCGAGTTGACCAAGATCATGTGCCCGTCGTAGCGATCGAGCGACACCGGATTGTCGGGAGTCACCGCGTCGATGTCGTGGCGGGTCGGCAAGCCGGCGGGCTTCCACTTGGTCTCGTCCCAGTTGCCGGAGCGGATCCATTCGCCCTTGGGGGCATGCGCCGCATACTCGGCAATCCGCTTGACGAAATCTTTGAGGCTGGCCGCATCGTTGAGCTGCACGGCGAGCAGCGCTTGTCCGCCGTCGGAGAAATGCACGTGCGCGTCGTTGAATCCCGGCAGCAAGCGACGGCCTTGCGCATCCACCATTCGGGTATGAGGACCGCGCCATTGCAGCACCGCGGCGTCGCTGCCCACGGCTGCGATGCGGCCGTTGAGCACGGCCACCGCCCCGGCTTGCGGCTGCGCTGGGTTCACGGTCCAGATGAGGGCGTCGTGAATGATGAGGTCGGCGGCCGGACGCGAGTCGCCTGTGGCGGCCGTTGCCGCGGCGGCCGTTGCCGCAAATCCCGAAGCGGCCAGCAGGACCGCGAACGATTTATAGAACAAACGGAACTCCGTTCTTGATTTGCGCCCATTCCAGATCGCGGCGCACGCGATTGTGTTCGTCGACATGCAGCTTGCCCGTCATCCCCGAGATCTGGCTCAAGCCGGCCGCGGAGTTCGCGCGCAAAGCGGGCACCAGACGGTAGGCATCGAATCCAAAGGCATAGAACCTGTCGCGCCGGGCTGTTTGCGCCGGCCATGCCGCGCGCACGCCGTCGCGAATCTGAGCGGTCACCGGATCGTTTGCAATCATCCACGGCATGTCGGGAAAATACAGTCCGTCGATGTCGCTGTTGGCCGTTGCATCCGGCTCGAAGCTGTCCGAGGTGGAATAGACGGGCACATCGCCGGCGTAGTTGAACTTCAATTGCGGAATGATCAGGCGGGCGGCGCCGGCGCTCCCGACGACGAACACAAATGCCGCGTCCGGACGATGACTGGTCGGCTCGCCCTTGACGGCCTTGACCTGAAACACTTGTTTGATGACGTCGGCAAAGTCGACCTGCGATGAATCGTAACGGCCGGAGTCGAGCAACGTGCCGCCGAGAGCCTTCAACTCATCGGCAAATGCCGCGGCCACCCTATTGCCCAGTTCTCCCGAGGGCAGGATGGCGACGCCGGCGAGCCTGCCGTCGGCAACCACGCGGCGCGCGACCATGCGCGCCTCATCTTCGGGATACAGGGAGAACTGATAGAAATTCTTGGGGGCAACGACCGCGTCACTGAGAAAATTCAGGGCGAGCACCGGCGCATGGCCTGTGGACAAGGGCGCGACCGCAGCGACGTCGTCCTTGGTCAGCGGGCCCACCACGAAGCCGGCGCCGTCCATAATGGCGCGGTTATAGGCGGTGCTGACCGATTCCGCGGCCACGTCATAGAACTTCAAGCGCGGCCGAGTCGCCGCATCCTGCTGCATATAAGCTGCGACGAAGCCGTCGCGCACCGCGGTGCCGTAGCCCTCGCTGCGCCCGGACAGCGGCAGCAGCAGCGCGATTTGGTTTGGATACTCGGTCGCGACCGTGATTTGCGACTGCGCGGCCGTGAGCACGCTGGCGTTGGCAGGGTGCTGCGGAAACTGGCGTTTCCAGCTCTCGAGCGCCGCGGCTGCGCGCGCGGGATTGCGCTCCAGTTCCATCGCCACGGGACCCAGCTCGAGCCAACCTTGCACGATGGGATCGGTCTTCGGCGGAGCTTTGAGCGGGGCACCGTGTTCGGCGGCGATGCGCACCCTGCTGTACAGTTCCTCGCGATTGGCTTTGAGCGCAGCTGCGTCGCTCAGGTAACGCTCGCGCTCGACCAGGGCGCGCGTGCCTTCGATCGGATGCCCAGATAGAAACGCGCTGCGGCCGCGTATCCAGTAGTAGTTTTTCGCCTGCTCGGGCATGGTCGGCACCGGAATTTGATCGAGCTCGCGGATCGCCCGGGCCGGATCATTTTCCGCGTAAGCGATTTCAGCGGCGACCAGTGCGCGCGGCGTGGCCAGCTTGGTGCGGGCGTCGGGCGAGACCAAGCTGAACGCTTGTTTCGCGGCTGCGATGTTGTTGGCGGCGACCCATTGCTCCGCGCTCAACAACTGGTAGTTGTCGTTGTCCGCCGGCAGTTGCGCCGCCAGATCCGCGTAAAGCTTCGCCGCTTCCGCGTGTTTGCCGTCGCGCACCAGGCGCGCGGCTTGTTCTTGCTTGTCCGCCGGGGTTGCCACGGGCTTGACCAGGCTGCAGGCGGCCGCAATCAACGAGATCGCGAGGGCCGCAAAGACGACGAATCGTGGACGTTGAGAGACCGCTGCCATACCCTTCACGCTCCTGGTCCTTATCACAGGCGCAGATTATGGCAGGAACGTTGTTCGTGGTCGCGACGCCCATAGGCAATTTGGGCGATTTGAGCACGCGCGCGCGCGACACGCTGCAAAGCTGTGGCCTGATTGCCGCGGAGGACACGCGTCACACCGGGATCCTGCTCAAGCATTTCGGCATAAAGACCCCACAAGTGTCGCTGCACGATCACAACGAACGGCTGCGGGCGACGGAGATCATAGAACTCTTGCGCAGCGGCAAATCGGTGGCGCTGGTGAGCGATGCCGGGACCCCGGCCATCAGCGATCCGGGATTCGAGCTGGTGCGTGCGGCCGCGTCCGCCGGTATTCAAGTCAGCGCCATTCCCGGTCCCTGCGCGGCGATCGCCGCTCTCTCCATCGGTGCGCAGCCCACGGATCGTTTTTGCTTCGAAGGCTTTCTGCCGGCGCGCGGCGCGGCGCGGCGCGCGCGGCTGGATTCGCTGCGGCTGGAGCCGCGAACCCTGGTGTTTTACGAATCACCGCACCGCGTGCGCGAGACGCTGGAGGATTGCGCGGAGGTTTTCGGCGAGGGCCGCGCCGCGACGGTGGTGCGCGAAACGACCAAGCTGCATGAAACGACTTACCGGGGCTCGCTCAAGGAATTATCGGATATCGCGAAAACGGATGCCGATTTCAATCGCGGTGAAATCGTCCTGCTCATCGCCGGCGCTGAGCCACCTGCCGCGACGGAAACTGAGGAACAGGCCGCGCTGGACAAAGTGCTCGCGGCGCTGCTCGCGGAGTTGCCGCTGAAGCAGGCGGCGCGTCTCGCCGCACAAATCACCGGCGCGCGCGGCAACGAGACCTACAAGCGCGCGCTGCATCTTAAGGAACAATCCGCGCCGCATTAGCGTATGGTGCTCAGCGGAGTCGGCCAGACAGTCGCTGTGTGCTAACGCACATGGAGGAAAGTCCGGGCTTCAACGGACCAAGGTGCCAGGTAATACCTGGGAGGCGCGAGCCTACGGAAAGTGCAACAGAAAGATACCGCCTTTGTCGCGCAAGCGGCATCGGTAAGGGTGAAATGGTGCGGTAAGAGCGCACCGCGGCGGTGGCAACATCGGCGGCACGGCAAACCCCACCTGAAGCAAGACCAAATAGGGAAGCAAGCGGCCTAAAAAACCGCACATGTGGTCCTCATGGGCTTCCGGGTAGGTCGCTTGAGCTGCGCGGCGACGCGTATGCCAGAGGAATGACTGTCCAAGACAGAACCCGGCTTAACGGCCGACTCCTTCTTAGCCGCTGCGCGGCAACTAATCCCGGGGCCGAAGCGGCCCCGCCCCAGAAAAATGGGGTTAAGAGGAGACAGCCGCTGCGCGGCAACTAATCCCGCGGCCGAAGCGGCCGCGCCCCAGAGAAATGGGGTTGAAGAAAAAGACAGGCGCTCACGCGCCACTATTCCCGGGGCGAAGCGGCTCCGCACAAAAAAAGATCAAGATAAGAGCAAGATCGACGAAGATCGACGAGGATCGCGTACTTCAGTTCCTGCGCGATTTTTGACGAAAATCCCCTAAGGGATTGATTCCCCTAAAGAGCGCCATCGCAGCGCGCAACACCTGCTCAAAATGTGACCTAAGTCACTGTCGGCACGGGGTTTTTTTTACCATAAGGCGTTGACAGTGCCGGTGGCCGCTCCCTATAGTGGCGGTCAGTGGGAAATTGTGGGAGAAAATGGGTTTTTGGACCCATAAAACATGTTCCGGGGTGCCAACAAACTAACTCTCGATGTGAAGGGCAGGCTGGTGATGCCCACCCGCTATCGGGAGCGGCTGCAGGAACGCTGCGGCGGCAACTTGGTGGTAACCGTCGACAAAGATCAGTGCCTGTTGATCTACCCGCTTCCCGACTGGGAAGACATCGAGCGAAAACTCAACAAGTTGCCCACGTTGAATCCCCAGGTGCGTCGTCTGCAGCGCTTGATGATCGGTCACGCCACGGATCTGGAACTGGATGCGCATGGCCGGCTGCTGCTGCCGGCCAACCTGCGCGAGTTCGGTCAGTTGACTCGCGACGCGATGCTGATCGGGCAGGGCCTGCGGTTTGAATTGTGGGATGAAGCGCGCTGGAACGAGCGTCGGGACGAATGGCTGGCGAGCGCGGAGAGCAGCACCGATCTGTCCTCCGAGCTCGATACCTTGTCGTTCTAGTCGGCCGGCGCGGCGGTGGAAGAGATTGCGGGGGTTCACACGCCGGTCCTGTTACCTCAGGTACTGGCGGCGTTGAACATACAGGCGGGTGGCACTTATTTGGATGCCACTTTTGGCCGCGGCGGACATGCAGGTGCGATTTTGGAGAAGCTCATCGCGAAAGGCCGATTGGTATGCATCGATCGTGATTCTGCGGCGGTTGCCGCGGCCAGAGCCAGGTTCTCGCAAGATTCTCGAGTGTCAATTTTTCTCGCGCCTTTTTCCGATCTGGCCGTGCGCGCCGACGAAGTTGAACCGGGCCTCAAATTCGACGGCGTTTTGTTCGATCTCGGCGTGTCCTCGCCGCAAATCGATGAGGCGCTGCGCGGCTTCAGCTTCATGCAGGATGGCCCGCTCGACATGCGCATGAGCGCGGGCGTGGGCAAGAGCGCCGCCGATGTCGTCAACCGCGCATCGCTCGAGGAACTCATCCGGATTTTTCGGGAATATGGCGAGGAGCGCATGGCGCCGCGCATCGCGCGCGCCATTGTGATGGACCGCCAGGTCAAACCCTTCGAACGCACACTCGAGCTGGCTGAAATGATCGCCCGTGTCGCACGCAGCAAAGAACGTCACAAGCACCCCGCCACGCGCGTATTCCAGGCGCTGCGGATTCACGTCAACGATGAACTGAAGGAGCTCGAGACGGCGCTCGGACTCGCGCTCGAGCGGCTGGCGCCGCAAGGACGCCTCGCCGTCATCAGTTTTCACTCGCTGGAAGATCGCATGGTCAAGCAGTTCATGCGCCGCCACTCTCTCGCGGATCCCATGTACGCCGGTCTGCCCAATATTCCGGCGCACGCCCGGCCGAAACTTGCACTGGTGGGCAAGGCGATCGAGGCAGATGACAACGAGAGCAGCGCCAATCCACGCGCGCGCAGCGCCCGACTGCGCGTCGCCGTTCGTCTCGATCAAGGAATCGCCGCATGAAATACCGCCGCTTGTTGCCCTTGACCTTACCCGTGCTGTGGCTGGCCGTGCTGGGATCCGCGGTGCAGGTGATTTACGCGCGTCACATGGCGCGCGACATGTTCGTGCGGCTGGAGAAGCTCAATGCCGAGCGTGACTCGCTCGACATGGAGTGGGGCCGCCTGCAACTCGAACAGAGTTATTGGTCTTCGAATGCCTTCGTCGAACGGGTGGCAAATGCCAAGCTGAAAATGAGCCTGCCGCAGACTCGCGACGTGAGGATCGTGCGGCCGTGAAATTGCGCGCCGCCGACGTTGCGCCGCAGATCAAGACCTACCGCTGGCGCTCGGCCGTGGTATTGGGTCTGATCGTGCTCGGCGCCGTCGGACTCGCGGCGCGCGCGGTTGAGCTGCAGCTGGTCGACCATGGATTCCTGGCGAGCCAGGGCGACGCGCGTTCCATGCGGGTGGTCAAGATTGCGGCGCATCGCGGCGCGATCACCGATCGCTACGGCGAACCCCTTGCGGTCTCAACGCCGGTGGACAGCATTTGGGTCAATCCGCAGGAAATCGACGACAACATCGATCAACTGCCGCGATTGGCGCGCGCGCTCAAGGAGGATCAGCAGACCCTGGCGCGGCGCATCACCAGCAACCTCGACCGCGAGTTTCTGTATCTGGTGCGCCACATGCCGCCCGATCAGGCCGCGCACATCAAGGCGCTGGGAATTCCGGGCGTGTACCTGTCGCGCGAGTATCAGCGCTATTACCCCGCGGGCGAAGTGTCCGGACACGTGGTCGGATTTACCACCATCGATGACAAAGGGCAGGAAGGCCTGGAGCTGGGATTCGACCAACTGCTCAACGGCGAGGATGGCGCCAAGCGCGTCATCCAGGATTCCTATGGGCGCTACGTCGAGAATGTCGAGAGCATCCGCGCGCCGCGGCCGGGCCGCGATCTGGTTACGAGCATCGATCTGCGGATTCAATATCTCGCGTATCGCGAGCTGAAAGCCGCCATGCAGGAATACCAGGCGCACGCCGGTTCCGTGATCGTGATCGATGTGGATACCGGCGAGGTGCTGGCGATGGTGAACCAGCCTTCGTACAACCCCAACGACCGCGAACAGCTCAAGGCGGGCTTGTATCGCAATCGTGCCGCCACCGACATTTTCGAGCCCGGCTCCAGCATCAAGCCCTTCATCATGGCCGCGGCGCTGGCCTCAGGACAGTACCGCGCCGATAGCGTGGTGGATACGTCGCCGGGATTCTTGAAGGTGGGGACCAAGGTGTTCGAGGACGAACACAACTTGGGCGCCATTGACCTGGCGACGATCCTCGCGAAGTCCAGCAATGTCGGCACCGCGAAAGTGGCGCTGTCGCTTCAGCCCGAGCAGATCTGGGCGACCTTGACCGGTCTGGGGTTGGGTCAGGTGACGGGCAGCGGCTACCCCGGCGAGTCGGCCGGCATGCTGAGCAACTATGCGCACTGGCGGCCCATCGGCATCGCCACGCTGTCGCATGGCTACGGGCTGTCGGTCACGCCGCTGCAACTGGCCCATGCCTATGCAACCATCGGCGCCGGCGGCGTGAAGCGTCCGATATCGTTCGAGAAGGTTTCGGGACCCGTGACCGGCGAGCGCGTCATGGAGCCGAGGGTCGCGCGCGACCTGATTCAGCTGATGGGTCAAGTGGTCGAAAAGGGCGGCACGGGCACCCGAGCCTCGCTCATCGGCTACCGGGTTTCCGGCAAGACGGGCACCGCGTTCAAATCAATTCCCGGCGGCTATTCCACCGACCGAATCATGGCGGTATTTGCCGGATTGGTACCCGCCTCGCATCCCAAACTTGCCACAGTTGTGGTGATAGATGAACCCAGTCGGGATTTGCATGAGGTCAGTACCTTGGCTCAGGGTGGCTCGGTGGCGGCTCCGGTTTTCGCGAGCATCATGTCCGGCACGCTGCGGCTCATGGACGTGCCGCCCGATGACTTACAGAACGTCCCGGCCACCACCTTGGTGCAGGCGAACGACAACCCATGAGCGCCGCACTCATGTGGTTGCTCGATGGCATCGCCAGCATTCCGGCCACCGACGCGAGGGTCTCGGATCTGACTCTGGACAGTCGTGCGGTGCGCACGGGTAGTTTATTTTTCGCGTTGCCGGGTCAGACCTCGCATGGTCTCAAGTTCGCGGCCGAGGCGGCAGCGCGCGGCGCCAGTGTCGTGCTGTGGGAGCCGAGCGCCGAATCTGAGCCTCCGGCATTGCCCGCAGGGGTGTTCGGCGCCGCCATACCGGACTTGAAAGGCTTGGTGGGACGCATCGCGGACCGTTTCTTCAATTGGCCCTCCTCGCAGCTGCGCATCACCGGCATCACGGGCACCAACGGCAAGACCACCTGCGCCTACCTTCTGGCGCAATGTCTGGAGCATTTGGGCAACGCCGCGGCCTACATCGGCACCATTGGGCTGGGCCGGCCCCAGGCGCTCGCGGAACCGACTCACACCACGCCGGACGCGGTTACCGTGCAGCGGACACTGGCGCAGATGCGCGCCGACGGCGTGCGCGAGGTTGCCATGGAGGTCTCCTCGCATGCATTGGATCAGGGCAGGGTGGACGGCGTGCGCTTTCATGCCGCCGCCTTCACCAATTTGACCCGCGATCACTTGGATTACCACGGCACCATGGAGCGTTACGGCGCGGCGAAGGCCAAGCTTTTGCGCAATGCCGATCTCAAGCACATCGTGCTCAACGTCGGCGACGAATTCGGGCGTGCATTGGCGCAAAGCTACAGCGGCCGCGCATCGCTCACCGCGGTTTGGGTCGGAGACGGCGCTTCCGGCTGGCTGGCCGACCGAGTGCTGCACGCCTCCCTGGTGCGCTTGGAGCCGCGCGGTATCGCGCTCGATCTTGACGGGAGTTTCGGCAAGATCACCGTCAATACCCAGCTCATGGGCCGGTTCAATGCGGAGAACGCGGCTTTGGTCATTGCCTGCCTCTTGGCGTCAGGCGTATCGCTATCCGATGCCGCGCTCGCGCTGGCGAAATGCAAGGCCGCTCCGGGGCGCATGGAAATGGTACAGAGCGACGCGCGCAACAAGCCGACCGCCGTCGTCGACTATGCCCATACTCCGGATGCGCTTGCCAAGGCGCTTGGCGCCGCGCGCGAGCATTGCAAGGGGATGTTGTGGTGCGTGTTCGGCTGCGGCGGTGACCGCGATCCGGGCAAGCGCGCGACCATGGGGTCGATTGCCGATGAGCTCGCCGATCAAATCATCGTCACCGACGACAATCCGCGCTCCGAGGATCCCGAGGCCATCACGGCGGCGATCTTGCGTGGCATCACCTCGCGCAGCGTACGGGTGATTCACGATCGCGGAGAAGCCATCGCCACCGCGCTCAAGGAAGCGCAGCCGATCGATCTCGTGCTGATCGCCGGCAAGGGTCACGAGGATTATCAAATCTACGGCGCTACCCGGCGCAGCTTCAGCGATCGGCGCGAAGCCCAGCGTTATCTGGGAGCCGCGGCATGAAACGTACACTGGGCAGTGCGGCGCAAGCAGTCGGCGGCGAGCTGATAGGCGACGACCGCCCGTTTGGTTGCGTTTCCACCGACAGTCGGACCTTAAAACCCGGTTCGCTGTTCGTGGCATTGCGGGGGCCGAATTTCGACGGCACGGCATTCGTGCCGGCAGCCGCGGCGCAGGGTGCCATCGGCGCGCTGGTCGAGCGCGCGAGTCCGGCGCCGCTGCCGCAGGTCGTGGTTCCGAACTCCTTGGCGGCGCTGCAAGAGCTGGCGCGACGCTGGCGCGCCTCTTTCAATTTGCCGGTAGTCGCCGTTGCCGGCAGCAACGGCAAGACCACCGCCAAGGAAATGACCGCGGCGATCCTGTCGCGCATGGGCCTGTGCATGGCAACACGTGGCAACCTCAACAATCACATCGGCGTGCCGGTCACCCTCATGCGTTTGGAGTCGGCTCATCGCAGTGCGGTGATCGAGATGGGGGCCAACCGGATCGGCGACGTCGCCGAGCTGATGCGAATCGCGCAGCCCTCGGTCGGACTGATCACCAACGCCGGCGCCGAGCACCTCGAGGGATTCGGCGATCTGGACGGCGTGGCGAAGGGCGAGGGCGAGACTGTGTCCCAACTGCCGCCCGACGGTATCGCCGTCATCAATGCCGATGATGCCTACGCCGGATATTGGCGCAAGGTCGCCGGCGCGGGACGCGTCATCACCTTCGGAGTGTTTCAGAACGCGGATTTCATGGCAAAGAATGTGGTTCAGGCGATCGAGCGCGGGGAGTTCGCGACGCGCTTTAGTTTGAGTTCCCCCTTGGGCGAGCGCGCGATCATGCTCAAGGCCGGTGGTGCGCACAACATCGGCAACGCCTTGGCCGCAGCCGCCGCAGCTAGCGCGGCCGGCGCATCGCTCGAGGACATTGTCGCGGGACTTGCCGACTTTCGCGCGGTGGCCGGGCGGCTGCAGCTCAAGGCCGGCGTGCGCGACAGCTGGATCATCGATGATTCCTACAACGCCAATCCCAGCTCGGTTCGCGCCGGATTGGAGGTCTTGAGAAACTTGGCAGGTCCGACCTGGCTGGTGCTCGGCGACATGGCAGAACTGGGTCCCTCCAGCGAGGACAGCCATGCCGACATCGGCAAATTCGCGCGCGAATGCGGCGTCAAGCGTCTGTTTGCGCTGGGGCCGTTGAGTTCCAGGGCCGTGGAGACTTTCGGCCCGGGCGGGGAGTGGTTTTCGGACGCCGATTCGTTGGTTCGCCGCCTGCAATCGGCGCTGTCTCCCGGCATCACCGTGTTGATCAAGGGATCGCGCATCAATCGCCTCGAGCGCGTGGTGCAGGCGGTGGTCGGCGGCGGCGCCGGATCGGGTCCCATGATGAGAGCCAGCTGATGCTGCTGTTCCTGACTGAATACCTCGCGAAGTTCTACAGCGGCTTTCACGTCTTCCAATACTTGACGCTGCGCGGAATTCTCGCGGCCGTGACCGCGCTCTTGATGGCGCTGTTCATCGGGCCGTCCATGATTTCGCTCCTGAGCCGCTATCAGATCGGCCAGGTGGTGCGCAGCGACGGGCCGCAATCGCATTTGCAGAAATCCGGCACGCCCACCATGGGCGGCGGCTTGATCCTGGTCGCCATGGTTTTGGGCACACTGCTGTGGGCCGACCTGACGAGCCGCTTCGTCTGGATCTTGCTCGGGACCGCACTGGCCTTCGGCTTGATCGGCTTCTACGACGATTATCTGAAACTGGTGGTCGGTAATTCGAAGGGCCTGCCTGCGCGCTACAAGTATCTGCTGCAGTCGCTGGCTGCGCTCACCATCGCAATGGTGCTGCATCACCTGCGTCAAGAGCCGGCCGAAACCGCGCTGTACGTGCCCTTCTTCAAGGCCGTCGCCGTGCCCATGTCGACCTTGGGATTTCTGGCATTCGCTTACCTGGTCATCGTCGGCAGCAGCAACGCCGTGAACCTGACCGACGGGTTGGACGGCCTCGCGATCATGCCGGCGGTGATGGTTGCCGCCGCACTCGGCGTCTTTGCCTATGCCACCGGCAATATCAAGTTTGCCGCCTATTTGCAGATTCCCTACATCACCGGCGTCGGCGAAGTGCTCATCTTCAGCGCAACGCTGGTCGGAGCCGGCTTGGGATTCTTGTGGTTCAACTCCTATCCCGCCCAGGTTTTCATGGGCGATGTCGGCGCGCTGGCCATCGGCGCCTCGCTCGGCGCCATCGCCGTGATCGTGCGCCAGGAATTCGTGTTGTTCGTCATGGGCGGCGTGTTCGTGCTCGAAACCGTTTCTGTGATCCTGCAGGTCGCATCCTTCAAGCTCACCGGTAAACGCATCTTCCGCATGGCGCCCATTCATCATCATTTTGAACTCAAGGGATGGGCCGAGCCGAAGGTGATCGTGCGCTTCTGGATCATCAGCTTCGTGCTGGTGTTGGCGGGTCTTGCAACCTTGAAGATCCGCTGATGAGCAGCGTCGTCGTAGGTCTGGGCAAAACCGGCGCTTCCTGTGTGCGCTATCTCGCGAAGCGCGGGCTTCGCGTTAGCGCCACCGACTCGCGGCGCGCCCCGCCCGGGCTCAAGGAACTCGGTGAACTGAAGAATTCGATCGAGTTGCGGCTTGGGGGCTTCGATCTTTCTCTGCTCGAGGGCGCCTCGCAGCTGCTCATCTCGCCGGGTGTGTCGCCCGAGGAACCCATCGCGAGAGAAGCGCGGGCGCGCGGCATCGAGGTCTTAGGCGATGTGGAACTATTCGCGCGCGCGGTCCGTGCGCCCGTGGTCGGTATCACCGGTACCAACGGCAAGAGCACGGTCACCACCCTGCTCGCGCGCATGGCCGCGGCGGCGGGCCGGCGGGTACTCGCCGGCGGCAATCTCGGCGAGCCGGCGCTGGACCTGCTCGAACAGCCGGTACCCGATCTGTACGTGCTGGAGCTGTCGAGCTTTCAACTGGAAACCACCGCATCGTTGGTGCTCAAAGCGGCAGTGGTGCTCAACGTCAGCGCGGATCACCTGGACCGTTACCCCTCGGTGGCCGCCTATGCGCAGGCCAAGGGAAGAATTCTCGCGAAGGCGTCGACCGTGGTTTTGAATGCCGACGATCCGTGGGTGATGGCCATGCGCGGCAAGGCCTATCGGGACGATGCGGCGCACACGGTCACCTTCTCGATCGAGCGCTCCGACAGCGATTACTCGTTGATGCGCAGCGGCGGCCAGGTCTTCTTGAGCCGCCGCGGCGAGAAGCTGCTCGACACCGCGCGCATGAAGATCGCAGGCGATCACAATGCCGCCAACGCGCTTGCGGCGCTGGCGCTGGGCGATGCGGTGGGACTGCCCACGGCAAAAATGCTCGAAGCGCTTGAAACCTTTCCCGGACTGGCGCACCGCTCCTCATGGGTGGCGGACATCGCCGGCGTGCACTACGTCGACGATTCCAAGGGCACGAATGTCGGAGCGACCATCGCCGCTGTGGCGGGCATGAAAGGGCCCTTGGTGATGATCGCCGGCGGCGAGGGCAAGGGGCAGGATTTCACGCCGCTGGCGGCCGCATTCCGCGGCAAGGTGCGATTCGCCGTCCTGATCGGCAAGGATGCGTCAGGCGTAGCCGCCGCGCTGCAGGGCGTCTGCGCCACGGCGAACGCCGCAACGATGGAAGATGCCGTCAAGGCGGCGCAACTCGCCGCTTCGCCCGGCGATACGGTGCTGTTGTCGCCCGCCTGCGCAAGCCTGGACATGTTTCGCGACTACGGTCATCGCGGCGATGTGTTCGCGGCAGCGGTGCGCGCACTTGCGGGTTTGCACGCATGAGCACCGCCACTATGTCCTACGGCGTGCGGGCACGGGAGCGAATGCCCTTCGCCTGGGATTCGGTCACCTTGGGGCTGACCGCGGCCCTGCTGCTGGTCGGTCTGATCATGGTGACATCGGCCTCCATGTCGATCGCAGCGCGCGACATGGGAGATCCGTTCTATTTTCTCGAGCGCCAATTTATTTTCACGTTCGCCGGATTGCTGTTCGGCTGGGTGGTGACGCGCGTTCCGACCGAGCTGTGGGACAAGTACGGCCTGGCTTTGTTGCTGCTCGCATTGTTGATGCTGACGCTGGTGTTGATTCCCGGACTGGGAGCGCGCGTCAACGGCGCGCGCCGCTGGCTCAGGATCGGGGTCCTTAATTTTCAGGTTTCGGAGCTTGCCAAGGTACTGGTGCTGATCTGGCTGTGCAGCTACTGCGTGCGCAAGCGCGTCGAGCTCGAAACCACGTTGCCGGGGCTTTTGAAGCCCTTCGGTTTGCTTGCAATCACCGCCATCCTGTTGCTGGGCGAGCCGGACTTCGGCGCCGCCACCGTGCTCATTGCCACCGGTTTCGCGGTGCTGTTCGTCGCCGGTGCGCGCCTGCGCTACGTGGCATTTTTGCTCTCGACGGCGGTGCTGGCATTCGCACTGCTGGCATTGACCTCATCGTATCGCTTGAAGCGATTGCTCATATTTCTGCATCCCTTCGATGATCCTTTCAACGGCGGCTTTCAACTCACCCAATCGTTGATCGCGATCGGCCGCGGCTCCTGGTTCGGGGTGGGGCTGGGCAGCAGCGTCCAGAAGCTGTTTTATCTGCCGGAGGCGCATACGGATTTCGTATTTGCCGTGCTGGCGGAGGAACTCGGCCTGGTCGGCGTCATGGGGGTGCTCACGTTGTTCGTTGCGCTGGTGTGGCGCGCATTCCACATCTCCCGGTTGGCCGCGCAATCCGGCCTGCGCTTTCAAGCCTATCTCGCGATGGCGTTCGGCATCTGGCTCGGGTTGCAGGCCAGCGTGAACATCGGGGTCAACATGGGGGTGCTTCCGACCAAGGGTCTGACGCTGCCGCTGTTGAGCTATGGCCGAAGCAGCCTATTGGTGAGCCTGGCGTGGCTGGGGGCACTGCTGCGGATTTATCACGAGGTCAAGTGCAGTTCGCGCTCGGCTGTGGCGCGTGTGCCGGGAAGCGCCCGATGAGCGCCGTGCTGGCCATGGCCGGTCCGGTACTCATCATGGCGGGCGGCACCGGCGGCCACGTATTTCCGGCACTGGCGGTGGCGCAGGTGCTGCGCGCGCGCGGCGTGGAGGTCGTGTGGCTGGGCGTGCCCGGCAGCATGGAGTCCAAGCTGGTGCCGGCGCAGGGCTTTCCCATCGAGTGGGTGCGCGTGGCAGGCATTCGTGGCAAGGGTCTCAAGGCTTGGATGCTGGCACCCCTGCGCATCGTCAACGCGGTCATGCAGGCGATGAGCGTGCTGCGCCGGGTCAAGCCGCGTTCGGTGCTGGGGGCCGGCGGCTATGTGAGCGGGCCGGGCGGCATTGCCGCTTGGTTGATGCGAATTCCCTTGTTGATCCACGAGCAGAATGCCATCGCCGGGTTGACCAATCGCGCTCTGGCGCGCCTCGCGAATCAAGTCTTGGAAGCATTTCCGGGCAGCTTCGGACCGAAGGTCAAGGTCCGCACCATCGGCAATCCGGTTCGCGCGGACATTGCGGCGCTGCCGCCGCCGGCGCTGCGATTCGCAGGACGCGAGGCGCGTGCGCGTGTGCTGGTATTCGGCGGCAGCCAGGGTGCGCAGCGCCTGAACGCCGAGCTGCCGCGCGCGCTGGCGCGCCTGGCTCCCAACGCACGCCCGCAGATTCGCCACCAGACCGGCGAGCGGGGCTTCGAGAGCACCCGCGCCTTGTACCGGAACGCGCAAGTCGAGGCCGAGGTGCTGCCGTTCATCGACGACATGGCCAAGGCTTACTCCTGGGCGGATCTGGCGGTTTGCCGGGCCGGCGCGATGACCGTCGCGGAACTGCAGGCAGCGGGTTTGGGCGCCATCTTCGTGCCTTTGCCCATCGCGACCGATGATCATCAGACCAAGAATGCCGCCGTCATGGTGGACTTGGGCGCAGCGCGCATCATTCAGGAGCGCGACCTTGAGCCCGAAGCCTTGAGCAACATCATCGGCGATCTCGCAACGGATCGCGCCCGCTTGCTCAAGATGGCGGAAGCCGCGCGGCGCGCACGCGTGACCGATGCCGCATCGACCTTGGCGGATCTGTGCATCGCCGCGGGAGCGCGCGCATGAGCGAGCGCAAGCATGAGCGCACGCGCATGACCGATCGCATGCGCCGCATTTCGCGCATTCACCTGGTGGGGGTCGGCGGCAGCGGCATGGGCGGTATTGCCGAGGTGCTGCTCAACTTGGGCTACGAGGTGCAGGGCTCGGATCTCAAGAGCAACTCGGTCACGGAACGCCTGGCGCGCCTGGGCGTCACGATTTTCATCGGCCACAGCGCCGATCACCTCGGCAAGTCCGACGTGGTGGTCGTTTCGAGCGCCGTGAATCGCGACAATCCCGAGGTCGCGGCCGCGCTGGCCAAGCGCGTTCCGGTCGTGGCGCGCGCGGAGATGCTGGCGGAGCTGATGCGCTTTCGCTATTCGATCGCGGTCGCCGGTACCCATGGCAAGACCACGACCACGAGCTTGGTGGCGAGCGTGTTGGCGGAGGCGGGCCTCGATCCCACCTTCGTCATCGGCGGCCGCTTGAAGAGCGCCGACAGCAACGCACGCCTGGGCGCCGGCCGCTACCTGGTCGCCGAGGCCGACGAAAGCGACGCGTCCTTCATGCATCTGCAGCCCATGATCGCCATCGTCACCAACATCGACAACGATCATCTGGCGACGCATGAGGGGGACTTCGCGAGACTGAAGCAGAGCTTCGTGGATTTTCTGCATAACTTGCCGTTCTACGGCCTCGCGGTGCTGTGCACGGACGATGAGCACGTGCGCAGCATTCTGGAATCCGTGGCGCGGCCCTTCGTCACCTACGGTTTCGGCGAGGGTGCCGACGTGCGTGCGGTCAATGTGCAGCGCTTGGGATTGCAGTCGCGCTTCGAGGCGCAGCGCACGGGGCACAAGCCGCTCACCGTCACCATCAATCTGCCGGGGCGTCACAATGTACTGAACTGTCTGGCAGCGCTGGCGGTGGCAACGGAACTCGAGATACCGGATGCGGCAATTCAACGGGCGTTCGCGCACTTCCAGGGCATCGAGCGGCGCTTGCAGCAGCTCGGCGAGATTCAGTGGGGCGGCGGCCGTGCGTTGATCGTCGACGATTACGGCCACCATCCCACCGAGGTTGCCGCGACGCTGGAAGCGGCCCGTCAAGGCTGGCCGCAGCGGCGCTTGGTGCTGGTGTTTCAGCCTCATCGCTATACGCGTACCCGCGACTTGCTGGACGATTTTGGCCGAACTTTGAGCGAATGCGACGTGCTCCTGGTGACGGAGGTGTATGCAGCCGGCGAAGCGCCGATCGCCGGCGCCGACGGACGCGCAATTTGCCGCGCGGTTCGCAGCCGCGGGCTGGTCGAGCCGATTTTTGTGGAGAGCGTGGATGAGCTCGCCGAGTCCTTGCGCGCGGTGCTGCAAGATGGCGATCTGGTGTTGACCATGGGCGCCGGCAACCTGGGCGCGGTTGCCCAGGACTTGAAGCGCCGCTTCGCGGCAGGAGCGGCCGCTTGAACGCCCAGCACTCCCTGGAGCTCTCGCCCGAATTCTCGAGCAGGGTGCTGCGCGATGTGTCCATGGCGAAGCACACCTCCTGGCATGCCGGCGGCACCGCGGATTTCTTCTTCACGCCGCGCGACATCATGGATCTGGCCTCGTTCGTGCGCCAGCTGCCCAGCGAAGTGCCGCTGCTTTGGCTGGGCCTGGGAAGCAATCTGCTGGTGCGCGACGGCGGAATTCGCGGCGCCGTCGTTGCCACCCACGGTGCCTTGGGCGCGCTCGAGCGTCACAGCGCCACCCGCATCCGTGTTGAGGCCGGCGTGCCCTGCGCGCGCATCGCGCGGCAATGCGTGAAGTGGGGCCTGGGGCCGGCGGAATTCTTCGCCGGCATTCCCGGGACGCTCGGCGGCGCATTGGCGATGAACGCCGGGGCCTGGGGCCAGGAGACATGGACGCATGTGGTCGAAGTCGAGGTACTGGACCGGCGCGGCATGCGGCATACTCGTGCGCGCACCGACTATTCCATCGGCTATCGCCAGGTAACCGGCCCCGGCAACGAATGGTTTATCGGCGCGCGGCTCGAGTTCGAGCGCCGGCCGGGCATCAACAGCGATGCGATCAAGGAGCTGCTCGATAAGCGCCGCGCGACGCAGCCCATCGGCGAGTGGAGCTGCGGTTCGGTATTCACCAATCCGCCGCATCATCATGCGGCGCAGTTGATCGAAAGCGCCGGCCTCAAGGGGTTTCGCATCGGCGATGCTTCGGTCTCGGACAAGCACGCCAACTTCATCATCAACCATGGCGCGGCCCGCAGCGCCGATATCGAAGCGCTCATTGTGCACGTACAGAAGACCGTTGCCGCGGTGCATGGCATTGATCTTCATACCGAGGTGCGCATCGTGGGGGAGGCGGCATGAGTCTGCTCGCCACCAAGAGCGCTTTGCGCCGTGCCGGTTCGCCAAAGGACTTCGGCAAGACGGCGGTACTGCTGGGCGGCGACTCGAGCGAGCGCGAGATTTCGCTGCTCTCGGGCAACGCCGTGCTCGAGGCGCTGAAGCGCCGCGGCGTCGACGCACATGCCTTCGATCCATCGGAAAAACCGATACAAGATCTGCTTCGCGAGGGATTCGCGCGGGTGTGGAACGCTCTGCACGGTCCGGGAGGCGAAGACGGCGCCATGCAGGGGGCGCTCGAATGGTTGGGCATGCCTTACACGGGCAGCGGCGTGCTTGCCTCCGCACTTACCATGGACAAGCTCAAGACCAAGCGCGTGGTGGTCGGGGCAGGAATTGCCGCACCCGACTATGCGGTTCTCTCGAAAACGTCCGATTTGGACCCCGCGCTCAAGCGCATCGGCTTGCCCATGATGGTCAAGCCTGCATCACAGGGCTCAAGCGTCGGCATCACCAAGGTCGTCGCCGCCGATCAATTGCCGCGGGCCTACCAAGAGGCGCGCGCCATCGACCCCATCGTGTTCGCCGAAGCCTTCGTCGCCGGGGATGAGTACACGGTGTCGGTGCTGCACGATCAATGCCTGCCCTCGATCCGCATCGTGCCGGCGACGGAGTTCTACGACTACCAGGCGAAGTATTTTCGCGACGACACGCAGTATCACTGCCCCAGCGGCCTCAACCCGGCCGACGAGGCGGAATTGCAATCGGCAACGCTGGCGGCCTTCAAGGCGACCGACTGCCTGGGCTGGGGCCGCGTCGATTTCATGCGCGATCGCGCCAGCGGCAAGTCTTACTTCATCGAGATCAACACCATTCCGGGAATGACCAGTCATAGCTTGACGCCGAAGGCGGCGCGCCAGGCAGGCATGGACTTCGAAGAACTGGTGTGGCGCGTCCTTGAAACCAGCTTCCTGCGAGAACGCAAATGAAACTGACCCTGCGACGCAATCGATTCAAGAGCAAGGCCAAGGCGCCCAAGGCCGCCTGGCGCTGGCCAACTTTCATGCGGCAGTGGCGAACGCACTTGCGGCGCGGCGCGCTGCTGCTCCTGGTTCTCGGCGCCCTGACCGCGCTCATCTGGGGGCTGGACCGGCCGGTGCGCGCGATCTCCATGGACGGTGCTTTTCAGCGCGTCTCGCCGGGGCAAATCGAAAAGGCCGTGGCGCCCTTCGCGCACGCCGGCTTCATGTCCGCGAATCTCGACGACATCCAGCGTGCGGTCGAGGCATTGCCCTGGGTGGACCATGCGCGCATTGCGCGGCGTTGGCCAAACAGCCTGCGGGTGACGGTGATCGAACAGACCGCGGCCGCGCGCTGGGGCGAGTCCGGATTGCTCAACACGCGCGGCGAGCTGTTCGTCAAAGAGGCAACCCATGTGCCGGCGGAACTGCCGCGCCTGAGCGGTCCCGACGGCACGGAATCGCAGGTGGCGCAGCGCTACCTGACTGCATCGGGCCGGATGCTCGAAGCCGGCATGCGCATCGCGGCGCTGCGCCTCGACGAGCGCGGCGCCTGGGAGATGGACTTGGACAGCGGCGTCACCGTGCGTCTGGGCAGGCGCGACGTGGATGAGCGCATCGAGCGCTTCATTCGCACCGCTTCGCAGGTCATCGCGCATCGGGTGACGGAAATCGTGTACGTGGACATGCGCTATTCGAACGGCTTCGCCATCGGCTGGCGCAACCAGGGCACACCGGCGTCGGTCGCGGCGAAACGCGCCGACGACACCGACGCTTAACAGGAATTTTTCAAATACATGGCAAAGCGTTCTGATCGAAATTTGTTGGTGGGGCTGGATATCGGCACGAGCAAGGTCGTCGCCATCGTCGGTGAGATCAGATCCGACGGCGTGCTGGAAATCATCGGCATCGGCAGCCACCCATCGCGCGGCTTGAAGAAGGGGGTCGTGGTCAACATCGAGTCCACGGTGCAATCCATACAACGCGCCGTCGAGGAAGCAGAGCTCATGGCCGGGTGCGAAATCCACTCGGTGTATGCCGGCATCGCCGGCAGCCACGTGCGCAGCCTCAACTCGCACGGCATCGTGGCCATCAAGGACAAGGAAGTCGTGCAGGGCGACGTGGAGCGCGTCATCGACGCCGCCAAGGCGGTGGCGATCCCGGCCGATCAGAAGATCCTGCATGTGCTGCCGCAGGAATACATCATCGATTCGCAGGAGGGGATCCGCGATCCGATCGGGATGTCGGGCGTGCGGCTCGAGGCCAAGGTACACATCGTCACGGGCGCGGACAGCGCCGCGCAGAACATCGTAAAGTGCGTGCAGCGCTGCGGGCTTGCAGTCGATGACGTCGTCCTGGAGCAGCTGGCCTCGAGCTATGCCGTGCTGACCGAGGATGAGAAGGATCTTGGCGTGTGCGTGGTGGATATCGGCGGCGGCACCACCGACATCGCCGTGTTCGGCGGCGGCGCCATCCGCCACACCGCGGTGATTCCCATCGCCGGCGATCAGATCACCAACGACATTGCGGTGTCGATGCGCACGCCGACGCAATACGCCGAGGATATCAAGATCAAGTACGCCTGCGCGCTGTCGCAGCTGGCGAATCCGGATGAAACCATCGAGGTGCCGAGCGTGGGCGACCGACCGCCGCGCCGCCTTGCCCGCCAGACCCTGGCCGAGATCGTGGAACCCCGCTACGAGGAATTGTTCGCCCTGATCCGCGATGAATTGCGCCGCGCCGGACTCGAGGAGCAAGTGGCCACGGGCATCGTGCTCACCGGCGGCAGCGCCAAGATGGAAGGCGCCATCGAACTCGCCGAGGAAGTGTTTCACATGCCGGTCCGGTTGGGCGTGCCGCAATACGTAAGTGGTTTGGCGGAAGTCGTGAGCAATCCGATTCACGCCACCGGCGTCGGGCTGTTGCTCTTCGCCAAAAGCAATCTGGAGTCATCTCGCACGGAAGCCCCGCTGCTCGCGGGCGGCGTGAAGAGTTTGCTGGAACGAATGAAGAGCTGGTTTCAAGGCAATTTTTGAATGACGAGACAAACGTAAGGAGAACCGGAATGTTCGAACTGATGGATTCATATAGTCAGAGCGCCATTATCAAGGTGCTGGGCGTGGGCGGCGGCGGCGGCAATGCCGTCTCGCACATGGTCCAGGCGGGCCTTGAGGGCGTGGATTTCATTTGCATCAACACCGATGCGCAGGCGCTGAAGCACTCCAAGGTGCGCACCGCGCTGCAGATCGGCTGCAACATCACCAAGGGCCTGGGCGCGGGCGCCGATCCCGAGGTTGGCCGCCAGGCAGCGATGGAGGACCGCGACCGCATCATCGAGCTCATCGAGGGCTGCGATATGCTGTTCATCACCGCCGGTATGGGCGGGGGCACCGGCACCGGCGCCGCGCCGGTGGTGGCGCAGGTCGCCAAGGAGCTCGGCATCTTGACGGTTGCGGTGGTGACCAAACCCTTCGAGATGGAAGGCAACAAACGCTCGCGCGTTGCCGATCAAGGCATGATGGAATTATCCAAGTATGTCGATTCGCTGATCACCATTCCCAACCAGAAACTGCTGTCGGTGCTCGGCAGTTCGACCACGCTGCTCGACGCCTTCAAGGCGGCGAACACGGTGCTGCAAGGTGCGGTGCAGGGGATCGCGGAACTGATCACGCGGCCCGGCCTCATCAATGTGGATTTTGCAGACGTACGCACCGTGATGTCGGAAACCGGCATGGCCATGATGGGTTCCGGAACCGCCTCCGGCGACGATCGCGCTCGCGAGGCGGCTGAGGCGGCGATTTCCAGTCCCTTGCTGGAGGACATCAACCTGTCCGGCGCTCAGGGGATTCTGGTGAACGTGACGGCCGGCATGGATCTGTCCATCGGCGAGTTCCAGGAAGTCGGCAATGTCATCAAGCAATTCGCATCCGATGACGCGACCGTGGTCGTGGGTACCGTGATCGATCCTGAGATGGCGAATCAGATTCGAGTGACCGTGGTGGCCACAGGCTTGGGAAAGCCGCAAGCCAAGGCAGCGCCGCATCCGGTGGCGATCGCGGCAGCCGCGCCGCCGCTCACCATGCGCGTGGTGCGTCAAAAATCACCGATCACGCCGGACTACGCAATGCTGGATAAACCGACGGTGCAGAGGCAGCGTGCGGTCGGCGACGGCCTACGCGTCGAACCGGACTCGGAGGATTTGCTGGATATTCCGGCGTTTTTGCGCCGGCAGGCGGATTAGTCCTCTAGGCAGTTCGACATTCCAAAATTTGGCGCCCTTCTCAGGTGATCCTCAAGGGCGCTCATTTTGGGCTGCAGGAACTTAGGTGCAGAAATGTAAAGATGTGATTATCGGGTTCAGGCTTAAGGTAAGCCTGTGGTACCTTTGGCACCTGATTGGATCCGATTTCACTTATTGCTGAATAATGCTGAATCAAAGAACACTCAAAAATTCGATTCGAGCCACGGGAGTAGGGCTGCACACGGGGAAAAAGGTCCTCATGACGCTGAGGCCCGCGCTCCCCGATACCGGCATCGTCTTCCGCCGTACGGATTTGGAGCACCCCGTCGATATCAAGGCGCACGCTGAGAATGTCGGCGACACCATGATGGGTACCACCTTGCATCGCGGCGAAGTGAAGGTATCCACGGTGGAACATCTGCTTTCCGCCCTGGCGGGACTGGGAATCGATAACGCATTGGTGGAAGTCAGCGCCGGTGAAGTTCCCATCATGGACGGCAGCGCCGGCCCGTTTGTATTTTTGCTGCAATCGGCGGGCATCGAGGAACAAAAGGCGCCCAAACGTTTCATCCGGATCCTGGACAGTCTCAAGGTCGATGATGGCGACAAATGGGCGCGATTTGACCCTTACGATGGCTTCAAGGTGAATTTCGAGATCGAATTCAATCATCCAACCTTCAAAAAGCATTCCCAGGTCGCGTCGATGGATTTCTCGACGACCTCATTCCTGCGCGAAATAAGCCGGGCCCGCACATTCGGTTTCATGCGCGACCTGGAAAGCCTGCGCTCCCGCAATCTCGCGCTGGGAGGCAACATGGACAATGCCGTCGTGCTCGACGATTATCGGGTGCTGAACGAGGATGGTCTGCGCTACGAAGACGAGTTCGTCAAGCACAAGATCCTGGACGCCATCGGCGACTTGTACCTGCTTGGTCACAGTTTGATCGGCCAATTCAGCGGATTCAAATCCGGGCATGGACTCAATAACAAATTGTTGCGCACTCTCATCGGCACGCAAAGCGCCTGGGAAGAAGTGACTTTCGAGAGCTTGGCCGATGCGCCGATTTCCTACGTGGCGGCGGCGACGGCGCACGCGTAACGGACGGGATTTACGCGGGAAGCGGCAGCGGCGGCACCACTCGGATGCGAACCGCGTAGATTTCAGCCTGAGTTGATTTGGCCATGCCTTTGCGCACCGATTCGGTGCAATAGCGCAATCTCGAAGCCCAATGGGCCCCTTCGACACCGATGGTCAGGCGACCATGTTCGATTCCGGCGCTGACCACCGCCTGAGCCAGACGGACCGGCAAGGCGGCCCTCACCTGCTGCAAGACTGCCGAGCGCTCCAAAGAGCGAGTCTTCAGCAGTGAAAGCCGCTTCCCACCTCTTTCCAGTAACTCGCTGACGCTCTTAGAGTTTTGCATTGCAATAATATTTCACGTCCGGAAATGACATTGGAAAACCGTGCCGAAATCCTTGTTTTGAGTCAGTTTTCTGCATAGTCTACCAATGCCGCTCGAGGTAAAAGCCAATCCTCGATGCGACATAAGACAGCATTTTTGCGTCGGCGTTGGAAGAATCATCCGTTATGAATGTCATTTTTGTCGGCCGCAAGTCGGGCCGAGTGAAACAATTTGACCTGCGACATCCGGTTATTATGTCGGCTGCGGTGTTGCTGGTGTTGGGCATCGTCGGCATGGCGTTCTCCATCGGGGTGAGTCTCGGCGCACGCCATGGCAGCGGTAACCCCATCGATCAGCTCGGCAACTGGTCGGCCGAGCTTTTGCGCCAGAAGGCACAGATCGAGGATACCAAGCGCGTTCTGCAAGAGAAGGTCAATGCTCTCGCGCTGCGCGTCGGGCAAATGAATGCCAGCGTGATCCGCTTGGACGCCCTCGGTAAGCGCCTGACGCGCATGGCGAATCTGGATGATGGCGAATTCGATTTCGGGCATCCGCCATCGCTCGGCGGTGCCGAAGGCGCGGACGGCCAGCCCGCCCAGATCCCGAACCTGACCGCCATGGTGGACGATCTGGGGAGCCAGCTTGCCAGCCGCGAGCAGCAGCTGGGCGTTCTGGAAAACATGATCCTGACCCGCGAGCTCAATCGCCAGGTTTATCCTGAAGGGCGGCCGGTCGAAGAAGGTTGGATTTCATCGTATTTTGGCCGGCGTGCAGATCCCTTCACGGGTTATAGTGCGGTGCACAAGGGTGTGGATTTCGCGGGTGCCGAGGGCACGAAAGTGACGGCTGTGGCCGCGGGTCTCGTCACTTATGCAGGAGACCGATCGGGCTACGGCCAGATGGTGGAAATCAATCATGGCAATGGCTTGGCCACCCGCTATTGTCACAACGAGCAAATCCTGGTGAAACAGGGCGACATGGTCCGCAAGGGCCAGGACGTGGCGCTGATGGGGTCCACCGGCCGATCAACCGGGCCGCATGTGCATTTCGAGGTTCTAAAAAATGGCGTTCAGGTCGACCCCCTGCGCTTCATCGGCGAGGATCGCTAAGCCCTAAGAGGCCAAAAAGGCCTCTCGAAACGATTTCCTGCCGTTCCGGTCTATCCGTACAATACCCAGTTTTCTTCAAGGACTCCCTCGCGTGTGGAAGCTTCTGACGCAAGTATTTGGCAGCCGCAATCAGCGCATCATCAAGGAGCTGAGCCGTACCGTTGCGGCCGTCAACGGCTTCGAAGCCAGTGTCGCGGCGCTCACCGACGAGCAATTTCCCGAGAAGACTCGCGACCTCAAGGCTCGATTTGCCGCGGGCACGCCGCTCGATGATTTGATTCCCGAAGCTTTTGCCCTGGTGCGCGAGGCATCGCGCCGCAAACTGGGCCTCCGTCACTTCGATGTGCAGTTGATCGGCGGCTTGGTTTTGAACGCCGGCAAGATTTCGGAAATGCGCACCGGCGAGGGCAAGACGTTGATGGCGACGCTGCCTGCGTACTTGAATGCCCTCACCGGGGACGGGGTGCACGTCGTAACCGTGAATGAATATCTGGCGCAGCGCGACTCGGAGTGGATGGGCCCGGTGTTTCGCTTTCTCGGTATGACGGTCGGGGTCATCAAGAACGCGCAGACCCCGGATGAGAAGCGCGCCTCCTACGCCTGTGACATCACCTACGGCACGAACAATGAATTCGGCTTCGACTATCTGCGCGACAACCTGGCTTTCCGTCTCGAGGATCGAGTGCAGCGCAAGCTGTCGTTCGCGATCGTCGATGAGGTGGATTCGATTCTGATCGACGAGGCGCGCACGCCGCTGATCATCTCCGGGCCCGCGGAAGAGAGCACGGAACTTTATATCAAGATCAATGCCTTGATTCCGCGCCTGGTAAGGCAGAAGGAAGAAGAGGGTCCCGGCGACTTCGCAATCGACGAGAAGACCAAGCAGGCCACCTTGACCGAAGACGGCCATGAGAAGGTCGAGCAATTGATGGCGGAGATCGGCCTGTTGCGTGAGGGCGAAAGTCTGTACGACGCCACCAATATCCGCCTCATGCATCATTTGAACGCGGCGCTGCGCGCGCACGCGCTCTACAAGCGCGACGTGGAATACATCGTGCGTCAGGGCGAGGTCATCATCGTCGATGAGTTCACCGGCCGAACCATGCAGGGACGGCGCTGGTCGGACGGGTTGCATCAGGCGGTGGAGGCCAAGGAGGGTGTGAAGGTCCGCGAGGAAAACCAGACCGTCGCCTCCATTACCTTCCAGAATTATTTCAGGCTGTACTCGAAACTCTCCGGCATGACCGGCACGGCCGACACCGAGGCCTTCGAGTTCCAACAGATCTACGGACTGGAAGTGGTGGTGGTTCCGACTCACAAGCCGATGATCCGCGCCGACCGCGCCGATCTCGTGTTTCTGTCGGAACACGATAAGTTTCAAGCCATTCTCGAGGATATTCAGGATTGCGTGAAGCGCGGCCAACCGGTGCTGGTGGGCACCACCTCGATCGAGGCATCCGAGCGGGTCGCCAAGCTCTTGCAGGGCGCCAAGATTCCTCACGAAGTCTTGAATGCCAAGCAGCATGAACGCGAGGCGCACATCGTGGCCGAGGCCGGCCGTCCCGGCGCCATCACCATCGCCACCAACATGGCCGGCCGCGGCACCGACATTGTGCTGGGCGGCAGCGCGCAGTCGCAGATCGACGCCATTCAAAATCCCAACGAGGCGGAGCTACAAGACATCCAGGCGGCATGGCGCGAACGCCACGAGAAGGTGCTGGCCGCGGGCGGCTTGCACATCATCGGCACCGAGCGGCACGAATCGCGGCGCATCGACAATCAATTGCGGGGCCGCTCCGGGCGCCAGGGCGATCCCGGATCGAGCCGTTTCTATCTATCGCTCGAAGACAATTTGATGCGCATCTTCGGCGATCCGACCCGCATGAAGGCGCTGATGACGCGCGTGGGCATGAAGGCCGGCGAGGCGATCGAAAGCGGCATGCTGACGCGGCAAATCGAGCGCGCGCAGCGGCGCGTCGAGCAGCACAATTTCGATGCGCGCAAACAGCTGCTGGAATACGACGACGTGGCCAATGATCAGCGGCGCGTCATCTACCAGCAACGCACGGATTTGATGGGTGCGGAGGATGTTGCGGAAGCGATCAAGGGCATGCGCGAGGACGTGGTCGTTCAACTGGTGGATCAATACATCCCGGGTGGCGCGCCCGAGGAGCAGTGGGACGCGAAAGGCTTGGCGCAGGCGCTCGAACGCGACTTTGGGGCCGCTCTGCCCGTCGTTGACTGGGTCAAGGCCGAAGAGGCGGGGGATGGGTCGGCGCTGCGCGCCAAAATTCTCGCCGGCCTCGAGCAAGCCTACAACCAAAAGGAAACCAGCGTCGGCGCGCCGGTGATGCGCCACATCGAAAAAGAAGTGACATTGCGCACGCTCGACCAGCATTGGCGCGAGCACCTTGCCGCGATGGACTACATGCGCCAGGGTATTTACCTGCGCAGCTACGCGCAGAAGAATCCCAAGCAGGAATATAAGCGCGAGGCGTTCGAATTGTTTTCCGGCATGCTGGATCGCATCAAATTCGACACGGTGACGACGGTGTCGAAGATTCAGGTGCGCAGCGAGGCGGAGATCGAGCGTGAACAGCTGGAGCGTCAGCAACGCCTGGTGCGTGCGCTACAGGCACAACATGCCGAAGCGGTTTCGCCCATCCAGGCGCCTCCGGGCGCGGATCAGGCAGGGCAGCCCGGCCTTCCCGCTCCCGCCGGCAATGTCATGGAAATGGAGCCGCGCACGCCTGCACCCGCACCCTTCGTGCGCGCGGTGCCCAAAGTGGGCCGCAACGAACCCTGTCCTTGCGGCTCCGGCCGCAAGTACAAGCACTGCCACGGCGCTTTGCAGCAAGCGAGCGGTTGAGCGCCGAGGAGCTGCGTCCGGTCATCCATGTCGTCGCCGGCGCGGTGACGGACGGAGCAGGCCGGGTGCTGATTGCTCAGCGGCCGAAAGGCACGCACCTGGCCGGCGGCTGGGAGTTTCCCGGCGGTAAGCTCGAGCCGGGCGAAGATCGAAGGGCCGGCCTCGCTCGCGAGTTACGCGAGGAACTCGGCATCGCCATCGGCGATCCTCGTCCCTTGATTCGATTGCGCCACGCCTACCCGGAACGCGAAGTCCTGCTGGATGTGTGGGTGGTGCGCCATTACAGCGGCGTGCCCCGAGGCCTCGAGGCCCAAGCATTGCGCTGGTGTACGCAGAATGAACTCGAGACGGTGCAATTGCTTCCTGCCGACGGTCCGATTGTGCGAGCGCTGCGCTTGCCGGAGCGATTGGTGGTGGCCTCGAGCGCCAACTACGTCGTGAATGGCTCGGCGACTGTAGTCCAAGAACAGGGCCCGCGCCTGCGCGGCACGATTTGCTCGGATCTGATCGACGCACGCGCTGCGGCGCCAGCCGCGGATTTTCTGGTGCTGCGCGATGCGGCGACGCCCGTCGAGATCGCCAGCTTTTGCGCCCAGGTTTGCATTCCAGTGTTCGCGCGATCCTCGCGCGAGATATCGCTCGAGCAGGTATGGGCGCTGGGCGCCACTGGAACGCACGACCTCGAACTTTAGGGCTTCAGGTTCTCGTCGAAGAACTCCTTGATCATCTTGTAACCGTGGCGCCCGTCGTTTTGCCGCATGAGCCCATGCTTGCCGCCCGGATACACCATGACCGTGAAGGGCTTGTCCAAGTCCTGCAACTTGCGAAAGAGCTTGGTGCTGTTCAAGAACAGCACGTTATCGTCGGCCATGCCATGCATGACCAAGAGCTTGCCCTTAAGGTCCTTGGCGTAGGACAAAACCGAGCTGGCCTCGTATCCGGCCGCATTATCTTGCGGGCGGCCGAGATAGCGCTCGGTGTAGTGCGTGTCGTACAGGGCGAAATCGGTCACCGGCGCGCCCGATACGCCCGCGCGAAACACATCGGGTGCCCTGAACATGAGCATCAGCGTCATATAGCCGCCATAGCTCCAGCCCCAGACGCCAATGCGCTTCGGGTCCACGAAGCTCTGCCCCCCGAGCCAATGAGCGCCTTCAACCTGGTCGGCAACTTCCACTTCACCCAACTTCAAGTGTATCGGCGCCTGGAAGGCCGTGCCGCGAAACGCGCTGCCGCGATTGTCCAGCTGGAACACCACGAAGCCCGCACGAGTGAGTATCTGAGTGAAGCCGCTTCCGGTCCAGGTGTCGAGAACCGATTGCACGCCCGGACCGCCATAGACGGAGACGATGGCGGGATATCGCTTGGCCGGGTCGAAATGCAGTGGCTTGAACAGCTTGTAGTACAAGGTCTGTCCGTCCGCTGCGGTCAGTGTGCCGATTTCGCCAATGGAATTGTCGGCAAGATAAGGCGCATCAGGATGCTGGGCGTCCAATTTGTTTTCCTGAAGCCAGGCCATCAGCGCGCCGTCCGTGAGGCGCAAGCTGACCTGTGGAGGTTGCGCGCTGCTCGTGAACTGATCGATGTAGAAACGCGTGTCGGGCGACATGACGATGCCGTGCACGCCGGCTTCCTGAGTAATGCGTTGTACGTTGTGCGGATCCTGGGTATCGAGTGAGGTGTTGTAGAGGTGCCGTTCGGTGGGACTTTTTTCGGTGGCACTGAAGTACAGCACGCGTTTCTCTTCGTCCACGCCCATCACCGCACGCTTGCGGAAATCGTCGACCACCCACTTGCCGGCCGTCAGCTGCCGGATCATGTGGCCGTCATAGTCATAGAGATAAAGATGACGGTAGCCATCGCGGCTCGATGCCCAGATGAATTCACGGGATTTCTTCAGGAATGTCAGTTCATCGCTCAGATCGACCCAGCTATCGCTGGTTTCGGTCAATATGAGGCGGATCTTCCCGGTCTCGATGTCGGCGAACAACAGATCGAGCCTTTTCTGATCGCGGCTTTCGCGTTGGATCGCCAGCGTCTTGCCGTCCGGCAGCCAGTCCACCCGGGCGAGATAGATGTCCTGCTCGGCACCCAGATTCATCCATGAGACCTTGCCGCTCTTGACGGCGATGACCCCCAATCGGATCTGCACGTTGGGCCCGCCGGCCGTCGGATAGCGCTGCGCGAAGGTCTTGACATTGTCGGCGGCGATCTCGAATCGCTCGCTGAGCTTGACCGGAGATTCGTCGACGCGCACAAATGCGATATGCCGATCATCCGGCGACCACCAATAGCCGGTGCTGCGGTCCATTTCCTCCTGGGCGACGAACTCGGCCATGCCATTCTTGATGGCGCCGCCGCCATCCGTGGTGAGCGCGCGTGCATGGCCGTTCGCGACATCGTAGGCATAAAGATTCTGATCGCGAATGTAGGAGACATAGGCGCCGCCCGGCGAGATCGCCGCGTCGGTGGCCGATCCGTGCGTCGGGACGACCCGCATCGCCGCGTGGTTCCCTGCCGTGGCAAGCGGGTAGTAGTAAAGATCTCCCCCCAGAGGGAATAACAGGGCGTCGCCCGCAGGGGAAAAGCTGTATTCCACGATACCGGAGAGTGCCGCTGTCCGCTGTCGCTCGCGGCGTCCGCGTTCCTCGTCGGAGAGCTTTTCCCCGGCCGGCGCCAGGATCTTGGAATCGACCAGCACCTGGGCCTTGCGGTCGAGGATGTTGTATTCCCACAGATCGAGACGATCCTTCTCCTCCGGTTTGCCCTGAAGATAAGTCACCCGCGATCCGTCCGGAGAAATCTTCAGGCCGACGATCGTCGGGCCTGCCAGCGCCGGTGCATCGAACAAGCGGTCGATCGTCAGTTCCGCGCCATTGGCACCAGAGGCGAGACCACAAGCTACCAATGCCGGCGCCAGATAGCGCCCCGAGTTGCGACAGTCAGCCATGGGAGAGATCCTTTTCTATTTTCTCGTCAGACGATAGCAGACCTCGCGCAATTCGGTCAGGCCGCGCGCCCGCAATCGAGGTTCGATCTCGAGGATATCTCGCTGCAGCAGTTTTTCGATCGAGTGTTCGCGGCCGTACAGCCGGTCGACGTCGTCCTCCGTGACGGAGAAGGGTGGTCCCTGCATTTGCGCTTGAGGGAAATCAACTACGATCAGCAAGGTGTGCACGCCGGGCAGCGTGAGTGCCGTCATGCGCTCGACATAGCGCGCCCGCGTGCCGGGTTCCCATGAGATCAGCGCCGCGCGATCATAGATTACGGATATGTTGCCGAGCAGCTCGCGGGTCAGCGAAAAAAAATCGCCGCGAAACAGTCGCAGTCTCTCCGCTTCGTAGAGGTCGAAACCGTTGAGCGGGCGGCGTCTGGCCGGAATGCCGTTCTCCATGAAAAAGGCTTCCACGGCAATGTCCGAGACCTCCACGCCGGTCACCTTGCATCCTTGTTCGCGCAGCCACTTGAGGTCCAGACTCTTTCCGCACAAGGGCACGAACACGTCGCTGTTCGCCGCCATGTCGAGGATAGGCCAGCAGGCTTGCAGATTGCGATCGACACTGGATTGATGGAAGCCGATCTGCGAGATGCGCCAGCGTTCCTGCCAGAACTCCGGTTGCATGCGCTAGGATGCCTCGGGCGATTCAGAATGCGCGCCATCTTCGGCGCTTGTCGATTCTTCCGGTATTTTGTGCTGCTCGCTGAACCAGGCACCCAGATCAATGAGCCGGCAGCGATCGCTGCAAAAGGGCCGATACAACGACGCGGGCGAGAATTCCACCTCGCGCCGGCACGTGGGGCACTTGACTGTCGTTGCCAATTCTTGCCCTTCGAGTCAGGTACAGCAGCTCAGAAAAAACGGCACATCCGTTTCAACGTGCACGGGGCGCGCGCCGGAATCAAGCCAATTCAGAAAGCGGATGGTGCAACGGTGCTGGTTGCCGCTCATTTCCGGAAACAAATCGGCTTCGGGCGGCAGGGTCACGCGCACCAGTTGACAGGGGCTTTCGCGATCAAGCTGCAACTGGAATATGCCGCCCACGGCAATCTCCGCTTTGACTTTCGCGCTTTGCCTGGTCAACCACAAAAGTTCCGCGATGCTGTCGCATAAAGGCCGGATCAAGGCCAGCCAACTGTTGAACTCGGCGCCGCGGATTTCAGCGGGGCGATTCAGCCAATACGAGTAGTCCGGCAAATCGAAGTCGCAGGTTCCCCCGGGAATGGCGCTGCGGTGTTTCACGGCGCTTAAGAATTCAGAATCGCGCAGCGGTGCCATGTGGTTGCCGCCGACATTCGACAAGTCGTTGCGCAGCTTGACGAGGTTCGACATCAACGACTTCAGCCTTCCGGGATCAACGCCGGTCTTCGTCTGGTACTCCTTGAGAACATTCACTTGACGCTCGAGTTCCTTGAGCACGTCGCTGCGCGAGTCTCCGCGCGCGGTGATTGCCAGGATCTCGAGCAGACTGGAGACGGCGGCGCGCGAATTCCACGGGTTGGGCAATTCGCTGTGGAAAGTGGCTTGAGTGTAGAGAAACTCGAGACGCAGAAAGGTGCGCATGCGCTCGTTCAGAGGCTGCTCGTATACTACCGGGGCCGCCTCGGTTTCCGCGTGGGCGGATATATCGGGTAAAGAGTTCATGTCCCTATTGTGAGCCCTTCGGGCCCTTAGGGTAAACCTTGGATTTAGGATGATGCGCGGGGAGCGAGTCGGGCTTGCGCCATCTGCAAATAACGCTGGTGTAGGAAGTCCACCGACTGACGCAAATCCGCGACGGTGCCGCTGTTGGGCAGCACGTCATCCGCCTCCGCTAAACGCGCGGCGCGGGTTGCCTGCGATGCGAGCATGGCGCGAGCTTGCTCGAGCGAACTACCATCGCGCCGCTGAACTCTTTCAAGCTGCCGCGCTTCATCGACGTCGACGACCAGGATGCGATCGACTTGGCTGTGCGCGCGGCCGCCCTCCACCAGCAGCGGGATGGAGAGAATCAAATAAGGTCCCGTTGCATCCGCCGCCTCTTGTTCCATCTGGGCACGAATCAGCGGATGCAGGATGTCATCCAGAGCCTTCCGGGCCTCGGGATCACTGAAAATCACGTTGCGCAACGCGGGGCGATCAAGCTCGCCCTCGCCATTGAGGATGCCCGTGCCAAACCGGGCGACCACTTGCCTCAAACCCGGCGAGCCGGGTTCAACCACCCTACGCGCCGCCAAGTCGGCGTCGATCACCGGGATGCCGAGCTCGATGAATCGCTGACTCACCGTGCTTTTTCCGCTTGCGATCCCGCCCGTGAGGCCGATGCGCAGCCGCGCGTTCACGGGTGGCTCAGCCCCGACACGCGCAAGTACCCATTCACCAAGCGATCGCCGTACATCATGGCGATCCATCCCGCGGCCGCCAGGTAGGGCCCAAAAGGCATGGGCGCACCGCGGTCCCGGCCTCTGAACACGATCATCAAGATTCCAAGCACGGCACCGGTGGCCGCCGACAGCAAGATCACCAGAGGCAGCATCTTCCAGCCCAACCATGCGCCCAGAGCCGCCAAGAGCTTGAAATCCCCATATCCCATGCCTTCCTTGCCGGTGACCCGCCGAAAGACATGGAACACCAGCCACAAGCTCAGGTAGCCCGCCGCCGCGCCAATGACCGCGTCGTGCGCAGCGGCCGGCACGGCAGACCCAGTAGTTGAACCCAATATCACGGCCGCCAGGAGTCCTGCCCACAGCAGGGGCAGCGTGATGTCGTCGGGCAGCAACTGGTGATCTAAATCGATGCCCGTGAGTGCAATCAGGGCCCAAGTCAGGAGCAAACCGCAAGCTGCCGCCCACTCGAAGCCAAAGTGCCACGCAACCCAGGCGGACAAGCCGCCTGTCGCCAGTTCCACCAGCGGATAGCGGGCCGAGATCGGGGCTTTACAAGAGGCGCACCTGCCGCGAAGGATAAGCCAGCTGATCACCGGAATGTTTTGCCAAGCCTCGATGGGCGCTTTGCACTTGGGGCAGGCGGAGCGGGGAAAAACTAGTGTGAAGCGCTCGGGCGCAGCCGGCGCGGTTTCTGCGGGCGCGCTGCCGGCCGATGCGGTGCCCGACGACAAAAGCTCCGCCGCCTGGGAGCGCCACTGACGCTCCAGCATGATGGGCAAACGGTAGATGACAACATTGAGAAAGCTGCCGACCAGGAGGCCCAACAAAAAAACAGACCCCGCGAATAACGCGGGGTCGTATGCGTAAGCCGCGACTATGTCCTGCAGCAACGGCTACTAGATCGCTTGGCCAAGTTTGAATATGGGAAGGTACATGGCGATGACCATGCCGCCGACCAGCACGCCCAGCACCGCCATGATCATGGGTTCCATGAGGCTCGACATGCTGTCCACCGCATTGTCGACTTCGGCCTCGTAGAATTCGGCGACTTTGGCCGACATGGCATCCAATGATCCCGATTCCTCGCCCACTGCGATCATCTGCACCACCATGTTGGGAAACAGCCCGGTGTTTTCCATGGCGCGCTGCAGACGCTGGCCCGTGGCCACTTCGTCTTTCATACGAAGAGTGCCTTCCTCATAGACGATGTTGCCCGTCGCGCCGGCGACGGACTGCATCGCTTCCACCAAGGGCACGCCGGCCGCGAACATCGTGGAGAGAGTTCGCGCAAAACGCGCGATCGCCGATTTGACCAGAATGGGCCCGATTATGGGAAATTTCAGCATCATGCGGTCGAGCACCCGGCGCATATTCCTGGATCGCTTGTGAAAATACATGAAGGCATAGATGGCGCCGCCGACCACGAGGCCGAGCAGCCACCCATAGTGCTGCATGTACTTCGACATGTTGACGACCATTTGCGTGAACGCCGGCAAGTCTGCGCCGAAGCCCTTGAACAACGATTCGAACTGCGGAATCACGAAGATCAGCAAGATGACGGTCACAATCACCGCGACCACGAGCACCGCGGCGGGATAAAAAAGAGCTTTCTTGATTTTCTTCTTCAGCGCCTCGGTTTTCTCCTTGTAGGTCGCGATCTTATCCAGCAAGGTTTCCAATGCGCCGGCGTGTTCGCCGGCCTCGACCAGGTTCACGAACAGGTCATCAAAGTACAACGGATGCTTCGCCAGCGACTCGTGTAGCGTGCTGCCGCCTTCGATCGTCGATTTGATGTCGAGCACCAGCTTCTGCATCGCCGGCTTCTCATGTCCGTTACCGATGATCTCAAAGGCCTGCACCATGGGGATACCGGCCGACATCATGGTCGCTAGCTGACGGGCGAATACGGCGATATCCGATGGTTGAACACTTCCGCCGCCGCGCATCTTGGTTTGCGTCTTGACGCGCGTTGCCGCGACGCCTTGGCGCCGCAAGTCGGCTCGCAGCGCCGTTTCGTTCGCGGCAAGCGATTTGCCCCGCACCTTGTTGCCGCGCTTGTCCTTGCCCTCCCAGATGAACTGGGTTTCTCTTTTGGTTGCCGTTGCCGATATCGCCATAAATCAATCCCTCGCAGTCACGCTAGTCGATGGTGACGCTGTTTACTTCTTCCAGACTGGTTACTCCGGACTTCACTTTTTCCAACCCTGCACGGCGCAGATTCCAAACGCCATCCTTGACCGCCTGATCATTGATATTCATCGCGCCTCCGCCTTCCATGATGATGCGGCCGATGGTGTCTGTAACGGGCATGACTTGGTAGATGCCAAGACGGCCTTTGTAGCCGTCGGTGCATTGGCCGCAGCCCACGGCTCGATACACCCTGATCCCATGTTCAATATCTGCCGGCTCGAAGCCTTCCTTTTTTGCCGCTTCAGCCGGGATATCAATCGGCTGTTTGCAGTTGCTGCACAGCTTGCGCGCCAGACGCTGCGCGATGATGAGGCTCACGGATGTGGCAATCGCGTAGGGCTTCACGCCCATATCGACCAGTCGGGTCAAGGTTTGCGGTGCGTCGTTGGTGTGGAGTGTGGACAGCACCAAGTGCCCGGTCTGCGCCGCTTTAATGGCAATTTCGGCCGTTTCCAGGTCTCGAATTTCGCCGACCATGATCACGTCCGGATCCTGGCGCAGAAAGGCGCGAAGCGCGGAGGCAAATGTCAGTCCTACTTTGTTGTTGACGTTCACCTGATTGATACCGGGCAAATTGATTTCCGCCGGATCCTCAGCCGTCGAGATATTGCAATCCTCCTTGTTCAGGATATTGAGTCCGGTATACAGCGACACGGTTTTGCCGCTGCCGGTAGGTCCGGTCACCAATATCATTCCTTGCGGCTTGGCGAGGTATTTCAGGTACAACTCGCGCTGCGGGGGCTCGTACCCCAGAGCGTCGATTCCCAGCATCGCGCTGGAGGGATCGAGAATACGGGTGACGACCTTTTCGCCGAACAAGGTAGGGCAGGTGCTGACGCGAAAATCGATGGCCCGATTCTTCGAGAGCCGCATCTTGATGCGGCCGTCTTGCGGCACACGGCGCTCCGCGATATCGAGCCGTGACATGACCTTGAGGCGCGCCACGATCTTCACTGCCAGTTGCACCGGCGGCATGGCGACTTCTTTCAGAACGCCATCCAGGCGGGTACGGATACGGAAGATCTTCTCGTAGGGCTCGAAATGAATGTCCGAGGCACCCTTCTTGATGGCGTCGAGCAAGATCTTGTTCACGAAGCGCACGATGGGCGCATCTTCGACATCGTCGCGCCCCAGCGCATCCGCGCTGGGATCCTCATCGCCGCCGGTGACCTCGAGATTCTCCAGATCGAAGTCATCATCCGACATGCTGGGCATGATGGCTTCGGCCTGATCCTGGGCCTTGGTCACAGCGGCTTGCAGCTTGTCGTCCTCGACGACGACAAATTCAATGCTCATCGAGGTCTGGAACCGGATCTCATCGAGAGCATGTAGATTGGTCGGATCGGCGACCGCCAGGAATAGGCGCTTGCCGCGCTTCATCAGCGGCAGCACACGATGCTTCTGTAGGAGCTTTTCGCTTACCGCGCGGACGGCATCTTGATCAATGGCGACGGCGTCCAGATCCAGCAACGGCACCCCGAACTCGTTCGAGGCGGAGATGGCAATATCGCGGGCCGTCGCCAGATTCGAGGCAACGAGATGCGTTACCAGATTGATGCGTCTTTCCTTGGCCTTGGCAATGGCGTCCTGCATGGCCGGTTCGTCCAACAGACCGTCTTGCACCAAGCGCTGCGCAAGGCCGCCCAATGCCACGCGACTGGTGCCGCCAACCGA
>DASXNX010000021.1:0-32153 GCA_036494725.1 Steroidobacteraceae bacterium
CGGGTGAATATCGGCGCTGCCGCGCCGGCCTTCGTTGCCAAGGCTGCCGATGGCAACCAACACAGCTTGAAGGACTACGCGGGGAAACTGGTGGTGTTGGAATGGACCAGCCCTGTTTGCCCATTCACCGCGTTGAAGTACAAGAACGGTACCATGCAGGCCCTGCAGCGCTTTGCCGCCGCGCACGATGTGGTTTGGCTCTCGATCAATACCTCTGCTCCCGGCCGGGCGGGCTACCTGACGGCGGCAGCCGCTCGGCAGCGCGTCCTGAAAACCCAAGCCACTGTCACGGCATTCTTGTTCGATGTTGGCGGCAGCATTGCCGGCCGTTATGGCGCCAAGACCACCCCGAGCTTTTTCGTGGTTGACCGCGATGGCAAGCTCGCTTACCAGGGAGCGATGGACGATCAGGTATTCGCCGATCAGCCGATCGGTCACGAATATGTGAAGGCCGCGCTCGAGGATCTGCTGGCGGGTCACGGCGTGCGCCGCGCCGAAACTCAAGCCCAGGGCTGCGCCATCGAGTACTAGGAGCAGGAGCCTGGCCAACAAAAGCATCGCGTCCGCGCACGGCATCGTAACCGCCGGAAAATCCCGCCGCGAGCAGCTGCTGGACCAAGCAGCGCGGGAACTCAATTCCAAGGGCATTTCCATGACCTCCTTGACCGCCGTCGCGGACAAGCTGGGGTTCTCGCGCGCATCGCTGTACTACTACGTCGAGGATCGGGTAGACCTGATGTTTCAGGTCTACCTCAGATCATCGGAGATCATGGCGCGGCAGCTCGGCGAAGCCGCTCAGGCCAGTCACGGCGTCATGCTCGTGGTCGGCGATTTCATAGCCCGCGTACTCGATCCCGCCGAGCCGGAACTCGCAGCGCTCAGCGAGATCGGTTTGCTGGACCAAGCTGAGCGCGAAACCGTGCTCGGCGTCTACGAAGCGGTGGTGGCGCGGCTCGCGAGCATCCTGGAGAGCGGCGCCAAAGCCGGGGAGATCAGGTCCTGCGACTTTCCCATCGTCGCACGCACCATCATCAGCATCATCCATTCGATACCACTGAACTCCGCCATGGCGATCCAGCTGAAGGTCAGCCGCCGCCAAATCATCAAAGCGGCCAGCGATATCTTGGCGGACGGCTGGGGCGCCGACCGCAAGCGCGACGTGAATCCCCCGCCGATTGATTTTTCGCCGTTGCTCAAGGGGCCGAGCGGCCTCTTCGACCGCGGCGCGCTGTTCGAGGCCAAACGCGAAAAGATCCTCGCCGCCGCCTCGCAGCTGTTCAATCGCCGCGGCGTCGATACCACGTCTCTTGACGACATCGCCGCGGCGGTGGGCGCAACCAAGCGGTCGCTGTATCACTATGTAGGCGACAAGCAGACGATTCTTTCCGCTTGTTACACGCGCACCGACCGCATCTTCTCGTTCATTCGCGAGCAGGCAACCGCCCAGGGAGGCGCCGCCGTTGATACCCTGATCGCCGTGCTGCGGGCGAATGCAATCTCGCATCAACGCGACGATATCGAGCCGCTGCGTCCGTCCACGGGCTACGACTCGCTGAACGATGAGGAAAAGGTACGTGCCACGATGCGCGGCCGTGAATTGGTCCAGGCGTATCGCGCGCTGTGTGCTGAAGCGCACAGCGAACATTCGATGCGCGATGTCGATCGGGACTGCCTGCTGCTGTTCATGCGCGGCGCCGGCAATTGGCTGGCGAAAGGATTGGTGCGCGGCGACGATCAGCGCAAGGCGCAGATTGCCGCTGAAATCGCCGACCTGCTGCGCGTGGGTCTCAACAAGTATTAGTTGGCTTCGATGACGATGAAATCGACCCCCGGCGGCGGCAACACCGCCCGCAGGTGAACGATAGGTCCTGACTGCACTGTTTGATCCACCAAGCTGAAATTGGCATTTTCGGCGATGCGGTAGCGCTTTATCCGATACTTCCTCGAACTGGGCAGAGTGATCGTGGCCTCATACCCGCCGTTATCGCGATATTCGAGAGTCCGGCGCGCCGGAAGCGTGATGTTGAGCGCATCGCCCGATCCAGAGGGTTCCGGCGAGACTTGGTAGTTGCTGATCAGAATTTGCACCAAGCGCCGATCGGCGGAGCGTCCCGCGATGAGCGCAAAACCTGCATCGTCGCCGCCGTCCGTTCCCACCAGGACCGGCGTGTCCTTCAACTGGCCGAACGCCGTCAGCGCTTGGCCGACGGCGGCAGGTTTGCCGCCCACGGAGCGCAGGACGCTGTCGCCGCGATAGAAGGCCTGGTGGTCGATGGGGCCGCCCAGCATGTAGATCAATGCGCTGGCGGCAAACGCCGCGCGGGCCGGCGCCGGCATGTCATGTGCTGTCAAGTCCGCATTCCACTCGTCCAAGACATTGAACGCGGAGCCGAAACCGCGCATGTCGAGAATGATGCGCAGTTGCCTGGCGATGGTCACGAAATCGCGGGGATCATCGATGTCCACGGGGAAGAAATGCCAGGAAAAAAAATCGAGCGGCAGGCGATGCAGGCGAATGAAGTCGATCAGCCCTTCGCGGTAGGCGCCGCCGTCCAGCGGCCGCGCCAGCGCCGGTCCGCCGATCAGAGCCTGCGGATCGACCGCTTCGATAGCGTGCGCGATCTTTTCATAAAGCGCGTAATACTGCTGCGGCGTGCCGCTCCAATAGAGATTGGAATCCGGTTCGTTCCAAATCTCCCAGTAGCGAATCGCCTTGCGCGAACCCTTGTCCCATCCCAGGTTGTAATGCATCACGATGTGCCGGGCGATATTCGCGTATTTATCAAGGTCCACCGGCGGATCGGCGGGGCTTCCCAAGCTCCTGCCGATGCGAAACAGAGGTTCGGCGCCGGCCGTTTTGATCGACGCGATCAGCCGATCGGTGGCCGCAAAATCGTAGCTGGCGGCATTATTGGGATCGGCGCTCATGTCAGGGAAGATCGCGTCCACATCGCCCGGCCCAAACTCGTTGTGGACACGTACCAAATCAACACGGGCGGCGCGATAGGCTGCGGTGCCATCGACGCCGGCGGCCGCTTCGGCATCGCCCGCGGCCTTAAGTCCGAACTCGGCGGCCGGGCCTCCATTGACACCGCTCAAGGGCCGCAGCGTGCCCACGGTCACCGTGCTATCCACGGAAACCGTGCGCAGACCCACGTCCTCAGCTCCGGCAGGCGACGCGCAAAGTTCGGCACAGGCGCCGACGCCCATTGCCACTGCAAGCATGCATGCCTGAGTGTGTGTCATAGCGCGAAAGTATCGCGCAGCAGCCGCAACGCCTGCGGCGAATCCCACTCGCGCGCCCCGTACACCTTCTGCAGCACTCGGCCGTCGGCCCCTATCAGCACGGTGAGTGGGATTTTGGACGCATCCAGCAGATCCTCTAGTTCCCGCTGATTGTCCATAAATTGACTGATGGTCGAGTGAGATCGCGCGAGCCATTTCACGGCCGGTTGCCGATAGTCATCGGTCGAAACGCCGATCACGTTGAAGTTCCGTGCCAGCTCCAGCCAGGCAAGCCTCTCGAGCGACGCCATTTCTTGCTTGCACGGGCCGCACCAGCTCGCCCAAACGTTGATGATCAACGGTTTGCCTCGATAGTCAGACAGTTTTCGCGACGGTCCGTTGAGTCCATGGAGCGCCGCGTCCGGCAGGATTTGACCCACTTTAACATCCGTCGCCGTGGCGGCTGAGGCCTCCCAGGGGGCGCATAACCCAGGCATCAGCATCATCAAAAGCAGCGACGCTGGTGGTCTACGGCGCATTGACGCTGTGTACAAAATTGGCGAGTGCGCCGCGGCCATCCTCCCACAGCGCGAAAGGCAAATTCAGCTGCTCTTGCGGCATCCGCAGCATCAGCTCGCGGCTCGCTGCGATGGATCTCAGCAGCTCTGTGTCGACGCGGTAGGCGCGAGGCACGACATCTCCATGAGCAGGGACGTGTAAATCGCGGCTTTGCTTCATGCTGACCGGCAGCTGCGCCATCGGCTGCAAATCGATTGCACGCCCATCGGCCAAAATGCGCAGCGCGCCCTCGCTCGGCTGCGGCGGCGGCGACATGCGCCGGTCCACGGTTGACCATCGGTACAACAACAGAAATTCCCGGAACTGTCCCGACATGTCGATTTCAACTGCCACCAATGTCGCATAGTCGCGCGCATGCGCCTCGACGTCGGATCGCTCGCGTGCGAACACCAGCGGCTTGCTCACCACGGTCAATGTACTGGCGGTTTGCTCATCGAAGATCTCATGCGCCGGCGGTGCCGGCCGGCTCGCGCACGAACCGATGGCGACCAAAAGCAACATCAAACCCAGGCGAATCTGCATAAGTACTTAGAATCGTACTCGATAAGCGGCCGAGATATACAATGAACGTTGCTCGATTGCGCCTGACGGCGCCTGCCCGGTCGATGCTTGCTGTTGCTGCAGAGCTTGCTGATTTTGCAGCGAGTAACCCGCGATGACTTCGATCACGGAGAAGCGATTGGTCCAGTCGCTGCGGACCTGCGGAAGATACAGCAGCTGCTTGCCGCCGATCGACGGATCGTTCAATTGCTCGACGCTGAATCGCGGTCCCAAGCGCCATGAGCCGCGAACCACGAAGCGTGCATCCCAGGACAACGTCGTGCTGCGATCGGTGGGTGAGTCATCGAACCGGGCGCTGAAAATATGCAAATCGCTTGCCTGCATCAGGCTCGCGCCGGCAATCTGCATTGTGGCGGTTTTGTCCAGACCGGTCGACGGGTTGGCGGGAACGGCGATCAATGAAGTGCTGGGCACGGCCGGCGTGGCGGGCGTACCGCTCAATTCGAGCGCGCCGATATCGCCCATGAACTGCCAGCGCTCGCCGATCGAACGGCTGGCCGAGAGCACAACGGTGTTGCTGGTCGCGGTGCGGGCGAGCGCAACCTGCTGGAGTTGCGAGGGGGTAAACTCGCTTGCGAGCACTTGCAGGTCCGTAACGTTCTGGCCGATGAGCGAATTGCTCAGCTCCAGCAACGGCGTGCGACGATGATCCGCGTTGAACCCAATAATCCACGACTCGCCGACCTTGAGGTTGCCGATCAAGGAGGCAGCATTCAATTGCCGGAACGCGATGTCGTAGTCGACCAGCCCGACTGCCGTGCGGCCCGCCTCGGAATAGCGCGTCTGCAGCCCGATCGCGCGCCGCTCGGTCGAACCGCCGTTCGCCTCGTCGTAAAGATAAGCATCGAAAACCCACGTTTGATGAAACGGATTGAATTCGGCGGCCACGGTGCCGAATTTTTGCTGACTGGAGAACACCGAATAGCTCGAATACGCCGGCAGGCCGGCAGCCGCGCTCACGGACCACACGGGATTGACGCGATAACCAACCCAAAGGCCGTCGAAAAGCCCGATGGAGCCGAGAGTCGCCAGCGACTGCCTGCCGACTCTGGCGGTCATGCCGAACAGCTTATCGGTCAGCTCCGCGTAGGCCGCCGTGGTGCGATCCTGGCTGCCGCCGACGGTGCCGGGATTGTAGGTATAACCGGCGTCGATTCGTGCCGTGAAGTCGTAGCGCTGGCCGCGGTCGCGCAACAGCAGATCGCCATATACCTGTGCTGAATTGACCAGGCTGGTCGTGGTCGGTGTGCCGGCGGAAACAGTTTGCTCCTTGCCGTATTGATAGCTCACGGCGGCGCTGCTCGCCACGGTCCAGCGGCCGCTGCTCGGCGCTTCGCCGAAGTTCCCCGTGGATTGGGGTACAAGCGATGCCTGGAGGAGCGCCTGCAAGCGGGCGCGCACTCGCGGCGCATTGGGCGCCTGACCATAGCGACGCAGATATTCTTCGTATTCCGCTTTCGCCTGTGCCAACTGTCCTGCGCGCTCGCGCGTGAGGCCGAGCAATTCCTGCGCGTCGGCGCGCTGCGGGTACTCCGGTTGGCGCAGCAATCGCGTCAGCCCATCGACTGCCTCAGGAAATTGATGTTTCTCGAGCGCCGCGCGAGCGTCGCTCAAGATCTGTGCGCGCTGCGCATCGGACAAAGGAGGATCGGTGGGCCGGTCCGCGGCGCCGGCCGCCGCGCCGGCCCGTTCGACGACCGACAATTCGTTCTGCTCGTCGTTGACAGCCAACCACGCTCGGGGATAGTTCGCCAGGGCAAGTTTGAGCACGCGTTCGGCTTCCTCGCGCGTCGCGAACGGACCGACGCGCAGCCGGTACCAATGCGCATCCTCGACGTCGACTTCCGACACATAGGCCTGTGTCTGCAGCACGGCGGCCGCCGCATCGAGCGCCTCCTTGGAGAAGTTGCTTTGCGAGGCCTCGAGATTCACCGCGAAGCGCTCGGGGGCGAAACTGTCGGCAACGAACGCGGCACCCTTGCGCCGATTCGTGTTGAGGAGCCGCACACGCAGACCCGTCCCGGACGCTGTCGGCGCCATGACGAAGTCCAGGGGCTTCGACCAGGTCAATTCCAAAGTGATGTCTCCCGGCACGGTTGAATCGACCCGTGCGCCGGTAACCAGTTGACCGCCGCCGCCGACCAGCGGCAATTCCGGCGCGATCAAGCCGAATTGCGTGGCGCAATCCGGTCCGAGGCGCAGCGTGATTCGTGTGCTGCTGCCATGGCTCGCCGGAATGTTGGTCACATAGCGCACCGAACAGGCAAACTCGATGGAGATATCCGCGTGATCTTCGAGTTCCTGAGTGTCGATGAACTGCACGATGCGGCCGGCCGGTATTGTCGGAGGCTGGGGCGGCGCGCCCAGCGCCTGGCCTACGCCCGCGAAGTACGCAATCCACACAGCGGTACCCCTCGCCCGCCGCCCCCACCTCAGCGGAGATGTCATCCCTGGCGCGGCGATCACTGCTGCTGACCGCTGGCTGCGCCGTAGTGGCCTTTTATCAATGGACGCAATTGCCGCGGCGTCGTGTTGATCGCCCAATCCAGGTTGCTGTGACAAGCGCCGCAGTCCTGATTTGCGATCACGTGCGGGACTGGCTTGCCCAATGCCGTGACGCCGTTATGGCAGCTCTGGCAGGTTCCTGCGACCCCGAAGTGGCTGAATGTGGCCGGCGACCAGGCGATCGTGCCGTGACACACAGAACAGTCCTTGGACGTTTGCACGTGCGTCGCAGGCTTGCCGGCCGCCGACGCGCCATTGTGGCAACTCGCGCAGCCTGCGGTGATGCCGCGGTGATCGAAGCGGGCCGGCAACCAAGCTGAAGTGGTATGGCAGTTTTCGCACGCGCTGTTGCTGGCCACGTGGCTCGGCGGTTTGCCGGCCGCGAGAACGCCGTTATGACAAGTGGCGCAATTGTTGATCACGCCGGTGTGTGACAAGCGAGGAACAACGCCTGCCGAGCCGCCGCGGTTGGTGGCGCCGAATCCGGCGACGGCGGCATCGGGAGGCGAAGTTGCATGTGACGCCGGCGCACCGGCGACCGCCACAACGTTACTGTGGCCGGTGGTGGCGGCGGCCATGGTCGCCTTCACGGCGCGCCCGCCATTCCAGTTGTTCGTGTTGTGGCAGCCGCTGCAATCCTGCCCGACGTGGTGGCCATTGGGCCGTGTGGTCAAATTGGCTACGCCGTAGAATTTCAGAGTCGGCAGATCGTGGCAGACATCGCAGGTCTTGCCGATGACGGCAAACAGGGAAGTGTGCTTGGCCGAGCTCATCGTGGTGCCGCTGAAGGCCGTGAACACGCCGGCCGTGTGGCAGGCCTCGCAAGCCGTCGTGCTGGTCGGAATGTGAACCGGCGAGAGAATCGCATCCTTCGGCGTGTAGTTCTGATAGAAAACCGGCGCGGCTGCGTTCGGCGCACCATGACAGGTGATGCAGCCGCTGGTGATGCCGGTATGCAATACCGCATTGGCGGCCAGCGTGGTGGTGGTGTAATCCGACGGCGCCTTGGTATGGCACACGGTGCAGGCCTGATTGGCCGGGTTCGGCATGTGCCCCGAGGGCAGTGCAGTGCTGTTCCAGTTCGCGGTGGTGTGGCAGACGCTGCAATCGTTCGGCGCCAGCATTTGCCCCGCATTGTGATCTGCCGGGCGGCCCTGCAGCGCCGGGCTCGCCGCTCCGAGGTAGAAGGACAATCCTGCCTCGTGACAGGTGTTGCACGTCGTGACGACATACGCATGCGTGGCCTGAGTCATGTTCATCGGCCCGAAGGCGCCGACCGCATAGGTAGCGGAGGCGTGGCAGGCACTGCAGTCGGTGCCCGACAGATACGGGATATGGGACGGCGCGAGCACCGCATCCTTGGGCGTGAAATTGTTGTACCAGGTCAACGCGCTGGTGCCGCCGTGACATGTGCCGCAACTGCCGCTGATGCCGGTGTGCAGCACGGCGTTCGCGGCCAACGTCGTGTAATTGCTCGGTGCGGCGATGTGGCAGGTGGCGCAGGCCTGATTCGCCGGATTGGGCATGTGCCCCGCAGGCAGTGCCGTGCTGTTCCAGTTCGCGGTGGTGTGGCAAATGCTGCATTCGTTCGGCGCGACCATTTGGCCGGTGGTGTGATCCGCCGGCCGGCCCTGCAGACCCGGGCTCGCCGCACCCATATAAAAACTCAAGCCGGCCTCATGGCAGGCATTGCAGGTCGTGCCGACGCCGGCGTGCGTGGCCTGCGTCATATTCATCGGACCGAAGCCGCCCGCGGCATAGTTTTGCGCGTGGCAGGCGCTGCAATCCTCGCCCGTGAACGCCGGAATGTGCGGGGGCGTGAGCACCGCCGCCTTGATGGTGAGGTCGTTGTTGTAGAAGCTGAGCTGCGTCGCGCCGCCATGGCATTGGGCGCAGCCGGTGGTGATTCCCGTGTGCAGCGCCGCGTTGCTCGCAAACGGCGTTTTGTAGTTCGTGGGTGCGCCGAGATGGCAGACGGCGCAGGCCTGACCTCCGGGGTTCGGCATGTGCCCGGCGGGCAGCGCCGTGCTATTCCAGTCGGTGGTTTCATGACACTGATTGCAATCGTTCGGCGCCACCATGTTGCCGGAGGTGTGATCCGCCGGGCGTCCTTGCAACGCGGGGGCCGATGCACCCAGGTAGAACGTCAACCCCGCCTCATGGCAGCTGTTGCAGGTCGTGGGCACGAAAGCATGCTTGGCGGCCGACATGCCGGTGGACCCAAATCCTCCCACGACATAGTTCGCGGCGTGGCAGGAACTGCAGTCGCTGCCATTCGTGAACGGAATGTGCGACGGCGTCAGCACCGCCCCGATGGGATTGTCATTGTTGTTGTAAAAGCTCAGCTGCACGCCGACGCCGCCATGGCATTGACCGCAGTTGCCGCCGATGCCGGAATGCAGCGCCGCGACGCTCGCCAGCGTGGCGTAGCTGGCCAATGTGCTGCCGATGGCCGTATGGCAGACCGAGCACGCTTGATTTCCGGGGTTCGGCATGTGCCCGGGCGGCATGACATTCGAGGTCCAGTCGCTCGTTTGATGACAGCCGGAGCAGTCGCCCGAAGCCTGTTGCGCGTTGCCGCTCGCGATGTGATCGGCCGGCCGGCCCTGCAGCGGCGGAGCCGATGCGCCCAGATAGAAGGTCAAGCCCGTCTCGTGGCAGGTGTCGCAGGCGGTGGGCACGAAGGCGTGCTTGGCCGCGCTCATCATGGTGGGGCCGAAGCCGCCCACTGCGTAAGTGCTGGAGGAATGGCAGGAACTGCAATCGGTGCCCGAGAGAAAAGGGATGTGCGCAGGCGTGAGCAAGGCATCCTTGGGGGTGAAATTGTTGAACCAGGTCAAGGCCGTGACGTTGTTGCCATGGCACTGCCCGCAGTTGCCGCTGATGCCGGTGTGCAGCAGCGAATTGGCGGCGAGCGTCGCCGGCGTATAGTCGCTCGGCGCGGAAGCGTGGCATTGGGCACAGGACAGATTGCTGGGATTCGGCATGTGCCCTGAGGGCATGGCGGTGCTGTTCCAATCGGTGGTCTGGTGACATGCCGAGCAGTCGCTCGTTGCCATGGCTGGATCGGTGCTGGCGATATGATCCGCGGGGCGCAGCTGCAGCGGCGTACCGCCGCCCACATAGAAGCTCTTGCCCGTGTCATGGCAGGTGTCGCAGGCGCCGGATACGAAAGCGTGCTTGGCGGCGCTCATGGCCGTGGCCGGACCGAATCCTCCGCTCATATAGGCAGCGCCGTGGCAAGCGCTGCAATCGCTGCCCGCCAGCACGGGAATGTGCGGCGGGGCCAAGGGGGCTGCGTGCGTCGGCGATACGCCGGACATCGACATCGGAATGTAGGGTGCCGGTACACCGGCGTAAGTTTGGCCGGCGTGACACTGCAGGCAGTTGGTCACGTTCAAGCCCGTATGCAGAGTCGCAATGCTCGCGGCCAACACTGTCCAGCTTTCCGCCGCGGGATTGTTGCCATGGCAAATGCCGCAGTCGATGATCGAGGGAATCGGCGGCACATGGTTGGTCGGCTGGCCCGACACGAACCCGCTCGAGATCTTGACGCTGCCGCTGTGACAGGTTTGACAGGTGGTCACCGTCATCTGCGTGTGGTCGAACCCGGAGGGCGTCCAACTTGGCGTGCTGGTGCCGATGCCGGTGGTATGGCAGTTCTCGCACGTGCTGGTCGTGGGCATGTGATTGCCCTGTTTGCCGACGGCCTTCGTGCCGTTATGGCAGCTGACGCAGTTGCTGGTGATTCCCGTGTGATCGAAGGTGGCGCCCAGCCAGTTCGTGGTCAGATGGCAATCGCCGCACTCGAGATTGGTCGCGATGTGACCGGTAGGCTTGCCGGCGGCCTGCGCGCCGTTGTGGCAGATGATGCAGAATCCGGCCGCCGCCAGCGGGATCTGCGTGTGGTCGACCGTCTTGGGCGGATTCCAGCTCAAGACCGAGTGGCAGGCATCGCATTGTTGACTCGTGGCGGGATGCGTCGGGCCCTCGCCCTGGGCGATCGTGCCGTTGTGGCAGGTCACGCAACTTCCCATCACCTCGGTGTGATCGAAATGGATGTCGGGTCGGAAGGCGAAGGTACCGTGACAGGCGGCGCAATTGTTGGTGCTCGGAATATGCGTCGGCGTTTTCGGCGTCGCGTTGAATGTCGAGCCTTCCACGTGACACACGCCGCAGTTGCGCGGCGTCCCCTTGAAAACGGCATTCAAGTGACAGGCCTCGCACGCCAAATCGCGATGAATTCCGTCCAGCTCGAAACCGGTCGATAGATGATCGAATGGAACCGTGATGGGCTGCGCGGGAGCCGCCGCCGCTCGAGGCGCCGGAATGCCCGGGAGGAATGCGAGCGCGCACAGGCACAGCGCCGCAGAGTTCGCCATCAGCGGTGCGAGCCTGGCCAGTATGCGGCGGGATATCATGCCTATTGGACCCGCGCGTTCTTCCAGGTGTCGACCGAATGGCAGCGGTCGCATTGCTCGCCGTATTCGCCCAGATGACGATCATCCTTGCGGTGGCAAGTGGCGCACGCCGTGGAGGTCTTGGCGGTCCCCGGCGGCTGCAGATGGCATGCGGCGCATTGCAATTTGGCATGCGCGCCCAGCAGCGCGAAATGCGTCTGTTTTGCGTGATCGAAGGCCCATAGCGGCCAGCCGTTGGGCGAATGACAGGCTTCGCATTTATTGCCCAGGCCTCCCTTGTGAACATCCTCGTGCGCATGGCATTCGCCGCAGGTCGCGGGCGCGCCGTTGAAGGCCAGCGTCGAATGGCATTGCGCGCAGCTCACGACCCGATGCAGGCCGAGCAACGGAAAATGGGTCAGGTCATGATCGAAGGTCAGGCCGGCGCGCCAATCTTGCTGGCCGTGGCACTGGTCGCAGGCCTCCTTCAGCTTGCCGCCGTGTGGATCCTCGCTGCGATGGCAGCCGGCGCAGTCCGTCGCCAGCTTTTGAGTGGCAACCACCGCTGTGTGACACGCATAGCAATCGATCTTGGCGTGAGCGCCGGCCAGCGCAAATTCATGGCGCTTCGCATGATCGTAAGCCGGCAGCGGCCAGCGCTCGTTGTCGTGACAGTCGCCGCATTTCGGACCGAAGCGCGCCGTATGCGAATCGTCGGCCTGGTGACACCCATTGCAGTCCTTGGGGATCTTGTCCTTGTAGTTGCCGCTGCGGTGACAGGCCGCGCAGGCGATACGCTCGTGGACGCCCAGCAGCTCGTAACCCGTTTCCTTGAGATGATCATACTTCGCGGTCTTCCATTCCTTTGTCACATGGCACTTCGCGCAATCCTCGCCGCGCGCCCCACGGTGCTCGTCGTCGGTGGCATGGCAACCCGCGCATGCCTTCGGCGCCGGCTTGTAGCGGCCGCCGATGTGGCAAGCGTCGCAGGCAACGTTGGTGTGGGCGCCGGTCAGCTTGAATTGCGTCTTGTCATGATCGAATTTGCCGCCGCTCCAGCTCGCGGCGTCATGGCACTCGCCGCAGGAAGGCGCGAGCTGCGCTGCATGCACGTCGTCCGCCTTGTGGCAGCCGGCGCAAGTTGCCGCCGCCTTACGCCACTTCTCCCCTTTCTTGTGGCAGCTCCCGCAGTCCAGACTTGCATGTGCCCCTTCGAGCGCGAAGTCGGTGGTGCGATGATCGAACTGGGCGGGGCTGAGCTGCACGATATCGGCGCCCCGGCCCTTGTGCTCGGAGTGGCACGCGCGGCACTCGCCGACGCCGGCGTTGGCCATGCGGCCGTGATAACCCTTTTGATCGCGGACGTCCGCGGCCACATCCTTGTGACAGTCCATGCACAGCGCCGACTGCGTCCGCGCGTTTGAACGATCATGACAGTTGGCGCAATGCTCCTCCTGCTTCGCGTGCGCCTGGCTGACCTTGCCCGGCATGAGCAATGATTCAACCGAGGCCGCGAACGCGCCGGATGAAGCCATGATCAGAACGGCCGCAGCCGATATCATCCTGGCAGCGCCCGTTCTTCCGCGTCCATGCATGATTGCGATCAGTACACGTTGATTGCGACGACATGCACGATTCCCGCGAACAGCAGCATGAAGAACAACGGAATGTGCAGCACGTGCCAGAATGAAAAGAGCCGCGCATACATCTGAAACTCGGTCATCCGCCGCGTTGCATCCAGGCGCCGGTATGCATAGCGGCGCGCGAGTTCGCCGATACGCGGAGCGTGTTGCGCAAGCACTGACGACTTTCCCATCTGGGCCAGATGCACCGCGTTCCTGATTTCGCCGCGCACCAGGTAGCGTGCCCTGGCGATGCGATAAGCACCGGTAAACAGAAGCAGGAATCGGCCTCGAGCACGGTGCGGAAGAACTACCAGGCGCTGTTCCACCCGTTCGATCGCCTCCAGCACGCCGGGCAACATGACGGTCGAATTCGCCTGCTTGCGCAGCCGATCGCCCACTTTCTTCAGCTCTTCGACCGTATCCTCATGTTCGTCGAGATGCGCGTGCAAGCGGGTATAGATATAGCGGCCGACGACGCCGCTGCCGGCAACCAGAAGCATGCTGAACAGGGCTACATTGCTGTTGGTCGCTCCCAGCTTGAAATTCGAGTGAAATAAAATCAGGATCGGACCGACGACTCCCATGACCATGTGAAATTCAAACCAAGCGGGTATTCCTCCCATCCAGCGCAACCATGCATAGCGCTTGCGCGCCGAGTAGATGAGCAACAGCAGCATGAATGAACCGCCGATGATGCCCAGCCAATAGCCGAGGCCGCGCTGCGGAGTGATGTAACGCTCGAGGTGCGCGCGGCTGCCCCAAAAGAGCAACGCGGCCACGATGATCGTCCACACCAGCGGCCAATTCAGCCGCGGAGCTCTGGCGTCCTGCACTTTGGGCGCCGCGATGGTGTTCATGGGACAACGCGGTCGATGAGAATTTTCAGAGGGGGCGCGTCCCGCGGATTGATCACGCCGCTCGCACCCTGCAGATCTCCGCTCGCGGCCAGCGGCTGTCCCTTCAGGGAAATTCGCGCCTCGACGATGATGCGTGCGGCACTCGACAGATTTCGTCCGGAAATCATCGATTGCGAATCGCTGAGCGAGAATTTCATGGGCCACGCACCCACCGCGCCGCGAAACACCGCCAGCGGAGGCCCAGGCGAATCGGGCGATTTCGCAATGATGAACAGCGTGTCGCCGGCGGCGGCATTGCCCGCCAAACTCGGCGCAATCGTCACCTCGCCGGTGATCGAAGTGCCCTCGCCCGGCGCCCCTGCGCCGGCGGCCGCATTCGTTGAAGCGTTGCCGCTTGTCGCCATATTCGGCAATTGATGAGCGCGCGCCGCGGCTGCATCAGCCGGTCTTCCCATGAATTCAAACGATTTCGCGAGCAGCTCCCAGTCATCGGCGGAGCCGCCTCCCCCGGCCAGCCGGCCCTCCAGATTGGCCACCGCGCTTTCCATTGAGCTCGCGGCCATGGGTGGAGCCTTCAAGGAATCGGCTGATTCGCCGCTGGCGTCAGCGAAGGTCTTGGCCGCGCTGGTGAAGCTTGCGGGCTGATTTGTCGCGGCCGACGGCGGGGGCGGCGAATTGCCCAGCCAGTGGTACGAGGCCAGAATACCGGCAATCAGCAGCGCTGCCGCAATGGGCGCGGTTGCGCGATGCCCCAACAGCGATCGCAATCGGTCAGAGTTACGCAGCCAAGGATAGAGCATTGCGACGGCTGCAATCGTCAACAAGGATCCTGCCAAAAAGCAAATTAGTGGCATTGCAATTTTTTCCTCAGCCAAGGCATCCCGCACGAGATTTAGCGTTAGTGCGCCGCGAACTTTGTATCGTAAAGAAGTGTCAAGAATAATAGTCCTACAAGATCCCGGCGCCACGATGTGCGCGAAAAGCGACATTTTTACTCGACGCCAAATGTGACCAGACTCTCAGAATCTTCACTTGATGCTCTCTAGCCTCCCTCTATGGACGTCTGGACGCTGGTCATATACGCGATTCCCTTGCTGGGCGTCACGGCCTACTACTTCCGGCGCCAGCACAAGATTCACGCCAGGCACGCACGAACGTTGCAGGACAGCGTGGCGTCCGGCATGACCGAACCGGCATCGCTGCATCCGCTCATTGACCCAGCGAAGTGCCTGGGGTGCGGAGCGTGCGTCAAGGCCTGTCCAGAAACGCCGCACCACGATGTGCTGGGTCTCATCGACGGCAAAGCCGTATTGATCGGACCTTCCGACTGCATCGGGCATGGGGCCTGTAAAACCGTCTGCCCATTCGATGCCATCACGCTGGTGTTCGGGACCGAACGGCGCGGATTGGATATTCCCGTGCTCAAGCCCAACTTCGAGTCCAATGTTCCCGGCATTTACGTCGCAGGCGAACTCGGCGGCATGGGGCTGATCAAGAACGCACTGACTCAAGGCCAGCAAGCCCTCGAGGCCATTGCCAAGACCAGAATACAGCGCCCGGGAGTATTGGACGTGCTGATCGTCGGCGCGGGGCCCGCGGGTCTTGCCGCCAGTTTGGCGGCCAAGAAGCTGGGTCTCAGTTACATGACCGTGGAGCAAGACAGTCTCGGCGGCGCGGTGTTTCAATACCCCCGGGGCAAGCTGGTGATGACGGCGCCGGTGGAGTTACCCATCGTCGGCAAGGTGCATTTTCGCAATACCACCAAGGAGGAATTGCTCAAGTTCTGGACTCGCGCATGTTCGGGCTTGAAGATTCGATATCAGGAGCGTGTCGAGGCCATGGAACGAAGCAACGGCATATTTCACATCCGCACCGGTTCGCAACAATATGCCGCCGGTGCAGTGCTGCTGGCGATTGGCCGACGCGGCACACCGCGCAAGCTCGGCGTTCCCGGGGAAGAGCTGCCGAAGGTGGTTTACCGGCTGATCGATCCTGAGCAATACAAGGGCCGGCGGGTGATCGTGGTCGGCGGCGGCGACAGCGCACTCGAAGCCGCGGCCAGCATTGCCGAAGTGGGCGGTGCCGCAGTCACGCTGTCTTATCGTGGAGATGCCTTTCAACGTGCCAAGCTTCGCAATCGCCAGCGGGTCGACGCGGCCGCTGCCAAAGGCCTGCTCAAGCTCCTGCTGAAGTCCGAGGTCCGCGAAATTCGGCCGGATGAGGTTGTGTTGGAGCATTCCGGCAAGAAGCTCAGCCTCGCCAACGACACGGTGATCGTCAGCGCCGGTGGCATCCTACCCAATGACTTCTTGAAATCGATCGGTATCGAAGTCGCAACCAAGTTCGGCACCGCATGAATCATCGCCCTGCCGCGCGCATTCTGTTTGCCCTCGTGTGCTGCGTGGGCGCGAATTCCTGGGCCGCGGCGCCGGCCGGGCCCGTTGCTCCCAAGGATCCTCTCGAACCGGCGCGCGCGGCGCTCCGTACTCTGCAGTTCGACCGGGCGATCGCGCTGCTGAGAGCCGCCGATCATTGGGGCAACGCCAATGCCGAGTACCTGCTGGGACTCATGTACATGAACGGAGTTGGCGTGCTGCCCGATGCGGCGCGCGGCCGCGATCTCATTCAATCGGCCGCCGAGCGCGGCCATGCCGAGGCCGCCTACGTGCTGGCCGGCGAGCTGACTCGCGCACCCGGCGCTGCGCCGGATGCCGGCCGGGCCTGGCTGGAACGTTCCGCGCAGCTGGGGTACCACCGGGCTGCCGAAGCACTCGGGACGGGTCGGCCCTTGCTCGATCGCCAATCGGTCGGCGCGTCGGATCCGTCCTTGCTGACGGCGTGGGTGATCGATCGCACGCGCAAGAATGACGCGCAGGAACTGCGTCGTCTTGGAGCCGCGAGCGCTTCGGTTCGCGACGAATTTGGACGCCCTGCCCTGTCGCACGCCGCTGCCGCGGATGCGCCCGGCGCAGCGGCGGCGCTGCTGGAGTTGGGTGCCAACGTTGAGGCCGTCGATGCCGGCGGGGTCACGGCACTGATGGTGTCGGCCGAGCGGGCTGACTCGGCCGTGATGATCCTCCTTCTGCAGCATGGAGCCGATCCGCGGGCGACGGATGCGCAACAGCGCACGGCATTGTTTTACGCCGCGCGAGCCAATCGCGTTGCCGCCATCGCGGCGCTCAGCGGCGCCGGAGCGCAGCTCGCGGCGCGCGATGAGCGCGGATACAACGCGCTCGACGTCGCGCTAAACACGGGTGCCGAGGAGGCCGCCGCACAGCTACGCTCACTGGGTTTGCATGCCAATCGAGTGACCCTCGATCCGGAGCACAAGCCCGGGAAAATCGACCCGGTTCATCCCGGGGAAATCTACCGCGGATGGCCGCCGCTGGCCCTCGCCGTGGCCCGCAACGACACGGCCGACGTGTCCTTGCTGCTGGCCGCGGGAGGCGATGTGAATCTGCGGCTTCCACAGGGCGATTCTCTGCTGCAGGCGGCTGCAGACGCCCGCGCGCTGCAAACTTTATCGCTGCTTCTGGGGCGGGGTGCCAACCCCAACGTCGTCGCCCACTCCGGCCACAGCGCGCTGTGGCTTGCCGCAGCCCGCAACGACGCGGAAGTCATCAAAGCGCTTCTCGACGGCGGCGTTTCGCCCGATGCGCATCTGGCTTCCGAACAGGCCCCATTGCTCGCGGCCCTGGGTTCGAAGCACCCAGCCGCCGCGCAATTGCTGCTCGTCGCGGGTGCCGATGCGAATACGGTTGATGCTCAAGGCAAAACCGCCTTGATGATGGCAAGCGCCGTTGGCTCCAGGGCGGTGGTGGAGACGCTGATTGAGCACCATGCCAGAGTCGGCGCAGAGGATGGCGAGCGGCGGACAGCACTGTGGTACGCAGCGGCCTCAGGTTCTGCGGACATTGCACAAGTGCTGCTGCGCGCCGGAACAAGCGCAAAAATTGTAGATGCTCGAGGCGCCACTGTCTTGCACGCCGCCGCCCGTCAATCCGATCCCGGCGTGATCGCCTTGCTGCTGGCGGCCGATGCGCCCAGCGACAGCCGCGATGAACTAGGCGACACCCCACTCATGCTCGCCGCGGCCCATGGCTACTCTGATGTGGTACGTGCGTTGCTGGCTCGCTTGCCGGATTTGAACGCCCAGAACAAGGCCGGAGACACCGCGCTCATCGCCGCCAGCCGAGGCGGCCACGACAAGATTTGCCATATGTTGATTGCCTCCGGCGCCAATAAATTGCTTCGTAACGGGGTCGGCATTTCGGCCGCCGATGTCGCCCATGCTCGGGGATTCGCCGCGCTGGCGGCCGAACTGACGAAGGCCTGATTTCGAGAATCTAATAGGCGTAGTAAGGACCGATCGCGCTGCCGGCGGCGCGTCCGTCGATCGCCACGTAAATCTTGCGGCCGTAGAAAAACGGCATGCCCCAGGTAAAACGCGTCGAACCGCCGCCGCCGCCGAGATTCAGGAAGGCGGATGCGCCGGCGACAAACGAACTCGGATCGGCGATTGCAAATTGCACGGTGCTGGCCGAGCCGCCGGCACCCGCGCCGGTGTTGATCGCGAAGACGCTCTGCGGACTCACCGCTGGGCAGTAATAGCCGACGAAGGCCCCGCCGGCGCATACCGCGATGGTAGGATCATCGAAGGCGAAGGAGTCCGTGCCCGAGTCGATCATCGCCGGCAGCGGCGTCGTGTTTCCGTTGTAGGTGGCGGTGAAATCACCATTGGCGTCCGCGGCCATGATCGACAATCCGCTCACGGGCGGCTGGTTATCCGATTGAGTCGCAATTCCGAATATCAGCTCGCCGGTGACGCTTGCATCGCCGTTGGCGTTAACGAGGTTCGGCAAGTCGACGATGATGCCATTGTTGTCCGCGGCGAACATGGCCACGGGATTCGTGACCTGGACAACGAGCGCGGCATTCTCGGCGCTACACGCCCCGGAAGCGTTGCATCCGAAATAGATCGGCAGGGGCGTGGCGGCGTTGGCGCAAGCGGCGCCGCAGTCTTGCACGAATACGCCGACGCCGAGCACGCCGTTCGCGCCAAATCCGGAAACGTCGTTGATCAAGGTACCGTTGGCACCGCAGTCGGCGGGTGCCGGCGCCGCGATGGAATTGTCGTCCATGATCTGCAGCGGCAACTTGGCCGCCTCTTCCCCGGCCATGTAGACATCAGCCAATGCCACCGGTCCCCAAGTTTGGCCGCCGCCGAAACTCATGCACTCCTCGATTGCCTGATTCTGCGCGTCGCGCTCCGCGCTCAGCATGATGGAATTTGCGCCAAGCACCGAACTCACCAGACGCAGACCCCAGGATCCGGTGTCGAGCAGCACGTGATCGATGCTCGCGCATTGGGTTTGGCTGCCGGGGATACACACCCTGACCGTCACGTAGGCGTGGTTTACTTGGCCGCTCGCCGCGGCCGGTCCGCCGTCAACCGTCACGGTCATGGTGTTGACGACCGGCGGCGGTGGCGGCGTGCTGTTGCTCGCGCTATTGTTATTGCCGATGCATGCGCTGAGGAGCAGCAACGCGGCGAGACTCAACATTCGAGTGCGTGGATCGAGCATGCGTCCATTCTGCAATAAGGCCAAGAGGCAGCCTCATTGTCGTTAACGGCAGACAAAGCTCTGCGACCCAAGTCTCAACCCGGCGATGCGACAGGCGCGATTCTAGAAGTCTATGACTTGCCCGACTCCGGCTTCGCGCGCCTTCTGCAATATAAAATGCGCCGAGGCTAGATCCTGGGGCGCGATGCCGAGCGACTTGTACAAGGTCACATCGAGCGGGGAAACTCGGCCGCTCTTCGACCCGTTCGCCACCTCACCGATCTCGGCCAAAATATGCTCGGGTGTGATGACGCCCGCCTTCAAGGCCGAGAGATATTCGCCGCCCTCGTGCACCGTGGAGTCCCGGCGATCCACGAAAAATCGTGCCTTCACGACGGCCGCTGTATCGACTTCCGCCGCCGAGGAACGGCTCGATCCGACGACGTTGAGGTGCACACCCGGGGCCAACCATTCGCCCTTGAGGATCGGTTCGCGCGCCGCCGTGGTGGTGCAGATGAGATCGGCATCGGCCACCGCTTCGTGCACGCTGGCCGCCGTCTCGATGCGCACTCGATGCCTCGCGCCCTCTTCCGCGGCGAACACTCTCGCCTTCTCGCGATCGCGGGCCCAGATGCGCACGCGCCGCAGCTCGCGCACCGTGAGCATCGCCTCCAGATGAGTTCGCGCCTGCTCGCCCGCCCCGAGAATGGCCAGATCGCCCGCATCCGGCCGCGCTAACAGCCGGGTCGCCAACCCGCTCGCGGCGGCGGTGCGAATCGCGGTGATTTCGGCGGCATCGAGCAGCGCCACCGGGAGACCGTGTTCAGGTTCGAACAGCAGCACCAGGCCCAAATGCGATGAGTATTGCGGCGGCTTGTTGCGCGGTATCAGACTCAACAGTTTGATCCCGAAGCATTCGGGGTCCGCAAGATAGCCCGGCATCACGCCGAATAGGCCGCGATCGCCCGGCATGCTCAAGACCGAACGCAGCGGCAGGACAACGCGCCCTTCCGCGACGGCGATCATGGTCCGCCGCATGAGTTCGATGCATTCCGCCATCGGCAGCAGCCGTCGAACATCGGCGCCGCGCAAGATTCGAATTTCCATCCGATTCTCCTAGGAGCCTGTCTGGGGCGCGAGCGCGGCGCGCAGCTCCTTCATGGCCGCGACGAAGCACTCGACGTCATCGTCGTTGTTGTAGAAGTGAAAGCTCGCTCTGACGTTGGCGTCGCGGTGAGAAGCCACGATGCCGCGACTCATCAGCTCCGCGGTCAAGCGCGACGCATCCCGCGACGGCACCGCAACCGTGACGCCGCGGCGCGGATCTTGCTCGGGGGTGATGCTGGGCCAGCCGATCTCGCGCAAGCGCTCCATGCAGCGCCGGGTCAATGCGTAATTGCGCTTCTCGACCGCCGCCACGCCCACCCGCAACAGCATTTTCAGGCCGGCCTCCGACGCATAGCAGTTGACCACGGGTGGCGTCCCGGCTTCAAAACGCCGCGCATTCGGCGCGGGACGATTCGCACTGATGTCCATCGCCGAAATGTCCCTTTGTGCAAACCATCCGCTGTTGGTGGGCACCAACGATTGCACCATGGCCTCCTTGGCGTAGAGAAAACCGATGCCCGCCGTGCCCAGCAGGTACTTGAGCATGCCGCCCACCGCGAAATCCACATCCAGCGCTTTGACATCGATGTCCATTGATCCCACAGACTGATAGCAATCCAAAAGCACTTTGGCGCCCTTGGCATGCGCCAGGCGCACGATCCCGGGGATGTCCAGTTTTGCTCCGTTGCGAAAGCACACATGGGTGATCGCCACCAGCTGGGTCCGCTCATCGATGGCTCGTTCGAACATCTCCGCCGGAATGTAGCCGTCCGCGGCGCGCGGCACATGCACCACCTGCGCACCGCGCGGCTCCTGAGCGTGCCAAATCTGCGCATTGGTGGGAAATTCGAAGTCGCTGATCACCACCTTGTTGCGTGTACCGTCGAATCGCAGGGCGCTTGCCAGTGCGTTCAAACCGGCCGACACCGACGCGGTGACCGCAATCTCGTCCGGTGCCGCGCGCAGCAGCGCGGCGGTCAGCGCGCGCACCGACTCATTCTTCGTGACCCACACGTCCCAGTTTGCGCCCACCAGCAACCGGTCCTCCATGTAAGCTTCGATGGCAGCCTTGACCTCGTTGGCCAGCGCGCAGTAAGAGCCACTGTTGAGATAGGTCTTGCGCGCCAGCACCGGAAATTCGCGGCGCAGCGCCTCGAAGTCAGGTTGCATGAGCGGACTTCTTGATTATCCAGTATGCCGCGGTGAGGGCCGCCAGCCAGGGAACACCCACAATCCAGGAAATGCGCCAGGTTTCCTGGTCGAGTCCCATCGTCACCAGCACCGCGCACAGCAACGCCAACCCGGCGATTTGCACCAGCGGGAATCCAGGCGTGCGCACCGGTAGGTCGGCGGCCTTGTGGCGTCGGCGAAAGCTCAAGTGACTGAGCAGGATGATGATCCAGACGATGATGGCATCGAACAAGGCTACGCCGAACAGATAGTTGTAGGCCAGCGGAGTGAGCTTCGAGACGCTGGCCGCCAACACGATGCAAATCCCCGAGAACACGATGGCCGCGGTCGGCGTGCCCTTGGCGCCGAGCTTTCCCAGGAAGCGCGGCGCATAGCCGCCGCGCGATAGGGAAAACAGCATGCGCGAGCTGCTGTACAAATTGGTATTCATGCTCGAGAGCGCGGCGCTCAACACCACGAAATTCATGATGCCCGCGGCGTGGCGAATGCCGGTATGCGCAAAGATCCTGACGAACGGGCTCTGCGTCACGAGCGTCGCGCCGGTCTCCGTCCAGGGCAGAAAGGTCACCACCACGGCGAGCGCGAGGATATAGAACAAGAATAAGCGCAGCGCCATGCTGCGAAGCGCCGTCGGGATCGATCGCGCCGGGTCCTTCGCCTCCCCGGAAGTGACGGCAATCACCTCGATGCCGTTGAATGAAAATACGCCCACGATCACCGCCATCCAGACGCCGCCGAAACCATGCGGCAGAAATCCGCCGGGAAGACCCGTGAGATTGTGCAGGCCGATGGGTTTGGTCCAAAGGCCGAAGATGGCGGCGGCGCCGATGAGTATAAAGGCCACGATCGCCGCGACTTTGATCAGCGCGAACCAATACTCGATGGATCCGAAATTCTTGACGGAGCGAAGATTGAAGTACAGGAGCACGACCGAAAATGCCAGCGACCAAAGCCAAACCGGCGAACCCGGAAAGTAAAAGGTCATGTAGACTCCGGCCGCCACCGCTTCGGCGCCCACCGCGATGACTTGCGCCACCCAGTAGGAGTAGCGGGCGACGGCGCCTGCCCAAGGGTTCAGGTAGATCTCAGCATAGGTGCCGAAGGAACCGGCGGTCGGATGCATCACCGCCATCTCGGAAAGACTGCACACGATGGCGAGGGCGGCAATCCCGGCGATCGCAAAGCTCAGGATCACCGCCGGGCCGGCATAGCCGATGGCGAGGCCGCTGCCCAGAAACAGGCCCGTGCCGATGGCACCGCCCAGGCCGATCATGACCAGCTGCGCGCTGTTCAAGCCCCTCAAGAGGCCGGCCTCGCGGCCGGTGATCGCAGATGCATCCACCACTAGGAGCCCGTCTCCTACACCGCTGCCGGTTGATATATTCGGAATCACATGTAGTCTAGCACGCGCTTTCGGGAGGACAGTGTATGGACCGGCAACCCTTTTACGCGCAAATGTGCGGCAGCGAACGATTGGATTACGAGATTTATCTCAATACGGAAGATCTGCTCGCCTGCCAGAAGCCTTTCGACGAATTCTGCAACAAGGACGAATTGCAGTTTCAAATTGTGCATCAAGTTGAAGAACTATGGATGAAGTTGGTCGCCTATACCCTGCTCGACATCGATGAATACCTGGTGCAGCAGCAGGTGTTCCGCACGTTGACGCTGTTCGAGCGCTGCAATCGGACGCTGCAGCTGATGACGGCTCAGCTGGATTTGCTGGAAACCATGTCGCCGAAGGAATACCAGCAGATTCGCCTGCAGCTCGGCAACGGCAGCGGTCAGGAATCTCCCGGCTTTCGCGTGCTGCTGAAAATCATCCCGAATATCTGGCGCACCTTCGAGAGCGTGTACCTCACCGGACGCAACAGCAGCATCGAGCAGATCTACGATTCGAAGTACGCTCACGACGATGCCTATGCGATCGCCGAGGCCATGCTCAGCTTTGATGAGCTGTTCCAGAAATTTCGCGTGCACCATATTTTCCTGATCCAGCGCTCGATCGGCATGGGGGCGGCGTCGCTGAAGGGCAGATCGGTGGATCTGTTGCAAGCCGGCGCAAGGCACCGTTCCTTTCCACTGTTGTGGGATATTCGCGCCGCGATGACCGACCGCTGGGGCGAAAGCTACGGCCGGGTCCGCGACAGCATCGGCCCGCCTCCGGCGGGCTCATGAGACTTCACAGCTAGCCGGCCGGTTGCTGCTGCCAGCCGCCGCCGAGCGCGGAGTACAGATGCACCAGCGCGCTCATGTTGTTTGCATAGGCTTGCGCCAGGGCGAGTTCGGCCACGAATAAGTCGCGATCCGCTTGAATGACATCGAAGTAGGAAACGTAGCCCATCTTGTAGCGCGCCAGTGCGATCGCGCGCGCCCGTCTGAGGGCGTCGACTTGCAGCACCTGCTGGCGCTCTTCCTCGCCATAGGTCCGATATTCGATGAGCGCGTCGGCCACATCCTGGAACGCGGCCTGCACCGCTTTACCGTATTGAAACACGGCCTCGCGTTTGCGGGCGTCGGCCAGGTCGACTTGGTAGAGGTTCGATTGCACATTCAACAAGGGTTGGATCAGGGCTACGCCCGCGGTCCATTCGGCTGCCGGCCCCGTGAGCAGGTTGGTGAACGGTACCGACAGCGAGCCGGAACTGCCGGTGAGCGTGATATTCGGAAATAGCGCTGCCTTGGCCACGCCCACTTGCGCGTTGGCCGCCACCAAGCCCTGCTCCGCCAGAGCCACGTCCGGGCGTCGCTCCAAAAGTTGGGCGGGCAGACCGGTGGGGGGCTGCGGCGGCGCCTCCGGAACCGCTTCACCGTAGGAGGATCGCACAACCGGACCCGGATTGGTGCCGAGCAAGACACTGACCTGATCCTCGATCTGCGTGATTTGACGTTCGAGGTCCGGCACCGTGGCACGCGCGGCCGCCAGCTGCGCCTCCGCAGTGGCGACGTCCAACCCAGTCACATAGCCCCGCTCGTGCTGGGCGTGGGTGAGCTCGAGAAACTTTTCCCGTTCCACCACCGTACGGCGCGTGATCTCCAATTCGCTGTCGAGGGAAATGAGTTCGAAATAATCGTTGGCAATCGTGGCAACGAGCGTCACCTGCACGGCGCGCGCAGCGTACTGCGATCCGAGCAGATTGGCACGGGCCGCCTCATTGGTCCGTCTCAGCTGGCCCCATAGGTCGAGCTGATAGGAAGCCAGAATCTGCACCTGATCCTCGCTGACGATCCGCGGAGCGCCCGGAAGCTGAATGTATTGCGATGTCTTGGCACGCTGCGCGGTCGCGGCGACCGATACCTGCGGCAGATACTCCATCCGCGCCGAGCCCAGCTGCGCCCGTGCCTGATCGATCCGCGCCGCTGCTATCTTGACGTCGAAGCTGCTCTGGATCGCCCGCGCCAGCAGCGCCTTGAGATCAGCGTCGGAATAAACCTCCCACCATCCGGAATCTGCCACTGATGCCGCCTCTCTCGCCGGTGCGGCGCCGGCGGTGGTCTCGCGGTACTGTGCGGGCACCTCCAACGGCGGTCGATGGTAGTCGGGCCCGACGGCACAGCCCGCGACGAGCGCGGCCGCACAGGCACCGGCGCACAACCGCTGGTTCATGCGTCGGCTTCCACATGCTTTGGCGCGGAGAAGCGATCCACCAGGCTTTGCAGAACCACATAGAACACCGGCACGATGAAGATGCCGATCATGGTGGCGGCCGTCATGCCGAAAACCACGGTCGTGCCCAGCACCTGGCGCGAGTTGGCGCCCGCGCCGGTCGCGATGGCCAGCGGCATCGCGCCCAGGATGAACGCAAACGAAGTCATCAGGATCGGCCGCAAGCGCAGCCGCGCGCCTTCGATCGCCGCCTCCACCACCGGCATGCCGCGCTGATGCGATAGGCGCGCGAACTCAACGATGAGAATCGCGTTCTTGGCGGCGAGTCCGATGAGCATGACCAACCCAACTTGCGCATAGATGTCGTTGGCCATGCCGCGAATGGAGAGGCCGGCAAACGCGCCGAACACCGCGAACGGGATACAGAGGATCACGGCGAACGGCACGATCCAGCTCTCGTACTGGGCGGCGAGCACCAGAAACACGAAAACCAGTGCCATGGCAAAAATATAGGGGGCTTGTCCGCCCGCGCGTTGCTGCTGGAACACCGAGCCTGTCCAGTAATAGGTGAGGTCGCTGGGCAGACCCTGGGCCAGGGACTCCATGGCGTTGATCGCATCGCCCTGACTGTAGCCCGGCGCGGCCGCGCCATTGATGGTGACCGCCCGAAACACGTTGTAGCGCTCGATATAGGCCGGTCCATGCGTCGCCTTGATCGATACGAGCGAAGACAGCGGCACCATGTCGCCCGCCGCGGTTCGCACGTACAGCGTGTTCACCGCATCGGGGAGCGTTCGCGCGGCGGGCTCAGCCTCCGCGGTGACGCGGAATGTGCGCCCGAACAAGTTGAAATCGTTGATGTAGTTGCCGCCGAGGTAGGTCTGCAGAGCACCGAAGATGTCCGAGATGGGAATGCCCAGCTCGCGCGCGCGGTCGCGGTCAATGACGTATTCTATTTCGGGCACACGGTTGTTGAATTGGGTCGAGACTCGCGCCAGTTCCTTGCGTTTGTTGGCCTGGGCGAGGAAGTCGTCGATCTTGGCCGAGAAGCTTTCGAGACTTCCGCCCGATGTGTCCACCAAGATGAACTCGAAACCGCCGGCCTGACCGATGCCGGGGATGGCCGGCGGGGCGACCAGCACCACATTGGCTTCCTTGAGCGGCCCGAGAAGCCGGTACAGGCGCTCGATCAACGCTTGCGCGGAGCTCTGACGGCCCGGCCGCTGCGACCAGGGTTTGAGCGGGATGAAGCCCGAGCCCGTATACGGAGTATTGACCTGCGCCAGCAGGTTGAGACCCGTGATGGCGAGCATGCTCTGCACTTCCGGCTGATCCAAGATCACCGTGCGGATCCGCTCGAGTACCTGTTCGGTTCGTTGCAAGGAGGCACCGGCCGGCAACTGAGCGACCATGAGCATGTACCCCTGATCGTCCTCGGGAAGAAATCCGCCCGGCCGTTGCCAGACCAGAAACGCCAGTGCCGCGACGATCACTCCGAACACTCCCAGCGCGACGGCGGAGCGGCGTATGGCGTGCCGTACCGTGCTGGTATAACGCTCCGTGGCACGGGAAAACACCCGGTTGAAGGCCGCGAAGGCTCGCGCCAGCAGTGAGGTGGACTCGGTAGCCGAAGGCGGTTTGAGCAGCAGCGCGCACAGAGCGGGAGTGAAGGTCAACGCGATGAAGGCGGAGATGAGCACCGAGACCGACAGCGTCAAGGCAAACTGCTTGTAGAACTGACCCGTGAGACCGCCGAGAAACGCCACCGGCACGAATACCGCGGTGAGCACCAGGGCGATGGCAATGACCGGGCTCGACACGTCAGCCATGGCGGCGCGGGTCGCTGCCAGCGGATCAAGGCCCTTTTCTTCCATTTTCTCGGTCACCGCTTCGACCACCACGATCGCGTCGTCCACCACCAATCCGATGGCGAGCACCAGCGCGAACAAAGTGAGCGTGTTGATCGAGAAGCCGAGGGCAACGAAAATCGTGAACGTCCCGAGCAGCGACACCGGCACCGCCAGCATGGGTATCAAAGTCGCGCGCCAGTTCTCGAGAAATATGAACACCACCAGCAGCACCAACGCCGCGGCGATGAACAGCGTGATCTTGACCTCCTTGATCGACTCGCGCACGAATTCCGAGGTATCAAGGGGTATGGTGTAGTTGATTCCCTGCGGGAAGCGCTGCGCCAGATGCTCGAGCGTGGCGCGAACGGTCTTGCTCACCTCCAGTGCATTGGCATCCGGCAGCTGGTACACCCCCAGCAGCGCCACCGGTTTGCCATTCAGGCGGCTCGAGCGCGAGTAGTCGCTGGCGGCGAGTTCCACGCGGGCAACGTCGCGCAGTCGCACAATGGAGCCGTTTTGGCCGGCTTTTAAGACCACATTCTCGAATTCCTGCAAGCTGCGCAGCCGCCCGTGCACAGTGACCGTGTAGGTCATTTGCTGCCCGGGTGGCGCCGGCTCCGCGCCAACCACGCCGGCCGGCGCAACCACGTTTTGCTCGTTGATGACGCTCGTGATATCGCCCGCGGTGATGCCTAAGCGCGCCATCTTTCCGGGGTCGAGCCAGATGCGCATACCGTAATCGCGCGCGCCGTATTGCAGCACCTGGCCGACCCCGGGCACGCGCGCCAGAGAGTCGTACACCTGCAGCGTCGCGAAATTGCTGAGGAACAAGTAGTCATAGCGCGGGTCCGACGCCTCGATCGCGACGAACAGCAGCGGCTGCGGCTGACGCTTGGTGATGGAGACTCCCTGGCGCAAAACGTCGGGAGGGAGCTGTCGCTGCGCGATCGCCACCTGATTTTGCACATCGACTGCGGCGATATCCTGCGCGGTGCCCACCTCGAAAGTGACGTTGAGGGTGTAGGACCCATCATTGGCGCTGCGCGAGTCCATATAGATCATGTTCGGAACGCCGTTGACCTGCGTCTCGATCGGCGCTGCCACCGACTGCTCGATGGTCGATGCATCCGCGCCGGGAAAGGTCGCCGACACGACCACGGAGGGCGGGGTGATCTGCGGAAAGCGGGCCACCGGAAGCAACAGGAAGGCGATGGTGCCGGCAAGCGTGATAACGATCGCCAAGACCGTCGCGAAGATCGGACGGTCTATGAAGAAATTGCTCACGAGGCGGCCGGCCCCGTAGGCGCGGCCAGCGGTTGAGACTGAACACGCATGCCGGGGCGAAGCTTTTGCGCCCCATCCACGACGACCACATCGCCCGGCTTCAGGCCTTGCTCGACCACCCAGTCGCTGCCCTGCTGCTGCCCCATCTTCACATCGCGTTGCTGCGCGGTGCCGGCTCCATCCACGATCCACACGAAATTCTTGTCCTGCAGGACTTGCACCGCGCGTTGCGGCAACAACAGCGCATCTTGAAGCTCCGCGGTTGCCACCACCACTTTGATGTACTGCCCGGCATGCAGAAATTGCTTGGGGTTCGGCACCGTCAGGCGCAGCGCCAGCGTGTCGGTCCTAAGATCCACCGCGGCATCGACGAAATTCATGGTGGCCGGGAGCGCATACTCGCTGCCGTCCGCGAGCAAAATCCGGAAATCTCGACGGCTGGGATTCCGCTGATCGAGCGGACGGCCAAGTTCGCGCTGTACTTGCAGCATGCGCTGCTCGCCGACGCTGAAGTTCGCGTACATCGGATCGGTCTGATAGACGGTGGTCAGCAAAGTGGTGTAGCCGGTGACGACGCCGCCGATGCGCACCAGCGCCCGGCTCATGACGCCGTCGATCGGCGACCTGATGTTGGTGTAGCCGAGATTGAGCTCGGCGGTCTTCACCGCGGCTTCCCCGGCCTTCACCTGGCTTTTCGCCGATGCGTCGGCGGCCACTGCCGCATCGAGTTCCTTTTCGCTGAGCGCGTCGAGTGCCGTGAGCGGCCGTGCACGCGCCAAATCCCGCTCCGCCTGCGCCGCGGCGGCAGTCGCCTGCGCAAGCCCGGCTTGCGCCTGCGCCAGCGCGGCAATGTAGGGTTGCGGCTCGATCTCGAACAGCGTCTGTCCGCGCTTGACCGGTGCGCCTTCGAGCGCGGCTTGCCGGTACAAGATTCCCGCGACTTGCGGACGGATCTCGACCGTATTCGACGCCTCGAGCTGCGCCGGGTATTCCTGCGTCAATGCCGTTGGCTGCGCCCGCATCGTCAGCGTTGCCACGGGCTGCGGTCCGGGAGGCGCCGCGGCGCCGCGGCCGCATGCCGTCAGCGCGAGAACCGCGGGCAATACAAACAGCGCGGCGCACCCGGCGCAAGGTTTTGTGACGAGGCGAGCCATAGCTGACCGATGGAATACCTAAGGGGCAGCAAGCATAGCCTGCCGGCCGGCGAATGGAAATTGCGGCCGGCGCTGCCTCTTCAGGCTGCTTGATTACGGCCGGATTTCTTGGCGAGCTGCAGTTGTTGCTGCGCCTTTTGCAGGAGATTGGACGGATTGTCCGCGGCCGCAGGCACCGCGGCGCAGACTCCGACGCTGATGCTGATGTAGCGCAGAATCGCCGAGCGCGGATGATGAATCCGCAGCTCGCGCACGCGCTCCGCCATGAGTTGCCCGATCCTAAGCGCCTGCTCATGGGTGAGTCCGGGCGCGAAAGCAATCAAGCTACCCCCGTCGATGCGCGCCGCAATATCGCTCGAACGGCGCAGGCACCCTGCGATGACGTGCGCCACACGGCGAATCGCCGAATCGCCCGCGGCGCGTCCGAACGTGGCGTTATACAAGTCCAGAGCATCGACGTCGATCGCCAGTACCGCAATGCTGCGTTGTTCGCGGTGGGCCACCGCCCAATCGCGCTTCAATAGTTCCTCGAGATACGCCAGGGTGTACAGGCCGGTGAGCCGGTCGTCGCGAATGGCCACCGCCGTCGGCTGATGCGCGCCGCTCAGGGAGTCCTTGCCGACTTTCGGATCGATACGCAGACGCTCGCCGGCGTCGCGATGATGGCCGACAAAATGCGTGACGCACCCATCAGCATGGCGCAATGGCAGCACGGTCATTTCGTTCCAGAATAGCGTGCCGTCCTTGCGGTAGTTGCGCAGCAACACCCGGCAGGTTTCGCCGCGACTCAAGGCGTCGCGCAATCGATGGCGGCCGTCCTGATCGCGATCGTCGGCCTGCAGTACGCGCAGGTTGCGCCCGATGAGTTCCGCCGACGAATACCCGGTCAGCGATTCGAAGGCCGAGTTGACATAAATCACGGGATGGTCGGATCCCTGGGCGTCGATCAGAACCACCCCCTCCGGGGAGCTCTCAACCAAACGGCGATACATATCGGGGTCAAAGCCCGTCATGACTCCCCTCCGTCAACACCAACGGGGGTGTTGCCGAAAGATTTGCTATTGCCATTACAGTCTGCTGCCACTGACGGTCCGCTCCCAGATTTATCGGGGCCTCACCGCGAGCCCGCATCCGCACGACTCGGGCCTGCGAGGCAGGAGAGCCAAGATCCGGCCCGAAGTGATCGAGCACAGACTTTACCGCTTGTCTATCGTTGCAAATGGGGAGGACGTCGCAACCTGCAGCAAATGCCCGTTCAGTTCGTTCAATCACCCCCCCAAAAGCGGCCGCCCCCGCCATGGTCAGGTCGTCTGCGAATACGCAGCCGTGGAATACCATCTCGCCGCGGAGCACTCCCCCGATCCACCGTCCGGAAAGGCTCGCCGGCAGCGGGTCAACCGCCGGGAATACCACATGGGCTCCCATGACCCCCGCCAGATTGTTCTCGATGAGCAGCCGATAGGGCCGGATGTCGGGCTCCAAATCGGCGAATTTGCGCCTATCGACGGGTAGGACCACGTGCGAGTCGGCAATCACCGCGCCATGCCCGGGAAAGTGCTTGGCCACGGATGCCATGCCCGCCTCTCGCATACCCGCCATATAGGCGGTCGCCAATGCTCCGACCACGTCCGGATCGGCATGAAAGGCCCGGTCGCCAATGACTTCGCTGACCCCGTAGTCGAGGTCCACGCAGGGTGCAAAGCTGAAGTCCACCCCCACCGCGCGCAATTCGCTGGCCATGAGCCACCCGATGGATTGAGCCAGGCTCAAGGCCTCGCGCCTATCCTCGTCATATCGCCTGCCCAACAGTCGCGACGCCGGAAGGCGTGTAAAGCCATCCCGGAACCGCTGCACCCGACCTCCCTCTTGATCGACCGCGATCAGCAAATGGGGGCTGCGAACGGCACGGATGGACTCCGTCAGAGCCGTGACCTGCCGCACATCGCGGTAGTTGCGGCTGAACAGGATGACGCTACCCACCAGTGGGTGCGAGAGCACCCGGATGTCCTCGGGAGTCAATTCCGTTCCGGCAATATCGACCATGAGCGGACCTAGGCTCATGGTCGGCTCTCGAATACCGCGATTGATTCGACGTGCGTGGTATGGGGAAACATATCCATCACTCCTGCGTCCGTAAGCGCAAATCCGTGGTTCTGAACCAAAATCCCCGCATCGCGAGCCAAACTGCCCGGATGGCAGGAAATATACACGACTCGGCGGGGACGCCAGGCCGCCAGGCGCGCCGCGAGTGCGTCGGCGCCGGCGCGCGGCGGATCGAGCAGCACCAAGTCGTATCGTTCGTTCGCCCAGGCGCCGAACCCCTTGGGTTCGAACAGATTCTCGGTGACGAACGTGGCGTTGGCGAGCGTGTTACGCGTTGCATTGGCGCGGGCCCGCGACACCAGCGCGGCATCGCCTTCCACGCCGACGATCTGGGCACAGCGCCGCGCCAGGGGCAGGGTAAAATTGCCGAGTCCGCAGAACAAATCGAGAACCGAATCGCCTGGCGCAGGTTGCAAAAGGCGGATCGCCGCATCCACCATGGATGCATTGATTTCGCGATTGACCTGTATGAAATCGATGGGCCCGAATTCCAGCACGACCTTGCCGTCGTCGATCCGGTAATCGAGCGGCGGGTAGTCGG
>DASXNX010000022.1:0-52096 GCA_036494725.1 Steroidobacteraceae bacterium
CGCTCAAGGATACCGCCGGCACGGGCCAAGCCGACGTCAATCAAAGATTCGGCGAGACCGTACAAAGCGGCGGCGCCGGCGGCACCGGCATCGGCATATACAAGGACTGGCTGTATGCCGAACTCAACGACAAGATCCTGAAGTATCCCTTGGTCAAAGGCTCGGTGCTGCCGGGCGAGAAATCGCAAGTTGTCGTCAACGGTTTGCCCTTGAATGGCGATCACCCCATGCATCCTTTTGCCATTGATGCCCACGGCGGCCTGTTCATCGATGTGGCGAGCGCCACCAATTCCTGTCAGGAAAAAAATCGCACCCTGAAGTCCCCCGGCATCGACCCCTGCACCGAACTCGAGACGCGCGGCGGCGTTTGGCTATATGACGCCAAGAAGACGAATCAGGTCTTTTCCCCGGCGGAACGCTACGCCACGGGCATTAGAAATGCGGAGGGCTTCGGGCTGGACGCCGCCGGCCGTATTTTTGCCACTCAGCACGGGCGCGATCAGCTGCACACCAACTGGCCGGACACTATCAAGGACGCCGATCAGGAAGCCACCCTGCCTTCCGAGGAGGTGCTGTTGCTGAAGAAAGGCGGCGACTACGGTTGGCCCGAGTGCTACTACGATGCGTTCCAGCAATCGCTGGTGCTGGCGCCGGAATACGGCGGCGACGGCAAAACCGCCGGTGTCTGCGCGCAAAAGTCCGCTCCGGTGGCGGTATTCCCGGCGCATTGGGCCCCCAACGACATGGTGCTGAACCAGTCGCAGCAGTTTCCGACGCGCTATCGCGGAGGTTTGTTCATCGCCTTTCACGGTTCCTGGAACCGCGCACCATACGCACAGGGCGGCTACAACGTGGTCTTCCAGGCGCTATCGGGAGACAAGGCAGGCGCGTGCGAGATCTTTGCCGATGGATTCGCCGGCGCCGACAAATCGCCCGGCAAAGCGGCGCATCGGCCCACCGGACTCGCTGTAGGCCCTGACGGCGCGTTGTATGTGGCCGATGACGTGACAGGTCGAATCTACCGTATCGTCTATCGCGGCGGCGCCGGATCGAGCAATCCGCAGATCGTGCCCTGCCCGAGCGGTACTGAGCCGCCCGGACCCATCGCCGCCGCGCTCGCCAAACCGCCGGAAGGCACACACCCCGATGCCGGCGCGGAGTCAAGCACTCTGAGTGCTCCACCCGGCGCGACGCCCGCAATGGTGGCGTTGGGAGATCGGGTGTATCACGGCCTGGTAGGTGGCGCGACCTGCACCGGCTGTCATGGCGCCACTGCGACGGGCACCCCCTTGGGTCCGGATTTGACCTCCAACAAATGGATGTGGAGCGACGGCAGCTATGCCGGCATCACCACCACCATTGCCGGAGGCGTTGCGCAACCGAAGCGCTACCGCTCGGCGATGCCGGCGATGGGCGGCGTGCAATTGAGCAGCGATCAGGTGATGGCCGTCGCGGCCTATGTGTGGGCGTTGAATCATCGCGCAAAGCCGGCAGGCGGCGGCGGCGCGGGCACGGGGGATTTACTTGTTCCGGGCGAGAGAATATTCCCCGAAAGCATCACCTCCTCGGCGGACGGACGGGTCTTCATCGGCAGCATCGGCGCACGCCGAGTCTTTGCGGTCAAACCCGGCGCAAACGTTGCGGAAGGCTGGACCGAGGCGGACAGCGATGCCTCGTTGGGCGTGTTCGGTGTCTACGCGGACGATAAGTCCAAGACTTTATGGGCGTGCTTTTCCGGATTCATGCCGAACGGCTCACCCGCCGTCGCGGCGGCCTACGATTTGCAAACGGCCAAGCTCAAGGGACGCTACGTTCTTCCCACCGCCGGCGCGTTCTGCAATGACATCGCGGTCGGCGCCGACGGCACCGTCTACGTGACCGACACCAGCAACAACGAAATCGATCGCCTGAAAACCGGCGATCAGCAGCTTCAAGTGTGGGCCGGCAACGGTGCATTTGGCCCCAAGGGCTCGGCTGTTGACGGGATCTCCATCCTCGGCAATCGCGTTTTTATCAACACGCTCAACAGCAACAAGATATTCGGCGTGGAACTTGGCCCTGACGGCCGTGCCGGCGCAATCAGCGAAGTGAAACTCGATCGCGCGCTCGAACGGCCGGACGGAATGCGCAGTTACGCGGGCAGCTTGTTGCTGGTGGAAAGCGGCGGCGTTGGCCGGCTTGCGCGCCTGACCATCAGCGGCGACAACGGCACGCTCACCACTCTTAAGGAAGGCTATCCTGACGGACCCGTATCGGTCACGGTGGTGGGCAAAACCGGCTATGTGCTCGAGGGACAACTCAAGTCACTGCGCAACACGGGTGCGCCCACCAACCCATTTCGCGCAACCGCGTTGAATTTAGGACCTTAGACGGTCAACAGCTCCTCGTAGAATCCACCGATCCCGCGCGCTCGATCGATGAAGTGGATCTCGAGAATCCAATGGCGCAGAGAGCCGCGTTCATCGGGCTCGCGCAGCGAGATGTCGTTGCCATGACGAATTTGGAATCGCGCCTTATCGCTCGGCGAAGTCTCGTGCGGAAAATGGCCGATTAAATGCCCGGCAGTGGCGTTGCCGAACTCCCAACCATATCTGCCCGCAAGTCCGTTTACATAGTCGTACAGCTGTCCCGCCGTCAGAGTCGGGGTCTCACGAAATAACTCCTTGCCGCGCACGAATGCCTTCTCGAGATCGGCCACCAAGCGATGCTTTGCCGGGTCCACCCCCAACACATAACTGCGGCCGAAATCCGCCTCCCATTCCTCGAATACCGGACCAAAATCCAGGTACACGATATCGTCCTCGCCGATGCGCCGGTCGGCCGGGTCATCATGATAGGTCAGCAAGGTGTTGGGACCGGCGCGGGCGATCCGTCTATGCCAATGACGGCGCAATCCGAAACGCGAACGTGCCAGCGCGTGGATTTCCTCGGTCAGCTCGCTTTCGTACTTGCCCGCGCTGATCAAGCCGCAGTCCACCACATCCGCGAACAGCGCTTGCGCCTTGTGTTGCGCGGCGAGCAACGCCTGCGACGTTGAGTCCATTACTCGAGCGCCTCGTCCAAAAATTCTATCCAATGCTTCACTGGTATTCCGGTGCCGGATTGCAGGTGCTGAATGCAGCCCACATTGGCGGAGAGAATGAGCTGCGGCTCGCGCGCCGCGAGATTGGCCAATTTTCTGTCACGAAGCTGCGCGGCGAGCTTCGGCTGCAGCACCGAATAGGCCCCGGCCGAACCGCAACATAGATGGCTTTCGTCGCACTCGGGCGCGATGTTGAATCCCAGCGCGCGTAAGTGCGCCTCCACCCCGCCGCGCAATCCCTGACCGTGCTGTAGCGTGCACGGCGCATGAAAGGCGATGCGCTCGTCGGCGACCGGACGCAAACGCGGCTTGAGAATCGGCGCCAGCTCAGGCAGCAGCTCGCTCAAATCGCGCGCCAAGGCGCCGATCCGTGCCGCCTTGTGCGCGTACTTGGGGTCATGGCCCAATGCACGGGGGTATTCCTTGATGGAAAGCGAGCAGGCGGTGGCCGAAGAGATGATGGCTTGTATGTCGCCCGGGGCGAGCAGCGAATCCCAGGCGTCGATGTTGCGCCGCATGTCTTGAAGGCCGCCGTCATGATCACTCAAATGCGTGCGCAGCGCTCCGCAGCAGCCCGTGCCGGCGGCTTGAATCACTTTTATCCCCGCCCTCGCGAGCACACGCACGGCCGCGCGATCAATATTCGGAAACATCGACGGTTGCACGCACCCGGGTAGCATGAGCACGGTGCCGCGCAATTTCGCGTCGGATGAGGACTTGGCCGGCGGCCGCGGCACAACATCGCTTTGCCGGGGGATCTTGTCGCGCAATCGCTGCGGCAGGAGCGGACGCACGATCTGGCCCAGGCGCAAAGCGGGGCCAAACAAACGTGAGGTCATCCCTTCCTTGAGCAGCCAGCGAACCGCTTTCTCGGGCACCGGCCGCTCGACACGCGCCTCAACCAGATTGCGGCCGATCTCGACCAGGCGGCCATAGGCCACACCGCTGGGACAGGTCGTTTGGCAGTTGAGGCAGGTCAAGCAGCGATCCAAGTGCTGCTGCGTGCTGCGCGTGACCTCGCCGCCCTCGAGCACTTGCTTGATCAGATAGATTCGGCCGCGCGGACCGTCGAGTTCATCGCCCAGCAACTGATAAGTCGGGCAGGTGGCGTTGCAAAATCCGCAGTGCACGCACTTGCGTAAAATGGCCGCGGCTTCCTCGCCCTCGGGCGTATCGGAAAACTGCGGACTCAGTTGCGTTTGCATGAGATTCAAAGACCCGGGTACAGGCGCCCGGGATTGAAGATACGCGCCGGGTCGAAGGATTGCTTGAGTCCGCGATGGATGCGCATCAACACTTCGTTCAAAGGTGTGAACACCCCGGCGCTGCGATCCGCGCCGCGCATCAGCGTGGCGTGTCCGCCGGCCCGGGCCCCGGCCGCGCGCACTTCCGCGGCAGCCGTTGCGGTTTTCCACCAGCGCTGCGCACCGCCCCATTCGATGAATTGCCGCCCTGCAAGCTGGAGCGGCGCGCTGGTTGCCGGCACCGACAGGCGCCACAATGACTCGCCGCGAGTGGCGGCCGCATCGCTCAAGACGAAGAAGGACTCTCTTTGATCGCGAACGCCCGTCCACCAAGCCTGCGCGCGATCCGAAGCGACACGTTCGCCGCCCAAACTCGCGCACGCCGCTGACACCGCCGCGCGTGCACCGGCCAAGCGAACGTAAAGGTGCCCCTCCTGCCAGGCCGTGGCACTTAACCCCAAGGGTTGCGAATTCCAGGCCCCCAGTTGATGCAAGGCCTGGCGCTCATCGAGTTCGAAGCAGAGAGTCGCGGTATCCACCGGCGTGGGCAGCACTTTGAGCGACACTTCGCAGATCACGCCTAATATCCCCAAGGATCCCGCGATTAATCGCGATACATCGTAGCCCGCAACATTTTTTGCGACCTGGCCGCCGAACGTCAGTATCTCGCCGCTTCCGTTTAGCAATGTCACGCCCAGAACATGGTCGCGCACCGATCCCACGCTGGCGCGGGCCGGACCGGAAAGCCCGGCAGCGACCATGCCGCCCAGAGTCCCGCCCGCAGCGAAGCGCGGCGGCTCAAATGGCAGGCATTGCCCGCGTTCCGCGAGCGCCGCCTCCAGATCGCTTAAGGGGGTGCCGGCGCGGGCGGTCACCACGAGTTCGGTGGGTTCGTAGCTGCTGATGCCCGACAGCTCGGTTACATCGAGGGGCGTCCCTTCGATGGATTCGCCATAGAACCGTTTGGTGCCACCGCCGCTGATGTCGAGCGGCATTTTACGCAAGTGCGCGTGCTTCACTTGATCGATGAGACGCTGAAGCGCTGGAACCGCGGCGTCCATCAGAATCTGGGCAATTCCGCAAAGGGCAGCATACCCCGATGAACATGCATCTTGCCGTATTCCGCGCAGCGCTGCAGCGTCGGAATCACCTTGCCGGGATTGAGCAGCCCGAGCGGATCGAAAGCCCGTTTCACGCCAAGGAATTGCGTGCGCTCCGCCGCCGAGAATTGCACGCACATCGAGTTCAGCTTTTCCAATCCTACGCCATGTTCGCCGGTCACGGTGCCGCCCAGTCGCACGCTGGTCTCCAGTATGTCCGCGCCAAATAATTCGCAGCGGCGCATCTCATCGGCATTTTCGGCATCGAACAAAATCAGCGGATGCAGATTGCCGTCGCCCGCATGGAAGACATTGACGCAACGCAGTCCGTGGCGGATTTCCATCTCCTGAATGGCGCGCAGCATTTCCGCCAGACGTCTGCGCGGGATGGTCGAATCCATGCACATATAGTCGGGGCTGATGCCGCCCGAGGCCGGGAAGGCGTTCTTGCGTCCGCTCCAGAATCTCAGTCGCTGCACCTCGTCGCGGCTGACCTCCAAACGCGAAGCGCCCGCTGCCGTCAGCACGCTCTCCATGCGCGCGATTTCTTCCTCAACCTCGTCGGGAGTACCGTCGCTCTCGCATAACAAGATGGCGGCCGCCTGCAGGTCGTAGTCGGCGTGCACGAATGCATTCACCGCGGCGGTCATGGCCCGATCCATCATCTCCAGGCCCGCCGGAATAATACCGTGCGCGATCACGCTGGCCACCGCCGCACCGGCGGCTTCGATGTCGTCAAAGCTCGCCATGATGCAGCGAGCCAGTAGAGGTTTCGGTATGAGCTTCACCGTCACCTCGGTGGTCACGGCCAGCATGCCTTCGCTGCCGATGACCACGGACAACAGATCGAGGCCCGCCGCATCCAAGGCCTCCGAGCCGAATTCCACCGCTGCTCCGTCGGCCATGAAGCCGCGCACGCGCAGCACATTGTGCAAAGTCAGTCCGTACTTCAGGCAATGCACACCACCGGAGTTCTCCGCCACATTGCCGCCGATGGTGCAGGCGATCTGGCTGCTCGGGTCGGGCGCGTAATACAACCCGTAGGGGGCGGCGGCCTCGCTGATGGCCGCATTTCTAACTCCGCATTGGACGACGGCGGTGCAGGATGCCGCGTCGACTTTCAGGATTCGATTGAATTTGGCCAGCGACAAAGTGACACCCTGCCGATGGGGCGTGGCCCCGCCCGACAATCCTGTCCCGGCGCCGCGGGCGATAACAGGCACGCCCAGGTTATGACAGATCCTGAGCATGGCCGCGATTTGGGATTCGCTATCCGGGAGGACCACAACCATGGGTGAAGCGCGATAGGCGGTGAGCGCATCGCACTCAAATGCCACCGTGTCTTCGTGCCGAAACAAGATCGCTTCTCGCGGCAGCACCGCCCGCAGCGCCGCGACCACTTCGGTCTGACGCTGCGCGCGCGACGAATCTAGCGGATCGAGAGGCGGCATGGAGCTGCTCATGGACGATATTATGCGCCAAGCGAATGTCTGCCCAGCGGTCGCAAGCTTTCTACGACCCCGTTACGAAATCCCCGGTAATGGAGTACGATTCGGCGAAAGTAAATGCGGGTGGCCTGAAAAAACCGCTTGGGGGAATCAATGTTTCATCAATTGTTAACACCGGTCGGCGGCAGCCTGACTATGTCGTTCCTGGTGGCGATCCTACCCGTCGCGACGGTTCTTATCCTCCTGGGCGTCGTGAGACGTCCGGCTTGGCAAGCCGCTCTCGCCGGCCTCATTGTCGGTCTCATCATCGCGGTGGCAGTGTGGGATCTGCCCGTCGGCATCGCGTTTGCGGCCGCCTCCAACGGAGCCGTTTTCGCCTTCTGGCCGGTGATGTGGATCGTCATCGCCGCGCTGTTTGTTTACAACATAGCGGTTTCCTCCGGCCGCTTCGATGCCTTCCGCGCGTGGATCGTCAAGCACTTGCCGAACGATCGTCGCGTCGTGTTGGTCGTCATTGCGTTTTGTTTTGGTGCGTTGCTGGAGGGCATCGCTGGTTTCGGCACCCCGGTGGCAATCACATCTTCGCTGCTCATCATGTGCGGATTTCCGGCGCTTGATGCCATCGTATTCGTGTTGATATTCAACACGACTCCGGTGGCGTTCGGGGCGCTCGGCACCCCCGTCACCGTTCTGGGCGCGGTCACCGGATTGCCGGCGCATGAATTGGGTCAAATGATAGGTCGGCAGCTGCCCATCATGGCGATCATCCTGCCGTTCTATGTCATGGCTTTGTACGGCGGCTGGCGATCGATTCGTTCGCTTTGGCCGGTGCTGGCGGTGGCCGGCTTGAGTTTCGGTTTGTCACAATTCGGCGTGTCGAATTTCCTCGACTACACGTTGACCGATGTTCTGGCTGCGCTCATCTCACTGGCGGTGACGCTGTTATTTCTGCGGACTTGGCGCCCGGCACCGGACCCGCAGTTCGCCATCGCGCAGAGCGCATCGGAATCCAAGGATTCAGTGGTACGAAATGTGCCCGCGTGGCAAGGTTGGATGCCCTGGTTGGTCGTCACCGCGGTCGTCATCGTGTGGACCTATTTCAAAGTCGCACCGATGGGGCAGCACGCGATTCCGTGGCCGGGCCTGGACAAGGCGGTCTCGATCACGCTGTACAATAACAAGCCGTATGCGGCCGTTTGGTCCTTTCAGCCTCTCGGCACGGGCACTGCCATCCTGGTCGCCGCGCTGATCACGGCATTACTGGTACGCATGTCGTTCTCCGAACTCATACAATGCGCGATTCGCACCATCCGTCAAATATGGCAGGCCGTCATAACGGTCATGGCCATCGTCGCACTCGCGTACGTGATGAACTACTCGGGTCTCGCCTATACGATCGGGCTCGCCGTATCCTCGACCGGACATGCCTTTGTGCTGTTCTCGCCCTTTTTGGGATGGTTGGCCGTATTCTTGTCGGGCAGCGATACCTCGGGTAATGCGTTGTTTGGAAATTTGCAGGTCGTCGCCGCCCGCCAGCTCGACTTGAATCCGGTTCTGTTTGCCGCAACCAATTCTTCGGGCGGGGTCCTGGGAAAGATGATTTCGCCTCAGAATATCGCCACCGGCGTTTCGGTGACGAATCTCAAGGGTCAGGAAGGGGCGGTCCTGGCGCGCACCTTCGTGCACAGCATAGTGCTCACCCTGGTGCTGGTGCTGATCGTCATCATACAGCAGTACGTGGTGCCCGGAATCATTCCGGCCGTGGTCGCGAAATAATGATGCCCCGAGCCTCGCGCCCCTAAAATCGCTTTCTCAGTCCCACCGAGATTCCACGCGGCAGGATCTGTACGAACAGCGGGGTCTCGCGGGTGGTGGCCCAGTACCCGAAACCGGCGCCCAGCAATCCGCCGGCGATGACGTCCGTTTGCCAATGCGCCTGGCTCTTTAGGCGGGCAATCGCGTCGTACACCGGCAACGCGGCCAAGGTCCATATCCACGGATCTTGCTTCTGGTAGTTGATGATGAGAGGCGTGACAAAGCTTGCCTGCAGAGTCACTTCCCCGCTCGGGAAGCTCTGACAGCAGCTTCCCTTGAACCACGCATCGGGTCCATATCCCTGGCTCGGGCGCGCACGGCTGAATCCGTACTTGAGCAACTGCGCGGCGACGGCGGACAGGGCCGATGAATCGAGAGTCTGCCAGAAGGTATGCCCCAGCTTATCGTCGTCGCCGAGCCACAGCGCTCCGGCCACCTCGACGGCGATTACGCCGTTTTCAAGCGCGGTTTGATACTTTCTCGCCCAAATCCCGTTGGTATCGAGCTGCAATTCTGAGTCGATTCCCAGCGGGCCGCCGCCCGCATGCGCATCCGCGGGCCCAAGCACCGCTGCGAGGACGGCAATCAAAGGCATCCATGATCGAAGGGACACGTTAATTGATCTCGCAATATTACTTTGCCGTACAAAGTTAATAGCTTTGCTTCACAAAGTCCATGATGCGATACTCGATCCCGGAATGACCCGTCAGACGCGCCGGCTCGAAGCCTTGCTGCTTATGTACGGACTGTGCGCACATCCGGCCCGCTCGCAGACCGATGAAATTCAGGTCTACAACGCCGAAACTGCCGCGCCCGGCATTTTCAACCTCACCTGGCACAACAATTACACCCCGAACGGTCGAACCGTGCCTGCGTTTCCCGGCGGCATCGTGCCGAACCACACGCTCAACGGGGTCACGGAGTGGGCGTACGGAGTCACCGAATGGTTCGAGGCAGGGCTTTATCTGCCGCTCTACAGCGTTGGCGCGAACGGGAGCATCACATATAACGGCTTCAAAGTGCGGACCTTATTCGTCGAGCCCGATGCGGCCGATCGGTCCTTTTTTTACGGCGTCAATTTCGAATTCAGTTTCAACGCCGCGCATTGGGATCAAAGTAAGTACACACAGGAAATCCGGCCAATTTTGGGGTGGAGGATTGGCGCCGTCGATATCATCGTGAACCCGATTTTGGACAACTCCTATAAGGGGTTCTCCCATCTTGATTTCGCGCCCGCGACGCGCGTGGCCTACAACTTCAACAAGACCTGGGCAGTTGCGGCGGAAGAGTATGATGACTTCGGTCCGCCATTACATGGCTTTTACCCCGGGTCCCAGCAGCAACATCAATTGTTCGGCGTATTCGATTTCAGCGGAAAACCGTGGAGCGTCGAGGGCGGAATCGGCGTCGGCATGACCCAAGCGACCGATCGGCTCGTGCTGAAACTCATCCTGTCGCGGGATTTAAACTAGTCTTCCGCCCGCTACGCCCCGTCGTCGGCTCATCGAGCGATCCAGCGATATCTTTTATGGCCTGGCGCCGTCTTCCTCGACCTTGAACACCGAACCGGCGGACGCCGCGCCCCCCGAGAACGTCGTGCCGTAGACAACGCCGCGAGATTCTTCTACCAAGGAGGAAGGCTGAGCAAGGAGAACCGGGCCATTGAACGGGTATGCAGGATGGAAGCGGTGAAGTGTCTTCACGGCGCCATCCGGTGTTATTTGGAACACCGAGCCGTAGTCGGCCGGGCCGGAGAACTGCGAATCAATTCCCAACGTGGTGCCAACTATGTTTCCGTCGTGCGTCTCTATCAACCGGTTCGGCCAGACTCCGCTGGTGCCGTCGCTGAAATCGAACACGATGCTGACTTGCCCCTGTGCCGTGGTCGCGAACACGGTACCGGCTCCTTGGCCCGAGAATTGGAACAGACTGCCTGAGGTCGTACCGTAGAAGCGGCCGTCGCGTCCTTGGAACTGCAGCTCGGGTTCGACTTCGAGTTGCGCCAGCGTGGTGAGCTGACCGCCGAGCGTCAACTTGAAGACCGTACCGGGGATATCGGGCACCCCCGGTCCGCTAAGCCCAAGCGTGGTGCCATACAGTAAGCCGTCATTGCCCGCCAACAAGCTGCCGGGAATTGGCGCAAACACACCGATTTCAGGAAAGACAGCCAGCACCGAATAGGCGCCACCCGGAGTGAGGCGAAATACGAAGCCTTGGCCGTTCTGGCTCGTACCGTAAAAATTGCCGTCCGAACCTTCGACCAGTGCCGAACCTTCACCGCCCGATGAGACGGTGAAGACATGGAGCGTGGTCAACTCACCCCACCGCGTCATTCGGAAGAGGGTACCGCCGCCACGCGGACTCCCGCCGGCGGAGGTCCTGCCATAAAGATTGCCATCGCTTGCCTCGGTGAGCGAAGTCGGATTACCGCCATCGGCGCCGCCCGTGAACCGATACAAGGACTTCAATTCCCCGTGCGGTGTGATGACAAACACGGTGCCACCATCAACGTCCGGCGCCGAAATATCGCCGGCTGTCGTGCCGTAGAGCAGGCCGTCTCGCGTTCGCACCAGAGAGTTGGGGTTGAAGTCATGCTTATAACTGAACCGGTATAGCGTTTCGAAACCGGCGCGGTCCCCCCAGCGAAACAAGGTACCGAAGTCACCCGACTTGGCATAGGAACTCGCCCCCGATGTGGGGTCCACATTGCCCGAGGTGCTACCGATCAACATCTCGCTGCGCCCGAAAGCCCGTGTGAGGGCGTTCGGCGCTTCGCCGTCGGCCTTCCCGGTAAACGCGTAAAGCGTCGTCAGGACACCGGTCTCGGTCAGCCGGAATAAAGTCCCATCGCCATGCGCGCCGTCGAGGAATGTGGTGCCGTAAAAACTGCCGTCAGCAGACTGAAGCAGCGCGCGTGGACCCTGCCCGGCGGCGGTCGGGCTGTCGCCTATTCTTTGCAGCAGCGTTACCACGCCGGCGGCGGTCGCCCGGAACACGGCGCCGGGCACGCCCGGGCTGGACATGGATGCCAGCAAGCCGCCGTAAAGATTGCCGTCCGCGGCCCACAACAGGCTGCTCGGCGTTGCACTGCCGCCCGCGAGCGCGGGCAAGGGCGCGAGTGTCGCGAAGGTGCCGTCAAGCCCGAGTCGGAACACGGTTCCGTTTCCGGCTCCCCCTTGCATGGTGGTGCCGTATAAATTTCCGTCTCCGGCGGCGACCAAGGTATTCGGCTGGGCGCCGTCGCCGGCGCCGCTGAAGGTGTGAAGAATGGACAGAGCACCGTCTTTGCCGCGGCGGAACAGTGTGCCGAAGCCCCGACCGTCACTGTCGGTCGCGCCGTACAAGGCGCCGTCGCGGCCGAGGGCGAGAGCCACGGGGCCGCCCTGGTTACCCGGATTCACCGAGTCGCCACGGGGGGATACCGAGAACGCGCCGGTCAAGGTAACAAAAGATCCTCGGCCCCGGATTGCGAACAAAGTGCCGGCCGTATGGAAAATGCTTCCATCCACCGCCTGTTGCGCATAAGCCGTGGTTGCGCCGTAGAGAACACCGTTTTCGCCTTCGATCAACGCAGTCGGGGTAGCACCGTCCGCGCCACCGGAAAACTCGTGCAGCACCTCTGGCGCGCCCGCCGGGCCCATGCGAAACACGGTACCGCGGCCCTGAGCCCCGCCGGCGGCCGCGATGCCGTAAACCTCTCCATCGCGCGCAGTCACCAGGGCCTGCGGCGCCGTACCCTTCTGGGCGGCGAATGAGTTGATCGTCGCGGCGCGAAGATTCGACGCCAGCAGCAGGCTTCCCAACAACACAAGCGCAGGTGCGTTCATGGACAACTCCTGTTTGCAGCGTGCCCACAAAACATATACCCATGACCGCGCTCATGCCACCGTCGCGATGCTGCGACGCGCCACCACTACTATTGAACACCCGTACAGCACAGTACTAAAACGATCGGAGTACGCGGTCGATTCGTACCGACATTCAGTGCCGCTCGTGCCTAAAAGAAGACGTCGATGTTCCCGGCCTGCGCCTCGCTGCAGTAGAGGCCGTTAGAGTCGACGCTCAGGCCGTCCAGTGCGAGCTGTGGGTCGGTCGCTGACGCCAGCTGGAACACCACCGGGGTCGCCGACGCGGCACCCGCCTTGGGTAATTGCAACACCGTCGCGGTTCTCGGATCGTTCCAGTAAATGTGCTCGGCGTCGTGGGCGATGATCACACCGACCACACCGCCGGCGAACGGCATAATGGCGCCGCCGCCGACTGGCAGCTGCTGTATTGTTCCTGGGTTCGAGAGTTCGGAGAAGTACACATTCGTGCCGTCGACAGTGAAATCGGCGAGGTACGCATAGTCGACCAGTGTCGCCGTGGCGCCGCCATTGAGCGGCGCCTTCATGATCCTGCAGCCTTCGGGAAAGCTGGACGAGCCGGCACTCCAGTAGACGCTCTGGGTGTCGAGCGCGATGCGCCAGTAGCAGTCTTGAGGGTTGGGAAGTGTCGTATCGACCGCGAGAATGACCGGCGCGCCGCCAGTGAGCGCGACTTTCTGCACGGTCGGCCCGCCGACGATGCCCTTGACCGTCCAGTAGACGCTCGTGGCATCGACGACAATGTCTTGATTGACGAGCGAGCTGTCGGCAATGTCCCCGCGCGCCGCCGCGAGCTTCTCGACTGTGCCGCCCGAAGTGGGCAGTATCTTGATGAAGTCGGCGTCGAGGACATAGACATGCGAGGCGTCGACCGTGATGCGCGCCATGCTGGTCGAAATCCCGCTCGCGAGAGTGGTCGCGGCGCCGCCGGCGAGCGGCGCAGCGGCGACTCGCCAGGATTCCGCCCACACGGCATTGGCGCCGTTGATCGTGAGTGCGACCGGCGCGTCGAGACCAGCGAACAGAGTACTGACCGACCCGCCGCTCAGTGCAACGGACTTGAGCGTGCCCGTGCCGGCTTGAATGCAGCACCCGCCATACGTCCCCGCTTCCGTCCAGTAAGCGGTGGTCGCCGTGACGGCGAGCGAGATCGCGGCAGTGACGGTCGGCGCGCCAATACCCGTCGCGAGCGTCGACGCGCTGCCACCGGTAACCGGCACGGTATAGAGCGCGTGGTTATAGGGATCGATCCAGTAGGCGTTCGTCCCCACGACCGATAGGCCGAAGATTGTATTCAGTGCGTCTCCTGCGCTCGTTGGCACGGTCGCGACAGTCGTCAGGGCGCCGCCCGCCAGCGGAATGGAGTACATCGTGTACGAGCTGCCGGAGTTCACAAAGAGGACCGCGTTCGCGGTGACCGCGAGCCCGGCCGCGGGATACCACGATCCTTGCACGTACCCAGGCCCCGCAGCCGGAAGGTTGCCGTTCAGAGTTCCGTCGACCAGCACGAGCGCCGCGCCGCCGGTCTTCGCCACAGACTGCACCTTGCTGCCGCACTGGCAGCCGGCCGAGAGCGGTTCCAAGCTCGCCTCTTCCCAGTAAAGATGGTCCGCATCGCCGCTGAGCGCCACCACGCGCCGGTTGGCGGTCGCGACGGTGACCGGAGCGCTGCCGTCGAAGCGGACACGCTGGATGATCCACGTGCAGGAGGGGCTGCAGCTCAGGCTGCTCACCGTGTTGACCCAATAGACGCCGGTGTCATCGACCACGAGGTCTGCCGTTACACCCGCCACCAGATCCCGCGTGCCACGCGCCAGCACCGTAGTAGTTTTACCATCCAGCGAGGTCTCATAAAGATTCCCGCCATCGATCCAAAACACGTTTTGGCCGCGAACGAAGACACTCTCGGCCGACCCGAACCGAGTTGCGAGCGGCGTCACCGTGCCGGTGCTGAGCGACACCTTCTTGAGCGGCTGATCGGTCGAGTCGGTGAAGAACACTTCTCCGCCGCCCTGGACGATCGATGCCCGCAGCTGGTCGCTGCTGAGAAACGACTCCGGCAAGATTTGCAGACCGGAAGCGATTCGGCCGCCACGAATGGCCAGAAAATCCTCGCCGGTAGCGGCAGCTCCGATAATTGTCACCGGCCGCATTGACGGCGTAAACGTGGCACCCATGAGCGTGGCGGTAACCGCATAGTTTCCAGGTGCGAGGCCGCTCACGCTGTACTGGCCCATCGCGTTGGTGGACGTGTTCGCCAGGGCGGATCCCGTGATCGAGATCGACACGTTGGCCACCGCGGCCCCGGTGAACGCGTTCGCGATCGATCCCGAAAGGGAATAGGTCGGCGGTGGGCTGCCACCTCCACCGTCACCACCACCGCCGTGGCAGCCGGCCAGCGCTACGGCAGCAAACGCCATGAGAATCAGCCGGTGTATCGCAGCCATGGTGGTTGCCTTCATCCGTTAGAGCTGCGGCGTACCAATGAACGCGCCCAAGCTGTTTCCGACAGCGTCTTGGACGTCGCAGGCCACCTGACCGAAATTATTGATCGCGGAGCAGTATGTGGCGGCCGCAGCGGCCGCGCCCGGCGGGAATAAAAGCTGGTACCCTTCAGTGGCATTGCCGACAAAGCCCACGCTCTGACCGCTGCTGCCGACATTTTGCAAGAAGCCCGTGATGACACCCGCGTCGTTAATCCCCCTCGCGTTAGTGAATACGCCCTGTAGGATGACGCGATCCAAGAACGGCACGAGATCGGCGGCGCCGCCTGAAGATCCCTGCTGCCAGATGAAGGCGTACTTTCCCAGGTTGGCGTCCAGCGCGCTGCCCGAAATACGGCCGAATCGGTTGATCCCTTGCACAACAGTGAATACCGAACCCGGAGGCGTGGCGTCCGTGAAGATTCCCGTCGAGGGATCATAGATCCAGCCGGCATATTCTCCGCTGTCCTGGTAACTCATGCCGACTACCAAGCCCGACGGGCTGATGGAGCGCGCTTCGGTGCTCTGCCATCCCGGCAAAGTGAAGAACTTGTATTGCCCGCCTTTAAGAATGAACGCCTGGTAATGCGGATCGGAGGTGAATGCAAACCCCACGATCGCGCCTGAGTTGTTGATGCCGCTCGCGCCCACCGTATAACCCGCGGGCGGCGCGGGCAGCGGCTTGAATTGGCCGAGCCGGTAGATTCCCGTGCTCCCGTCGGTGTTGACGATCGTCACTTGTCCCAAGTCGTTTAAGCCGCGGGTAACCTGCACCTGCTTACCCGGAATCACGATTTGGGACCAGGAGTAGGACGGAGCGGCAAGCGCGCTCAAGGGTTGCAATCCGAGAACAAAAAGCGCGGCGGCCGTAAGGAGTTTGGTTGACATGTTTCCCTTCCTTGCTATGACTGTTGCACTAGTTCACACGAACCATCTCAGCGCGTTCACGCTCCGTGACCTGCGAAGCAAGCACGACTAAGAAACCGCTGCCGCTTCGAATCACCTCCGCTTGCGATGCACTGAGCGGCTGTTCGATCTTTTCCGGCGACAAATTGAACATGGCGCCCGTCAAAGGATCGACAATCAGCATCCCGATCAAACCGCCGAAAAGGATATTGCCGAGGTACCAACCGCTCATGCTCGAGTCCAGTTTGACCTCGGCGGTCGAATACGCGGGCATTTCGAACACCAGCCGATACTGCTGCCCCTTGAAATACCCATACTTGGTGGAGAGCTTGGCAACGAATGGCGTTGTGCTCGTCTGGACCAGGGTGTTGGAGCGGTCGTAGATCGACACCTGCGCACCCGGGGGTGTTGACGCGACGGAGATTTCTCTGGGTCCGCTGTGAACGATGGTTGCGCAGCCGCCGAGCGCAATACATGCGCCGAAGAGCAGCGCGAAGCAGGCCCGTTGCCAGACAACGCCGGTTGATTTTGTCATATTGAGTTCTTTCACTGGTCACCACTCGCTATTTGTGTTTTTCATGCCCGTCTTGCGGGACCTTGAGAATAAGAGTCGAGCATCATCGTTTCGGGTACTGCTTTCTTTTGCAGTGCCGGCGCTGAAGGAAGCTAGCGCTGACAGCCTTACAGGCGCCGTACCGGCGAGTTACAGATCGCGTACCAACCTTCATGGTTTGCAGGCACATTGGAAACGGCGCCGATGAGATCGCCATCTCGCAATGAATTGCATTGCGCCCACGATGGGAGTAAAAAAGACGTACAAAACTACTAGAAAAGAATTCGCTAGCTTGACTAGTCAATTCAGATGCCCACGACCCCTGCAAGCTTGCACTCAGCCGCGTCGCAAGCGCTTCTCTGCGCTCTGCTTGAGCGCTTTTTTTCTCGCAGGGTCGCACGACGCGGCGGCTCTCGATCCCAGCCTGGAGTCCAAAGCCCTCGTCGAAGACATTCCCTCCGAGCCCCTGGTACAGGCGCTCGAGAACTTCGCCATCCAGACGGACCTGCAGGTCGTCTACCTTTCCGACGTGGTTACGAACCAAAATACACAAGGTGCGCCGGCTCAACTCAAGGCGACGGACGCTCTGGCGCGACTGCTCGATGGAACCGGGCTGCAGTTCGAATTTCTGAACTCCCGCATCGTGCGCGTGGTGGTGACCAACAACCCGCCGGATGATTTACTCGTCGAAATTATTGTTACCGCGCAGGCCGTGGGAGTACCCAAGCCGCCGCACTTTGCACCAGCATCCGCAACGGAGCTGCACGCGATTGGCACTGCCAATGAGAATCTGGAGCATCGCATCGCGCACGGCAACGTCTTGTATACGAACCAGCGGCTCGAGCAGTACCTCCAGGAGATTGCCGAGCGCTTGCTCGCGGTTGATACGCCCGATGTCAGCGCCGTTCACGTGCGGATCATGAAGGGCACGGAAGCCAATGCCTTTATGCTCTCCGACGGCTCGTTGTATGTGACTACCGCTCTGCTTGTGTCACTCTACGACGAGTCAGAGCTCGCAGCCATACTCAGCCGAGAACTGACTCACTACGCCAATGCTCACGTGCTGCGCGGACTTCGGCAGCAGAAGGCCGACGAAATTGCCGGGAAATCGGCTCTTATCTTGATAGCCACGGCGCTCGTAGCGGTGGCCGCGAAAAATCACCTGACGCCCACGAGCTCACCCATCACTACTTCCGTGTCCCCGCAACCGGCAATAGCACTGTGGGCGAGCGCTCCGCTCAGTCACTACCCGCGCGACTTGGAGAGCGAGGCGGACTACGGTGGGATCCACCGGGTGATGCTGGCGGGCTACAACGCCGGCGGCGCGTTGTCTGCGATGCGCAATCTTGCAGATCGGGCGCCACTGCAATCCGAGCGATGGCTTCCCCTATACGCCTCTCGTGCCAAGCTTGCGGAGCGCATCACCAGTTATCGGCAGCTGCTCGCGGCGAAATTCGGCGCTACCATCACCTCTGGCGTCGACCGGCACGCGGAGTATCAGGCGAACCTCGGCGAATTGCCCCTCGACCAGGTTGTGATCCTGCTCGAGGCCGGCGCTCTCGACCGCGCCGAAACATTGCTCGCGGCCATCATGAGATCGCGCGACAGCGGGCGCGCCGAATTCCTCAAAGGAGAAATTGCGCGCAGCAGAATTCCGCAAACCGACACGACGCTGCAAAGCGCATTGGCTGCCTATGAGCGCGCGGCCATGTTTCCGGGCGCGCCGGCGTCCGCTTACCGGCAGGCCGGCCTTCTGCATCGGTTGCGCGGGGATGCCGCGGCCGCGGCACTTGCCTTTCAGACTTATCTCGAGCGCTCGCCCAGCGCCGTCGATGCGCCTTTTGTCCGCATTTACCTGGACGAGTTGCGCGCCCCGACAGCGCCTTCTCGGGCCGCGCCTTAAGTCGCCAATTACCGATTCGCCCCCCGCCAAACAGCCGCGCCCCTAGGGCCGTTCAAGATTACGGCCCAGATACTTGGATGCGCGTCGGCGTGATGTTCACATGGACGCCGTCCAGCGTGCGCAAGAATGCCAAAAACGACTCCGGATCATCGGTACGAAAGACGCCGCTGATGGATAGTCGCTGAAGAGCCGGGCTCTCGATCTCAATAGGCGTCGCGGCGTATCTATTGAATTCAGCGGCGACGACGGCCAGCGGTTCTTGCTTGAATGCCATCCGCCGCTGCAGCCACGCACTTGAACTCTTGGTATCGCTGGGCGTCGGCCGCGCCGGCCCCTGCCCGGACTCGATCCGCAACTGCTGCCCGGCCGTGACCGGTGTCGGTCCGCCCTTCCCAGGCGATCGCAGCGACTGGACCGCAACCTCGCCGTCGAGCACGGTGATAAGCGTCGAATTTGGGCGCAGATAGACCTCAAACGACGTACCGACGTCCGAAATCTCGGAGGAACCTGCGATCACATGGAAAGGCCGCGCAGGGTCATGCTTCACCTCAAACAGCGCCTGCCCGTGTTCGAGGTCGACCCGGCGCTCGGCGCGGCTGTAGCGGATTGTGACCGCCGTGTCCGTATTCAAGTGAAGCGTGGTGGCATCGTCCAGGCGCCGCGTCAATTGTTCGCCGTGCCGGGTCGCGTAGTGCGCCACGCTCGGAACGTCGGGGCGGGTGATCAAGCGCGTGGCGCCGGTCCAAAAAAGAGCCACCGCGATCAGCGCCACCGCCATCGCGGCTGCTGCGGCCGGAATTCCCCAACGGAATGCAGCGCGGGTCCTTCGCGAATCCACCACTCTTGGTTCGATGGGTGAGACAACCTGCCCATCATTCTCGGTACGCGCCCGCTCAAGCAGCGCCTCGAGGGAGAAGTCGGATGAACTCGCGGCGGCCGGCAAGTCATTCGTAATCTGTGCGACTTCCAGGTATTCCTCGATATGTACGGGCGACTCCTTGAGCCAGCTGAGAAACTGGCGGCGCTGCGCCTCATCAAGGTCTTCTCGATTGGCGACGAACCAGTCTGCCGCCTCCTCGGTGATCATCTCGCGCACACGCGCTCTGCGAATGCTCATGCGTTCACCTCAACCGCGCCATACGAAGCCGGCAATGCGCCAATGATTGCGTTACATATTTCTTTACCATGTGCGTGGAAACATCCAGCTGCGATGCAATTTCCTCATAGCTTTGGCCGCGCCAGTAGTGCAACACCATGGCCGCCTGAGCCTTCGCGGGCAATTCAGCCAAGACCTTTCGCAACCTTTCGACACGCTTTTCGCCGTCGAGGTGCATGCCAAACGCGGGTAATTCAGCCAGCTCGCTCTGGCACCCCGGGTCGTCGGCGGGCACATTGCCGCCGCCTCGACGCTGCCGCAGCGCCGCTGCGTGTTCCCACAGGAGATTCTTCGCAACCGTCAGCAGGTAATGCTCCGGCTCGCGAATCGATTCATAGTCTTGCACGCGCAACATGCGCAAGTACACTTCTTGGGCGAGTTCGGCAGCGTCGGGCGCGCTTCGCGTGCGCTTCAAAAGGAAAGAGTACAGAGGCCGGTATCGCTCCCTGAACAACTGCTCGATGCGGGTCCGTTTTGATTCCGCCATGGGCCTAACCTGAGCCGTGTCTCCCAAATATCGCATGTCCGATAACATCTAGAGTCGATCGACGCGTTTTCGGGTACTCCTGATTTGTCACCAATCGTCCTGCTCGCGAGGTCTATCAGGGTTTCTGGGCGAGGGTGGCGAAGGCGATGTTGACCGCCCGCTCGTCCTTGAACGCATTGGACAGGATCTCGCCGTCCGGGAGCGCGGCCCTCTCACGCCCGACAAAGTGCTCGGTCAACTGTATGCCGCCGGAACCCTCGAACAGCGTTGCGCCGGCGGGATCGATAATGTGCACTTCGAGAGATACGGCACTCAAATGACCCGCATAGTTGATAACCGGATCAAACAAGGCGCCGAGCTTGCCCTTCCCGGGGGTGAGCGATTCCTTGACTCCGTCCCATTCCGCCGCACCTGAGTTGAACGGCGCCGTCCGCGCAACCAATGCGGAAAGCAGCACGGCACTCGCCTTGTTCAGTCCTTGCATCGCCTCGAAGACTCGCATTCTCGATGCCTTGAGTTTGCGCTCGTCGGGTCTTCCGGTGAATGGATCGAAGAAGCCGTGTACGGCCATACGTTCCGCGTCCCACAGCCGACCGTAATCATTGCCGCCGACCACTTCGAAGCCGAGCTGCGTGAGCTTTAGCGTCAATGCATCACGATAGCGGCGCGGCACATCGTCACGCTGCCCGATGTCCTCGAGTTCCAGCGGCGCAAGCGCAATTCGAGGGTAGCGAGTCAAGAGTTCCTGACGCGATATTCCGGTCGCAGCGCCCCCAGCACCGGTCATAATGATGGGCGGACTTGCGATCTTGGCCGGCACGGACACGCTGCCCAGGACCAGGGGATCCAGAGCCAAGGATAGGGCGCGCGCGTCGCGCGCCGGATCGGTCATGATGTATTTCGCATTGACATCGATCTCGCGCGTGGTCGCGAGCACACCGCTTCTGATTCCCACTCGAGCGTAGCCGAGTACCTGCAGGCCGCCAGCACCTTCGTAGAGGAGTTTGCCGCTGCCATCGACGAGGCGAACCCAGAACGACAGCGCCGGTATGCGGCCCGACGCGGTTATGCCGGTCATGCTCATCATGAAGTCGCCCAACCCCGACCGGCCGCTGCTTGAATCGGTGACGCCGTCCCAGTACGCCTTGCCGAAGTTGAATTCCGCGGATCTTAGAACGATAGCCGATTGCAGAAGCGCGTCGACTTTGTGGGAAGCACGGTACTCCGCGGCGCCAAATTCGTTGAATGCGTCGAGCTTTTCCTTGATCGGGCGACCGGTCATAGGGTCGTAGAAGCCGCCCAGAGTCACCTTCGCCCGCTCACGAATTTCGCGCATCGCCGAGGGCGGAGTCACGGAAAAACCGGCGTCCGCCAGGCGCACCACGATCTCATTCTCGTAACGCGCAGCAACACCGTCGGGGTCCGGCACGTCGGCCGACACGGTGGTCGGCATGACGCCGATCGTCTTGATCGTCGACAAAATCTCGGCGCGGGGGACCTTGAAATTGGCGTCAGGCTCTTTCCCCTGACCGCCGAGTGCCGCATCGGCGGCGAACCCAGAGAGAGTGAACAGCATGCAGGCGAGCCGGCGGTGGACGCGCGTCATTTTTTGTATCCCCCACGGAACGAAGCCCCCAGCCGATCGCGGTTTCGCCCCTGATTATTTTTATCTATCTGCCCTTTCGAATCATCATGCCAAGACCAATTATGGTCGAAAACCGCACGGTTTGCTCCTTACAGATTACTTGCATTTGAGTAAGAGTCGCCGGCACACAAATCGGGTACCCCCATTCAGCATCACGGATTTCGCCGGCCGGGATCCCACGGAGGTTGACCATTTCTTTGCGCGACAAGGTCGCGAGCAATTTGCGCGCGTATCCGCGAACGCACTTTCCCGGAAACCGGAGTCTCGTCGAGCAACATCTTTAATCGTTCTGCATCAACCAGCCTGCGGGCGGCAAGCTACAATCCTAGTTGTTGAAAATTTCAACAATGGAGTCTGTGGATGGCGACCGTCAATTTTAGTGTCCCAGACGATGTGTCGAATCAGTAAGGCAGTCCTGGCTCTCCGGCGGGAAAGAGACTTTCGGCAATTCCGCGGCGAGCGAGGGCTTCGCGCAGTAGCTCAGGCGGCTCGTCCCGACGTTCGTCTGTGAGTTGGAATACGCCCCAGTGAATCCCGAGCCCTCGGGCAGCTTCGAGGTCCTCAAGGATTTGTACGGCCTCACTGGGATCGGTGTGCTGTGCACTCATGAACCAGCGCGGCGCATAGGCGCCGATGGGGATCAAGGCTAAATCAGGCCGAGCAATCCGTTCCCGCACCGTCCGGAAGATGCCCCCGTCCCCATAGCCGGTGTCGCCGGCGAAATAAACGTGGCCGCCGTTCGTGCTCAGCATGAACCCGGACCAGAGCGCCATGCGTCGGTCTCGCCCCGTACGCGACGACCAGTGGTAGGCCGGCACAATCGTCACCACGCCGCCCTTGCCGATGTCGATACGGTCCCACCAGTCGCCGGCAATGACCCGCACCTCTTGAATCGCCCGCCGCAGGATCGCATCGTTGCCGAGCGACGTCACCATAAGCGGACGGTGTACGGCGTTGAGGCGCCGCAGGGTCAATAGGTCCATGTGATCGTAATGATTGTGACTGAGCAATACGGCGTCGATTGGCGGCAAAGCCTCGAAGGCGATTCCGGGCGCCCACACGCGCCGGGGGCCGGCGAAGGGAAGCGGGCTTGCCCTCTCCGACCACACGGGGTCGGTCAAGACGTTGAGACCGCCAGCCTGGATCAGCACGCTGGCGTGGCCGACGACGGTCGCTCGCAATCCCTCGACGCGACTATCCGGAATGGCTTGGCGAGTCGGGATCGACCGAGGCCATCTCGCGGCCCGTTCCTTCAGCTTCCAGCGCAGGAGGTCGCGAAGACCCCGATCAGTGTCGGCGTGATGTGGGTTGAAAAAGCGCAGACCGTCAAAATGATCGCCTGGAGGACCGGAGTAATATGGATTCATGGCGAGAGTATCGCTAGCGCGATAGATTTGTCCTTGTAACGGCGAAGAGCGCGTGCTTTTGAGTAACTGTACGCTTTCATGCGGTACCAATGGCCTTACGGTTCGACCGGCAGGCGATGCAGTTCAACGGTACCGGAATAGGTTTGATCGGCCACTGATACGTAAACGTTACGATCGGATACCGCGAAGTCGATATCCATTCTTCGCTCCAAGCGCGAAGCGAGTGCCGCCACCAAGGATCGATCGATGACATAAATCTCGATCGCCTCACTTCGATATATGCGATCCCCCGCAATCCGGGCGAACCAGGGTACGACATCACGGTGGGCATAGACCGCGACCCTCCTCGCGGCTTTGCTTGCCTTGTGCAGGCGTGCTGCTTCTGGCGCTCCTATATCGATCCATGTATGCAAGGCTCCAGTCAAATCGCGCACGGAAATGGCCGGCTCTTCTGGCTCGGACAAGCCCTTTGAGAAGGCAATCCCTTCGGTGTACTCAAGACAATATGCGAGCACGCGAGTAACCAGGTACTCCAAGGTTTCCGAGGGATGCTGCGCCACGCGCAGCGTGAGGGAGACATAAACGCTGCGATCTGCGTCTGCCAATCGCACGGTAAAGACGTACATCGTGGAGTTAACGGCCATCAGAGCGGAAGCTTATTCAAAGTCGCCTTGCGGCCATGAGAGGCGATTATGACTGGATATGGCTGCTTTTGTGGCTGGAGTCTTTCTTTATTAGATAGTGGCCAGGAAACGTACAACCTAAGTGCTTGAAAAGAGTGCCCCGGGCAGAAAGAACGTGCCCGTTTTACGACGTCAGAGATCTACATCAGAAGTTCTCGCTCCAAGGCCGTACATCCATCTCGAGTGTCCAAGCGCTGCGGTGCTGATGATGCATGTCCCAGTAGGCCTCGGCTATTGCGTCGGGATGCAGGAGGCCGTCCGTCCCACGCTGCTCAATCAATTGCGGCATGCGGGAAAGTAAGCGGTCGCCCTCAATTCCGCCATCAACCACCACATGCCCAACGTGAATGTTCTTGGGTCCATATTCGCGAGCGATGCTTTGCGCAAGATTACGCAGCGCAGCCTTGGCGGAAGCAAATGGCGCAAAATTGGCCTTGCCGCGCAAGCTGGCGGAGGCACCCGTGAAGAATAGCGACCCGCCACCCTGTTCGAGCAGGATCGGAATCGCCGCCTGGGCCAGTTGATATGCGCCGAGCGCATGCTCGCGCCAATGGCGCGTAAAACTCTCTTCGCTTACCTTTAGGAAAGGCGCCGGCTCGTTGCCCCCTGCGTTGTGAACCGCGATTGTGAGCGGCGCAAGGCGATTCGCTTCGGCGACAAATCGACGGGCGTCCTCCGCATTCGCTGCATCGCCTACTGCCATTGATACCTGCGCACCGGCGTTTTTCAACTCCGCAGCGGTCGTTTCGAGTTTGGGCCCGTTGCGGCCCGCGATGACCACCGGATGCCCGCCTCGCGCGAACCGTCGAGCGATGGCTGCGCCCAGACCGCGGGATGCGCCGACGCCCACGACGAGCACACTGGTTTGAGAGGATTCTCTTCGCATCTCGTTCATCGAGCTTCTCCTATCTGAGTTCTTCTCACGCGAGGTTCGGCGATCACGTTATGGGAGAGGCGTCCTGGGATCGGTAGCCTAGAAGCGATTTTGCCCAGATCGCCGGAGAATTGATGGAGTCAGAAGTACAACGCCTTCTAGGTTCCAATCCATTCTGGGTTCGCCTACAGACGCGTAAATTGCGTTCCCCAGTCGCGCATCGCTTTCAAGACTGGACCGAGGGATCGTCCCTTCTTTGTCAGCACGTACTCGAACCGCGGGGGATGCTGGTCATAGGCTCGCCGGCTCACAATCTCGTCCGATTCCAGGGACTTTAGGCGGTCCGAGAGAATATTCGGAGCGAGGCCCGCAAGGCTTTCTTGGAAGTCTTGAAATCGGCGCGCAGGATTCAGGAATAAATCTCGCAAAATCAATATGGTCCAGCGATCTCCGATGACATCGAGAGTCCGCGCCACCGGGCACTCCAAACCGTAGCTCTTCATAAGTTTCAACCGTACTCCGGCTTTGCTTGACAAGCAAGTCACTTGCGATATACTAGTGTCTACTGAATCACAAGTTAGACTGCTTGGAGATCTTTATGATTTACAGACCCACTGTTCGATTGATTTCAGCAGCGATCTTAAGCCTCACCGCTTCCTATGCAATGAGCGGAGAGTTCGTCGAGCACAATGGTTCAGCACTGAATGGCTACGATCCACTATCCTATTTTACGCCCTCTCCGGATCCGACATCGGGAGCGAGCGGGTTGAGCTACACCTATAAAGATTCGAAGTTCTACTTCCTGACGCCCGGGCATCTGCGTACGTTTGCAAGTAATCCTGAGCAATATGCACCGCAGTTTCGAGGTTATGACGCCTATGGGGTCTCGCAAGGGCTCAAGGTCCCGGCGAACCCGCGCGTATTTAAGATCGTCAACGGAAAGCTCTACCTGTTCGCTGATTCGGAAGCGCGAAAGAATTGGGCAAAGGACGTACAAGGCAACGTTGCCCGCGCCACCGAACAGTGGGCGGAAGTCGTTAAACTCGCGATCCGTAACAATTGAGTGCGCATTTCACGCTCGACCGTTCGCTGAGAAGACACGCCATGCATTTCTGAATCGCAGCGGGCACTGAAGTCGATCTCAGCCTTGAGGTTTTGCAGGGACGCCGCTGATCCCAGGTGCCGCGCGAGTTCATAGCCACCAGTTCATTCCGAAGGGTCATCGCCGATCTCGTGCCCTTTATCCTTTCGCTTTTGCTTACCTCGTCGCTTCGTGCGCACACTACCTAGAACGGACGCTGCTGAATTGACTTCACGCTCTCGGGATGATTCCGTTCCGAACATCGTCGGCCATCATGAGCGCCATTCGGAAACACAGATCGAGCTATTCGCGTCCGGAGCCCGGGTGAATGCCGCCACGCAAGGCGTCGCGGCCCATCCACAATCCCCGCGAAGATTGAAACAGCCTCGCTGACTGAGAAGTTGGCCGATTGCCAACCTTTTAAGGGAGTTTTAGGCTTTTTCAGTTAGTGTCAGGTGCATCTTGACCAAATGCGCGACCGAGCGCGCGCCCATTTTCTCCATCACTTTGGCGCGATGAATTTCCACCGTGCGTTCGCTCAAGCCCAAATCGATTGCCATGACTTTATTGGCCTCGCCCTCAACAACCGAGTCCATCACTTGCTTCTCCCGCGGCGTCAGCGTTTCCAAACGCCGCTTCACCACGGCGCGCAGCGCCAAATCCTTACGGTTGTCGCGGTCGAGTTGCAACGCATGGTTGATATGATCCAATAGTTCCTGGTCACGGAACGGCTTCTGTATGAACTGGAACGCCCCCTCCTTCATCGCCTGCACAGCCATCGGCACGTCCCCATGACCAGTGATGAAGATGACCGGCAACATTGCACCGACTCGATTTAATTGTTGCTGTACTTCTAATCCGCTCATTTCCGGCATGCGAATGTCCAATATCAAACACCCGGGGTCGTCCGCCTTGAAGCCCGCGAGAAACTCACTCGGCAGCGCGAACAACACGGTCCTGTAGCCGACCGTGCCGAGCAGCGTGCCAAGCGCGCGGCGCATGCCGTCGTCATCGTCGACCACAAAGATCGTCGCGTCCGCCGCTTGCTTCCCTTGGGCCATCGCTAATCCCTTTGGTTGGCGACGGGCAAGCGAAACCAAAATCGGCTGCCGCCCGATGATAAGTTGTCGAATCCCATGGTACCTTCGTGCGCCTCGATAATTGCCTTACTCGAGGCGAGCCCAAGTCCCGTTCCGTGCTGCTTGGTCGTAAAGAAAGGCCGAAACAATTGGCGTTGTGCAGTTACCGGTACGCCCGGACCTGAATCGCTTATGCCAATCTCGACCATATACCGAACGCTGTTCGCTGAAACGCTGATCTTAGGCGGGGACGCTCCCAGCGCACCGGCATCGCAAGCATTTTGTACCAAGGCGATTATGACATGCTGGATCCTCAATCGATCCGCACTTACGGCAGGGAGCCCCAAATCCAGATCGACGTGTAGTTGGGCCCCAACCCGCTGCGCGAACAATTCAAGCACGGGCTTAAGCTCATCGATGAGCTCCGATATCTGGCAGGTCACGCGCACGGAGGCGTCCTGGTCGAAGAGTCGCCTAATTCGACGGATTCCCTCGCCCGCTCCCAAGGCGGCATCGTTGATCTGCCGCAGCACTTCGAGTGTCTCGCTGACCAGCGGCTCCGGGCGATTCAGCATCCGCTCGCCGGCCTGCGCAAAAGTAGCAATGGCGCCCAGGGGTTGATTCAGCTCATGGGCAACACCGCTCGCTAGTTCCGTCAGTGCCGAGATGCGCGCGATTTCCATCAACTGACTCACCAGCGCGGGTGATCCGATGCTAGTTGAATAGTTTTGAGTCAATGTTCACCTGTTTAGATCGAGTTGTTCATGAGCTTGCCGAAATAGCTTCTGGGACAGCAAGCTAAACCGCTCGCCCGCTGCGATCAGCGCCGGGTCGTCAGTCGCTCTCGCGCCGGTGGCGTTGATGCGTTCACGATCTGCGCCTCGGCCGCCACCCAAACTCTCCTCTCGCCTCCCCGAATACATCCGCGCATTTCGCCAAGAATTAGTTCGTCTTGGCTGGTAGCGCACCGAGCGATATGTTCGGCCAGCGCCATGGCGGCGTCGGTACCCGCCACAAACTCGTCCTTCGCCGCCTATGAGATCGACCCCCGATTTGAGCGGTAGGACCAGCAGCGGAGGCCAGAAGACCTTGCGTGCCGTGCCAAGTCCGAGGGCTCGCTCGCACACCACCTGCTCCTGCTTAAGGCCATTCCTGATCGAAAACACGCCCTATTGCCGAGAATGGCCCAGTGTTATCGAGCGCACCATCCGTAGTTTCCCTCATAGGCGTGCGGCACGGCGCAATCTCAGGGTGTACGCATGCCTGCATAGCTTCTGTAAGACTCATCGCGGCATGTTTCGTCGTATGGCAGACCGCAGACCCCTCTTTTTTGAGGCACGCGTGCTGGACATTTGGCATTCCAACGCCGCGATTCCGATTATGTGGACCCCGGGAGGCGAACAGTAGCGACGCAGGAAAAACCCATATCCACGGCCGGTATTTGCGGATGTTCCCGATGTTCGGCTTTTTACTACTTTGAATTGGGGCTCCTTTTAGATGGGTTGGACAAACGTAGCCACGGATCCCGCTTTCGAAGCGCTCGCTAGGGACTCCGCGCCTGGCTTTAAATTCGACCTAGCTGAATCCGGCGGCCTACCCACATGTGGTGAGTGGTATTACCCTCCACGAAACGCATATTTCCCGGGTAATCCCCACGGGCGGTGTAGAGTTCTTGGCAATCGCCAGAAAATCTTCAAGCACTTGTGTATTGCAAAAGTTTGTCACGTCAAGAACCCAACAGTGACTCAAGCAAACCCAGCATTTCGTCCGCATTGACTGGCTTGCTGATGATGCGCAAATTCGCGTCTTGCGATATCTTGCGCATCACGGATGAGGTGTCGCCAGTGATCAGCAGGGCCTTCAGATCCTGTCCCATGGATTCACGCAGTGCCGCGATCACGGTCAGCCCCGTTTCATCGCGTAGATGAAAATCGGTGATCAGCATATCCACTTTATCGCCTTCGATTGCGGCTTGCCGCGCCTCGGCCAGGGAGGAAACAGCTGTCACGGAGTATCCCTCCACCGAGAGCAACAGTCGAGTCGCATTTCTGACCGCAGGATCGTCCTCGACGAGAAGGATTCGAGCTTTGCCCACTTTGGCGTGGCGTGATGCTTGAACTGGTTTCTTGTCAGACGATCCTACTGCCGCTCCCATCGACAGTGTAAACGAGAACGTTGAACCGCGTCCCGGTTCCGACCGGACTGAGAGAGCCGACCCAAGCAACATTGCAATTCGCTGCACAATACTCAAGCCCAGGCCGTATCCATCCCGCGAACTATTGGCTGAAACACCAACTTGATAGAACTCATCAAAGATATAGGGAATCTGATCCTCTGGAATCCCAATACCTGTATCGTGAACATCGACTCGGACAGTCTGGGCGTCGCGGCGGCACTGAAGTCGAACCGAACCTGTTTGCGTGTATTTGACAGCATTGGAAACGAGATTCCGCAATAGCTCTTCGATCATAGAAGGATCCGTGTGAACCCATACATCGCTCTCTTCCACCTGCAGTGCCAGGCCCTTCTCTGCGGCGAGAGTCGAGAATTCCCGCCGCAGATCATCGAACAACTTGGATATCGGAAAATCCGCGAGCTCGGGTCTGATGACCCCAGATTCGAGCTTACCGATATCGAGCAACGCATTGAGCAGCCGTGACATCGATGCAATGGTTTGTTCTTGTTGCGACAACGCTTCCGCAGCATCAGGATCGTTTACAAAGCTGCGTAGTGTGCGATTAAGGAGCGTCAATGCTTGCAGCGGTTGCCTTAAATCGTGGCTCGCCGACGCTAAGAATCGGCTCTTCCCGAGGTTGGCCCGCTCGGCGCTGTTACGCGCTTCAACGGCGACCTGTTGCGCGCGTTCGGCGACCTCGCGAGCTTGAATCAGTTCCGCCTCAGCGCGCTTGCGCTGGGTTACGTCGCGAATTGCGGCGGCAATCAGTGCCTTAGGTTGACTCGCGATCGGACTTAAGCTGATTTCGACGGGAAATTCAGTACCGTCCTGGCGCTGTGCGTAAAGATCCAACCCAAGACCCATCGGGCGCAAGTGCGCGGCCATGGCGTAGCGATCCCTTTGGCCGACGTGACACGATCGAAATCGTTCGGGAAGAAGCTGCTCGATGGGCTTGCCAATGACGTCATCGTGTGCATAGCCAAATAGTGCTGACACTTGGCGATTCGCAAACTGAATCACCCCAGCGCCGTCAACAATGAGCAGCGCATCGGGCGCTGCATCCAGTGCGCTTTGCGCAAGTTCAGGGGAAATTGAACGCATACCGACCGTTAGGTTTAGTACAGAGCTCGCAATCTAGTGAATCGGCTCGAACGCGCCGACGTGTTAGCATTTATCACAGTTTAGCTCACCGAGTGGCCAGCGCGGGGTGAATCACCCTCATTCAAGTGCTGTGACCAAACAATACCACTCATTCCAGGAAGGGCGCGAAAACCTTGCAACGCTCCGAATTTCTAAGGGTATCCTAATACTGAGGATAAGATCGCCTTCATGGCGTCCTCAAAAGACCTCGACGCAAACGTTATCGCCAGCCGGCCGGCTCGTGCGTTACCGCAATCCCGATAACGAATCCAAACGTAAGCAGCGCAGCGGCGAAGGCCGCCCCTCTGCCCCGACGTTCGCACCAGCAACAAAAAGCGCTTGCTATACTACGCGTGACAGTGGCAGCTGCTGATTTCGCGCGGCGAGATGCTCATCAAACACCATGGCAACGTTGCGCATCAGGAGGCGGCCGATTGGAGTGAGCGTGACGCACGATTCGGACAATTCCACCAGACCATCGACAGCCATCCCATGCAAGCGGTCCATTTCCGTCGCGAAGTATTGGCGAAAAACCAGATGGAATCGCGCCTCGATGTCACGTAGATCGATAAATCCGCGGCACATGATCTGTTGAATGATCGCGCCGCGCACCAGATCCGACGCGCTGCAGTGAACGCCGCGCTGTGCCGGCAACGCGCCCCGATCAAGCGCCGCATTGTACTCCTTGAGCGTCTTTTGATTCTGTAAGTACAGATCGCCAATGTGGCCGATTGCGCTCACGCCCAGGGCGACCAGATCACGCCGTGCGTGCGTGGTATAGCCTTGAAAGGAGCGATGCAACGTGCCTGCCTGTCTGGCAATTGACAGCCCATCATTGGGCAACGCGAAATGATCCATACCGATGTAAACATAGCCTGCTGCGGTTAGCATCTGGATGGCAAGCTGCAAGAGCCCGACGCGTTCCCCGGCGTTAGGCAAATCGCTTGAGGCGATTAACTTCTGCGCCTTGAACATACTCGGCATGTGCGCATAGCCATAGATGGCCAGGCGATCCGGCCGCAGGTCGATGACACGCCGCAGCGTGCCCGTAAAGGTGTTCGTGGTCTGCTTGGGAAAACCATAGATCAGGTCTAAGTTGATGGACTTAAATCCCACGCGGCGGGCGTTATTGTAGACGGCTTCAACTAATTCATAAGGCTGCACCCGGTTAATCGCGATTTGAACAGTGCGATCGAAATCCTGCACACCGAAGCTGATGCGGTTGAAGCCAAGGCCGCTCAGCAGGCGCAATTTGGCGCGATCGATGCCGCGCGGATCGATTTCGATGGAATAGTCTCGCGAATCATCCCAGGTCAACCCTAGATGCTCGTCTAGCGCCGAAACGATCGCTTCGAGGCTCTTTACCGGCAGGTACGAGGGAGTACCGCCCCCGAAGTGTAATTGGTCAATCAGGCGTGCGCGTCCAAAGTAGGCGCCTCGCAACGCGATCTCCTTGAGCAGCCGCTCCACGTAGGAATCGATTCGTGCCATGCGCTGTGTGACGATCTTGTTGCACGCGCAATACAGGCACAGGCTTGCACAGAACGGAATATGCACGTAAGCCGACAGAGGATCGTTGCTGCGCACGCCGGGGTTGTTGCCTATGGCCATTTCATAGGCGTTAGGTGCAAGAGCCTCATGGAATTGCATTGCCGTGGGGTAGGAGGTATAGCGAGGTCCCTCGCCGCCGTAGCGGCGAATCAATTGCGGGTCTAGTTGCATATTCGTGCTCATCTTGCATCCGGCTTTGCCATCGGCTCGTAGCGAGGACACGACAGCACTTGCGGCACTCTCAGATCGACTCAAGATAGGCTGTCACCGCCAGCATTTGATCCCGAGTTAACTCCTTCACGACACCGTGCATGACCGGCGCGTTGCGTAACGCGCTCTGGATCACCAGCAACTGCTTCAGCAAGTACGGCGCATGCTGACCCGCGAGGCGCGGGAAAGAGGCCATGCCCTGCGCGTGCGCGCCGTGGCAGGTGGCGCAAGCCGGAATCTGCGCCGCCGGAATGCCCTTCTCAAATACTTCCTTGCCGCGGGCGATCAATGCGGTATCTCCACCAGTTCCTTTTGCGGGCGTTTGTTTCGCATAGTACGCGGCCAACTCAGTAATCATCGCCTCGCTCAACGGCGCCGCCATGCCCCACATGTAGGCCTGTGCATCCGGATCGCCGCGCGTTTGATCCTTGAACGCCTTCAGTTGCGCTTCGAGGTACGGCGCGGTCTGTGCCGCCAAGTTGGGGAAGGTCGGTGCGACGCTGCGGCCGCTCGCGCCGTGGCAGGCGGCGCAAGTTTGCACGGTGTTCTGCAGGGCGGGGTCGGCCTTCTCGGCTGCGGCGTCAGCGGCATGGGCCAATCCGCCGATAAACGGCAAGGTGGCGAAACTCAAGGCGATCAATTGGCTTAGTTTCATAGTTGTGCTCCAAACCTTGCGCTAGAAGTTGATCCACGCGAGCACGTACGTCGTGTCGTTGTTCGAGGCGTTGCGGCCGGAGCCGTCGTAGTTGTTGCTCGTGCCGTTGAACTTGTCGTAGTGCGTGTACTGTAGCTGCAACTTGGTGTTGAGCCACGGCAGGTAATTCACTTCCGCGGTGATTCCGCTCGAGGCCGGACTGCCATTCGCGCTGCCGCCTACCGGCGCAGGTGCGTAGAGCAGCGCGTCTGTACTGCCGGTGATGTCGAAGTATCCCAGGGCCCCGCCGATGGTGCGCTGGTAGTAGTACTCGCCCATGAGCTTGAAGGTTTTGAGCGTATTACTCTGGTTCTGCGCGAGTGCGTTCGCGAAGCTGGCGTCGAGCTTCTGCTTCTCGTTGATGTAGGTGGTGAGCACCGTGAACAGATGGTCCTCGCCGATGAACTGGTACTGCGCATCGACCGCGGCATCGGTGTATTGATCGACGATGCCCGTCAGCGGCAAACCGTTGCCCGGATGCTGCTTGGCCACGATGCCATAGGTGCCGACCTCCAGAGAGTTGCGGTCCCAGCGGTGTTCGTAGGCTAGGCGCCAGTAGGGCAGCACGCCGTGCGCGACTTGCGCCTGGGTGCTGTCGAGCGGATGCGCACCGCCAACGATGGCCGCCGTGTACAGGCTGAGCTCGGCGTACACGCTGCTGTCGTACCAGGCATATACCCCGAGGCCTGCGACATTCTGGCCTAGGCCGCCGCCTCCGCTGTCGATACGCGTCGAGGTGATGGGGCTGGGAGCGGTATTGCTTCCCGAGTAGGGGAAGCCCCACGCCGGCGTTGTGTTCCACGCGTCCTGAATGGTGGGATTGTTATTAAGCGTCACGCCAACGATCAGCGTATGTACCTTGGCGCCGTCGCCCTCCGCGCCTAAGTTGAAATGCCGCGCGTAGCGAATATCGGTGTTATCGAAACCGAAATGATCGGCCGCGCCGTCATAGGTCAGTTGCATGAAGGCGCCCAGGTTGTCGGCGATCTTTCCCGCGTAGAAAATGCTCGCCTGCTGCGGAAACAATACATCGCCGTCCTTCGCCAACGCGCCGGTGGCGGCGCTGTCGGGCAGCGCAGCGCCGGTGTGGGTGTAGGAGACCTGCAGCATCACGGAGAGCGGCGGGATGGAATTCAAGGACAGGGTGGAGCGATTGGCCGCGTCGATACCCGTGATCTGCTTGATGTTGTCCATCACGTAACCGTTCAGCTTAAATTCCCGGCCGAAGGGCGTCAGCTCAGGAAACACCGTGTGGCAAGCGGCGCACGCCATGCCGGTCTGCCGCGCAAAACTCGGCACTGCTCTTGCATCCACTGCGGCAAAACAGAGGATCGTCAATACCGGTAACGCCCATGGTCCGCCGAGCGAGTACGTATAGCGCATAGTTAGTATCGTCCCTTAGATTGTTCGACTCGTTTCGCCACGATTTCAAGTCACGCCGACAGACTACGAAACAGTTGAGCGTTTGTGCGATACGGAATTCCCGAAGGAGCGGCTCGGTATGCCGCACTCGCAGCAAAGCTAGTCGCGGCCGCAGCAGATGAAATGAGGCCAGGGTGGCTTGGCTGCACACAGGAACCGCATTCCTCATATTGGGAGGGATAAGTACGAAGTGCCGAATGACCGTGCTCGGTGATACGCCCTTGTCGGCGGTAGTTCAGAATCTGGATCAAGGGCAGGTGAGGCGGCTTCCGGTAACCAAGGCAGCGCCAGCCGCGCAACGGCTAAAGCCCTTGCGCTTGATCCAGGGGCGGCTAAGGCGCAGATTTAGAGGTGAACTAGTCTTTGACGCGGCCGGGTCGGTTAATGCGAGCAGTGCCGCCTTTGTCAACGAACGCTCGCCGGCGTTTTCAGGGGCTAGGCAGGTTAGCGTCGGTGCTGCGGCGGCGCTCGTCACACTTCTCGTGGAAGAACTCTCCGGCGCCCTCATCAGCTAGTGCGGGTCGTTCTTGCAGCGCGCCCGCAAGAGCACCGAGGGTCCGCCGTCTTCCATCTCGCACGGATGGTTGTGCCGGCAATCCGATAAGCATATTCCGCATAAAAGAGAGGATAAGTACGAAGTGCCGAGCAAGGGCCCTTGGTGATACAAAGTACTTAGCCCCAATTGTCAAACAGGTGACGCAGCAAAGGGGCCCGTGCAACAGAGGAGAAATACCATGTTTAGTAAAATATTGGTTCCGGTCGATGGAAGCGAAATATCGAACCGAGGTCTTGCCGAAGCTATCAAGATGACTACGACGCTGGGTAGCCGCCTCTATCTCGTCCACATCGTCAACGAATTGATTCCCGATTTTAGCTTTGGTAGTGCGCAGTACGTGACGGCTTTGATGGATTCAACGCGCGAGCAAGGTAAGGCCGTTTTAGCGCAAGCAGGCGCCGAGGCTAGGAAATACGGAGTGCCGGCGCGGACGGACCTGTTAGAAACGATCGGGGATCGAACTGCCGACTTAATTGTAGGGCATGCCAAAAAAATAGGCGCTGAGCTGATTGTTATGGGCACGCATGGGCGTCGAGGATTGCGCCGACTGACTCTTGGGAGCGATGCTGAACAGGTGGTGCGCCTTGCTGAAGTGCCCGTACTCCTAATTCGTGGTGAGGAGACATCAGATGTGGACAGCCTGTGCCTCACTGGTAAGCCTGCTACGACAGTCGCAGCAAATTGTGAACTGGGGTAAGAAGCGACTTCACGGGCCATACAAAGCCTGGGGAACCGATTTCCTTCAATCAGCTCTCGCGGGCGAGCCCGGCATCGCAATCCGTTATTGCATGCGCTCTGCGCCATCAAGCTTCGCGAGATCCCGATCGAACGTGCCGAGCGGAAGGTGCCCCGCCCGACGGGCAGTTTCCAAGACCAGAGAGTCAGAGAAGCCAACAGCGGGTCGCTTTCTGAACTGCTCAAGCGCCAAAGTCACTACATCGGCATCCTCAAGCGTGAGCGTCTCATGATTTAGCAACATATCAACCGCCGCGGCGATCTGTTCGGAGGTACGCTCATACACTGCATCGAGCACCCAAGTAGTCTCCGCGAGCACGAGGTGTGACACCCATGCTCCGCCTGCGATAAATTTCTCAGCCACCTCGACCTGTTCGGCGTCATCGCGCACGACGAGTCGCACGACGACGTTGGTATCAACCGCGCGCATGTCTCTTGCGGATGTATTTTCGGATTGCAGCCTTCACATCCGACGAACCTTTCTTGGGTACTTTCTCAGGAAAGAGCACCAGGTAAACATCCTTCGACGAATACCGCCCGGCTCTGCGAACAACGACAACATTATCCTGTTCATCCCATTCGAGAACCGAACCGGGACCCACTCCGAGCTTCTTGCGAATCTCGGCCGGTACGGAGATCTGACCCTGCGCAGTGACTTTAGAGTGAGCGATTGCCATAAGTCATACATTACCACGGTAATGCATTGGTGGCAGCAAACGTGGGGCTATTCTTAGACAAACCGCCGTTTTATTAGACAGTGGTCAAAAAACGTACAACGTAAGTCCTTGATAAATGGTGCCCCGGGCCGGAATCGAACCTGCGACCTAGCGCTTAGGACTTAGGAGGCGTTAGCACAAATTGAGCTAATGCCCTGTTAAGCATAGGATTTTAGCCTTTTGTTGTCTAATATTATCCTCCCAGTTTGGGCTGCTTTTCCCAGGGTTTTGCCGGTTTCCCACACCTTTTATTAGACACGTTTTCGCCGGTTCCTCGCAGTCAACGGTCCCTGCCCAAAAAGAAGGCTGCCCTCACGACAGCACGACCGGCCGCTACGATTGCAAACTGCTGAAATAGTGATGACGCGTCAAGGCGATATGCTCCAGCAATAGTCGCTGTAACTGTGCTCGCTCCTCCGGACCCGCAGTCCAAGCGGCGTCATCGTAGCCGCAATGCAAACTGATCGGAGTTCCACCGTCAAGGTTGACTTTTAACTTTTCTGCCGACAATGCAGTAATCACCGCCATATTCTCAGGCGACCGATCGTCCAAAGCGCTAAACCCGATCTCCAGACTGCACGCTCCAGGATGCTTCACTGATGGTCCTCCAAGCGTGTCCCGATGGGTCGATCGGCAGCAGCATGAAATAGCCGCGGTGAATTGCCAGCCCCTGGCGCCTCAGCGCAGCCGCGAGTTGCGCGTCCAACGAATACATGAAGAAACGGCGGCCAGCCGCCGCACTAGCAGCAACCAAGGTCATCACATGGCGGCGGGTTTTCGAAGCCGGGCAATCGAGCCGCTGTAATCGATCGGTTGATCCCACAGTCTCAATCCATGCGTGAGAGTCGCGCTGCAATCGTTGTAAACGAATGCCGTGCGGTCGTTCAATGAACTGCCGTCGCCAATCATCCTCTTGCTCATAGTGAAAACCGGCCTGCGCTGCCGAGCGCGCGGAGACTGTAAGCCGTTTTCTTGAATGTTCAATTTCTGCTCGTCTAACCCAGGGAGGCGAAGCACCATCGCGCCGCGCAGAGGTGATGGAGCTGCCGTTTATTCCATTGCGCCATCTTTGAGCAGCTGCTGACATATAGAAGCTGGGGATGACGCGCGCACCCAGCCGTCCAAGTCCTCGACCACTGCCGTTCTCCTCAGTGACAAAGGCAAGGAGCGCCACCCATGAACATTGCCGCGCGCGCTCTAGGGCTGAGCGCAGCAATTCGGCGTAATGACCTTGCCCGCGCGCCGAAGGTACGGTTCCAGCTGCGCTGATAACCCCAACGTTGACGGGTGGATCACAACCCACCCTCACTTGTCGGTGCACCAGCCCCAGCCCAGAAATAACATCGGTGCCTGAGGCACGCACCAGGATGTCGGGACGTATGCCCTGAAATGCTCGGCCTAGATACCAATCGAAGTCTGTTCTGCTCCATGAGCCGTGGAACGCCTTATTCAGAAAATTGACGTAACCATTACATTCCAGCCATGCAGGGTTCAAATGCGTCAGGATCATTGGGCCGTACGCACTCGCTGCGCCACTTCGGAGAGTGTTGCCCACCAGAGACCAGCGCCATAGCGCTCGGTAATAAGGCAGAACAGCGAGTCGAGATAATTCAAATAATGCTCATCGAGGCCGTCGAGCATGACGCGTCCACCACCAGATTTGAAGATATGCGCTTTGACGTGCAGCAAGCCACCGTGATCGAGGATTTGATACGCCCTCTCGAAGGAAGACGTCGCCTGAAAGTTGCTTGTAAAGTGCACTAATTTCTGTCGACCCACGAATTGCGGATAAATGAGTGAAACCCCTCTGAGCCCACTTTTAGAAGCCGTTGCCTCGGCGCTCACGGGGGTATCGATGTCGCGTGCCGAACACAGAAACTCGAAACTCAGGGCATCTAACGCTGCGATCAAGGCCGGCGGCGCGTTCCAAGCGGGCGGAACAAACCCGCGGACGAATCTGAGATCGGCCGCCTGAAAAATCGCGAGGCCGCGCTGCACGATGGCCGTGCATTGGGCCTCCGTCTCATCTTGAAATTCCACCGCGAATTCGCGGCCCACATGCGAGTGCGTGAGACCATGGAGCACCACCTCGCACTGCGTCGCTTCATTTAAATACCCCACCAGGCTCGGATAGCGGTCGAGCCGAAAATGACCGACTGGGCGCAATCGAGTCCAATGCACTCGGCGATTGAGCCAGGGGATGCGGCGCACCAGGCCGACGTCCGGCACCAGGGAGTCCAGCCGCCAGTCTGGCGTGACACACAGCGTGGCTTTCAGGTTGCAATGCCGTCGTTGAAGCTCGGCCAATCGACCCAACGCACCCGCCGCCAAATCGCCGCCGGCCTCGTAGCTATCAACAGAGGTGGCTGGATGAATATCGTCTACGCTAAGAGACACCGCGGCGCGCTTGCCCGGCGGCAGCCACCGCGCCGGCGCTCGTTCTGGCATCATTCTCGAAGCCCCCTGTCCGATCGCATGCATATCTCTTTAGGTTAGCGAATTGCCTGCAGGCCGCACTCGGGGCGCCGTAACAACCTCGCTGTGTGCCGATTCCCAGTCCTATCCCCGTCTCGCACCTTGTCGCGATGCATATCCCTATACCCTTGCGCAATCAACGCCAAAACGGAACCTGGTTTTCGCGGATCAAGTTCCACGCATCCGATACTCAGCGAGAGAGCAGGATCGGCGGTCGATGCGTTACAGGTCTCGACTGCACTTTGGATTCGACGCGCAATTTGTTTCCCACTGCCGCTGTGGCCCGAGGCGTCCAGGACGGCAAATTCATCGCCGCCGAGTCTGCCCACAAGAGCGTGATTTCCCGACACATCGCGCAACACCTGGGCGGCGCGCATTAGCAACTCATCTCCGGCATCGTGGCCCCAGGAGTCGTTGACATGCCTCAGTTGGTCGACGTCGACGTAGATCAACAGCGCCCCATGCACCGTGCGGCCAGCCGTTTCGAGCAGCTGTACTGCCCTGCGCAAGAACCCGCGTCTGTTGTACAAGCCGGTTAGTTCGTCGGTTAGCGCCATCGAGTGCAGCATGAGAAACAGATCCTCGAGCGCCCGCAGCAGCGGAAACAGATCCTCATCCGTGCGCCGTTTTCTGGAGCGCAGTAGATCGGAAAGCAACTGTTTGACTCTCGCCCGGTCCCCCTCGATGGCAGCAGCGCTAATCTGCAATGCGATGTCGGCGTTTGCAGTGCGCACGGCCGGGCATTCCATTGATATAGCGCGTGGTTGGGGGGATCCGTGCATGACCGTAAGCTCCTGGAGCGATTTTTAGGTTGATGCGTGTCAGAGGTGGCGATGAGTCCGCGCTACTCGTCCTCATCTGTTTCGCGGCCGTGCGGCAGGTCGAGCATCTCAAACGGCAATGCGGCGGTAGCCTCTTCCAACGGGCGAACAGGGCGGGTCCTCGACGTTGACCATTCCTGACGCACCGGAGCGCGGCAATCGCGGGTGCCGGTTTCACGCAAGGTATCGTCGTCCGGCAGGTCGATCGTCTCAAAAGGCAGCATGACGGTAGCCTCTACCAGCGCGCGAACGGGGCGGGTCTCCAGAGCGTCGCAATCGTGCGTGCCCGCTTCGCGTAGGTCCTGTTCTTCCAACGTCCCAGTCCGAATAGTCTCGGCGGTGGCCGCGTCCAGAAAGGCCTGCGGCCGGGGGCTCGCCGACTCTCGTGCATCTTCGTCCGGCAGGTCGATCGTCTCAAAAGGCAGCACGACGGTAGCCTCTACCAGCGCGCGAACGGGGCGGGTCTCCAGAGCGTCGCAGTCGCGCGTGCCCGCTTCGCGCAGGTCCTGTTCTTCCAACGGTCCAGTCCGAATAGTCTCGGCGGTGGCCGCGTCTAGAAAGGCCTGCGGCCGGAGGCGCGCCGACTCTCGGGCATCTTCGTCCGGCAGGTCCAGCATCTCAAAAGGCAGCGTGACGGTAGCTTCTTCCAGCGGGCGAATGGGGCGGGTCTCCAGAGCGTCGCAATCGTGCGTGCCCGCTTCGCGCAGGTCCTGTTCTTCCAACGGCCCAGTCCGAATAGTCTCGGCGGTGGCCGCGTCCAGAAAGTCCTGCGGCCGGGGGCTCGCCGACTCTCGGGCATCTTCGTCCGGCAGGTCGAGCATCTCAAAAGGCACCATAACGGTATCCTCTTTCAGCGCGCGGATGATCCTGGTCTCCGCTGTCAAGGGGTCCTGTCCCGCGGTATCTGGGATCCGACGAATGACGAGAGTGTCCGGTCCGTCCTGCTGGTTGGGGCTTTCGACCACGGTGTCCGCAGCGGCAAGCACGGTCTCGAAGGAGGCTTGGCTGCGCAACCTTTCCAGGGCGAGGCCGGGCTCGACGGGCTCGCTGAAAAAGTAGCCCTGGCCGTAGCGGCATCCCATCGCCTTGAGTGAGACCGCGGCGGCTTCGCATTCGACAATCTCGGCAATAGTGTAAAGACCCAAGCTGCCGGCGAGCTGAATCATTGCGGCGACCATGCTCATGTTGGCTTGAAACACTCCCCTGCGATCTACGAAGGGGCAATCAATCTTCACGAAATCAAATGGAAATAGCTGCAGATTGTTTAGCGACGAATAGCCCGTTCCAAAATCGTCCAGCACCAATTGAATCCCTAAATCATGTAGCCGGCCTAGGGTTTCTCGCGCACCCGCCACGTTCCCGACAAGCGCCAACTCTGTCAGTTCGAACTTGAGGATTCCCGCAGGCAGCTTCTGCTCCCTGAGCAGCGCTGCAACGTGCTCGTCCAGGCCCGGATCCCGCAACGCGGAGGGCGAGAGATTGCTGCTGATAAAAAACGTCTGATCGGCGGGTAGATGCCGGCGCCAGTCCGCCGCGACACTGATCACACTCTGAATGATCCAGCGGGTGATCGGGGTCATCAAGCCTGACTCTTCGGCATGGCGCAAAAATCGATCGGGCGTGAGCAATCCCTCTACAGGATGTTGCCAGCGCAGCAAAGCCTCTGCTCCCACCATTTTTCGAGTGGCGAGGTCGACGATGGGTTGGAAAAGCAAACGCAGCTGCTTTTTTTGCAACGCCAAGTACAAATCTGCGTCCAAGCAGACCAGATCGGCCGCCCTACCGCCCATATCGGGCGCGTAGAGAAGCGCCTTCGTAGTCTCCTGGCGCTTGGCAGATGATAGAGCGATATCCGCTTCTCTCATGATGTCTTCGGCGCGCTCCTGGCCCGACTCGACGCAGGTAACTCCGAGAGTCGCCGCGATGCTCAGCTGATGGCGGCGCAAATTGAACGGTGGTCGCAACTGCTCTTGGACCCGATCGGCCGATTCGAGGGCCGCCTCAGGGGATGCCACGTCGAGCAGCAATAGCGCGAATTGATTGCCGTCCCAACGCGCGAGCGTTCCTTCCAGCGCCGAGGTCGCATCTTCAAAGCGCCGTGCAATTTGCACCATCAAGTCATCACCGGCTGTGTGACCTAGTAAATGGTTGATGAGCTTGATTCGGGAAATGTCCACGATGACAACCGCGATGCGCAGGAGCCGTTTGGTGCGCACGTCGCGAAGCGCGCGATCGAGCTGATCCATGAAATAGCGCCGGTTGGGCAGGCCGGTAAATGTATCGTGAAAGCGTGCATGGTCGAACGTCGTCTGCAGACTCAGCCGCTGCTGCATCTCAGAGGCGAGCTGCTGCTTGATCGAATGGACCCGGCGCCGCGACGCCCCGAGGGCCGAAGTCGCGCGCTGCGATGCATAGATTAGCTCGTGAGTTGCAAAGGCCAAAAGCCACGTCAGGAACGCGAGAAGAGCTATTTCGGATAGGAGCAGACTAGGGGGAAACCAGCCTGTGCGCGGATGTATGGCGAGCTCCAGATAGCTTCCGCGCACGGCCTCCGAGGTAGGCAGAGAGATGGGCGCCGCGATCGTATCGACGAGCGGTTCGCCTCTCGAGTTGACGAAAACCCGAGGCACGGCACTGCGCGGCGCATTCCGCAAAATCTCGAAATCGTATCCGGCGTGAGCCAGGTGTCCCAACTGTGCCTGAGCGCTGATCTCATCCAACTCGGCATAGGCCACCGCCCAACCTCGAGCGGTCCCGCCATTTCCGGGGGTGATGGGGATCCGAATAGCCAAAAGCCACGCACTACCCACTCGCATGGGCCCGAGCACTGCGGATTGTGGCAGCGAGCCGCCGGCTTCGGCCGACCGCCACTCGCTGGCTATCTCTCTTGCGATAACGGGTTTGGAGGACGTCAATGCCTGGTCATCCGCGGTCATCCAGAAAGTGTTGGCTTGCGGCTGCATCGAGGGCAGCGTGCCGGATTTGCCGAAGGGCGACGCCACGCGGGCGGCCATCTCGGCTTGCGTGCCCGCGAGCCCGTATAGTTTTTTCAGCTGCGACTCGATTTTTTTTGCGGAGTCGGCCACGACGGTTTTTGCGCTTTCGCGGGCCAAGGCGGCGTGATGCTCCGCACTCAAGAATATGAGGCGTGCGCCGGCGCTGAGCACCACGAATGCAACCAGCGCCGGCAAGGACGCCAATCTGCCCATGATCGATTTCACTGCTCTCTTAGACATGGTAGATGTAAGTGAGCGTAAACGTCGCGCGCTTGATCCCGGACAGATCGATGAAGTCGGCGACAAACGTGAACTCGCTGCGCAGCGACGGAAACGGCTTCGAAGCGCCCAAAAAACCCTCCCTCAGCAGGCGCACTTGCGAGACGAAGCCGCTCGGCAGATAAAAAGAAACAGGAAAAGTCGGGCCGTACGACGCGCCTGCCAGAAGATTCACGGTAGGTCCAAAATGATCGACTCTGGCCGACCAGACTTTGGTGCCGAGATTCCCGCTCACGGAGTGCTGATACGACAGGGCAGCCGACAGCTGCGTACCCCACAAATAGGACACGCCGGCCTTGGGCAGATTCCCATGAGTATTTTCCACATCAATCTGCCGGTCTTCCAATTGAGCCGTGAATCGGTGATCAAAAGTACCCATAGCGCCGACCGCTTCGATGTGGTAATCAAATGCGAGAGGACCGTCCTGGCCTGCACCCTCGTGTATTTCGCCGTAAAAGTGGTAGCGCTGAGTATCGGGGCCGGCGGCTGCGGTTCCATAGAACGATCCGAAAGTCCAATGCGCATCTGCCAGCACCTGATGCTCGGCGCTAACTGAAACGACGGCACTTGGAACGAAGTTGACCAACCAACCGAGCGAGCCGCCGCCGCCGCCATTTGTTCCGGTAAGCGTCGCGCCGTCGACGCTGGCGACAATACGGCTGGTTGGAGTGTCCGCCGCGGCCGGTGGCTCGGCGAGTACGCATTCCCTCGCGCCTGCCATGAACATCCACGCGCCAATCATGAATGACGCTCTCATCGCAGCTGTTGTCGCACGACCGGCTGTTCGGCGTACTCGGCAGGCGTGTGTAGGGTCGGAGGCGTCGCGCCGTGTGTCCCGTCGAGCGGGTCGGCGCGGGCCACAGCTAGCAATGACACGCTGGAAAGACGCTCCTCCACGCCCGGCAACGAGATTTCAGAACTCTTAACCTCGTAGATTCGCGAGCCGATCTCGAGGTGCATTTTGCGCCGCCGGGCCAACCCAGGATCCCACCACGGCAGCCCCGCCACGCGGTGAGAGAGAAATCGATCCGTATACACGCCGACCTCGATGCCGTTGAACAGCCTCGCGGCCGGTTTGTTGAAAGTCCGAACGCGGCCGAGCGCATCGATCACGAGCACCGCATAGTCCGAGGTGTCCCATGCCGCTTTCAGGAAAAATGTCTCTGTCACGTCCTCGATCGTCAGCAGCGCCAGGTGCCGGTTCCTGTGTACAACCCGCATTACCGTTGCCTGGGTCAAACGAACTTCATCCGAGAGGTGCATCGTCGTCAACGAGGGGATACCGCTTGCCTCGGAGATGAGCCCTTGAACGAGATCAGTAAACGAGAATCGCACCACGTCGAATAGATCGCGGCTGTCGAGCGACTCCTCGCCACAGCGTAGATACCTGCGCGCAGCATCACTGCACCCGACAATTCGCAGCGAACTCGGGTCGATCAACAGGGCTGGCAGCGGTAAGCGGCCGATCAATTGCACCCACGACTCATGCGCTTTCTCCCTTTCCGTGCGTGCGAGGCTGCGATTCGCGAGCAACCGCTCGAATATCGTGCCGACGTATTCCGCGGTTACCGCACACGCGAACAACACAACGGCGAAGACTTCGAGCATGACCACAAGATAGCCCGTCGGAGCATAGAAGCCTGGAAACGAGACCCGTGGCGCCACGGAGAACCGGCTGAACACGTCCACGAGCCCGGAGGCGCCGCCTAGCCACCCCCTGAGATACGCGCGCAACTCCGGCGCTTGGCTCAGCGCCACGATGTCGACGACCAGCACGCTCAGCGAGGCGAGCAGGAAAGGATGCCAGCGGGACAGAAAGATTGAGCCCGTGACGGGCAGCGCGAAGACCGCTAGAAACAACGGATTCTGCAGTCCCCCGACGTGCGCCCAAACGAAGCCGATCAATACCACTCCAATGGCATCGAGCAGCGTTAGCACGTTATCCCGCCACCGCCCAAGGTAGAGCAGCGGCGATGCCAGGATATTGAATAGGACGTGAATACCGCCGAGAGCGAGCAGTCCCCAACTCGCGATCCCTATCTGCACGTCAAGGCCGCCGGACAGCCAAGGAATACCGATCGCGAGCAGCATGGCGAAAATCGTCAACAACCACATGTCATCGCGAAAGTGAAGCCGCGGGTTCTGCCAGATCGTGTGCCGAATCCACTGCGTGCCGTCGTTTTTCACTGAGGCGCTCATTTGCTGGCAACGGGCAGGGATGCGGCAGTTGCACCCTGAAGGGAACCGCTATCGAAGTTGTTGTTGTCCAGCACTGGTTGCGAAGCCACCTTTTGCCCGTTCGGCGGCTGAAAATCCTCCACATGCAGCGCATTCGCGTGAGGATGCAGCACTTGATTTCGGCGTAGGTTCGGCGAGTCCCCAATGACATCGATGCCGTTGAATTTCGGCTCGATGATCGTGTTGTCGACAGCGGTGCTGACGTTGTGCGAATCGCCGAGCACAAAGGCGAGGCCGTAGCCGCAGTTGTGCAAGCGATTCCCGCGTACCAGGACGCTCGATGAGCCGCGAAGCATGATGCCGTAGGCCCTGAGTCCTTCCAACTCATTGCTCTCGATGATCGCGCCTTGAGCGTTTTCTCCGACGATACCCATCGATGCACCGCCGCTGACGTGATTGCCCCGGATCACCGCGCCGGCCCCCACGATATGAACAGCCGCTTCGCTCGGATTAATGAAATCGTTTCGTTCCACCAAGACGGGCACATTGCCGGCAACGATCGCGTTGCTGACCCTGGTGAAATTGTTATCGCGGATTGCGACCGGCTCGTCACTCGCATCAGGGGCGCCGCGCACCGCCCAGAGTCCGGCGTCCTTGTCGTCGACGAATTCGTTGCTCGCAACCACAGAACCACGGCGCGAGGCGCCGAAACGCACGCCCAATCGGTCCTTGGCGAATTTATTGTGTTCCAAGACGGTATCGCTGGCGTTCTCGGCAATATCCACACCGACATCGCAGGATTGGACTACCGAGCCCGCGAGCCGAAAGTGCATCGCGCGCACCAGCACGGCGGTCCCCGGGCAATTCTGGATAACGATTCCTTCGATGGAAATATTAGCGCCCGCGATATCGAATACCGGACCTTCGCTCAATGCCCGCGCATCGATTTGCGCCCCGGCGGGCTGACCGACGAGTTTGACCTCGTGCAAGTTCACGAACGGCGGCAGCGCCGTTTCGAGTCTGATCGATGGTACTTCGATGGCTATGCTGGCCGGACCCGTTGCACCGGCCACCAGAAATAGCGCTTCACGCAGAGTGCCCGGCCCGCGGTCGGCGGAGTTCGTCACGCGCGCCAACACTGCCTTGTACATCACAGCAGACGGCTGTGACACTCGCTGCGTATCGTACCAGCTTGCGAAACCGACCACGCCCGCCAGCGTCAAGAAGACGCAAAGCCCGAGGATGGAACGACCCTTGATCGCCATGTCACGCCTCCCGAGTTCTTCGTTCCAGCACGAACACGGCGTGCCAGGAACGCCGCGCGTCGCGCCGCCCATAGAGCAAGTTCGTAGGCAACGAAAGAGCCGTGGCAAGCGCCATCAGACTCAATCCCGCCGCTCTTGGCAGTTTGCGCATGTATGGTAGAAGCCGCCACCTGAAGGGCGCGGGATCGACGCCGGTGAGTGCGCGCACCTCAAGCCCGCAGGCAGAGATCATTTCCAAGTACTCGTCGCGATGACGGGCGATGAACACAGTCGAATCGCAACGGTTCTCGACAACATGCGGCGCCGCCTCGAGTAGAATCACGCGGCCGCCGGGCGCGAGATGCGCGACCATGGCCGATAACGCCGCACGGCATTCGGCCGGGTCGAGGATATGCTGTAGCACCGTGACTCCCAATACCAGATCGAATCGCTGTTCGAGATGGAGGTGCGCAAGGTCGCCGACAATGAAGCGACAGCTCTCGTGGACCCATTCCTGCGCCGCGAGTCGGCGCGCTTGCGCGATCATGGTGGGGCTCAGGTCGACGCCTGAGACCTGTGCACCGCGCGAGGCCAACAATCGGCTCCAGCGTCCGGTCCCGCACCCGGCGTCCAGCACCCGGACGCCCGGTTTAACCTTGAGCCACGGATCGAGCGCCAGCCGTTGCTCCCAATCGATGGCACGATTATAGAATTCCGGCATGCCGTAGGCGCAGACCGCGGCCAGTCCCTCGCCATCGGCGGCGAATCGCTGCGCTCGCTCCTCCCAGTAAAGGGCTGGGCGGTACCGCTCGGGAGCCGGCACGCCTCGGGGGATCATGTTGGGAACTCCAGTTTCTGGGTCACGACGCCCAGACCGACGGCGGTCTCGTAGTGGTCTTGGTAGATGCGCCGTCGAAAGTACTTTAGCGCAAAATAATTCGCGAATCCCAGCGTTATCGGTACCACATGAACGATGGCATAGCACAAATAAAGCGGAACTATTGGCGCGGCGTAAGCGCGATCGGTCTTCGGCACGCTCGTGAAGAGCACGATCACGCCAAGCCCGAGATAGCTGCCCATAGCGGCCGCAAAGAATTCCGGGTTGAAATATTGGCGGGATATGACGCTGTCGAATAAAAAGGCGTCGACCCCGCTCAATAAACTGAGCGCCAACGCGGCCGCGCTCACGACCCTGATCAGATGGAGCGCGATAGAAAGACCGCCCGTGTAGATCAGGTAATGATATGCGGCGAAGGGCGAACGCCGACTGATGCGCAGCACCTCGGGGAAGCGTTCGAGGTAGACCTTGAGCAGACCCTGATACCAGCCAACCCGTTGCGAAAACCAGCGCGCCACTGAGCCGGGGCCTTCTGTGCTCACCACAAGCCGACCGTCGTAGTAGATGCGCTCGCCCTGACTGAGCAAAATCACCGCGTTTTCGAGATCCTCGGCATAAACAGACAACGAATGCTCGTTGAGCGCGCGTGTCAACGCACTGCGACGATATATGGAACAACCCGAGGTGACGCTGAAATCCGCCAGGCTCCTTCGGCCCGCGCAGAATGAGAGAGCATATTCGAACGCCTGGAACCGCGCGAGCCATCCATCCGGCTCAATCATGATCCGCGGACAAGCGGCAGCTGCCTTGGACTGCTGGAAGTCGCTGACAAAGCGATTCAGATCAATAACACTTCCATCGCGCAACCCGCGTATGCGAACGTCCGGATCGATCACGATGATCGTTTCAATGTGCCTGGGGATGCGCTCCAGCAGACGTCGAATGGCGCCGGGCTTTCGTCTATTGATGCCATCGTCGAAGCAGCGCCATCCGGCTTGAGTCAGCCGCAGTACTGTGTTGTCCGTCGATGCGTCGCTGACGAGCCACACGCGGTCGCGGTAGGGTTTGAATGCCTCGATGAACTGCTCCACTTGATCCTCAAGATTGTATATCGACGCAATGATTGCGTAGGGTGAAGCAGGCATCACCAACCGCCGGTCCGGCGACACAATTGCGCCAAGATCGACCGATATGTCGTTGCGCGGATCGCTTGTCTGGAATTCCACGACGCCGGCGGCGTGGCGCCGCCGCATATACAGGCGCAGAAGGAAGTCTAGCGCGTCCGTATAGACAATCTGATTGGCGATGACGAACGCCAGGATCGAGAAGCCGGGCGCTTGCGCGTTTGCGACGTACAAGGCGATCCATCCGGCCAACAATACACAGACCGCAAGCGGTGCAACGAGCTCCCAACCGGGCCGCGCGTTCATGCGCTAGCTGCGGCCAACGGAACCGCCTCCGGTTCTGATCTGGGAAGGCGCATGCGAAGTTCCGCGCGAAGCTCGCTCTCATCGGCGATCGACTGACCGAATTCTGCCAGGATGGGTATTGCGCTCAAAATCCACAAAAGCGATCGGACGCGAGACGGCAGATGCGCCCCTTGCATTTCGAGCGAAGCTAGAATCCTCTCGAAGTCGCGCTCCATGCGTAAGACGACGTCCTTTACGACCGGATCGATCGGCAAAATCTTCGCCGCTTGCTGCCAAGTGACGCTCGTCCCTGCGACGTGCCGATGCATGTAGCACGTATGCGGAAGCAAACTCGCGTCCCGCGAGAAAGCCGCCCCAGAGAACGGGATGACGTAGGGATACACCCCGATTTCGCAGCCTTTCCGGAGCCACTGATAGCAGCCGCGCAAGGTCTCGACGACATCGTCCAAGGTTGCGCGCGGGGAACTCAGGATGATGTCGAGAAACGGCGTTACTCCATTGGCCAGGGCCGCCGACAGCATCGGCTCGATATGCCGATGAATTTGAGCTTTGTTGAACTCGGCGAGCACGCGTTGCGAGAAATTCTCGATGCCGAATCCCAGTACACGAAACCCTGCTCGTCTCATCGCCGTCAGGCGCTCGTTGCTCATTGCATCGATTCGATTGGTACTGATGAACTGCAGTTGCGGCGGTATTCTGCCGCGATTCTTGGCCGCAATGATCGCATCGCACAGGGGTAGGATTCGTTGATCACGGGTAAAGGTGAAAATATCATCCTGGAAAATGATGGTGCGCACGCGAGGGTGAGCCGCTACTATTCGCTCTATCATCGTCATGCATTCTTCGGCGTCGAGGCGGGCGAGGTGCGCGATACTTTGTTGAGCCTCGTGCAAGAAATTCGTCGCGGAGCAGAACGTGCAGTTCATGGGACAATAGTTGAGCGTGATAAGTCGCACGGATCGGATTTCGGCAAGGTGTGCCTCGCGCGCCGCTTTGCTCGGCAAAGATCCTACGCGATAGGCCGCCTCGAGCCGCTCCCAGTAGGCGGCGTAAGGCATGTCCTCATACGGGGTGGCGAAGATCGCGTCCCGCAACTCGTCGCGCTTCAGCGCGCGTTGCGGAGTGCAAGTAACCTTGCCGCCAGCTCCGCGTTGCGCCGTGCCCATCATACCGCTTATCGACTGTCCCGAGCCTAGGCGCGCAACGAGTTCAAGCAAAGGCCGTTCCCCCTCGCCGAGGATGACCAGGTCAAATGGACCCAATTCGAACATTAGGTCCGGCCGAAAGGTAGCCTCCATGCCGCCCGCAATGATCAATGCGTGCGGAGCCGCTCGACGCGCGATGTAAGCAAGCTCGAGGTCGAATCGGAGCGTCATGCCGGTTGTTGAGACGCCGACGAGATCCCAGCCACCGCTGTTGAGCTCGCGTTCCAGTGCCCGCTGCGGCGCCTCGTGGCAACAGTTCGGATCGAAGACTTTGGCATCAATGCCGGCGGACTGCAGGACTCCCGTCAACCGCCACACCCCGAGCGGCGGGGCAAGAAAAGTAAATTCACCACAGTGCGGGTCGTAGGGCCCGATGAGCAACACTCTGGGCACGCTCGTACTTGTCATCGACGCGGTCCCCAATCGCCCTGTTCCATCTTATCTACGCTCCCTCATTTGAACGCATCCCAGGTCAGGCGCTTTGCCCCCAGGGGGCGGGTCTACGCAAACCCGCCCCCTCCTTAGCAGGTGTCTGTGACGCGCATTGCCAGTCGTTCGGTGGATACAGTACGAAGTTCGGATGCATGCATGATCGGAATCTTCCCCGGAGCGGCGGCTTTACATTGTGCGTAACAGCCTACCTGAGCGATCGAGCGTGCCAATTCGGTTGACACCGTAGAACTGCGTCATTGGATTGACTGGTTTGCCTATAGGGTATTTACCGGAGGCTCTGGATGAGCGTTGGGCGATTCAACGAATCACCGCGCCGACGCTTGCCACGCGCGAATGAGGTCAAGGATTCCGCAGCGACCGCGCGTGCTTCGGTGAAGGATAATAATCTGAGTACACACGCGGTGCGGCCGGAACTGCAGCTTCGGCCATCATCGTCACGTCGCGCTCAGCCAACAATTATCCGGCGCGTCCGCATCATCCGCTCTCCCGACTATGACGGGCCTCCTGGTATGGCACCTTTCCATCAACGGCGAAGACAGCTCCAATGGCGTGGGCCTGCGGATCAAGACCTCCGTGGGTGCGCAATCCATCGTCATCGATCCTTACAACACACCCCTCCACCACGATTTCCAGCCGGATCTACACGACATCCGCTATCTGGGAATTCACGCGGTGAATCTCCCCGGTGCGAGGTATCCGAGCTCGACGAACTGGAACAACTTGATGAATGGCGTCAGCGTGTCGAATCTGTTGACTGATGTATTTCTTGACAATGTATTCTTCGACGTCGCGCCGACCTGGGGCAACTCGGGCAAAGCGCCCTTTACTGGCTCGCCCACCTTTGCCAGCTTCGTCATCTGTGCAGACTCGACGAGCTTCCCGCTGCCTTCTACGTGCCAAGACGTCACTGTAAAGGGTGCTCCCGAAGGCACGGCGATCAGCGAGAATGCTGTCAATTGCCGCGACGCGTTTCCACCGTTCAGATCAGTGAATGACAAATTGCCGATTTGATCGGAGGCGAGTGCTGGGCCGGCAGCGGCGATGGCAAGCGGCTGAAATAACGATGCCGGGTCGCGGCGTTGTGCTCCAGTAATAGTCGCTGTAGCTGTGTGCGCTCCTCCGCCTCCGCAGTCCAAGTGGCGTCATCGTAGCCGCAATGCAAACTGATCGGAGTTCCACTTTCAAGATTGAGTTTTAACTCTGCCACCGAGAATGCGAGCGCACTGATGCGCCCACAACTGACACACGTGCATGGCACGAACAGCCTTTCATTCATCGGCAGCTCAGGTGCGAAACGCGTCTAGCGCGATCAGCAACAGAAGCAGAGCCGTCAATGCGCGCAAAAATGCAGTGATCATGTTCCTCCGCTACTTATCAGTCGGCTGGACGGCGAAACTGCAGACCGATAGCGTATTCATCGTCGGTCAGGCGCTGGATGTAGATCACCTCCGCCCTGGCGTAAATGTCGTTGCCAGGCTCTACGAGCACTACACGATCATGCGGCTGCCATTTTCGATGAGTGATTACGCGCGCTCCGAGGCTGCTGATATTCTTAATCGAGACGTTCTCGGCAAACCTACGCCTGGACGCGCTCTCAAGGCGCCCCGCAAGATTCACAGCCATCCGATGTGCTAGTCTTCCTGATTGCACGGCTCATCGCTCCCCGCGACCTCATGTTGATGAGTGACAGCATAACGGGACGGTCGAGCATGGCAATACGGCCGACACTCCAGCGCTGCGTCATTAAAATCACCAGTTTAGGTGTGGGGTATGTACCCGACGCGACCGCCCACCCGGCTGCAGCGTATTGTATAACGCGCCGATTGCCCTGCGGCGCTGACTCAACTCCAGTTGCGCCGCGTGGTGACTAACCGCTTCAGCAGCTTGCATTGGATTCCGGCATCGCCTCAGCGAACTCAACGCTAACCTGGTCGCGACCCATATGCGTCGGGCCCGTATGCTCCCGTGCTGCCCCAACGCCAGCTTTCATCGTGCAAGTCTAAGCAACGACCAGCGTCCACGCGGCCGAGTGGACGGTACTTGACTTACTACACACTTACGAACAGGGTTGACTGCGCGTGGCTATGTCGCCCAAGACTGCTCGCAATCTCGATGGCTCGATTGCGACTTGAACTCGTAACAGTCGGGCCGTTCCACGGGAAATACCGTCGACATTGGGGTCACGAATCCGACTGTCGTCCCGCA
>DASXNX010000023.1:0-7003 GCA_036494725.1 Steroidobacteraceae bacterium
CTTCGGCGGCTCGTGGACCTTCATCATCACCTTCGGCGTCCTGATGACCATTTACACGACGATCAATATCCTCCTGGGCGCCAAGGCCTGGGATGCGTATCCCTTCATCCTTCTCAATCTGTTCCTGTCGATGCTCGCCGCGCTGCAGGCGCCGGTGATCATGATGAGCCAGAATCGCCAGGACACCAAAGACCGCTTGCGCGGCGAGCTCGACTTCGACGTCAATAGGCGCGCCGCTTCCGACATTCAGGGCTTGGCGCGCAAGCTGAACCTGCTCGATGAGAAGATGGACGATATCGGCACCATGCTGCGCCATCAGGAAACGGGTGCGCTCAAGTAGGCTAGGCAAATGGGGAAGGCAACTTCGGCGTTATCTGCGGAGATCAGTATAGGTTTTACCCGTCCGCGCCTGCGAGTCTGGCGGGCGCGAAGTCGAGCCGGGGCACTGCCTCTTGCGCGGTCTGCCAGCATCTGTGCTCTTAGCCGACTCCAACCAACCTACGAGACAGCGTGGTCCAGAAGGCGGGAGGAACATCAGACAAGGCAACGGCAAGCAACTGCCCGGCCACTATCAACGGCACTCCCATCCTGTACACGATGTGGACTCGGCGCTGAACGATGAGATCGCGGGTCATCGCGATGAGCATCAGGGCAATTACCCCTAGGTACAGCCCACGGAAGTCGGCCCAAAAATTCGGGACTGAGGTAAAGGTTAGCGCGATTAAGGGAAAGCGCGAGAAGCCAGCGTCCATCAGGCCACAAGTCGCCAGAAACATGAGGCGACGATGGTATTCAGGGCGCTTTCGCCATAACACGGCAAAAAGAAAAAGTGTCGAGAAAGCCAGCATGTCCCAAAGAATGACGGCAATGAAGGTTGCATAATCGTCGAAGTGAATGACATCGAAGCGCCGCATTACAATTCCGGTGGTTATCCCGAACACAGGCATTGCAGCACCTATCACAACCCAAATCGGACCCAGCCGCTGATGTAGCTTCACGTTGCCGGATGCCACCAGCCCTGTCTGCAGGATATATATCGCCATAAAGGCGCTGAAGAGGGCGGCGTGCACGTACAGTACTCGCGGACGCGGAATGCTTGGATGAATGAGATTGGCACCAATCGTGTGGCTGAAGCCGTAGATGACGATCACCGCCATCAGCAGCGCCATCACGAAATTGAACGTGATGCGAAATCGGATGCGGTTGGTGGAGCTAGTGGTAGCACTCGCTAAGACTGTTGCCATGGGCCCTTCGTTGGTTTTCGGTCAGCATAGCGCCGCCCTGCAGGTCCTGCCAGTTTGGCGCATCGGATAGGCACGGCCCCAAAGGGCCCGCCGCAAATCGCTGCTCAATGCAGCCTTTCCCAAACCGGTCACCGGCGACTGACTGTAGTGGGTCGATAGTGCCCGGTCGCTGCCGAGTCAGTACGCCGGCGTACCTCTGCAAGCTGACCCCGTTCCACATGTTATGAGCGATGCCACTACATCCTCAGGTATCGGTCGTCACCTCGTCCCAAGGCAGGCCGTCGTATCCCGTAACCCAGTTGATGGCATGGTGCCGCTCCTGAACGATCTCGATATCGATACCGGGCGGCATTGGACGCTCGTGGAGCTGGGCGTCGCGCGCCTTCCAATAAACGACGCAATAGCGGTCGATCGCGAATGTCTCAGAAGGGGGCGCGACGAGGCAGTGGACGACGGCAGCCCTCGCCAGTGGCTCGACCCCGCCGCCGTCGCGCGATTAGGGCACGTCCATCGATCGCCAATGAGTACTCTCGGCCCCGTACCGTCAGTCGCGACCGGTGGCTTTGCGTGTGTCAATTTAAGCCGCCGCTATAGCCTCAATCTCCAGCAACCACTTCTCGTCAAATATCCCAGCAATAATCACGGTCAGCGCGGGTCGATGAGTACCCAGGAATTCATGTCGTATTTCCCTGTTGGCCATCGCGAACTCTCTGGATGAAAGAAATATCGTGACCTTGGTCAGGTTTTCCACACCCATGTTGGCGGACGCGAGCTGCGCGATGACATTGTTCCATGCCACTCGCGCCTGTTCGACGAAGTCCTTAGGCACCTCTCCGTGGACCGTCTCCGGAACTTGACCACTGACATACAAGATTCGCTGAGCGCCGGTGACTTCGATGGCTTGGGAGTACCCGCCGGCAGCCTCGGGGGCGATCACTGAATTCACGGGAGATATCTTCATAAGATGATTGTAACGGATCGGAGCCAATCGCAAGAGTCAACGGAAGAACCTGTGCCTAGCGTATGAATGGTCCCTGACTGGAGTTCCCAGGATTCTGTGGAGCGGTTGCCGAGTCATTCTTCAGTAGCTTGAAGAAAGAACGGATCAAGAAGAAAATCTACAGGAATCGCGAGATTGCACACGCCGATATTTCCGAATACATCGAATCTTTCTACAATCCGACTCGGCGCCACAGTCACCTCGGTGGCGTCAGTCCCGAGGACTTTGAAGCCGCGGGAAGAAGGAGGCAACGTGTCCACTAAATCCTGGGAACTCCAATCCATCTATTACAGACCGACGCTGTCGGTCCCAATCCGGCCAATACCAGGCATCCGCGATGCCGAAATGGCTGTCGTGAAGCAGCCAGTCGCGACAGCCGGTAGACTGAGCTTCCGACGAATGAACGCATATGAATCGCGCATCGCCAAAGCGATGAGCCGTTAGGAACCATGGACGCCGAAGAAAAATACCATCAGATATTTTCTCAATTCGCTCGTGCTCTCAGAAGTCTCGCCATGGATGCGGACCCGCAATGCGAATCAGAGGGCGATTTCAACGTCGCTCAAGAACTCCAATACGAGATTCTTTGTGGGCGATACGTTATAGGAAAAGGGAAGCTGAACGAAACAGAAGAGGCGGCGGTTGGGGCTCTGGCTTCCGCCATCGACGCGGTGCCCGGATCGGCGCTTACGTTTGCCGAGGGCATGCCGCAAACGTCCGAATTATGATGCATCCCGCTTGGACGCCAATACGTGCGCAAGCCGTCTTGCTTCTGGCCCTCCTCGATTCGCGAATTGCACAGAATAAGGCGTACTTTGAGCAGCATTGAATTGCCGGGCGCGTTCGGGCAGCAACCGGCCAGCACCTGCCACTGGAGCGCGCGAAATCGTCGCATTGAAGCGGCCATTTGTGGTATCCGGTAGGCTTAGGCCAAAGTACATGAAGCCCAGCCGGATTGCAGGGAGCGTCCAAATGCCATTGCACAAATCTGTCCCGCTTATACGACGTTTTCGTCGCCTAATCGAAATCCGGGCGTCATCATGTAGTCCTATTTTCTCTAGGGGGGAGTTCACATGATTTACGGACGATTTGCTGGTGCAATTGTGCTTTCCATCTTGGCGACACTAGCTCGCGCCCAAACCATCACACCCGATTCAAGCAACACTTCAGACAATCACATAGGACAAAAAGCCATGAGCAGAGTTACAGGCATCGGCGGCATCTTCCTTAAAGCAAAGGATCCGGCGATGTTGCGGGCCTGGTACAAAACACACCTGGGCATCGACGTTCAGGTATGGGGCGGCACGGCTTTTCGTTGGGTGGATAATTCAGGCCATCCATTCGCGGGGAAAACCGCTTGGTCCGTCGGAGATGGTAAGAACTTCGCTCCAAGCACGGCATCGTTCATGGTCAATTACCGGGTGTCCGATCTTCATGGACTCTTGGCCACACTCCGTGCTGAAGGATGCAACGTCTTGGAGAAAACTGAGGAATCGGAGTTCGGCAAGTTTGGCTGGGTCATGGACCCTGAGGGCAATAAGGTAGAACTGTGGCAACCTCCAGAAGGCCAGTAATGGAGTTATCGCCAGTTGAGGTGCCACAAAGCTGCCGTTCATCGCCGACGGCCTTGGGGTCGTGAGACAACTGTCGGCCGTTATCGTAGACCGACAAATGTGGGAATCCCGAGATCCATCAAGACGCCTTCGCGCGATTCCGAGAGACAATCTTCTGGGCCAGATCGATGAAGGCGCGCAAGCTCGCAGCCATGTGGCGGCGTCCTGGATAATAGAGGCAATATCCGGGATAAGAGGGCGTCCACTCGTTTAGAACTTCAACCAGCCTGCCTGAAGCGATGTCGTCAGCAACGATCGACTCGCCTACATAGGCAAGGCCGATACCCGCCCTGCTCGCCTGCGCGATCATGTCGGGTTCATCGAGTGTGAGGGACCCGGGTACATCAATCCTCAAGGCTATGCCGCGACGTTCAAACTCCCAGCGGTAGAGAGCGCCGCTGGGATAGCGAGTGCGGATGCATTCATGAGCCTTAAGCTCGGCCGGCGCAGTGGGTCGTGGCCTTTTTTACTCTGGCGACGCGTCACCCTGCCATCAGAGCGATACAGTACCAGGCGACAACATATCGCTCCGTTGACCTATGTTCGTGATGAGGCGCGACGTGCATCGGCAACCGGGGCGTACGGACTAAGGCGCAACCAACTTCCAAAGCGCTGCCGAAGGTCGTCCGGTCCGAGAACCGCGAATGAGCCGCTTCGCTGCGCAGCGAGGATTGCAAGGTCCCCCATCCACACGCGCGTCATCGTTCGAAGCGTGGTGCGAACATGCAATTCGGGTTCGTCGCCAGGGTCGACTGGGCAAAGGTCCGTCTCGCCGTCTTCGTTCACAAGCCACCAAGTGCGGGAGCTGGCGGGCAAGTCCGAGAACATGAACTGAACGATTGTGCGGTTCGCCGACAACGCATTTGCATTCACAGTGCAACGTATGTCCCACATGAGCACGCCGACATCGAGTTCTCCGCCGCTGAACGACGAGCGATACCAGCGCTGCGCCCATGTGCCGAGTTGCGTCACGATCGGCCCGATCTCCCGGCCCGCAGTCGTCAGCTTATAATGAGTTCCCCTGCTGCTGGCATGCCGCTCGAGGACTCTGCAGGATTCAAGCTTTTTCAGCCGTATGCTGAGCAACGAACGCGACATCCTTGGCACGCCACGATGCAAGTCGTTGAACGTCGTGCTACCCCGCAACAGTTCACGCAGAATTAACGGCGTCCAGCGTTCGGCGAACACCTCGGCGCCCTTTGCGAGCGGGCAGTACTGGCCATAGTTCTCCATCGCACGCACCCCCATTCCCGACCCACTCGGCTGAGCATATCTTGCGGCTGGTGGCCAGTACAGTTGTTGGACTTGCATGGGGAGGGTCTGCGGTAACAACCTAGCCCTCGTCGGCCAATATCGTTTGCAATGGGAGTACGTTATGGATGCGATGTCATTTGCCCGATTGGGTCGTTGGCAGGCGATTCCGCTCGGGGCCTTCACCTCCTTTTGTCTTGCTGTGCTGCCCTGCCACGCAGATGTCGTTACTGACTGGGATGCGAAGGCGTCCGCGGTAGCTTCGCCGGCCGCAGTCGGTGAACGTGAACTGGCGATCGTCGATCTGGCGATGTTCGATGCTGTGAATTCCGTGGTCCGAAAGTACCCGCCTTATCTGGTTCGCGAGGACGGCTTCAGCGATGCGTCTGCGGAGGTTGCCGCCGCGAGTGCGGCAGCGACCGCTCTCGAAAAACTGCATCCCCAGATTGCCGCCGACTTCAAAGCGGAGCTCGATGACTACGTGAAAGGGCTGTCCGCTTCGCACGGAGACATCGTAAAAGGGATGCGGCTGGGCGAATTGGTGGCATTTCGGATCTTCGACTCCCGTGCTGCAGATGGCGCCACGGGGGTCGATACTTATAGGCCGCATACTCAGCCGGGTGTGTATGTACCCACAGCGACGATGGCGGCAGCGAGCTGGCCAACTCTGCATCCATTCGTACTTGAGCGCCCGGACCAGTTTCGTCCTGGCCCACCGGTCGCCCTCACCAGTCCTGAATGGGCTTCCGACTACAATGAAGTCAAGGCGTACGGAGCTCGCAACAGCACGGTGCGGACGCCGGAGCAGACAGAAACTGCGAAGTTCTGGCTGATGACAGGACCACAGGCTTATCACCCGATCGCCCGCCAGATCATCACGGCGCGTCACATGAAGCTGGTGGACAGTGCTCGTTGGATGGCATCGTTTGCCGTTGTCTTGACCGATGCCTACATCGCAGTGTTCGATGCAAAGTATCGCTATGAATTCTGGCGACCGATTACTGCGATCCGCAACGGTGATGTTGACGGTAACCCGGCAACTGAGATCGATCCTTCCTGGCAGCCGCTCGATGCGACGCCCATGCATCCGGAATACCCGTGTGCGCATTGTATTCTGAGCGGGGCGGCGGCTGCCTTGATCGAGTCATACGGCGGGCTTCGGGATGTCCAAGAGATTTTCCTCACCAGTCCGACGGCACCCGGAATCACGCATCGATGGTCCTCGCTCGACGCATTCACGGATGAGGTTGCGAACGCGCGTGTCTGGGCCGGGTTTCACTACCGTTCGTCTGGACGGGTAGGGACCGCGATGGGACGTGAAGTCGGGCGCTATGTTGCAGCGCACTTCGTACAGCCCCAGAACGACACTGCCCAGCGGTTGCACTAGGACCTGCTCGGGCACCAGCAGAATGGCGAGCTACTCATTTGGTGTACCGTGCGTTGACCTTGTCGTGACACACGCGGGTTTCGGCACGTTGATGTACAGCGCGGGGACCGGCAAGCCGACCCTTTGCCTACCCAACGCGACCAGAACGACAATGCCGCACGCGTGGAGGCGCTGGGGTTGGGACGCAAGCTCTCGCCGGACGCGCCACCAGCCGCGATCAGCAGCGCGGTCATGGACATGCTTGGTGACGAGGACTTGCGCGTGGCGAGTCGATCTTTTGCATCTGGCGTGTCGCGCTTCGGCGAACTGACTCACGCGGCGGACCTGATCGAACGGGCGGTCGATCATGCGCGCGGGTCAACTCAGGGCATAGGAGACAACACTGCGTGTGTAACCACCGCCAGTGCTAGCCGATGTCTACCAACGTCCTTCTGAGAGGAGTTCAGAGGAAGGCAGGTACTGTGGAAACCGCTCATCGCACAAGAAAGCGAGCATCGTCTTTTGAGCA
>DASXNX010000024.1:0-163726 GCA_036494725.1 Steroidobacteraceae bacterium
TGGGAGATCAGAGAGCGCTACAAGAGCGATTTTGCCGCCATCGATCTGAGTTCCGACACGCACCACCTTCCGTTCGGGGTCGACGAAGCGGCGTTGATGACGGATATTCCGCGCTTGCGCGCGGGCAAAGTCGGCGGCCAATTCTGGTCGGTGTGGGTGCCCGTCAACCTTCCGGGCCCTGAGGCCGTTCAGGTTACCTTGGAGCAGATCGATCTGGTCAAGCGCATGGCGGCGCGCTACCCGGCGGATTTTGAAATGGCCTACACGGCGGCCGATATTCGCCGCATTCACAAGGCTCACAAGATCGCATCGCTGATCGGCATCGAAGGCGGCCATCAAATCAACAATTCTTTGCCGGTGCTGCGCCAGATGTATGACGCCGGCGCCCGCTACATGACGCTCACTCATTCAAACAACACGGGATGGGCCGATTCGGCGACGGACAACCCGGCGCACAACGGTCTTACGCCGTTCGGCATTGAAGTGGTCCGGGAGATGAACCGACTCGGCATGCTGGTCGACTTGAGCCACGTGTCGCCCGCCACCATGCAGGCAGCCCTGACCGTGAGCAAGGCGCCGGTCATTTTTTCTCATTCCTCGGCGCGCGCACTGGATGATCATCCACGCAACGTACCGGACGGCATCCTGCGCGCAGTCGCGGCCAACGGCGGCGTGGTCATGGTCAATTTCGCGCTCTCCTATGTGTCGATGGCGCACAATCAATGGCAGGCCGATCGCGCCGCCGAACAAGCTCGATACAACACTCCGCCGTTCGGGGGTATTTACATCGGCCAGCCCGATCGAGCGAAAGCCGCCTTGGCCGCCTGGGATGCAAGTCATCCGCCGCCGGTCGTCACTCTCGCGCAGGTCGCTGATCACATCGAGCACGTTCGCCAAGTGGCCGGCGTCGATCATGTCGGAATAGGATCCGATTTCGACGGCATGCCCGATGCACCGGTGGGGCTCGAGGGAGTGGATCGCTACCCCGCGCTGCTCGCCGAACTCATGCGGCGTGGCTGGAGCGATGCGGACATCGCGAAGCTGGCCGGCGAGAATATTTTGCGCGCCATGGCGGCGGCCGAGAAAGTCAGCATGCAATTGCGTGCCACGACGCCCCCTTCGACCGCGACCTTTGAGTTGCCCAAGGCGCATTAGCCACTCTTGAGGAGACAATCCTTGAATGCCAGCCGTGCCATTGGGTGCCTTGGATTACTGATGGCGGGCGCAGCTCACCCCCAGCAAAGTTCGCCGGATGAGTTCGGACCCAATCCGAATATCGTTGCGCCGACGAGTTCCTTCCTGCCGACAGTGAACTTTGCCAAGGCAAAAGGGTGGGGCGAGCAAGGAACACCCCAGAGCGCTCCCGGCATCCAGGTCAGCGCCCTGGCGCGCGGTCTCGAACATCCGCGTTGGCTGTACGTCTTGCCCAACGGTGATGTTTTGGTGGCCGAATCGGATGCGCCGGACCGGCCGGATGACAGCAAGGGCATCGGCGGTGCGGTCGCCCAGTTTGTCATGAAGCGCGCCGGCTCCGGCGCCAAGCCCAGCGCCAATCGGATTACCTTGCTGCGAGATGTCAAAGGCGACGGCACACAGGTGGAGCGTCACATCTTCCTGCAGGGGCTCAATTCGCCCATCGGCATGGCGCTCATCGGCGGCAGCTTCTATGTCGCGGACAGCGATGATCTGCTGCGTTTCCCCTATAAATCCGGCGAGACGGAGGTGCGTGTCCCACCGGTAATCGTGGCGGCGCTGCCCGCGGGTAGCATCAATCATCATTGGACTAAAAGTCTAATAGCCAGCCCTGACGGGCATAAGGTCTACGTGGGCGTCGGTTCGAACAGCAACGTCGCGGAGAATGGTTTGGATGCCGAAACCGAACGCGCGGCGGTGTGGGAGATCAATCTTGACACGGGCGAGCATCGAGTCTACGCCTCCGGCCTGAGAAATCCCGTCGGGCTCGCCTGGGAGCCGCAGACAGGAGTGCTCTGGGTCGCGGTCAACGAGCGCGACGAACTGGGCGATCATCTTCCGCCTGATTACATGACGGGCTTGCGCGCGGGGGCCTTCTACGGCTGGCCTTTCAGTTATTACGGGCAGCATGTGGATACGCGGGTGAAGCCGCAAAATCCGGATCTGGTGGCGAAGGCGATTGCGCCGGACTATGCGCTTGGCGCCCATACCGCATCACTGGGCCTTTGCTGGTCCGCCGGGTCGACCCTGCCGCAACCATTCAGGCAGGGGATGTTCGTCGGCCAGCATGGATCTTGGAACCGCAAACTACACAGCGGATACAAAGTGGTATTCGTTCCCTTCACGGACGGCAAGCCCTCCGGCGCGCCGATCGATGTGCTGACCGGTTTTCTCAGTGCGAAGGATGAAGCGCTGGGCCGACCCGTCGGCGTCGCAGTGGACAGCCATGGGGCTTTGCTGGTTGCGGACGATGTGGGCAACGCCGTATGGCGCGTCAGCGCCGCGCCCTAGCGCATTTAACAAACATCCTTGCCGCGTGATATATCAATGCAGAATCGAGCGTCAGGGGCGACGCATCGGTGCAGCGTTGTTGCGCTTATGACATTTGGGCTGACATAAGGGAATTGAAGTTCAAGCCATGGGTCGTGGTTTTTCCACGACGACGGCAAGCCATTTGTTCCCGCGCTCTTGACATTACGATATCAAGTAATCGAATAATGCGTGCGGCGGTGCGGACTTGAATATTTTATAGCGCACCGAAATGAGGCAGAACGCTTGGCAGGCCGTAGCGATGGGGTTGCATCACGAGGCTATGAACGCGAAGTCGCGTGCAGGGGTGGCGGAGTTGGTACTAATGGACGAACGGTCTATTAACCGTTTCGGGGGAGTAAAAATGAAGACAAGAACAGCGGCGCTGTGGTTCTCAGGCGCAATGTCCATGGCAATTTCAATCGCGGCTAACGCAGCGGCGGCGGCCGATGTGGGCGCGGCCGACGAAGGCATTCAAGAAATCGTCGTCACGGCGGAAAAGCGCACCGAGAATCTGCAGACGGTGCCGGTCGCGATTTCGGCCTATACCTCCAAGACGCGCGACCTGATCGGTATCGAAACCATTCAGGACATGACGAATTACACGCCCGGCCTCACATACAGCACTTCGCTGGATCGCGCCTACATTCGCGGTGTCGGTCGGGAAACCAACAATCTTTCCACCAACCCTGGCGTCGCCACCTACGCCGACAACGTCTACAACTCCAGCGTGGTCGCGGCATCCGGCGACTCGCTGTTCATCGATCGCGTCGAGATTCAGCGCGGACCTCAGGGAACCTTGTACGGCCGCAACTCCATCGCCGGCACGATCAATTCGATTTCCAAGCGGCCGACGCAGGACTGGTATGCGGAAATACGAGCCAATGTCGGCAATTACGGCACGCACAATTTCGAAGGCGCCATCTCAGGACCCATCACCGATACGCTGAGATTCCGTTTTGCCGGCTACCGCAACGCGACCAGAGACGGGTACTTCACCAATCTCTCCAACGGCAAGACTGAAAGCAGCCAACTGGGCGAGGGGAATTACTTTTACTGGGAAGGGCAATTGGAATGGGACATCAATCCTGATACCAATTTCTGGTTGAAGGTCGGGCAGCTCGGCTACAACACGGCCTATCGTGTTCCCGCCAATGTCATTGGAACCTATGACTACGCTCCGTACCCCACGTCGGCCCTCGCTCCGGGCCCGGCGTTTGGTTGTACGGTACCCGGGGGTGTTCAGCCGGCCAATGCTTACTGCACCAATCCGGCCAACTCCAACGTTTGGAATTTCAGTGCCAGCGATCCCAATAATGCGATCCTGAGCAGAACGTATGTCATCACGCCGCAGCTCACCTGGCATGGACCGGGCATGGATTTAAAGTACCTGGGCGCCTATACCACGTACTACTACAACTTGTGGAATGACTACGACAACACGAACATCACCAGCTACAACTTCCCGGCGACGATCGTCTATCCGCCGGGGGCTCTCGGCCCCGGGACGGCCGGATCGCCGTGCTATCCGACCGTGTGCCCGCCGTTGACGGTATTTCCCTCGGCCACCAGCAACTATATCGAGACCAAGCACTACTACAGTAACGAACTCGATTTGTCGTCGCATACGGACAATCCGCTGCAATGGATCGTCGGACTGTTTCAGTATCACGAGCAAAATTACCAAACGCCGGGCAACGTTTTCCTGCCGGGCCAGGCGCAACTCGAGACGCCGGCCAATATCAACTTCACCGCGTTGGCCGCACCCAATCCGGATCGCAGCATTTACGATCAACAGCAGGAAATGCACTCCAATTCATTCGCGGGCTTCGGCCAACTCGACTGGAAATTCGCACCAACGTTGAAGGCCACCTTGGGCCTGCGCTATACCTACGACGTACTGGCGGGCAGCGAGCAATTCCGGGAGTTGTGCTTTGGATTACCGGCCTGTTTGGGGCTGCCGAACAGCATTCCGGGTCCTGCATTATTCGGCGCTTTCACGCCCGTCAACGACATTACCGCGTCCGACCCGGCCATTGCGAATTGCTTCACCCCGGCGGGTTGCAAGTATCCGGGCGTGAAGAACCTCCCGACGCTGCTCCCGAACGGTTTCTGGTCGCGCGGCCTGGGTGCCTCGTGGGATTCGCCGACCGGCACCGCGGGGCTTGAATGGACGCCGACGGATAGCACTCTGCTATACGCCAAGTACACCCGCGGCTACAAGTCGGGCGGATTCAACGCCAGCACGATTTCGGTGAACCCGGAGTCCCAGCCTGAGCACATCGACGCCTTCGAACTGGGCGGCAAGACGACGATCAACAGGCAAGTGCAGCTGAACGGGGCGCTGTTCTATTACAACTACAAGGATCTGCAGATTCCGCTGACGGAGCTGAATCCCACCGGCAGTGGACCGGCCATCAGCTCGATCGTCAACCTGCCGACCGTGCATTCCTACGGCGCCGAATTGGAATCCATATGGCAACCGACGGCAAGCTTGCAGTTCTTGGTTAACTACGCGTACCTGCACGCAACGATCGCCGGAAATAGCGCTTCGTGCAATGTGGTCCCCGCTCCGGCTACGTGCTACCAGAATGTTGTCAGCGGCGAATTCGAGAATGTGGCCGGCAACACCGTGCCGCAGTCGCCGAAGAACAAGATCTCGGTCAACGGCAACTACACTTGGCGTTTCACGCCGGGATCGTTGAACGTCTCCGCGACCTATATCTGGAAGGACAAGATGCCGGATGCCATCTTCAACGAGTGGTATTACGTCGCGCCTTCCTACAGCCAGGTGGATGCGCGTATCTCCTGGAACGATGCGGCGGATCGCTACACCGTGTTCCTCTACGGCAAGAACCTGCAGAACAAGTTGGGTTACGACGGTATCGGCGCGGGCGCTGTAGTCGATCCTGCAGCGGGCACCGCCGCCTGCGGAACCAACTCGGCAGGTCCGTACTATTGCAACCAATCGCTGGGCTTGACGCCGCCGCGCACCTACGGCATCGAGGTGCAGGTGCGTTTGAAGTAGTTTCGGTCCGACAAAAGGCGTCGTAGAAACGCCGTATGGTTAGAACTTCATGGCCCGCTTGAGCGAAATCTCAAGCGGGCTTTGTTTTTGCGGAGGAGCGACAACGATGCGGATGAATAGAATACTGGCGATGATCGCGGTTCGCCGTAGGCGCTAGTCGCGATAGGACGGATCGAGACGATCCAGGCGCCGCAATAACCCCGGCCATACCAGCTGCTGCGGTCCGAAGTTGTTCGTGACCACGCGCGCCTGTTCCTGTGCGGTATCGATGATGCCCTGTGCGACGGGTATCAATTCGCCGCCGCCCGCCTGCGCGCGTATTTGAATGGCGCAGGTAGCCTCGAAGGTATACATCAATTGGAAGGCCTCCGCGACGCTGCGTCCCACGGTGAGCAGTCCGTGGTTGCGCAGCATGAGGTAGCTCTTGTTGCCCATGTCGGCCACCAGGCGCGGCTTCTCATCATCCCGCAAAGCGACTCCTTCATAGTCGTGATAGGCAAGGCTCTGCAGCACGAAAATGGATTGCTGCGACAGAGGCAGCACACCGTTCTTCTGCGCCGACACGGCCACGCCGTTTAGCGTGTGGGTGTGCAGCACGCACGCGATGTCGTGGCGCGCCCCGTGGATGGCGCTGTGAATGACGAACCCCGCCGGGTTGATCGGCCATGGGCTGTCGCCCACCTTGTTGCCTTGCATGTCGATCTTGATCAGGCTGGAGGCGGTGATCTCGTCGAACATCATGCCGTAGGGGTTGATGAGGAAATGATGTTCAGGTCCCGGCACCCGGGCGGTGATATGGGTGAACACCAAGTCATCCCAATGGAAATGCGCAACCAGCCGATAGGCGGCGGCCAGGTCCACGCGAATCGCCCACTCTTCGGGGGAATAGCGTGCCGAGGCATCGCCGGCGGCAGGGACGGATTTCAGCATGGCGTTCTCCGAATGTGGCCCGATGTGGTTGCGATTCTAGACCATCGGGCCGGAACGCGCTAAATCGGCTCGGGATAGCTGGCATAATGCGCACAGCCCGATCGGTCGCTGGAGAGTTTGTTTGACATCCGCAGAGAAGAAAGCACCCGCGGCCGACGATTGGGTGCAGCGCATGATCGACACGCCTGGACGATCCTCCTTTCTCAAAGCCGCTGATCACCAAACGCACTATCTGGAATGGGGCGAGCCGGCCAATCCGCGGGTGATGCTGCTGCTGCATGGCTTCCGCGGCCATGCGCACTGGTGGGATTTCGTCGCCCCCTGGTTCGCCAAGGATTATCGCGTCATCGCCATCGACTTCTGCGGCATGGGGGACAGCAGTTCCGGGCTGAAATACAGCCGCGCGAGTTTTGTAGCCCAAGTGCACGCGGTGCTGCAGATGTGCGCATCGAAGTCGGTGACGCTCGTGGGCCATAGCTTCGGCGGCCGTATTGCGGTGTTTGTCGCGCACCAACATGCGCAACTGTTGGAACGCGCCATCATCATCGACACCAACATCGGATTCGCGGATCAACCCCTGCGAACTCGTTTTGCGCAGCGCCCAAAAAAGATTTATCCGGATCTCGCCACGGCCATCAGCCGGTTTCGCTTCGTGCCCGATGAACCGCCGATCGAGCCGCGCATCATGCAGCACATTGCGCACCACTCGATCAAGCAGCAGGCCGATGGATTTACCTGGAAGTTTGACGACCTGCCGGCCGGCAGCATTGGACGGGAGGCAACACCCGAGGGCGAGCTGCTCCCGTCAATCGAGCTGCCCATGGATTTCATCGCCGGCGAGTTCAGCGAAGTAGTTCCCCCGCAGCTCGCCGATAGAATCGGCAAGGCGCTGCGCAACGGACGCGGACCCATTGTGATCCCATCCGCCTATCATCATGTGCCGGTCGACCGGCCGCTGGCTTTGGTCGCAGCGATGCGTGCGCTGCTACACCGCGCGTAGCGCCGTTGCCACCGGCAAACGCGCGGCCCGAACCGCAGGGAAGAGTCCGCCGATAACGCCGATCACGCAGGCCCATACGATGCCGAGCCCGACCAGCCCGGGTGTCACCGCAAGATCGAAAATCAGCTGTCCACCGAATCCACCGCCGAGCGTATCGACGGAATGGCCATTGAACATGAGCCAGGCAATCAGCGCCCCGATCGATCCGCCAATCAAGGCCAGCAGCAGGGCCTCTACGAACACGGAGACCACCACGGGCACCGGGCCGAAACCAATGGCACGCAATGTCGCGATTTCGCGCGAGCGCGTGCTGACAGCGGAGTACATGGTATTGAGCGCGCCGAAGATCGCTCCGATTGCCATGATGCCGCCGACCACATAGGCGACTATTTTCAATATCGAGCTGATCTGCGCGGATTGCCGCGTGCCGAAATCCTTCTCGGTCGAGACATCGACCTGCAGCTGTGGATTGGTGGTGATGGCGTCCTTGAACGCCTGGAAACCCAGTTGCGGGTCGATGATCACCCAGACGCTTTGCTCGCCGTTGCCGCGCTGATAGGCGGAGTTCAGCGTTTGCTTGTCCGCCAGCAGCTCGGACTCGCGTCCGCTGCCGCCGCTTTCAAACGTGCCGACCACCGTCCAGGTCGCGTTGCGCAATTTGATTTCGGATCCAATGTCGAGACCCCGGTAGAGCCGCTGCGCGGACTTTCCGACCATCAGCTCCGTGACGCCGGCCTTGTATACGCGCCCGCTGATGATTTTGATTTCCGGATGCACCGCGAATCCGTCTGGCGTGAATCCGCGAAACGGCGCGCTCGCGTCCTCGCCATCCTTCTTTTTTAAATTCACGATCAGCAGCGTTTCGGGAGAAGCGAGCGGTCGGCCGTCGCTGCCTTTCTTGACGCCGGCCGAGTCGGCTATGGCCAGCCCCGCTTCGTTGGCCAATACGCTCACCAGCTCGGTGCTCGAGCCTTGACGCACGACGACGGCCCGATTCTCAGGCCCGGTCATTTGCAGGGTCTTCATGAAACCCGTCGACATGGCAAGCACGGATATCAGTACCGCGACCACGCCGGCGATGCCGATGACGACCACGGAGGAGGTTCCGAGGCGCTGCGGAATACTGCGAAGATTCATGGCAGACACCGCGGCAATTTGGGTGAGAGCGCTCATATCCTTCCTTAGCGACCCGCGAGCGCGTCGACGATGTTCAGGCGTTGCGCACGCAGCGCGGGGGGCAGTCCGCTGATGAGGGCCAATACCACCGCAATAACCATCCCCGCGACGACCACGATTCCCGGCAACTTTGCCGGGCCGAGTACCGAACCGACCACTTTTATGGCCCCGGCGGACAGCACCAGACCCACCACTGCGGCGAACAGGCACAGCATCAGCGCCTCGATGAGCACCAAGGTGGACACTCGGCCGCCGGTGAAACCCAGCGTTTTCAGCACCGCCAATTCCGGAATCCGCTCCCGCACCGATTGCATCATGGTGTTGGCGGTCAAAAACAGCAGCGTGAACATCACCGCGCCGACAATGGAATTGGCGATGAAGTTGATGTCCGCCAATTGTTTGAGCTGCGACTGCAGGGCTGCATTTTCCGTCTGCGTGCGCGTTTCCTCGGGCGAATTCTCCGTCAGCTTGTCGATTTGTGCCGATACCGCGGTCGCCTGCTTCGGGTCATCGATTTGAACAATGAATTGATGCACCCGGTGATTGTCGAATTTGCGTGCCTCATCCCAATAGTCGTAATTGATCCAGAAGGCGTTGCCCAAGGGCGATTTCGCAAACTGCGGCGTCGCATCGTAGATACCCACGATATCGAAGGTCCAATTGTTGCTGCCGTCTTTGTTGGTCCAGATGGTCGTGCCCAACGGAATCTTGTCGCCGATCTTCCAGCCGTATTTTGCCGCGAGAGGGCGGCCGATGAGCGCGCCGGGACGATTGGCCTTCATGGCGGCGATCTGCTCCGGCGTGATATTGAGTTCCGGATACACGAGCGCCAGTTTGTCCACGTTGGTGGAGAAGGCTCCGATCACGTTCTTGGCGTCCTGAAAGTAGCCGCCGAAGAAACTCAAGTGCGCCACCGTGCGCACTCCCTTTACGCGCAACATCTGATCCATGAGGCTGGCGGGCATGGAGCTCACCGCGCTCATCTTGCTGGTGGTCCACAGGCGATTGTTGCTGTCATCGCCCAACCCGGCCTTGATGCCCTGATTGATTCCCTGCAGCAAGCCGAACAGGAGGAAGGCGACCACGATCGACAACATGGTCAAAATGGTGCGGGTTTTTTTGCGCCACAATCCCGCCCAGACGAGCATGAAGTATTTCATGCGGCACTCTTTACCGGCGTATCCACGAGCCGGCCCTTGTCTACATGCAGTGTGCGCGACGCGTGATCGGCGGCCAGCGGGTCGTGTGTCACCATGATGATGGTCTTTCCCTGCTCGCGGTTGAGCGTCTGCAGCAGCTTGAGGATTTCCTCGGCGTTCTCACGGTCCAGATCTCCGGTCGGCTCGTCGCATACCAAGAGAGTGGGGTCGGCAACCAGCGCGCGCGCAATCGATACGCGCTGCTGCTGCCCGCCGGACAGCTCGCTCGGCTTGTGGGTCGCGCGGTCGGCGAGGCCCACGAGCTCGAGCACCGCCCGAACATTCTGCTTGCGCTGTGCTGCGGACAGATTGGTCAGGAGCAAGGGCACCTCGACGTTGCGCGCGGCCGTCAGCACCGGCAGCAGATTATAGAACTGAAAAACGAAGCCGATATGCCGTGCGCGCCATTTGGCCAGCTTTCCGCCGGAGAGCCGGTCGATGCGCTCGCCCGCGACGGTAACCTCACCCTGGGTGGGTTGATCCAGGCCCGCGATCAAGTTGAGAAGCGTGGTCTTGCCCGAACCCGACGGACCCATGAGAGAAAGAAATTCACCTTGCTCAATGGAAAGATTCACGCCATGAAGCACCTCGACCGACTGCTTGCCGCGCTGATAGCGCTTGACGACGTTGTTGAGGGAAACCAGTGTGCTCATCTTCCGCTCCTTAATGCTTCTCGATCCGTATCCGCGCACCATCGCTCAATTTGCTCAAGTCCCCCAACGCCACGAGGTTGCCGGCATCAAGCCCGGCAATGACGATTTGGCCTGCGCTGCTCTTCCCGCCCAGACGAACCGCGCGCCGCTCCACTGTCGATCCGTGGACGATGAATACGATGCTGGAATCGCCGCTGGTGCCGACTGCCTCGCCCGGTATGACCACGCCCCTGGGTAAGGCGACCTTTTCGGCTCCGGGTGCCGCGGGCACATTCTCGCTCAAGAACGCGACTCGAGCGCCCATTTCCGGGATGATGCGCGGATCCTTCTGCTTGATGGCAATCCGCACCTTGACGGTGGCCTTGGCGCGGTCGGCCGTGGGAATCGTGGCTATGACGGCGCCGGGAATCTCCCAGTCGGGGTAGGCGTTCAGCTTGATGGTCACGGGCTGCTGGGGGCGAACCCGGTTGATGAAGTTTTCGCTGACGTCCACCTCGACTTCGAGCGAATCCATGTCCACGATCGTGCCGATGCCGGTGCGCGTGAAACCGCCGCCCGCCGACACCGGCGATACCATTTCGCCGGGCTGTGCGGCTTTCTCCGTGACAATGCCCGCAAACGGGGCGCGGATCACCGTGTCGTCGAGATTGCGCTGGGCCACCTCGACCCCCGCGCGGGCCGCATCGAGACCGCGCTCTGCGACATTGAGATTGTTCTGGGCGACATCATACTGGGCATGCGATTCATCAAAGCTCTGCGCGCTGATCACCGCGGCGGCCTTCTGCTTCTCGCTGCGTTCGAATATGGGTTTGGCGTCATCGAAGGCAATCTGCGCGGATGCTACATTGGCCTCGGCCTGTTGCAGCTGTGCCTTGCTCTGGGCGAGCGCTGCCCGCCAGTTGGAATCGTCGAGCGTCGCGATGATTTCGCCCGCTTCAACGCGCTGACCCTCCTCGAGCATCACCTTTGCCACCTTTCCGGTGACCTTCGAAGACACGGTGGCGCGGCGGCGGGCGACGATATAACCGGAAGCATCCAATAGAGAGGTGCCTTGCGAGGCTTGCGAACCGGCATTGGGGGCAGGCTGCGCGACGGCGGTGGTGATCGGTATTCCCGTCGGCTGCATCAAGTACCAGATTCCCGATGCGGCGACGACCACCACCGCGATTCCGGTGGCCCACCACTTGCCACGACCGTCGGAAGGCGGCGGTTCACTTCGATCGATCCGAAGTTGGTTCAACAGCGCTGCCCGGTCTGTTACCGGGGTCTTATCCGCAGTCTCGTTCATCGCTATCGACTACCTCGCATACGTCTCCCGCCGGCCTTCGGCCTGGGCCAGGCGCTGACGGTCTTGGCGCGAACATCCCGGTATTTGTTTTCTTGGCCCTGGAACGACGGGCAATGCGCATTCTAGACGAATGCACTCGCCGTGGCGAAAGCAGCCGATCGGCAGTTGATATATCCTGTCGATTGGCTCTCGTGGCTATCGTTTAGCCGCGTGGATCGGTAAGGTACAAAGAAGGGGGGAGGGATTTTCATGCCATTTCGAAGTGTGCTGGCGGCTCTATCGCTGGCTCTGCTGGCCGCATCAGGCCAAGCCGGTGCGCAGGCAGCCAAGGCGCAGCGGCCGCAAGCGGTCAGCGGCGACCTAGCCGAGGCCAAGCCCGAATCCGTCGGATTCTCCGCGGAGCGCCTCGGCAAGCTCGATGGCGGCATGAAAGCGCTGGTCGATGCCAAGAAAGTCGCCGGCATGGTCACGGTTCTCGCGCGTCACGGCAAGATCGTCGAGGAAAAGAGCTATGGCTATGCCGATGTCGCAAGCCAGAAGCCGATGCGGAAAGACACCATCGTGCGCATCTATTCGATGACCAAGCCCATCACCGGGATCGCGATGATGATGTTGTACGAAGAAGGGAAGTGGAAACCCAGCGATCCGATCGCACGCTATATTCCCGAATTTCGCGAGCTTCTGGTGTATTCGGGCGTCGACAAGGACGGCAAGCCCGCGCTCGATAAGCCAGGGCACGCGCCCACCATGGGCGAGTTGATGTCGCATAGCGCCGGGTTCACTTACGGCGTCTTCGGATCGACGCCCGTCGACAAGATGTACCAGGAGGCTCAACCCCTCAACTCGCCGAATTTGCAGGAATTCATCGGACGGGTCGCCAAATTGCCGCTGCTGTACCAGCCCGGCGAAGGGTGGGTGTATAGCGTCTCGGTGGATATCCAGGGCTACCTGGTCGAGAAGCTGTCCGGCAAACCCTTCGCGGATTTTCTGCGTGAGCGCATCTTCATGCCGCTGGGGATGAAGGACACGGGATTCTACGTGCCGGCGGACAAGCTGGATCGTGTAGCCAGCATCTATCAAGGCGATGCCACGGGCGACGCCGCCAAGATGCCCAGGGACCCGGGCATCAGCCAGCCTCCCGGACTGCCCTCCGGCGGAGGCGGTTTGTACTCCACCGCCGAGGATTATTTGCGCTTTGCGCAAATGGTCTTGAATGGCGGAGAGCTCAATGGCGTGCGCTTGGTCGCACCCAGCACCATCGAACTGATGCGAACGAATCACATCAGCGATGAGGTCAAGAACGCGAGAAAATTCGGCATCGGGCTTTATCAGATGCAGCCGGGTCTGGGGTTCGGCTATGATTTTGCGATTCTCGAAGACCCGCCGAAACTCGGCAGCACCGCAGGCAAGGGAACTTTTCTGTGGGACGGCGTGGCCGGCACATGGTTCTGGATCGACCCCGCCAATGATGTGATCTTCGTTGGAATCATCCAGCGCTGGTTGCTGGCGCCCGGAGCACCGGATGTCGAAAATTTATCGCGGGCGCTGACGTATCAGGCGCTGGTCGATCCGAAAAAATAATATTCAACCCATCCTGGAATCAACATGAAAAAAGCATCGTACTTCGCAGCATTCAGCGCCGCCGCTGTGTTCGCGGGCGCAGCGTGGGCGGCAACGCCTCCTATGAGCGCCCAGGACAACATTGACATACAACAGCTCTATGCTCGTTACAACAACGCCATCGACAACGGCGATGGCGAAGCTTGGGCGGCGACGTTCACGCCGGATGGCGTCTTTAATACCTTTGTCGGTCATGACGCGTTGGTCGGCTTCGTCAAAATGTGGCGCGAAAAGCTCGGTGGCGCCACCCGCAAGCATTGGAACACCAACCTCCAAATCAGCGGCGATTCCAAAGAAGCGTCGGCGTCGGTTTACCTCATGCTGGTCGACTTCGGCACCAAGCCTCCGAGCATATTGATGACGGGCATGTACACCGACAGTCTGGTCAAGACCAAGGACGGATGGCGGTTTACCAAGCGCATTACCAAGAGCGACGCCGCGCCGGTTCCTCCGACCCCTCCGGTCCCGCCGGCGCCTCCGGCGCCGAAGTAGCCCGCAATGAAGAAGCCCGCGATCGATGACGATCGCGGGCCCGTGCGCAAGCCGCGCGGTTGGGAGCAAACGGATTCTTGCTGGAGGAATCCTCAGACGCGCCTTCGACCAGCGTAGGCAGCGATGTGGTCTCCGAGACCTACACGCAGAATGGATCGATTTACATCGGAGTCGGTGGCTCGATTGCACTCACCAAGAAAACCGCGAAGAGCCGGGCAATCTATGTGCCGCCCGCAAACTGAAGCGCACGCGCGCTCCGCTTCGGATTCGCGCTCAGTCCCGGATGGTGCAGGGCGGCGGTGTTCCGTCGTGGCACAAAGGCGCCCCTTCATTTTCCGGTGTGGCTCCGATGCTGTCCTCGTGCGGAATATTGCCGCCGTTGCCCAGGCAGCCCGACAGGATGCATGCCGCAAACAGTACAATGCTCAATCGCTTCACGATCGCTCCTTTGTCTGCGCCCATTGCGTAGATATAAGCATGAACCCATTGCATGACTGCTGCTAGTGCAGACTCTGTCAGCCTGACTGAGGCCCGGGTGCAGGAAGCGCCCGTCATTCAAAATCTAATCCAGCTGTACACCCATGATTTCTCCGAGTTTTGGGCGGGAACTTCGCGAGGCGAATTAGGTCCCTATGGCAAGTTTGATGCCTATCCCTTGGATGACTATTGGATGCGCCCAAACTGGTCGGCCTGGCTTATTTGGAAGAATGCCGCCCTCGCCGGATTTGCGCTTATCAACGATCAGGCACATTCCGGCATGCTCACCCAGCGCAATGTCGGTGAATTCTTCATTGTTCGGAAGCACCGCGGTCAAGGAACCGGTCGCAGCGCGGCATTGGCGCTGTTCTCGCGATACCCGGGACAGTGGGAGGTCGCTGTCACCCGAAAAAATGCGGCGGCCCACCGATTCTGGCGCGGCATCATCGACGGCGCCGCGCAGGCCGCGGATACTTGCGAGCTGGACTCGCACAGCGATCAATGGAACGGACCCATCCTGCGATTCGAGTGGCGCGCAAGCTCGGAGTCAGGCCGCGATCTCTAGATTCGTCGGGTCCTTGCGCAGCATCTTGCTCAGGTGATCAATGGCCTTGAGCAATTGCGCCTGGCGGGCATCCAGCGCACCGCAGAGATTTCGGGCCAAGGCTTGGTTGGCGGATTGTGATCGCAGCCACTTCCTCAGATTGAAATTGTCGTGCAATTCTCCCAGCCGATCCTGCAGCTGGCGCAGCCGCTTAAGCTCTCGATCAGGGGACTGGGACAGCAGCGAGCCGAAATCCTCGTCGAGGTAGCGTGTTTGCTTGATTCGAAGCCTCAGGCGGTGCAGCTTGTGCGGTTTGCTGCCGACATTGCGCAAGGCCGTGCGTAAACGCCGCTGCCGCCGCGCGATGATGTCGCGAATCGTCAATAGTGAGGTGGCGGAGGGGTCGATCGTCAGGTGTTCGCTCGAGTAGCGCGCGATTTGCGCGGCGCGCCTTCTCCAGCCGCGGGTCGCAATCAACTTGCGCAATTCCTGCCGCGATCGGGTCCTTTCCGTGGCAAGAACAGACAGCAATGCCGGCACTTGCGAGTGATCGACGATGATGCTGTGTTCGATGAGGGCCTTGGCGGCCGATTCGAGTGCGACGGCCTCCCGCGCCCGCTCGAGATCGGAGGAAAATCGGCGCAATGCCAACAAGTAGCGTTTGCGCTGAGGCGGGCGCAGCTGATGCTTCATGGTCCGCAGCGCAACGCGCAGCCTTCTGATACAGATGCGCGTTTTGTGGACTCCTTCGGGAGTCACGGCGTGCAGCAACAGGCTCAACTGGGCGTCCAAGGACTGCTGCAGTCTCGACAGAACCTCTTGCACCAAATCTTCACCACGCCGGCTGGCCATCGCGCTATCCATTCATCCTGGGGTTAGCCCATATGTAAGCCGCCGTTCACCGAAAAGTCAGCGCCCGTGGCAAAGGCGGCTTCATCGGATGCGAGCCAGGCGACGATGGATGCAATTTCACTGGGATCCCCCAGGCGTTTGACCGGAATGGTCGATACGATCTTTTCCATGACGTCAGGTTTCACGGCCTTGACCATGTCGGTACCGATGTAGCCCGGGGATACCGAGTTTACGGTAACGCCGCGCGCTGCCACTTCCTGCGCGAGCGCCATGGAGAATCCATGGATTCCTGCTTTCGCCGTCGAGTAATTGGTCTGTCCGAATTGGCCCTTCTGACCATTCACCGAGGAGATGTTGATGATCCGTCCCCAACCGCGATCGACCATGCCATCGATGACTTGCTTGGTGACATTGAACAAGGAGTTAAGATTGGTGTTGATCACCGCATCCCACGACTCCTTGGTGAGCTTACGGAACGTTCCGTCGCGCGTGATGCCGGCGTTATTGACCAAAATATCGATCTCTCCGATCTCGGCACGGGCTTTTGCGAAGGCGGCGGCCGTGGAATCCCAATCGGCCACATTGCCGGCCGAACAATGCACGTCGTATCCCTTGGCGCGCATATCATTGATCCAAGCATCCTTGCGCGAGGAGTTGGGGCCGCATCCGGCGATGACGGTGTAGCCTTCGGAGCACAGCCTGACGCAAATGGCCGAACCGATTCCGCCCATTCCGCCGGTCACATACGCGATTCTCTTGCCTGCCATGAGTCCCCCACGAGCTAGCTATCGCTGCAGCACGTACTCTCCCGGCGCGTCGCCGAGCACATTAAAGCCTGCAGCTGGGTTGCCCATACTCGGTGGCGCCGTTGACTGCGCGCCCGAATGGGCCGCCAGCCATTGTTGCCACCAAGGCCACCACGAACCTTGATGCAGAGTACTCTTATCCAGCCAAGGCTCAGGATCGCATGAGCTCTGCGCATCCAGCCAGGTCAATTCGCGAAAGCGCCGCCGCGGATGCACCGGGCCGCAAACGATTCCGGCGTTGTGGCCACCGTTCGTCAGCACGTAGGTGTAGTCCGAGGAGTGCGTCAGTCCCCGCGCCTTGAAGGTCGATTTCCAGGGGGCGACGTGATCGGTCTCCGTGCCGAACACGACCATCGGGACGGTGATTGCCTTGAGATCCACAGGGCGCCCGTTGACCTGAAAACGGCCGCAGGCAAGATCATTCTGCAAGTACAACTGCGTGAGATATTCGCTGTGCATTCGCCAAGGCATGCGGGTGCCGTCGCTGTTCCAAGCCATCAGGTCGTTGAGTTTCTCGCGTTTGCCCTTGACGTAGGTGTTCAGCGCGGGTGCCCAGAGCAGATCATTTGACCGCAGCAAGCCAAAGGCAGCGCCCATCTTGTCGCTGCTCAAGACACCCGCCTTGTGCATCACCGCTTCGAGCATCGACAATTGGCTGGGGCTTATGAAGAATGACAATTCGCCCGGCTCGCTGAAATCCATTTGCGCCGCCAGCAAGGTCATCGTTGCCAGTTGATCCCTGCCGTCTCGGGCGATCGCCGCGGCCGCAATCGACAGCAGCGTTCCGCCTATGCAATAGCCCACGGAATGAATCTTCGCATCCGGCACGATGGCCGCTACCGCGTCGACTGCGGCGCGAATCCCCTTTTCGTGATAGTCGTCCATCCCGAGATTGCGATCGGTCTCATTCGGATTCTTCCAAGAGATCATGAATACCGTATGCCCCTTCTCGACCAAGAAGCGCACAAAGGAATTGGCCGGCGACAAGTCGAGTATGTAGTACTTCATGATCCAGGCCGGCACGATCAATACCGGCTCGGGATGCACGCTCGCGGTCGTGGGAGCATATTGAATGAGTTCGATCAATTCGTTGCGAAAAACGATCTTGCCCGGCGTAACGCCAACATCGATTCCGACTCGGAAATTCTCGGTGCCGACCGGCGCCTCATGCTTGGCAACGCGGCCGGCGTCTTCCAGCCAATTCTTAAATCCGTTGACCAAGTTTTGACCCGACTGCGCGCGCGTCAGCTCCAAAAGATCGGGGTTGGAAAGCAAGTGGTTGGCGGGGGAGGCTGCATCGAACATCTGCCGAGTCGTGAATTTCACGAGATCTGCGCTGCGCGGCGCCAGGCCGGAAACATCGCTGGTCGCGCGCTGCACGACCTGGGACCAGTTGAGATAACCGCGCGCCATGACATTGAAGGGCCACTGTTTCCAGGCATCCGAGGCGAATCGCGGGTCATCGGGAGAGGGAGCGACGGGTTTGCCGGTTGCGGCCTGCATGGCAAATGTGAAGTTATCCATCATCGCCTTGAATGCCGTCTGCGCAATGTCGGATTGCTTTTGCGGCGCCTGCGCGATATTGAGGTACCAATCCCACCACGCCTGAGCGTAATCGTCGGGCGCAAGGCCGCCAGTGATTGCAGCCAACTGCGCGCGCATTTCGCGCGTCAGCTGTTCCTCTGCCGTTGAACCTTGCTTGGATTCAGCCATACATCGCCAGGGCCCCCTGGGGCTCATGATGTCACGCTGATGGGTCGCTGTACAAAAAAGGGGCGACCGTAGTCGCCCCAATCGATAACGCGTTATTCTGAAGGGTTAGGCGGCTTTCTTAACGGTCTCCGCAACCTTTGCGCTGGTTTCGTCAAACCACTGGCTGACAGCACCCTGGGTCTCGGTCGCAATCTGACTGAACTCTTCGGCGCGCGCGCGCAACTTGTCGCTCAAGGACAGATTCAATGTGGTGTGTTGGCCGATCAGGTCGGCGGCAGACTTCGGTCCCACGCTGGCCTTGGCCTGCGCCAGGCTCCATTCCAGGTAGTCGCCGGCGACCGCGAATTGGTAGCGGGCCAAGCGCTCCAGGGTCTTCAGTCCCTCCTGCTGTGCGCGAAACACCGGCGCCATGGCGGACTTGTAGGTCTCGAAAAGAGTGCTGAAATCGAACGTGGGCTGGGTCATGTGGGGCTCCTTGAGTACTGGCTAAAGCAAATCGCGTGGGGTCATTATACACAAAAAAGTATGCAGTGCAAAAAGATTCTAGATAAGTGTATGTGACATAATGACATTCATATCTTATTGATTAATAATGCCGTTAAACAATGTATAGCTCGTACGCTATCAAATATCACTATCAAATAATGCGTCGCACTAGAGGCAGGTTGCCGCGATGGAGTGGATCTGACAGCATCGAACGCATGCGGTTGCAGCATTTCATCGACGCCCTTGAGCGATTTGCTGCGCTTCGCGGAGTCACCGTGCTCCGCTCGCCTCTTTGTCCTTGGGTGGTGGGCCGGATGCAGGAGAGCCGAATGATCCTGCGCAACGGCATGAGCAAGGAGCAGCAACTGTTCACCCTCATCCATGAGCTAACCCACCTTTTGGCTCATTCCAGTGAACGGGAGAGCTTGAATCGCACGGTTTGCGAATATGAAGCTGAAGCTGTGGAAATGCTGGTCGCAGCGCAACTCGGCCTCAAGGATGCAAGGCACTTGCCCATCGACGTTGCCACCGTCACCGACGATCTGCTGGGTTGCTCGGTGGTGCGGGTTCGCGCCGTTGCTGGAATGCTGCTCGCTGCGGCGCGAGGCGTCTCCGGATTACAGGCGCAAGCCGCCGTCGAGATCTAAGCAGCGTCCGGTAAAAAAATCGTTCTCGATGATGAACTGGGCGGCGTGCGCAATCTCATCGGGCTGGCCAAGCCGCTTCAACGGCACCGGTGCAATGACTTTTTCGAGCACCTCGGGCTTCATCGAAGCGAGAATATCGGTATGTGTGAACCCCGGCGCGATGCAGCCGACGCGTATTCCATAGCGGGCCAACTCTTTCGCCCACACCACCGTCATTGAGGCGACACCAGACTTCGCCGCGGAGTAGTTGGACTGGCCTGCATTGCCGTGGCGCGAAATGCTGGAGATATTCACGATCACGCCGCCCTTGGCGAGCTTGATCATGCGCTCGGCGGCTTCACGAGCGCATAGGAATACACCGGTCAGGTTGACGTCGATTACCGCGCGCCACTGTTCCAAGGACATTTTTCCGACTACATCGCCGTCCTTGACCTTGATCAGCAGCGCGTCCTTGACGATGCCCGCGTTGTTGACGATGACGTCCAAGCTGCCGAAGTCGCGCAACACCGCATCCAGTGCCGCGGCAACCTCTGACTCCCGGGACACATCGACCGTATAAGCCAACGCGCGAGCCCCCAGTTCGGTGCATTGCTGGACCGCCGCGGCCAAATCCGCCGCATTCATATCGAGGAGCGCAACATGCGCGCCCTGGGAGGCGAAGCGAGCGGCGAGGGCGCGGCCTATTCCGCGGCCCGCTCCCGTGATGACGATGGTTTTGTCTTTAATCTTCATGATTGTCCTGATCAACGATTCGGGTTGCTGATTATTTCTTCTTGGGCCGGGATGAGTCTTGTTCGGGAGGCGGCGATTCCGGCTTTATCCCCGCGAACGCGCTCATCATGGAGGCTTGAATTTTCGACCACTGTTCCATGTTCTGGCGCGCGAAGTCGGCGAGCGGCGCCATGGGTCCCGCGAGCGCCTTGGTCATTTCCGCGCGCATCGCATCTTGCTGACGGGCTAAGGCTGCTACGCTCTGTTCCATGTAGCGGGTCAACATCTCCTGAACGGGATTTCCATAGAATCGAATGATCGACTCCAGCAACTCCGTGCTGAGCACCGGCGTGCCGAACTGATCCTGTTCGGCGATCACCTGCAACAGCACCGCACGGGTTAAATCCTCGCCGGATTTGTCATCGACGACCTTTACTTTTGCCCCCGAGACGATCATTTTGCGGATGTCATCGAGAGTGACGTGACGGCTTTCCGTCGAATCATAAAGCCGCCGATTGGCGTATTTTTTTATGACGCGTTCGTTCGACATATCGTTTCTCGCCAGCCCATCAGCGGGTTACTCGTTTAGTATGCAGCGCACAAATGATATTAGCTGAGATTTCGACCACAAAAGCAATAAATTGATGCGTTGCATAGAAGCCACTAGTCGCAAAGAAGTTATTGGATGAATGCTCGGGCAGGCATACCGGGAGGGGGCTTTCCCTTCAGCGCGGACTTTCTGAAAGTCTGGATTGAGCAGGTCGCGGCCGCAACATCCCCGGCTGCGCCCTGGACGGCACTCAACGACATGTTTCCCAGCACCTCGCCCGCGCTCGGATTGTCCCGTGAATACCAAGAAATTGGCGCAAAGCTTCTCGAGCTCGGGCAGCAATTTCAACGCCGCTGTGCCGAGTTGACGCAACAAAGCGCCGCCGTCATGCAGGACGCGTTGCAAATCCTGAAGCAGCGCACCGAAGCAGATCAAGCGCTGCTCAAGTCGCCGCCGGACCTCTACGATGAATGGATCGACTGCGCTGAATCGTGCTATGCCCAGGCAGCGCGCGGCGATGCCTTCGCGAGCCTGTTTGCCGAGATCTGCAATATCGCTAGCGCCATCAAAGTGGAACGCGGCAAGTTGGTGGAGCAAATGGCCCGCCAGCTGGATTTGCCGAGCAGAGCCGAGGTCGACACCCTGAACCGGCAGCTTCGAGTATTGAGCGCCGCGCTGACTTCGGCAAAGCCGCCCTCCAAAAAGCCGGTCACGCGGGCACGCAAGCCCCGTAAGCGGTCGCGACCGTGAACGCCACGCCGGATTCTCTCGCGCAGATCCTGCAAGCGGCGGCGGACATGCAGGAGAAAGGGAAGGCGGTGCTGCGCTCGATGCAAGGCATGGGTGAGGTCGAGGTGGGAGCGTCGCAGAAAGTCTGCGTCTACAGCGACAATAAACTGCGGCTATACCGCTATTCGCCATTGGCGCGTTCGGCAAACATCAAGCCATTGCTGATTTGCTACGCCATGGTCAACCGTCCCTACCTGCTTGATCTGCAGCCTGACCGGTCGTTCATACGCGAGCTCCTGAGTGCGGGATTGGAAGTGTACCTGCTCGACTGGGGCTACCCGGACGGCGCAGATCGTTTCGCGGGGCTGGCTGAATACATCGATGGGCATCTGCGGCATTGCGTCGAGTTTATTCTGAATGAACACGCCATCGATTCCCTCAATCTGCTGGGCGTTTGTCAGGGAGGTACGCTGAGCCTCTGCTACGCGGCGCTCGAGCCCAAACAAGTTGCACAACTCGTCACCATGGTGACACCCGTGGATTTCAAGACACCCGAGAACCTGCTGTCGAAGTGGGCGCAGCCGATCGACGTCGAGCTTCTGACGCGTACCGGAAATGTGTCGGGTGATTTCTTGAACTTCGTCTATCTTTCGTTGATGCCGTTCCGTCTTACTCAGCAGAAATACGTCAACCTACTGCGCATGCAAGGCGATCGCGTGCAGTTGGAATATTTCATGCGCATGGAAAAATGGATTTTTGACAGCCCCGATCAGCCCGCCAATGCGTTTCGGGAATTCATTCAGTGGTTCTTTCAGGAGAATCGGCTGATCCGCGATGCGCTGGAACTGGGCGGCAAACAGGTGCTGCTCAGGAAAATAATGCGACCGGTGCTGAACATCTATGCCACGAAGGATCACCTGGTGCCGCCGAGCGCCAGTGTGCCGCTCGGGGCCTATATCGGCAGCAAGGATTATCGATCGATGGAAATCGATGCCGGACACATCGGTTTGTATGTGGGCGGCAAGACCTGCAAGGCGGTGCCCGCGGCCATCGCCGGCTGGCTCAAGGAACGGCACAAAGCCTAAGACTTCGCGAACGGCCCGCCCGGGCGGCGCGCTACCTGGCCCAATACCTCGGCGGTCCGCGCGTCCGCGGGGAAAAACGATTCGATGGCCAATTCGGCCAGCGTGACATCGATCGGCGTCCCGAAAACCGTGACAGTGCCAAAAAACGCGAGAACTCCATACTCGGTTCGAATGCGTAAAGGCACGCCGACGCCGCCGTAGTCTGCTTCGTCCAGCGCGGAATCGGGGGCTCCGGTTGTTGCAGGCGGCGGCAGCGCTGCGAGTTCCTCCAGCAGGTTCGCGAGAACGGGGTCAGCGGTCGCATCGATCTGCCGGCGCAGACGAGAGAGCAAATGCGCTCGCAGTTGCGCATAGTTCTCAACTCGCGGCGCCAGCCCGTTGGGATGCAGCGCGAGCCGTAGGACGTTGACCGGCGGCGCGAGCAGCGAGGGATCAAGGTCCTTCAGAAGATGGCGCAGCGCCGCGTTTGCCGACACCACCGTCCAGTGGCGATCGACGGCAACCGCCGGATAGGGTTCGTGTCCGGCGATGACCATCTCGACCGCGGCACGTGCCTGTCTCAGTGCGGGATCATCGAAAGACCGCTCCGAATACATCGGCGCGTAACCGGCCGACAGCAGCAGGGTATTGCGCTCGCGAAGCGGGATGTCGAGTCTTTCGGAAAGCCTCAATAACATGGCCCTGCTCGGCGCCGATCGGCCGGTCTCCAGAAAGCTGATGTGCCGCGGTGAAATTTCAGCGGCATTCGCCAGATCAATCTGACTGAGGTGGCGCCGTTCGCGCCAGCTGCGCAGCAGGTGGCCGATCGGCAGCATTGTTCCGGCAGCGTTGGTGCGCTTCGGCTGGAGGAGGGTATTCATGGGGGCATCCTAGTACACCCCAAGGAGCCGACCAACTACCTCCGAGGTAAAGGCTGTGCCCCTTCCCTGGCAGGTAATCGACTTGCGAATTCCCAATCGTGATCATACGGGCGGATCGACAAACACACACCGAGGATCAAATCATGTCAACTTCTGCGTACCTTGTCGGCGCGTTCGCGATGCAATCCACCTTTCTTCGCAGGGCCCTGCTGGCCGACGTCACTCTTACGGCGATCACGGGATTGGCGGCGGCATTCGGCAGCGGGCCGCTCGCGAAGCTGTTGGGGCTGCCGTCTTCACTGCTGGCGGGCTCGAGCGCCGTGCTCATTCCGTTCGCTGCTTTTGTCGCCTTCGTTGCCACGCGAGAGCGCGTTCTGCGACCTTGGGTGCTCGCAGTCATCGCGTCCAACCTGCTGTGGGTGGCGGGTAGCTTCCTGCTGCTGTTGTTCGGCTGGATTGATCCGAATGCTCTCGGTAAGACATTCGTGGTCGGGCAAGCGCTCATCGTGGCTGTGCTGGCGGAACTGGAGTTCATGGGACTGCGCCGATTGGCGTGAGCACCATGCGCCGGCAGCTCGCGATATATATTGGCATTAGTAAATGTTACCCGTCCTTAAGGAGGTATCATTGATGCAATTCGGGGCTCGCCCTAGAGTCGACGCGAGCCGGAAAAATCTATGTCCCAAGAGCCCATCACTTTCGCCAAAGGTCCTTCCCCATGGCAAATAGGCGCATGCCTGCTTGCTGTGTATGTGGTGTGGGGAACGACCTATTTTGGCATCAAGGTGGGAATCGAGGGTCTACCGCCGTTCTTCATGGTTGGAACTCGATTTGTGGTGGCGGGTGGTCTGCTGATGGGATGGCAAGCGTTGCGCGGCCGGCCCTGGCCGACGGCAAAGCAGTGGGGTGGGGTCGCTCTGATAGGGTTCCTGCTTTTGGTGATCGGCAACGGCGGCGTTACGGTTGCAGAACGCTGGGTCAGCTCGGGCGCGACCGTGGCGCTCATCAGCATCATGCCGCTGGCGACTGCGGTCTGGTCTTGTGCATTCGGCGACTGGCCAAAACGGGGCGAATGGATCGCCATCGGCGTGGGCGCCGTGGGCGCGGCCGTGATGCTCATGGGACGCGATCTTCAAGGGAGTTTGGTGGGTACGCTGATCATCTTGTTCGGCACGACTTGCTGGTCTTTCGGCACGGTGCTATCCCGCCGGCTCGATATTCCCCACGGCCCGACCGGTTTTGGGGCCGAGATGCTGGCCGCCGGCGTCATGAGTTTGCTCATCAGTGCTGCGCTGGGCGAGCACTGGGTGCTTCCCTCTACCCCTCGCGTCTGGTCGGCCTGGGGCTACCTCGTCATATTTGGATCCTTGATCGCCTTTTCAGCGTATCGGTTCTTGGTTGAGCGTGTGTCGCCGACGCTGGCGGCAACCTATGCCTACGTCAATCCGCCGGTGGGATTGTGCGTGGGCTGGTTGCTGGGAGGAGAGACCTTCTCCCTCAACGTGCTCCTGGGACTGCCCATCGTGCTCGCGGGGGTCGCGCTGCAAACCTGGATGCACACGCGCTCCGCCGGCAGTCCGGTGCCGGTGGCAAAGACCTCTGCCGCGGTGAGCCGCGTCTAGCGTCGCACCGCAAGGGCTTGGATGATTTCCGTCTCGCCGCATACGCCGATGATTCGGCCGTCTTGCGCGACCAACACCGGGTGACCCGAGGCCTGGCGCAGCTGAATTATGGCCTGCAGCGATAGGGAGGCCGGCACCACCGCGAGCCCGGACTCCGCAAGCTCGATGTGTGCCTCTTCACTGATGAATCGCAATTGGTGCTCGGCACCGTCCAGCGTCAATTCAAGCGGCTGGTCGCCGGCATCCAAGGAAAGCCGATAGCGCTTATGGGTATCCAACCACACAGCCACTCCGTCGTCGGCCAGTTGAGCACGCTGGCGCATGATCATGCTACCCGTCAGCACGGTCAAAGGATTCATGTGGAGCACAAATTCCGCGACGTAATCATCCGCCGGCGCGAGAACGATATCCTCCGCGGTTCCGGTCTGAATGATGCAGCCATTGCGCATGATCGAGATCCGATCGCCCAGCTTCAGTGCCTCATCCAGATCATGACTCACGAACAGGATGGTCTTCTTGACGCGTGCTTGCAGCGCCAGCAGTTCATCCTGCAATTTCCCCCGGATCAAAGGGTCCAGGGCCGAAAACGGTTCATCCATCAAAAGAATGTCGGCATCGGTTGCAAAGGCTCGTGCCAAACCCACTCGTTGCTGCATGCCGCCGGACAATTCCCCGACCTGGCGTTCCGCCCACTGCGTGAGCCCGACCAGTTCAAGTTTTTCATCGACCACCGATTTTCGTTTGGCGTTGCTGTCACCGCGAAGCTCCAGCCCAAATCCGACGTTGTCGCGCACGGTGCGCCAGGGGAGCAGGCCAAATTGTTGAAATACCATGGCGACCGTTTCACGGCGCAGGCGCCGCAGCTGTTGGTCATCGCAGTTCGCGACGTCGATCGTCGACCGGCCGTCTTGGATCAACACGGAGCCGCGCGTCACCGGATTCAAGCCGTTTGCTGCGCGCAGCAGGGTCGATTTACCCGATCCGGACAGACCCATCAGCACAGATATTTCGCCGCGCGCGACGCTCAAATTCGCGCTCGCGACGCCGACGATCACGCCAAACCGATCCTGGATATGGGTGCGCGTGCCTCCCTCGTCCAATGCGCCGAGCGCCTCACGCATGGCCTTGCGCCCATCGCGGCCCGCCTTGCCGAACAAAATGTCGACGGCTTTGAACTCGATGGCGGCATTCACCGAGTTCATCGCGATTCTCCGCGATCCTTCGGCCGGCTGATTCGATCGAGGATGATGGCAAGCAGTACAATGGTAAAGCCCGCCTCGAACCCCATACCGACTTGTACCGAGTTCAGCGCCCGCACCACCGGCACACCGAGACCTCCCGCACCGACCAGCGCAGCGATCACCACCATCGACAGACTGAGCATGATGCACTGAGTGATGCCGGCGACGATGGTCGGCGCCGCGCTGGGCAATTCAACCTTCCATAGCAGCTGCAGCGGGGTTGCGCCGAATGCCTCGCCGGCCTCGATGAGAGGCTTGGGAACGGAGGATATGCCCAAGTGCGTCAGACGAATGGGGGCCGGCAGCGCAAAAATAACCGTCGATATCAATCCCGGTACCACTCCCAAACCGAACAGCACCAAGGTCGGGATGAGATAGACGAACGTCGGCAAAGTCTGCATCAAATCCAGCACCGGGCGCAGTCCGGCATACAGACGCGGCCGATGCGCCGCGGCGATCCCCAGCGGCACGCCGATTGCAGCGGAAGCCACCGTCGCGACCAGCACCAGCGCGAGAGTTTCCAGTGTTGCGGCCCAATAGCCTTGGTTCAAGATGAACAATAACGCCGCCGCGACAAAGGCGGCCAGGGGCAGCGAGCGGCGCAACCCCCAAGCCAGGACGGCGGCGGCCACGATCAGGGCAGGGGCGGGAAGTGCGCGCAGCACGATGTTCACTGCGTTCACCGTCGCGCGGATTAAGACCGATATTCCGTCGAACAAAAACGTGCCGCGGGCCTTGATGGTGTCGATCGCGTTTGCCATCCAGTCACCGACCGGAATCTTGTGGCTGGTGATCCATTGCTCGAATCCGCCGGGTCGCGGCGGCGCCGAGGCGCTCACCAACGCCGTCAAAGCAGGACGCCCGTCGAAAGTCAGCACGCCGTCGAGCCAAGTCTTCACCGCGGTGGGATTCGCCTTCAGCCATTCCACGGCGGCAACATCGGGGGGCTCATGTCGATCGAGGATCGCCGCCATCATCTCACTCTCGCCGCGGAGCGTGAATTTCAGATTGCGCAGCAAGCGCCCGACGTTGGGACAGGCATCGACGTAGCCCTTGCGGGTCACTGTATAAATCGTTGCGCCGCCGAAGTTAGGCCCGAACACTTCATCGCCGCCGCTGAGATACTGCAGATCAAAGCGCATGTTCATGGGATGCGGATCCCAGGCAAGGAAAACCACCGGCGCCTTGTCGCGGACGGCGCGCTCCACCTGCGCCAGCATTCCCTGCTCGCTCGATTCGATCAGCTTGAACTCGCCCAACCCGAATAGATTTTCCTTGAGCATTTTCAGCACAAGGCGATTGCCGTCGTTGCCCGGCTCGATGCCGTAGATCGAATTGTTGAGCGCCGGGGCGAAGTGCTGGATATCCTTGAAGTCTTTCAGGCCTGCGGCGTAGGTGTAGGTGGGCACCGCGAGCGTGTATTTGGCGCCGGTCAAATTGGCGCCGATCACCGCCACGGAACCCTCTTGCAAGTAGCGTCGAATATCGGCCTCTTGGGTTGGCATCCAATTGCCCAAGAAGACATCGAGATCCTTGTTCTGCAATGAAGCAAAGGTGACAGGCACCGAGAGCACCGTGACGGTGGGTGTGTATCCGATGGAGCGCAGCAACTGGTTTGCGAGCGCCGTGGTCGATGTCACGTCGGTCCAACCCACGTCGGAGAAGCGCACCGTTTCGCAATCCGGAGGATCGGGGGACGGCGCGGCCGGCGCGGACGCCCGTGCCAGCAACAAAGCGCAGCAAGCGGTCCATCGCCAACGCTGGGTCAAACTTCGGTGCCGGCGCGATCCCGGGGGGTTGACCGCACGGCCCAGCCAGCCGCATGATTGGACGGCAGACGCAATTCTTGAATGCTCGTTTAATGGAGTTCTGGTCCAGTTCACCAAAGCATCCCTAGTACCTGAAATTGAAAGTATAAATCGCATTGCTCATTGTTCTTATACAGCACTCGCGCGCAACCTCCCACAACTCTTTGCCAGTCGTAAGGCCGCCATATTGAATACTCAAGCAATCGCATCTTCAGACGCGTATCCAGAACCCTTGGAGGAGATGCGGCGCCGTCAGTTGGTAGAGGTCACCATCGATAGCCTAGCGGAACTCGGCTTCGTGGGCACGACGCTCGCGCAAATTGCAGCACGCGCCGGGGTGTCTCCGGGTTTGGTCGCGCATTATTTTGATGACAAGGACGGCTTGCTGGACGCGGCGTTTCGCTCGCTGGCACGGCGAGTCGGCAACCAGGTGCGGGCTCGATTACGCCTGGTCTCGACTCCGCGCGGCAGAATTCAAGCGGTCATTGACGCGAATCTGGCCCCGGAGGAGTTTGATCAGCGCACCGGGAGTGCCTGGCTGGCGTTTTGGGGTCAGCTTTTGCATGTTGAGCGCTTGAAGCGCATTCAAGCCGCGTACCAGCGCCGCATGCTTTCCAACCTGATTGACTCATTGCGCAAACTGGTTGCGCCCGAGGAAGCCCGCAGTCTGGCCGAAATGATCGCCGCCATGATCGATGGCGTATGGCTTCGGGCGGCCCTGTCGGGCTGGCGCGAGGCCGACAGCGAGAGCGCGCGGGCTATGTTGACCGCATTTGTCGACGGCAGGCTCGCTCAGGCTGAGTGCGCGACGATCGCCGGCATCGAGGCGCCTGCCGGCGTCGGTGCGCCGGGACAGCGATTTGCATCAGTCAATCCCGCAACCGGCGAGATCGTAGGCTATGCAACCGTTTCGGGTGCCGCCGCCGTCAATGCAGCTGTCTCTAAAGCCGTGCGGGCCCAGCCCGTGTGGGCGGCCATGACGGGCGCCGAGCGGGGACGGGTATTGCGCCGCGCCGCGGATCTCCTGCGATCTCGTAATCAAGAGCTGGCCGAACTTGAAACTAGGGATACGGGAAAGCCTATTCAAGAGACCCGTGTCGTCGACATCGCCTCCGGCGCGGATTGTTTCGAGTATTTTGCCGGCATTGCCCAGAGTTTGAGCGGCGAGCATCTTGATCTGGGTCCGCAGGCCTTTGGGTATACTCGCCGCGAACCGTTGGGTGTGGTCGCCGGCATCGGCGCCTGGAACTATCCTCTGCAAATCGCCTGCTGGAAGGCAGCACCGGCGCTTGCCTGCGGCAACGCGATGATCTTCAAGCCGGCCGAATTGACCCCCCTGACTGCGGTCAAGCTGCAGGAAATCCTGACGCAGGCCGGCCTGCCGCCGGGAATTTTCCAAGTGGTGCAGGGCTTTGCGGAGACCGGCAGATTGCTGAGCGCACATCGCGACATCCGCAAGGTGTCGTTGACCGGCGAGGTGGGCACGGGCAAAGCCGTGATGAGCGATGCGTCGCGAACACTGAAGAATGTCACCTTGGAACTCGGCGGCAAGTCGCCCCTGATCGTATTCGCCGACGCCAATCTGGACAATGCCGTCTCGGGTGCACTGTTGGCAAATTTCTACTCATCCGGGCAGGTTTGTTCCAACGGCACGCGCGTATTCGTGCATCGATCCATCAAGGCAGCCTTCCTCGAGCGTCTGGTCAAGCGCGTGAACGCCATGAGAATCGGAGATCCGCTGCATCCCGACACCCAGATCGGCGCGCTCATTTCCGAGGAACACATGAACAAGGTCTTGAGCTACATCGCGCGGGGACGTGCCGAGGGCGCGCGGGTGCTGACAGGCGGCATGCGGGTGACCAGCGGCGATTTGGCCAAGGGATTCTTTGTTGCACCCACGGTGTTCGATGATTGCCGCGACGACATGGTCATTGTGCGCGAGGAAATATTCGGTCCCGTGATGTCGGTGCTCGAGTTCGAGGATGAGGATGAGGTAATTGCACGCGCCAACGCCACCGAGTTTGGCCTGGCCGCCGGCGTGTTTACCAATGATTTGACGCGCGGCCACCGGGTTATCGCCCGTCTGCAGGCGGGCACCTGCTGGATCAATCAATACAACGTCACGCCGGTTGAATTGCCGTTCGGCGGTGTGAAGCTGTCCGGTCTGGGTCGCGAGAATGGGCGCGCGGCGGTCGAACATTACACGCAATTGAAGAGCGTTTACGTTGCGATGGGCAACATCGACGCGCCGTATTGATGGATTTAAGTGGCTGAAGAACAATTCGATTTCGTGATCGTCGGCGCGGGTTCCGCGGGGTGCGTGCTCGCCGATCGCTTGAGCGAAGACTCGCGCCACAGCGTGCTGTTATTGGAGTACGGCGGTTCCGATCGCTCGATATTCATTCAGATGCCATCGGCGCTGTCGATCCCGATGAACAACCCCAAGTACAACTGGTTCTATCACACGGAGCCCGAACCGCACCTGAATGGGCGGCGGATGCATACGCCGCGGGGCAAGGTTCTCGGAGGATCTTCCTCCATCAATGGTCTGGTCTACATTCGCGGCAATCCGCAGGACTTCGCCGGCTGGGTGTCGCAGGGCGCGCGCGGCTGGGGATACGGCGACGTGTTGCCTTACTTCAAGCGCGCCGAGCGGCGCGAGGAGGGCGGCGATCGCTATCGAGGCGCAGAGGGCAAACTGCACACTCGTTATGGGTCGATCAGTAATCCGCTGCATGCCGTATGGCTCAAGGCCGCGGCCGAAGCCGGCTATCCGCACACCGAGGATGTGAATGGCTTTCAACAAGAGGGCTTCGGCCGCATGGACATGACCGTGGGCGAGGGCCGGCGCTGGAGTGCTGCCAATGCTTACTTGAGGCCTGCGATGCGCCGCCCGAATCTGAAGGTGCTCACGCACGCGCTGGCGACTCGGATTCACTTCGAAGGCGCGCGCGCAGTGGCATTGGAATACACACACGGCGCAAATAAACACCGGGTGCGGGTGGGGCGCGAATTGATCTTGAGCGGCGGCCCCATCAACTCGCCGCAACTGCTGAAACTCTCCGGCGTGGGTCCCGAGGCGGAACTGCGCGAACACGGCATCCAGGTCATCCGGCATTTGCCGGGAGTCGGCGAGAATCTGCAGGACCACCTGGAGTTTTATTTTCAGGTCGCCTGCAAGGAACCCGTTACTCTTTATTCTTCAATCAATAACGTCGCGCGCGTCATGATCGGCGCACGCTGGCTGCTGCGCAAAGACGGGCTCGGCGCCACCAATCACTTCGAAACCTGCGGCTTTATCCGCAGCCGGGCAGGCATTCCGTTTCCCGACATCCAGTATCATTTTTTGCCGATGGCCGTGGCGTACGACGGATCAAGTTTGGCGCAGGAACATGGATTCCAGGCGCATGTGGGCCCCATGCGCTCGAAGAGCCGCGGTTGGGTGCGCTTGAAATCCGCCAGTCCCCTGGACAAGCCGCGGATTCTCTTCAACTACCTGAGCCACCGGGAGGATTGGATCGAGATGCGCGCCTGCGTGCGTTTGACGCGGGAGATTTTTGCGCAGCGCGCCTTTGATCGCTACCGGGGGCGGGAGCTGCAGCCAGGTCAGGACGTGCAGACCGATGCGCAAATCGACGCTTTTATAAAAGACAAGGTGGAAAGCGCCTTTCACCCATCCTGTTCCTGCAAGATGGGCGCGACGGATGATGTGATGGCGGTCGTCGATCCCGAGACCCGCGTACGCGGTCTCGAGCGTTTGCGGGTGGTGGACTCCTCCATCATGCCCACCGTGACCACCGGCAATTTGAATGCGCCCACCATCATGCTGGCGGAAAAAGCCGCCGATCACATCCTCGGGCGCACCTTGCTCGCAGCCGATGCTGCGCCGTACTACGCCGCGCCAAATTGGCAGACCGCCCAGCGCTAGTCATTGGAACTTATAACCGAAGCTTAAGCCCAATATCCGCGGCCGCAGCGGCGTCTCCGCCACGATAAATTGATCGGTGCTGATGAAGGTGCTGGCGTTGGAGTTGCTCAGGTTTTCGCCATACACCGTTACCATCCACGCATCTTTGGCAACGCCGCAGGCGGCGTCGAACGTGGTGTACGCGGGATTCTCGAAGCGTAACCGACCGGTGGTAATGCCTCCTGCCTCGAATATGGTCGGATTCGAGCCGGCCTGGGTGTAGGAGTGACCGGTGTGGTGGGCGCCGGCCTGAACAAACGGTGCATAGTCCCCGATGTGCCAGTCGTAGCGCGCACGCAAACTGAAGGCGAGCGGCGGCGAGTTGGCACTGGGCGAGCCGGCGGGACCGAATGGATCCTGGATGCCGACGCAGTTCGCACCATTGACGTCGCAGGCTTGGGTGATCGGTTTGCCGTAATTATTGCTGGCGGGATTGCTGTCGATCAGCTGCGGCGAATTCGTCTGCTCGCTGTGATTCCAGGCTGCGGAGCCCTGCAACGTGAGCCCGGTCATGACTCGTGCTACGAGCGAGGTTTCGATGCCCTTGATGAGGAAATTCTGGCCGTTGGTGTTGTAGAAAATGTTGCCCACCACGGTGGGATCGAAGAACGAGACTTGGACATTGTCCCAGTTCTCCCGGTAGATCGCGCCGTTCCATTGCAGTCGATGATCGAGAAATTCAGTCTTCCAGCCGATTTCATTGTTCGTCAAATTGTCCGACGAATAGGCTCTGGGTATGGCGTACTGCCACTGTGCGTCGGTGCCGTTGGCATGTTGATCACCGCCGTTTTGATTGAAGCCGCCGGGGCGAAATCCTTGCGACCAGGTGTAGTACACCATGGCATCCTGCGAGATATGCCAGGTTAAATTCCCACGGCTCTTGAAGCCGGATTCCGTGTCGTGCAGATTGCGCTGGTCGAGAGGGTAATTATCACCCAGACAACCGGCGGCCGGCGCCCCCCCTTCGAAACAGTAGAAGCTGCCGCTGACGCTGCCCAACAGGGAGTTATCGAACTTGAAGTGCCGCGTGCCCAAGGTGACGGTCAACACCTTCGGCAGAATGTCAAAGTCCACCGACAGGAAGAAAGCCGTCTGCTTGGTATCGCGCACGTCGTCCTGGTAGAAGGAGGTGTGATCGCCCTGAACGCCGGGATTCACAACGGTTGCGCCCGGGGTCGTACCAACATTGGAAAAGCAGCCCGTATTGCCCGGCGTGCCGGGGGCGCCGTTGCCCGTGCACGAGGGCACGTTCTTGTACTGCCAGCCGGTCTGGTCGAACAACTTGTTGTCCTCCCAGTAAAAGCCGCCGATGGCGCGCAAGCGCCATTCATCCGGCGTGCTGAATCGAAGCTCGTGTTGCTGATGCTCGTTCTTCTCCACCGAATGCCAGTAGGCGCTGGGCGAGAAACAGGTGGACGGCAGATCCCCGCGCGTATTCGACCCGGGTCCGTAGCACTGATAGTAATCGGCATACTTGCCGCGCGAATAGTTGGTGTAGTCGCCCAGCTGATCGACGTTTCGTACCAGATAGCCGCCGGTATAGACCGCCTTGATGTCGCCGATCTTGCCGTTCAACGTCCACGCGGTGCTCTCGAATTTATCCTTGTTGTACGAGGGATTGAACAATGTCACTTCGAGCGGTGAAAGCGGCGTGCCGTCGGAGCCGTTCGGCTGTTGATAGAACACGCCCTGCGAGTTCATATCCTGATACGACTGGGTAAGCAAAAAATCCCAGTCATCGTTGAATTTATACAGCGCTTCGACGCGTAATCCTTGATAGGTGACGGGGTTGATGTCGTTGCCCACCTGGCTGCCATTGCTCAGCGTCGGGCTGCCGGGCGGCACGCAAAAGGTGCCGGCGGGCTGGCCCGGGCACTGATAGTAGGCATACCCGATGCCGATGTCGCTGTCGGCCCGCGCGAATGTTGAGGGGACATTGTTGATGTAACCGCCGCGATGATCATTGTAAATCACGCCACGCACGGCGAAGGTATCCGCGATCAGCGGTAGATTTATCACCGCTGTGACATCTGTATTCGGGTCGCCATGCGCAGTCACGCCGTATCCGGCTGTGACGTTGAACTCGGTGCTGCTGAGCTTCGGCTGGTTGGTGATGTAGCGTATGGCGCCGGCCTCGGCGCCCGAACCGAACAGGGTGCCCTGTGGACCTTCGAGAACCTCGATACGATCCAAGTCCGCGGCGTAGATATCCAGGTTGCGATTGGGTAGCTGGCCCGACTGGTTATCCAGATAAATGGCGACATTCGGGAACAGTCCCGTTGAGCCGCTGCCCTGGCTGGGCTGAGAGCCGGCGCTCAAGCCACGCATGAACACTTCGTTCTGTCCCGGTCCGTTGTTGGCCGAGGTCACGTTCGGCAGAAACTTGAGGTAGTCGTCGAACGTGGAGATGTTCAGCTGCTGCAACGATTGGCTGGTGAAGGCCTGCATCGCAATCGGCACGTCTTGCATGCTCTGCGAGCGGCGTGTCGCGGTGACGGTAATTTCCTGCAGCGCGTCGGAACTCGTATCGCTGCTGCTCGCCACTTGATCGGCGGCGCAAGCACCGAAGGACGCTCCACCCAAGATCGACGCTATCGCGAAAGAGAGCTTCGAGTTCATTGTCCATCCCCTTAAAGTCTTGTTGAACGCGCGATCAATCTTTGCGATATGTCGCCTTGGGCCTATCTTGTCTCAACCCTCTGATCGACGCAACGAAAACTTGATGCGCGATAAAATATTCAACAAACAACGATATACGCAATAAACCTATATTTATTATCGCTGGCCGCCTCGACGTCAGGCATTGAATGATCGTTTAAGCCGCAGGTGAGTATTCGCGTCCGATCTCGGTCAGCAACGCCTGGATATAGGGGAGGAACGAGAACCCTACCTCGATGTGAAATACCAGCGGAGCGGTGCGCCACAGCAGCACCTCCGCCTTGGCCAGCACCGTGCGCGTGCACATGTGCACCGGGAACTCCCGCAAATCCAGATCCAGCGGGCAAGCCCCGGCCAGGATGATGGGTGCATGCACGCCGGAAATCTCCAAACCCGCTTGCCGGTGAGACACGTCCACCAAGGAATGCGGGTAGGGCGCAAGCGCGCGCTCGAGTTCTTCGATGGGCAGCGCGGCGCGCGAGGCCTGCCAAAGCAAGTGCTCGTCGGGACCGAGCCACAGCGTGGCGCGGTTTCCCACCTGCTGCGCGCGACAGGATTCCTCGGCAAAAGACACGCCCCAGGCCGTGCCCGCAGCGAGCCGCGCCGGGCGCTCGCATTGCAGGATCAGCCGTGTAGCCGAATCCATGATTTGCATCCAGGCAGGGTCAGCCATTGATGCGCGTGCCTTCCGGATCATGAAACACCGGGGAAGTGACTTCGACTTCAATGTCGCCGTTGGGCATGGATACGTACAGCGAGGCGCCGATGCGTGATCGTCCGCCCGCAATCATCGCCAAGGCGATGGGATATCCCACGGTCGACGCCGAATACGCGGAACTGACGTGACCCAGGAGTTGCATGGGAGGGCGTTGCCCAGGCCGTTCACAGACCTGTGCGCCTTCTTCCAGCGCCGTGCGCGCATCTTTGGATTTAAGTCCCACGAGTTGCTTGCGATTCGGATTTTTCATGGAGGGCCGCAGCAAGGAGCGCATGCCCACGTAGTCCGTCTTATTTTTGCCGATTGCCCATGACAGGCCGGCGTCATCCGGCGTCGTCGTCCCGTCGGTCTCCTGGCCCACGATGATGTAGCCCTTCTCGGCGCGCAGCACATGCATGGCCTCGGTACCGTAAGCTGTAATGGCGTGCTCGGCACCGGCGGCAAACACCGCCTCCCACACCGGCAGTCCGTAAGCGCTCGGCACGTTGATCTCGAATCCCAATTCGCCCGTGAAGCTCACCCGAAATAGGCGCATGGGAAATCCGCAGACCGTGCCGTGCCCGACGCTCATGTGAGGAAACGCCTTGGGACTCAAATCAATGCCCTCGATCAGCGGCTCGATGACCTTGCGCGCATTCGGTCCTTGCACCGCGATCACCGCCCATTGTTCGGTGGTCGAGGTCAGCCAGACCTTGAGCTGTGGCCATTCCGTCTGGCGGTAGTCTTCCATGAGCGCCAGCACGCGTGCCGCTCCGCCGGTGGTGGTGGTAACGTGAAAGCGGTCGCTGTCCAAGCGGGCCACCACGCCATCGTCGAAAATATAGCCGTCTTCCCGCAGCAAAATTCCGTAACGAGTGCGGCCCACGCCGAGATTGGACCAATTGTTGACATACAAGCGGTTCATGAATTCGGCCGCATCCGGTCCCACCACCTCGATCTTCCCCAAGGTCGAAGCATCGAACAGGCCGACGCTGTCGCGCACGGCCCGGCATTCGCGCGCCACGGCCTGGTGCGCATCCTCGCCGGAACGCGGAAAGTAATGCGCGCGCTTCCACAGCCCGACATTTTCGAATACCGCACCGCGCGCCTGTGCCCAGGCGTGCGTGGGGGTGGCGCGGACCGGGTCGAACAAATTACCGCGCGAAAGCCCCGCCAAGCTGCCGAAGGTGACGGGCGTGTAAGGCATCCGAAAGGTCGTCAGGCCCACCTGCGCAATGGGCCGGTTGAGTTCAGCGGCGACGATCGCCATCGCATTCAAGTTCGAGGTCTTGCCCTGATCGGTCGCCATGCCCGTCGTGGTGTAGCGCTTGACGTGCTCGATGGAGTGAAAGCCCTCGCGTGTGGCGAGCGCGAGATCACGCGTGGTGACATCATGCTGCCAATCGACAAAGCTCTTCTGCTTCGATGTGCTGCCGCCGGGCAGGGCACCTAAATACGAGTCATGCCGGCGGTCCGCGGCCTCAACCACGAAGCTACGTCCCGCCTCTGTCAGCTTGAGCGCTTGGGCCGCCGCACTGGCTCCATCCGCCATGACTTGCCCGAGCCCATAGATTCCGCGGCAGGCGCCGGCCGAATGCTCAGCCTCGGCGGAGCGGGCAGGGACGAAGGCCTTGAGCGGCTCGCTCCACCCGAGCTTGCCGCGCGATTGAGAATACAAATGCACGCTGGGCGTGTAGCCGCCGGACATCAGCAAGACATCGCATTCGAGGTGTTTCACCGCGGAGCGCGCATTGCCCGCGCCGGCGCCCAATGTCACGCCGCTTACGCGATTGCCGCCGCGAGTGTCGAGCACCGTGCAATTTGCACGGACGTCGATACCGGCGCGGCGCGCCGCTTCCACCAGTTCCCCCGACGGCGCCGCACGCACATCGCCAACCGCGCCGATTTCGACGCCGGCGGCCTTCAGGTCCAGCGCCGTTTGATAGGCAGCATCATCGCAGGTGACGATGACGGCCTTCGAGCCGACGCGCACCCCATAGCGATTTAAATAACTTTGTGCGGCTCCGGCCAGCATCACGCCGGGCCTGTCGTTGCCCGGAAAAATCAACGGCCGTTCGAGAGATCCCGTGGCGAGCACCACATGACGAGCCCGCACCTGCCACAGGCGTTCGCGAGGCAGGTGATCCGGCGGCGTGTCCAAATGATCGGTCAATCGCTGGCTCAAGCCGATCATATTGTGTGGAAAATAGCCGAAGGCCGTGGTCCTCGGCAGCACGGTCACCTGGTCGTGCCCTTGGAGCCGCGCAATGGCTTGCTGAAGCCAGGCAGACCCGCTCTCACCGTCGATCAGGACCTGGGCATCGGACAGCAGGCTGCCTCCCGGCTCGCACTGCTCATCGCAAAGCATCACGCGCGCGCCGGCATCAGCCGCGCGGAGCGCCGCGGCCAGCCCCGCGGGTCCGGCGCCGACGATGAGCACATCGCAATGCGCATAGCGATGCGCGTACCGGTCCGGATCCGGTTTCGTCGGAGCGCGCCCCAGCCCTGCAGCGCGCCGGATGAGCGGCTCGTACAACGCCTTCCAGGCGCTGCGTGGCCACATGAAAGTCTTATAGTAGAAGCCTGCGGGGAAAAATCTCGATAGCGCGTCGTTGATTCTTCCGGCGTCGAATTCGAGGCTGGGCCAGCGATTCTGGCTATAGGCCTGCAAATCGCGATACAGCTCGACTTGCGTTGCGCGCAAATTGGGCGTGGTGCGCGCTTCATCTCGCGACACGGTGACGAGCGCGTTGGGCTCCTCGGAACCTGCCGCCAATATTCCGCGAGGCCGGTGATACTTGAACGAGCGCCCAACCAGGTGCACTCCATTGGCGAGCAGGGCGGAGGCCAGCGTATCGCCGCGATATCCATGATAGGGACGGCCGTCGAAGACGAACGGCAGGACCTGGGTGCGGTCGATGCGCCCGCCGGTGGGAGTGCGGAATTTCATGGCGGCTTCGGTTGACCGCGCTTGTACACCGCCACGAAATGATCGGTGGTGGTGTCGCGCAGTGCGTTGAAAAATTGGCCGCAACCGTGTGCGTGACGCCATCGTTCCGCGGACACACCTTTCAGGTTGTCGCGCATGTAGAGAAAACGCGTCCACGTTTCATCATCGACTTGAGCCGGCGGGCTTGGGCGTATCAGGTGCGCTTCGCCGCCGTGGGTAAATTCCACTTCCGGACGCTCGCCACAGTACGGACAGGGAATGAGCAGCATACTAGTGCGAGACGGCCGCGGCGGCCGCCTCGTCAATGAGTTCGCCGGAGCGGAAGCGCTCGAGGTTGAAGGGCGCGTTGATGGGATGGGGCTCATCTCGCGCAATGGTCCAAGCAAACAGATGCGCCGAACCGGGGGTGGCCTTGAATCCACCGGTTCCCCAACCGCAATTGACATACAAACCCGGCACCGGCGTCTTGCCGATGATGGGTGAGCGGTCGGGAGTGACATCGACGATGCCGCCCCAATTGCGCAGCATACGCATGCGGCGAAACTCCGGAAATAACTCGCAGATGGCGTCCAAGGTATGCATGTTGATATGCAATGCGCCGCGCTGAGTATAAGAAATGTAGGCGTCCGTGCCCGCGCCGATCACCAGCTCGCCTTTATCGGATTGACTGATATAGGCATGAATGGTGTTCGACATCACCACGCAGGGAAAAATCGGCTTGATGGGCTCGGAGACCAATGCCTGCAGAGGGAAACTTTCCAACGGTACCCGCACACCGGCCATGGCCATGACCACGCTGGTATGCCCGGCGGCGGACACGCCTACCTTGCCGGACTTGATGGGGCCGCGGGTGGTCTCGACGCCCTCGATGGCCCCGTGGGCATCGCGCCTTATGCCGGTGACCTCGCAGTTCTCGATGATATCGACCCCCAGGGCGTCGGCTGCGCGCGCATATCCCCAGGCCACGGCATCGTGGCGCGCGGTGCCGCCGCGCCGCTGCAGCGCGGCCCCGAGCACCGGATAGCGGATATTGTCGGAAATATTGAGCAGCGGGCAGAACGCCTTCGCCTGTTCCGGTTCCAGCCATTCATTGTCGACGCCATTGCAGCGGTTGGCGTGCACATGGCGCTTGATCACCTGAATGTCGTGAATCGTATGCGCCAACATCATGACGCCGCGCTGCGAGAACATCATGTTGTAATTCAATGCCGCGGACAGGTTCTCCCACAGCTTCAGCGAATGATCGTAGAGCGCCGCGCTCTCGTTGAATAGATAGTTGGAGCGGATGATGGTGGTGTTGCGCCCCGTGTTGCCGCCGCCAATCCAGCCTTTCTCGAGGACCGCGATGTTGGTGAGACCGTGCTCCTGCGCCAGGTAGTACGCCGCGCCCAATCCATGGCCGCCGCCGCCCACGATGAGCGCGTCATATTGCGGCTTGGGCTGCGGCTTGCGCCATTGTTCCTGCCAGCCCCGCTGGCCTGACAGACCGCGCGAGATCAGGGAAAACGCCGAGAATTTTTGCTTGGGCATGAGTGGCGGCTAAGCCTTGAGGTCCTTGTTCTCGGGGTCGTAGGGCGAATCGATCAGCACGGTGGCTTGGCGACGTTCGCCCAAGATCTCGATCTGGATCTTGCTTCCGGGCGCGGCATATTCGGGACGAATATAGCCCAGCCCCAAGCTTTTCTGCAGCGCATGTCCGTAGTAGCCCGCGGTTGCCCGCCCGACAATGTGACCCCTGGCGTCAAACAGCGGCTCATTGCCGAGCGGATCTGCATCACCGACATCGTGCACTTCGAAGGTGACGAAGCGATTCGGCACGCCCTTGGCAAGTTGCGCTTGCAGGGCGCTCTTGCCGATGAAGTCGCCCTTGTTGAGGCGCACAAAGCGATCCAGCCCCGCTTCGTAAGGCGTGTAATCGGGCGTCAGATCGCTGCCCCACATGCGATAGGACTTCTCGAGGCGCAGCGATTCCATGGCGCGCATGCCCGCCATACGTATGCCAAATTCATCGCCGGCGGCGAACAGCGAGTCGAAAAGATGATGCGCGTATTCGATGGGGAAATGTAACTCCCATCCCAACGCGCCGACGAAATTCACCCGCAGCAGATAGACATCCGTTGCCAGACCCACCTCGCATACCTGAGCGGTGAGCCAGGGAAAGGCGGCATTGTCCAACGGCACATCCGCCAACTTTGCCAGCACATCGCGCGAGCGCGGGCCGGCCACCACGAAGCAGCCGCGCGACATGGTGATATTGCGCAACTGGACGCTGCCATCGGCAGGCAGCTTCTGCAGCAGGTAATCGCTGTCGTAACGCTCCGCGGCTCCCGCGCTGACCACATAAAAATGTTGCTCGGCGATTTTGGTGATGGTGAATTCGGAGCGAATGCCGCCACGCGAGGTGAGGGCGTGGCTCAAGGCCATGCGCCCTATCTTGGTCGGCACCTTATTGGCCACCAGTGAGTCCAGCCAGGCCTCCGCGCCGGGACCGGTGACCTCGTGCTTGGTGAAAGGGGTCAGATCGATGACCCCGACTTTCCGGCGAATAAGAAGCGCCTCGTTGCCGACGTGCGGAAAATAATTGGTGCGGCGGAAACTCCATTGGTCCCTGGCTGCCACCCCCTCGGGGGCGAACCAGTTGGCGCGCTCCCAGCCATAGCGCTGCCCGAAGACAGCGCCCATGCGCTTGAGCTTGTCGTACACCGGGCTGGTTTTCGCCGGCCGCGCATCGGGCCGTTCCTCATCGGGGTAGTGAATGACGAAGACGTTGCGATAGGTCTCCTCGTTCTTCTGCACTACGTAGCGCTTACTGGTGTAGGGCCCGTAACGCCGTGGATCCACGGCAAGCATGTCAATGCCGGGCTCACCTTCGGTAATCCATTCCGCGAGCTGCCAACCCGAGCCGCCGGCCGCGGTGATACCGAAACTATGTCCCTCGTTGAGCCACACGTTGCGTGCACCCCAGGCGGGGCCGATCAAGGGACTGCCGTCCGGTGTGTAGGCGATGGGTCCGTTGACGATGTCCTTGATCCCGCAATTCGCCAACGAGGGAACGCGGCGTTGGGCGGCCTCGACATGAGGCAACAGGCGATCCAGATCCCCCTCGAATAGGTTCTTGCCGAACCAATCCGGCACCCCGTCGGCAAAGCGTGCCGGGGCGCCGGATTCGTAAGGCCCCAAGATCCAACCCATGCGCTCTTCACGCAAGTAATAAGACTGGTCCGATTCGCGCAACACGGCGAGTTCCCGGCCGCCGGCCTTGCGATAGGCAACCAACTCCGGCGACTCGTCGTACACGATGTATTGATGCTCGACCGGAATCGACGGCACGTTCAAGCCGAACAAGCGTCCGGTTTGGCGCGCATAATTGCCAGTTGCGCACACCACGTGTTCGGCGGTGATCTCGCCGCGAGTGGTCGTCAGGTGCCATTCGCCGGAAGGCGTACGCCTGACGGCCGTCACCTCGGTCTGTTCATGGATCTCCGCTCCCCGCGAGCGGGCGCCTTTGCGCAGCGCCATGGTTAAATCCGCGGGTGCAATATGTCCGTCGTCGGGGTGATAGAGCGCACCCACGATATTCGCGGTGCCGGCACCGTCTCCCAATTCGACCAACGGCCATAGGTCTTTGACTTGCTTGGGACCAATGATCTGAAAGGGGACGCCGATGGTATTGGCTGTTCCGCAATACTTCTGATATTCGTCCATGCGTGCACGGTTGGTGGCAAGCCGCAGGTTGCCGGTGACATGAAAGCTGACGTCCTGTCCGGTTTCCTTGGGCAGGCGCTTGTACAGATCCACGGAATACTTGTGCAGCTGGCCAACCGTGTAGCTCATGTTGAACAGCGGCAGCAGCCCGGCAGCGTGCCAAGTTGAGCCGGCAGTGAGTTCTGCGCGCTCGAGCAGGACCGCGTCTGTCCAGCCTTTTGAGGCCAAGTGGTACAGCGTGCTGACGCCTACCACACCGCCGCCGATCACCACGACGCGGCAATGTGTCTTCATGCGCCGATCTCCAATGTAAATGCGGCTCAGTGTAACCAGCGCAGAATCCGGGAACACGCCAATTGCGACAATCCCTTATAGAAATGCGACCGAATGACCGGCGTGGCATACTTCCAGCATGGAATCCCCGGCCGTGCTGCGCAGGTGTAAGTACGCATTCTTAACCTTGCCCAGTTATTCGTTGATCGCTGTGGCCAATGCAATCGAACCGTTGCGCATGGCCAATCGACTCATGGGCCGAGACGTGTACGAATGGTCACTGGTCAGTTTGGATGGCCGCACCGAAGAGGCCAGCAACGGACTCGTATTGGCGCCCACCGTGGCTCTCGATAAATTGGGCCAAGTGGACATTCTGTTCGTTTGCGGAGGAGTCCATGTTCGCGAAGCGGTGTCGCCGGCGCTGCTCACGGCGCTGCGTCGAGTTGCGGACCGAAGAGTGGCGCTCGGGGGACTATGTACGGGCGGCTACGCCTTGGCCAAGGCAGGTCTGCTGGACAGTTTCCGCGCCACCATACATTGGGAGAACCTCTCCGCGCTGCGAGAACAATTCCCCCGGGTGCGCATCAGCGATCAATTGTTCACCATCGACAGGGATCGCTTCACCTGTTCAGGCGGTACGGCACCTCTCGATCTGATGCTGCATTTGATTCAACTGCGCCTGGGGCCCAGAATCTCGCAGCTGGTCTCGGAACAATTTGTCCTCGACCGAGTACGCAAGGATACGGAACGCCAGTACATACCACTGCGGGCACAGATTGGCCTTTCACATCGCGGTTTGATCCGCGTTGCCCAAATAATGGAAGAGAACATCGAGAAACCTCTGTCACTGGAATCCATTGCGAAATCGAGCGGCCTATCGCGGCGCCAGATCGAGCGGTTATTCAAGAGGGAATTGAACTGCGTGCCTAAACGCTACTATTTGGAAATGCGCCTGCGGCGCGCGCGCGAGTTGTTGCTGCAGACCGCCATGTCGATCACAGAGATTACCGCTGCTTGCGGCTTCCAATCGCCGCCGCATTTCTCAAAATGCTATCGCAAAGAGTTCGGCTATCCGCCGAGCGCAGAGCGCAAGATCGAACGCACGCCGGTGGTCCTTCCGGGCCGCGGCGTCGCCCTCGCAACGAATTGAACATCAAGGGTACTTGTTTTCGACGGCGTCTCGCACGAGATGCGTGTCGTAAACCAGGACAACAGACGCGATCCGGCCGGTCTCTGGATCGAAATTGAATACGTCGGCGCATTCAAACGCGATTTTCGAACCGTCCTTCAGCTGCCAGTCATAGAGATAGTAGGCGACCGCGCGCATGTGTCCCTCGGCGCTGACCAAAACATCATGCACGGTGAGTTCGCTGGCACGCGACGCGGCGGCGATCTTCGCGATGTAGTCGCGCACCGGAACACGGCCGAGGAACGGCGACTGGACCCAGCCATCGACGGTGAACAGCGCGGCTGCCTTGTCGGCATCGCCGGCCTCGAGGGCTTTGAGGTATTTGCGCACAGCCTTTTGCATGCGCCGAGCTTAACCATCCGCGCGCAACAAGGCAAAAAGGCGGGTGGCGCCGGAATCCGGTATGTTACAGCGCAACGGCCGCGCAGCGCGGCCGCCAACTCAGGATCCATTGATGAGCGCCAAAAATGCGGGATCGGGCGTGTGGCTCGGCCTCGACACCGGCGGAACGTTTACCGATGCGGTGTTGCTCGAACACGGCCTAGGCGTCATCGCGAGTGCCAAAGCACTGACCACCCCCTGGGATCTTGCCATTGGTATCGGCAATGCGATTCATGCGGTGCTGCAGCTGCTGCCCGCCGGCTCGAGCCGTCAGGACGTCAGCCTGGTTTCCATGTCAACGACGCTCGCCACGAATGCCGTCGTCGAAAATCGCTTCAGTCCGGTGTGCACATTGCTGATCGGCTTCGATGAAGCCATGATCGAGCGTTCCGGCCTGCAGCGGCCCGGCGGCGGCTTGGTCGTTCGCATCCGTGGCGGCCACATTGCGACCGGCGAGGAGTCCTCGACCCTCGACGAAGCGGCAGTGACCTGCGCGGTCGCGGAGCACGAACCGCGGGTCGAGGCGTTCGCCGTCGCCGCCAATTTTTCGGTTCGCAATCCGACGCATGAACTGCGCGCGCGCAAGCTGATCCGCGCATTGACGCCCAAGCCCGTGACCTGCGCGCACGAATTGAGCTCAAAACTTGATGCCCCGCGACGCGCACTCACGGCCGCGCTGAACGCACGCCTGACGCCGCAGATCCGCCACCTGATCGAGGCTTTGTCGCGAGTGCTCGAGCAGGAGTCCATTCATGCGCCGCTGATGATCGTCAAAGGCGACGGCTCCCTGATGAAAGCGGAGATCGCGCTCGAATATCCGGTGGAGACCATCCTCTCAGGACCCGCGGCCAGTGTGGTCGGAGCGGGCTACTTGACCGGTTTGAACGACTTCATCGTCGCGGATATGGGCGGCACCACCACCGACATCGCGGTTGTCTCCGACGGCCGGCCGGTCATCAGCGGCGAGGGTGCCTTGGTCGGGACGTGGCGTACGATGGTCGAGGCCATCGATGTGCGCACCTGCGGTCTCGGCGGCGATAGCGAGGTGCTATTCGACAGGCAACATCGGCTGTGCGTGGGTCCGCGCAAGGCTATGCCGCTCAGCCTGCTGACACATAATTTTCCCGCCGCGCTCGCCTCCTTAAGATCGCTGGCCGAACTCGAACGTCTTCCCAGCTATCCGGCGCATTTCGCATTTCGCAATCCCGAGCGGGCACCGTCCCCGCATTTGTCGGCGATCGAGCGGCGCGTGTGGGACGCCCTGAGCCTGGAGCCGCGGCAGATGTGGCAGGTCGCGCGCAGCGGCTCGGGGCTGGAAGCACTGCGCCGACTCGCCGACGCCGGACTCGCAACGATTGCCGCCTTTACTCCGAGCGATGCGATGCACGTGCTCGCCCGCCAAACGGGATGGTGCCGCGAAGGCGCCGAGTACGGTGCCCGCATTCTTGCCACCGAGGAACGCAATGCGCGCGCCGCGCGCGCCGCCGTATCGCCGCTAGCAATCTGCGAACGAATATACGAGCAGGTCGTGTGCGAATCCGGCCGAGTCCTGCTCGCAGCGGCCTTGGCGCACGATCCCGGTCTTCAGGCTCGCGGCCGCGGCTGGGGCGAATTGGGTGATCGGCTCATCGAGGATACGGTCGCCGGGCGGCGCTTCTCGACGCTTCTGCAGACGACGCTCGGCCTCGCGCGTCCGTTGATCGCGATCGGGGCGCCGGTCGGCGCCTATTATCCGGAAGTGGCGCTGCGCCTCAACGCGCCGCTGTCCATCCCTCAGCATGCTGCGGTCTGCAATGCTGTGGGCGCTGTCGCCGGGGTGGTTTCCCAAACCGTGGAGATCCTGGTGAATCAACCGGCTTTTCAGGTTTTTCGCGTGCACGATCCGGCGGGAAGCCGCGACTATCCGGATGCGCAACCCGCACTCGAGCATGCGCGGCGCGTATCGTGCGAACTCGCGCTGGCAGCAGCGCGGCGCGCCGGCGCGGCCGATCCACATGTGGAAACCAGCGTAAGCGAGAAACTCGCGCGCAGCGCGACGGTTGATGGAGCGGGAAGCGACTATCTCGCGGAAGCGGTGGCTCGTTCAACTGCGACCGGCAGGCCGCAGCTCTCGCTGCGTGCGGGCCGGGGCGGCGCATCGCATATCGGATAAAGGCATATGGCCGCGCCGGCGTATCGGATAAAGGCATAACACCCGGATCGGCGGGGAATGACGCGGTTTTTCTTTATAATGAAGTTCCGCCCGCAAGTTCCGAGCAGCAATTGAAACAACCTGAAGAGACGGTTGGTCGACGCAGCAGACGCCGACCGGGAAGCGCTGACGTCAGCCACGCAGTTTTCGACCGTACGCGCTCGTACCGCCATTTGCGCAATCCCTTCGCGGCGATGAAGGTTTTTTCCGATGATCAAGTGGCCGCCGTTCACGAGGCGGCGCTGGTCATTCTGGAGACTCAGGGCATGAAGGTGCTGTCGGCCGATGCGCGGGTTCGATACCGAAATGCAGGCGCTGAAGTCGACGAGGCGACGCAGATCGCGCGGCTGCCGCGCGAGTTGGTCAGCGCGTCGCTTGGCAGCGCGCCGCGCGACATCACGCTGCACTCCGTGGACCCTGACCGGCACGTTCCGCTGTCGAATTCATGCGTCGCATTTGCGGTAACGTCCGGGCCTCCCAACATCATGGACACCACGGGCGGCCGGCGTGCCGGCACGTTTGAGGATTTCTGCAACCTGATGAAGTTGTGCCAGCGCTTCGAGGTGATTCACGTGCTGGGTGGAGCAACCGAGCCGCAGGATATTCCGGTCCACAACCGACATCTGGAAGTGACGCGGGCCCAGCTCATGTTGACCGACAAGATTCCCTTCATATTTTCACGCGGTCACGGCCAAGTCGCCGACAATTTCGAGCTCATTCGTATCGCGCATGGAATCTCGCGGGAGGACTTCCGCTCGCGTCCATACACCTACACCATCATCAACACCAATTCGCCCTTGCAACTCGACATACCGATGGCGGATGGCATCATCGATTTCGCCGCCGCCGGCCAGGTGCTCATCATCACCCCATTTACCCTGGCGGGAGCAATGGCACCGGTGACCATTGCGGGTGCCCTGACGCTGGCGCACGCCGAGTTTCTCGCCGGCTTGACGCTGGCGCAAATCGTGAATCCGGGGGCGCCGATCGTTTACGGCAGCTTCACATCGAACGTGGACATGAAATCCGGATCGCCCGCGTTCGGTACGCCCGAGTACGTCAAAGCGGCCTTCGGAGCGGGTCAGCTGGCGCGCTTTCTAGGGCTTCCATGGCGCTCCTCGAATGCGACGGCATCGAACACAGCTGATGCCCAATCTGCCTACGAATCGCAAATGAGTCTGTGGGGCGCCTTGTTCGGCGGATGTAATTTCATCTTGCACGCCGCCGGCTGGCTGGAAAGCGGACTGACGACGTCCTACGAGAAATTCATTCTCGATATCGAGATGCTGCAGATGTTCGCCGAAGTGTTTCAACCGGTTGGCGCGGCGCCATCGGATCTCGCACTCGAGGCAGTCGCCGAGGTGGGAGCAGGAGGGCACTTCTTTGGTTGCGCGCACACCATGGAGCGATACCGAAGCGCTTTCTACGCGCCTTTGGTGTCCGACTGGCGCAACGCAGGCGCCTGGGCCGATGACGGAGCCAAAACGGCGACGGAGCGGGCAAGCGGCATCTGGCGAAGCGAATTGCAGCGTTATGTTGCGCCGGTTCGCGATCCGGCGATTGTCGAGGCGCTCGATGACTATGTCCTGCGGCGCAAGACGGAGGGTGGCGCGCCGCCGGTGACCTGACGATGTCGCGTCTGGATAAGCCGCCGTCGCGATATCACAAGCCCTCAGGGCGGTTGCGTCCTAACATGCAACGCGACAAGGAGCCTGTAAGGCTCGGTTGCGGTTCGAAAAATAACTGGCTGGAGAGGGTAGATGGCAGAGCCGACGACGGGCGAATTCGACCTCGCCTCGCTTAACGACGAGGAACTCACCGAGCAGGTTCACGACGACTTGTACAACGGCCTCAAGAGCGAGGTCGAAGAAGCGACCCGAATTTTCCTCAAGCGAGGTTGGCCGGCCGAACGCGTGCTGAACGACGCGCTGGTGGAAGGAATGCGCATCGTCGGCATCGACTTTCGCGACGGCATCCTGTTCGTGCCTGAAGTTCTGCTGGCGGCGAATTCCATGAAGGGCGGCATGGAAATACTGCGCCCCTTGCTCGCGGAAACCGGTGTGGAACCGATCGGCAAGATCGTCATCGGGACCGTCAAAGGCGACATTCACGACATCGGAAAAAACCTGGTGTCGATGATGCTCGAGGGCGCGGGATTTGAAGTCATCGATCTCGGCATCAACAACCCGGTCGAGAAGTACTTGGATGCGCTCGACAAACACAAACCCGACATTCTCGGCATGTCGGCGTTGTTGACCACGACCATGCCGTACATGAAAGTGGTCATCGATACGCTGAAGGAGCGCGGCATCCGCAATGACTACATCGTGCTCGTTGGCGGCGCGCCTCTGAATGAGGAGTTCGGCAAGGCCGTCGGCGCGGACGCGTATTGCCGCGATGCCGCGGTCGCCGTCGAGACTGCGAAGGGTCTTATCGCGGCGCGGCGAGCCGGCGCGGCGGCGCACTGAACGCGGAGCGCGCGGTGTCGCAAGATGGCTCGCCGGTCGGAGCGCCCGAGGGTCAGGGCATGTTGATCATCGCCTGTGGCGCGCTGGCTCACGAGATCACGGCACTGCGCCGCGCCAATGCCTGGGACCAACTGCACGTGCGTTGCTTGCCCAGCGAACTGCACAACCGGCCCGAAAAGATTCCCGGTGCCGTGCGCGCCCTCATTCATGCCTCGCGCGATCATTATCGTTCGATTTTCGTTGCTTACGGGGACTGCGGAACGGGAGGGCTGCTGGACCAAGTGCTGCGCGAGGAGGGCGTTGAACGTATCCCCGGTGCCCATTGCTACGAGTTTTTCGCGACAGCCCCCGTGTTTGGCGCGCTGGCGGAAGCCGAGCCGGGCACCTTCTACCTCACCGACTTCTTGTTGCGTCATTTCGAACGATTAGTCATTTGCGGCCTCGGGCTCGATCGGCATCCGGAACTGTTCAAGGCCTACTTCGGCAACTATCGCAAACTGGTTTATCTGGCGCAGGCGCCGGACGCTAGTTCGCGGGCGCAGGCGCAGACGATCGCGGCGCGGATGGGATGGGAGTTTGAATATCGTGATACCGGCTACGGGACCCTGGGAACGCAGCTGGTCGCGGCGGTGAGCCGCAACGAAGAGGTCGTGGTATGGCGTCGCTGATCATCATTTCCTGGCGCGACATACCCGCCCAGGTCATCGTCAAGCGCGGGCGCGAAACCGCCAAGGTTCAGCTCTCGCATCGCTTTCAAGAAGCAGTGGACCGCGCCGCAATGCGCGCCGGAAAGGGCAGTTCGGACGCCTATCTCGCGGACTGGGCACGAAGCGCGCCGCGTCCCTGCGGCGAGGATCTCAATGCCGAGGCGGCCGCGGAGGCAGCGCTGCTCGAAGCAAAGTATACGGACGAGCGCCTCGAGAGCTTGGTTCGCTCCAAGGGCGTGGATGCCGATCCCGCTTCCGAGTCCGCCTGATGTATGCGGTCAGGCTATGGTCGGTGCGCCACGCGCGCGGCTTGAACGCCTTCTATCGCGGTTTTGAAGCGTTGCTGCTGCGTCTCAACGGCCTGTTTCGCGCGCTGGGATATGAACGGGTCGAACGGCCGGCGGCGGCCGTGGAAAAGGCCGTGAAGGGCCTTTTGTTCGATTGCCGCATGTGCGGTCAATGCGTGCTCAGTTCAACCGGAATGTCTTGTCCGATGAACTGTCCGAAGACCTTGCGTAACGGCCCCTGCGGCGGGGTGCGCGCCGACGGTAATTGCGAAGTCAAACCGGAGATGAGGTGCGTCTGGGTCGAGGCCTACCGCGGCAGCGAACGTATGCCCGGCGGTGTGGAGTCGATGCGTCAGGTGCAGTTCGCAGTCGACCAACGGCTGCAAGGCCGTTCTTCGTGGCTCAAGGTTGCGCGCGAGAAGAGCGCGGCGCGGGGCGCGCCGTGAGATTCGAGGACGAACCGGTGCCGGGCTATCCGTTGCCGATCCTGCCCGGCCACACCTCTCCGGGGCGTTTCGAGCGGGTGTTACGCGCCGGCGGCTTTGCGGTCACCACCGAGCTTGCGCCGCCGGATTCAGCCGATCCGGAGGATGTATACCGGCGGGCACGCGTTTTCGACGGCTATGTCGACGCCATCAACGCCACCGACGGCAGCGGCGCGAATTGCCACATGTCGAGTCTTGCCGTCTGCGCGTTGCTGACGAGGGTTGGCTACGCACCCATCATGCAGATCTCCTGCCGCGACAAGAACCGCATCGCGATTCAAGGCGACATTCTGGGCGGCGCCGCGATGGGAGTGTGCAACATGCTGTGCCTGACCGGCGACGGCGTGCAAGCAGGCGATCATCCGCAGGCCAAGCCGGTGTTCGATCTGGACTGCGTGTCCTTGCTCGATATCGCGCGCACCCTGCGCGACGACCATCATTTTCAAAGCGGACGCAAAATCAGCTTTGCGCCGCGCGTATTTCTCGGTGCTGCCGAAAATCCCTCCGCGCTACCCTATGCCTGGCGGCCGCAGCGCCTGGCGAAGAAAGTCGCCGCGGGCGCGCAATTCATTCAGACGCAATATTGCTATGACTTATCGCTGCTGCGCGGGTTCATGGAACAGGTGGAGTCGCTCGGTCTCCTCGGCAAGGTCTATATTCTCGTCGGAGTCGGCCCGCTGCGTTCGGCAAAAACGGCGGAGTGGATGCGCAAGCACGTTCCCGGCATGCATGTACCGGATCCCATCATTGCGCGCCTCTGCGGCGCGCAGGATCAAGCGCGCGAAGGCCGCAACATCTGTATCGAACTGATTCAGGCGATGCGCGAGATCCGCGGCGTCAGCGGCGTGCACATCATGGCCTACCGCCAGGAAGAATCGGTGGCCGAGATCGTCGAAAAATCCGGCGTGCTGCAAGGGCGCTCTCCCTGGTATCCCGAGCGCGACGCCTCAATTTCTCTCACAGGACTAGCATCATGACAGATACCGTAATCAGTTCTGCCACCAAGGAAGTCGTCATCGGGTTCAATCGGCCCTTCGTCATCATCGGCGAGCGCATTAATCCGACCGGGCGCAAGATTCTCGCCGCCGAAATGGCGGCGGGCGATTTCACCCGCGTCGCGGCGGATGCCCGTGCCCAGGTCGAGGCCGGGGCGCACATGCTGGATGTCAACGCGGGTATTCCGTTGGCGGATGAGCCGGCGATACTGGCACGTGCCATTCAGTTGGTACAGTCGATCACCGACGTGCCATTGTCCATTGATTCATCCATCGTCGCCGCACTCGAGGCCGGGCTCGCCGTCTACAAGGGCAAGGCTCTGGTCAATTCGGTCACCGGCGAGGATGAACGTTTGGAGGCGGTGCTGCCGCTCGTGAAGAAATATGGCGCCGCGGTGATCGCCATTTCGAACGACGAGACGGGAATCTCCGAGGACCCGGATGTGCGTTATGCGGTTGCGAAGAAAATCGTCGAGCGGGCCGTGGACCATGGCATCCCGGCATCGGATGTGGTCGTGGATCCGCTCGTGATGCCCATCGGCGCAATCAACCAAGCGGGAGTGCAGGTCATGCGTCTGGTGCATCGACTGCGCACCGAACTCAAGGTCAACACGTCCTGCGGCGCCTCGAACATCAGTTTCGGACTGCCGAACCGGGACGGCATCAACAGCGCATTTTTGACCATGGCGATGGGCGCCGGAATGACCTCGGCGATCACCAATCCCATGCACATCGAGGTCATCAAAGCTTGCATGGGCGCGGACGTCATGCTGGGCCATGATCCTGACTGCGCGCGCTGGATCCGGCGCTTTCGCGATGCGCCGCCACCCGGCGCAGCCGCGGGCGCTGCGGCGGGTGGAGCTGCGCGCGGCCGCCGTGAAGGCGGTCATCGACCACGGCCGGCCTAAGGAGCGGCGATTGGCATGAGCACCCGCGATCCGCTTGTCGTATTCACGCCTTCCGGAAAGCGCGGCCGTTTTCCAGTGGGCACGCCGTTGCTGCAGGCGGCCCGCAGCCTCGGCGTGGACATCGACTCGGTGTGCGGCGGCCGCGGATTGTGCGGCCGTTGTCAGGTGTTGGTCGCGGAGGGCGAATTCGCCAAGCATGGCGTGTCCTCGTCCGGCGCCAGCCTCTCGCCCATCAGCGAACAAGAACTGCGCTTCTCGCGGCGCGTACCTTTGGCGGCCGGCCGGCGCCTGTCGTGTTCCGCGCGGGTCGAGGCCGACGTGGTCATCGATGTGCCCGCCGGCAGTCAGGTCCATCGTCAGGTGGTGCGCAAGGAGGCGGAGGCGCATGTGATTGAGTTGGATCCGGTCGTGCACTTGCACTACGTGCAGGTAAAACAACCGGACATGCACGACCCTTCAGGCGATCTACGCCGGCTGTTCGAGGCGCTGGAAGCCGAGTGGAATCTCAAGGATCTGACCTGCGACCTATCGGTGATACAAGCGCTGCAGCCGATATTGCGCAGTGGGTCCTGGCAAGTCACGGTGGCGGTGCATGCCGGCAAGCAAATCATCGGTGTCTGGCCCGGCCTGCACGAACTTGTCTACGGACTGGCGGTCGACGTGGGGTCCACGACGATTGCAGCCCATCTGTGCGATTTGAGCAGCGGCGAGGTGGTCGCTTCCGCGGGCGTCATGAATCCGCAGATTCGCTTCGGCGAGGACCTGATGAGCCGGGTCTCGTATTCCATGATGAATCAGGGCGGCGCCGCGCAGATGACCCGTGCGGTGCGTGAGTCTTTGAGCGGGCTCGCGGCGGAGGTCGCGCGGCAAGCGGGCATTACTCACGAGGACATCCTCGAGGCGACGCTGGTCGGTAATCCCATCATGCATCACCTGCTGCTCGGCATCGATCCTGTGGAACTCGGCGGCGCGCCGTTCGCGCTGGCCGTCGATCATTCGCTCACCCTGCGGGCGAATGCCATCGACTTCCAGTTGAATCGCAACGCGCGCATCTACGTGCTGCCGTGCATCGCCGGTCATGTCGGCGCGGATGCCGCGGGCATGGTGCTGGCCGAGCGTCCGGATCTCGGTGAAGAAATGACCCTCCTGGTGGATGTCGGCACGAATGCCGAAATCGTGCTAGGGCATAAGCGGCGACTGGTTGCCTGTTCCAGCCCCACGGGTCCCGCCTTCGAAGGCGCCCAGATAAGCTGCGGTCAACGCGCGGCGCCGGGAGCGATCGAGCGGGTTCGCATCGACGTCAAGACGCTCGAGCCGCGCTTCAAAGTCATCGGTTCCGACCTTTGGTCAGACGAGCCGGGCTTCGATGAAGCGACGGCGGCCAGCGGCGTCACCGGTGTCTGCGGATCGGGCATCATTGAGGTCATCGCCGAAATGTACCTGGCCGGCATCATCAACCAGGACGGCGTTTTGGACGGCAGGTTGGCCGCGCGTTCGCTGCGCATCGTCGAAAACGGCAGAACATTCGCGTATGTACTCCATCGGGGCGCGATGGAGATGAAGATCACCCAGACCGACGTACGCGCGATTCAGCTCGCGAAGGCGGCTCTCTATGCCGGCGTCGCGCTGCTCATGGAGCGGCTCGGCATCGACCATGTCGATCGCATTCGTCTCGCGGGGGCATTCGGCAGCCATATCGACGTCAAGTACGCGACGATTCTCGGCATGATTCCCGATTGCGACCTTAAGCAAGTGAGTTCGGCCGGCAATGCTGCGGGAACCGGTGCCCGCATCGCGCTGCTGAACGCCTCGTCACGCGGGGTCATTGAGAATTTGGTCCGCCGCATCGAGAAAGTGGAGACCGCGCTCGAGCCGCGCTTTCAGCATCACTTCGTCGAGGCCATGGCGATTCCTCATAAGACCGAGGCTTTTACGAACTTGCGCAAGGTGGTCGATCTGCCCGCACCCAAAGAATCCGCGAGCCAGAGCGAAACGCGCGGCCGCCGGCCGCGCCCCAGCGGGCCGTACCCTGGCGGGCCGCACCGCTCAGACGTTTGAGTCGGGGAACGCGGCCTTGCGCCTCGCCATGTAGTCGAGCAGCGCCTCGTCAATAGCGGGATCCATCGGCGGCAAGACATACTCCGCCAGCTGTTTCTTCCACAGCGCATTCGCGCGTTTGGTCATATCCGGCGAGCCTTCGGCCTCCCACTGCTCGTAACTGTTGTTGTCCGCGAGCGGTGAACGGTAGAACGCATTCTCGAAATTCGCCTGAGTGTGGGCGCAGCCCAGGAAGTGTTTGCCGGGGCCAACCTCGCGTATGGCATCAAGTGCTTGGCCGTTCTCCGACAGGTCCACGCCGGCGAGCAGCTTGTGCATCATGCCGGCTTGGTCCGCGTCCATGACAAACTTTTCGTATCCCATGGCCAGGCCGCCCTCGAGCCATCCCGCCGTGTGCAGCACGAAATTGACGCCCGCGAGACAGGTCGGTAACAAAGTATTCGCCGACTCGTAGGCCGCTTGCGCGTCCGGGATCTTCGAGGCGCACAAGCTGCCGCCGGAGCGAAAGGGTATGCCGAGGCGTCTTGCCAGCGCGGCCATGGAGTACAGCACCAAGGCCGGTTCCGGCGTTCCGAAAGTCGGGGCGCCCGATTGCATCGAGATCGAGGAGGCAAAACTACCCAGCACCACCGGCGCGCCCGGATTGACCAATTGCACGAACGCGAGACCCGCCAACGCTTCGGCAAAAGTCTGTGCAACAGTGCCTGCGATCGTGACAGGCGACATGGCCCCGGACAGAATGAAGGGCGTAATGATCAAGGCCTGATTGGCACGCGCATAGACCTTCGCGGCACCGAGCATGGTCGAGTCGTACGTCATCGGCGAGTTGACGTTGATGAGGTTGATGATGGTCGTCTTCGGCCGGCCGGTCTGCGGATCATTCAGTTCCCCGCCGAACACGATATTCGCCATCGCGACGGAATCGGCGGCGCGCTCCGGCGCGGTTACCGAGCCCATGAAGGCCTTGTCGCTGTACTTCAGATGGCTGTACACCATGTCGAGGTGCCGCTTGTTGACCGGCAGGTCGACCGGCTCGCAGATCGTGCCGCCGGAATGGTGCAGGTAATTGGCTACGTAGGCGAGCTTGACGAAATTGCGGAAGTCCTCGATTCGAGCATAGCGGCGGCCCTCATCGAGGCTGCGCACAAAAGGCGAGCCATAGGCCGGCGCGAACACGGTGTTCTTGCCGCCGATGACGACGCTGCGCGCCGGATTGCGTGCGTGCTGGGTGAATTCGCGCGGCGCGCTGCGCTGCACGAGCGAACGGCACATGCCACGCGCGAAATGCACGCGCTCGCCTTTGACGTCGGCCCCCGCAGCCTTCCAGATTTCAATCGCCTCAGGGTCATCGCGAAAATCGATGCCGATCTCTTCGAGAATGGTATCGGCATTGTGTTCCATCAATGCGAGACTTTCCTCGCTTAAGACCTCATAGTAGGGAATCGTGCGGGTAATGAACGGAATCGACGCCGCGGCGCGGGCGGTGCGCGCAGCGCGCTTCGCGTCGCGGCCGCTGGGACGCCGCGCGTGACTTGTTTGTGGAATCTCTTCATCCATGGGCACTCTCCCGGGTCGCGTCTTCCAGCAGCCGGCCCTCAAGATGCGTGCAATACCAGTGCACGAATTGAGTGACGCCGGCCTCGTGCACCGGCGAATAGGGCGCCGGATCATATGCCGGCGAATTCACGCCGATCTGGTTTTCCTGGCAGTTGCGAGTGTCAGCCGCATTGGTGGCCAACCACACACCGGTCAATTCCCGCAGGTCGTAGTCCACGCCTTCGACCGCATCTCGATGCACCAGCCACTTGGTTGTCAATTGCGTCTGCGTCGGACTGATCGGCAGCACGCGAAAGGAAATAGCGTGATCCGCAAGCACGTGGTTCCAAGTCGTCGGGAAGTGGAACATCAGGAGAGTGCCGATGTCCGGTTCTGTCACCGAATCCGCCAACGGCCGCCGCACGGCGGCATTGCCGGACATGGTGAAGCTGACCGATCCCTCGAGCAGGGGCGTGCGCACGGTACGGCACTGATCATTGGGGGATATTTGAAATTTGCTGGGCAGCCCGATGGATTCCCAGTAAGCCCATTTTGCCGCCGTTTTCGGGTTCGCCGCGGCATCCGCTCCATCCGTCGCCGTAGGATCCTCCGGGAAAGTCCGGATCAGCTCGGGATGGTTGGCGGCGCAGTGATAGCATTCGCGATTGTTCTCCCAAACGAGCTTCCAGTTTGCCTGTTCGATGATGATCGACTCGAAAGCAATCTTGGTCTGATGCAGGTGATGTGGATGAAAGTACGGCTCGATATGCCGTCGAATCGGCTCGAAGTCCGGCGCGACCCTTCCCAAGCAAATCCAAATATATCCGCCCACCGTCGCGCAGTGCACCGGCTTCAAGCCGTACTGCGATTTATCGAAGTCGCTGCCCATGTCGCGCGCCCCGATCAGGCGGCCGTCGAGCGCGTAAGTCCATTGATGATACGGGCACACCAGGCGCGGCGAGGTCCCGTGTTCCGCGGAGCATATTCTCGATCCACGATGCCTGCAGGTATTGTGGAAGGCGCGCAGTCCGCCGTCGCGGTCGCGCAGCACGACGATGGGATAGTCGCCGACCTGTACCGTCAGGTAGCTCCCGGGATTCGGCACTTCGCAGTCATGGCCCACAAATAGCCAATCGCGGTACCAAATCATGTCCAGATCGACTTGGTAATCCTCCGGACTGCAATAGAAATCTCGTTCCAGAGCGGTCTCGAGGTTGCGTCCCCGTAAACGGTTCAGCATGGCAGCGCGCCCGGTCATGATGGAATCCTGGTTTGCATATCCAATACGATATCAATATTCTCCGCCGCATCGGTGCCCCGAAGCGACGCTTTTAGCGAAATTTACGACAGCGGAAGATTGTTATTTCGGCCGGTCGCCGATAATCGTCGCCCGGTTCATGATGCGACGGGCGGGCCGGTAGTCGTCTGCCGCATAATGCTGGGTGATGCGATTGTCCCAGAACGCGACGTCGCCATCGCGCCACTTCCAGCGCATCACAAACTCCGGTTTTGCGCTGTGCGCAAATAGCAGCGGCAACAGGGCGCGGCTCTCGGCGGCGGTGAGCTCATTGATGTGGGTGGTGAACCCTTCGTTGACGAACAAGCCGCGCCGCCCGGAGACCGGATGAGTGCGCACCACGGGATGGGTCACGGGCGGGTTATTGCGCTTCGCGGCGTCCAGCCGCGCCTGCGCCTCGGCGGTCATTGCGAATCGTTCGCTGGGGAATGATTGACTGATATCGTGGGTCGCCGTGAGCGGCATCAAGAATGCCTGCATGGCCGGCGACAGTGCCTCGAAGGCCGCGATATTGCTCGACCACAAGGTATCGCCGCCCTGCGGCGGCAGCATGCGGGCGACCAGCACGGATCCCATCGGCGGTGTCTGCGTAAAGGTGACATCGGTGTGCCAGATCGCGTTGTCCTGCAAGTCGACAAGATCCGTGTCAAGCACGATGACTTCGGGCGCATCGGGGTGCTTGGGATAAATGGGATGAATATGCAGCTTGCCGAAATGCGACGCGAAATTTCGATGTTGCACCGGCGTCAGTGTTTGATCGCGAAAGAACAAAACATGGTGCTGCACCAAGGCGGTATTGATGGCCTCGAGAGTCGATTGGTCCAGCTCATCGCAGAGATGCACGCCTTCGACCACGGCGCCAATGCTTGAAGTCAGTTGGGTCAACGATAGCGACATCATCTCTCCTTTATTCGCCGGATTTTGCAGCAGCGACGATTGCGGTCTCGCGGATCAGCGGCATTGGCGTTGATCGCATGGCGCCATCTGGCTTGAGCAGGGGGATGGCAATCAGCGCCAGGGCCGCTGCGCACATGACATACCACGCGGGTACAAACACGGAACCGCTCGATTGCTGCTTGGCCCAGGTCAGAATCATGGGCGCAAATCCGCCAAACACCGTGAAGGCGCCATTGTAAACCAGAGAAGTGCCGGTAGAGCGCACGCCGGTGGGGAAGATCTCCGACAAGGCGGCCGGCGCGACGCCGACGAAACTTGCCACGAGAACGCAGACCGTGCATTGGACCAGCACCAAGGTTGGGAACGTGGGATCCCCCTTAAGCCATAGGAACAACGGCAAGACGAGAATCAAGAGTGCCAAGGCACTCAGGAATAGACTCAGTCGCCGGCCGATGCGATCGGAGAGGGCGCCGAACCAGACGCACCCCAGAACGAAAGGGATGTTGCCCAGCAACGATGCCCCGAACGCCTGTTTGGCGGTGAAATTGAAGGTATCCGGCCGCTGCACATAGGTTGGCAAAAATATCATCAGTACGTAGACCGCCACTGCCCACAGCACCGCCACCCAGAAGCCGATGATGAGGGTACGTCCGTGGCGCGAAAATATTTCATGGAGCGGTGTGCGATTTTTTGCGGGCCCCTGGCCGCGCGCCTTGAGTTCGCCGCAAAACTCCTCTGTTTCATTCAGCGAGCGGCGCAGATACAGGCCCACCGGCGCGATCGCCAATCCGAAAATGAACGGCAGACGCCATCCCCAAGACCGCACCTCGCTTTCCGTCAGTATCGCGGTCACCGAAAAGGCGGCCAGGGCGCCCAGTATGTTGGCCATTCCCATGCTCGCCTCGAGCCAGGAAGCCACCCGGCCGCGCTCTTTGGGATCGCCGGTTTCCAATAGATACGCGGTTGCGCCACCGATCTCGCCGCCGGCGGAGAAGCCCTGCAGAACTCGCCCCAACAACAAGAGGATCGGGGCGCCGACGCCAATGCTCGCGTACGTAGGCGAAAAAGCAATGACGCCGGTACCGGCCGCCATCAACAGAATCGTCAGCATCAGCGCGGCCTTCCGCCCGGCGCGATCGCCAAAATTTCCGATGATTACTGCGCCGAGTGGGCGAACGACAAAACCCAAACCGAAGAATAGAAAGGTTTTGATGAGCCGCGCATCCGGGCCATCATCCGGAAAAAAATTTTGGGCAATGTAGCCGGCGAACAGAGCGTAGACGGTGAAATCGTACCACTCGAGCATGTTGCCGATGGAGGTGGCTACGATGGCGCGCGTTTTGTTCAGCAGTGCGACTCTACAACAGCGGGTGGATGGGGTTGAAAACGGGCGTCAATAGAAATCGTCTGGTCAGTACGCCGTAGCCTTTGTAGATAAAATCGCCGTTCATCTTGAGCAATGCCTCGCGATTTTCCCGATAGTAGCGTGGGATGTCGTACCAGGGCATGGTGGGCTTCATATGGTGCACGACATGGAGATTGTTATAGAGATATAGCAGTCCGAACAGAACGTTCGATTCGACCGAGGCGGTGCGTTGCTGAGAGTCCTCGGCCGCACGATGTTCATGAAAAGCGCGCAGGAGTCCCAAGCTCATGCCCGGATAGGCGATCAACAAGCAGTATTGCCACCAAGGAAAATGACAGACCCCGGAGATGAACCAAAAGAGCAGCCCCAGCGCGACCGCATGGATGGCCCAGTGCGGCAAGTGGCTGAAGTCGCCCTGCGCCGCGCGCCGAGTCTCCTTTGAGACCAAGATCCAGAGGCGCAGCGCCGGTCCAATCAGCATTCGACCCGCTAATGTTTGATTGAAGGTCAATAGGGCGCGATGCACGGGTCCCATGCGTTGCCAATCGGCGCGCAGCACATAGTAAGACTCGGTGTCCACCCCGGGAACGGTGAGGTTGATATCGCGGTGATGTGTGGTATGGCTTTTTCGATAGAGCGGAAAAGGAAACCACAAACCGATGGGAGGGAACACCACCGCGAAGCGCAACCACGCCGGCACGCCGCGAAATGAATGGATGGCCTCGTGCTGCAGCGAGAAGTGCCATGCCAGTAAATAGGCGCCAACCGGCATCATAAACCACCAGGGCAACGCGGCGTTGTACCAGATCAACAGTCCCCAGGCGCTATAGAGCACCAGCGCCACCAGCAGGGTGGGACCGTCGAATCGGCGAAATTGCCTCGTAAACATAGTGGACCAAGATTTTACACAACAAAAGCGGGATGCACGATCCTGGCCAGGCGATGCGCACGCCAGAACGATACGGCGGCCTCGAAGTTCACGCGCAGCGCATCATACTGCGCCGGATCGGGGCTCACGAAGCGCTCCAAGAGCAAATCGCTCATGACTTCGTGCAGAGCAGGATCCCGATGCGCTTTCATTAAGGCCTCCGTCAGCGCATCGAGTCCGGCGAACGAAGCCACCAGCACGGGAATCGGGGTGCTCGCGGTGCGCCCGACGACGCGGATTTGGGAGGTCAGATCGCTTCGATACCGTCGCAGCAACGCAAGCGCGAATGCATCGACGAGCGAGATGTCGGCAGTGCGGCTGATGACCGCATTGACCGCGCCCAGCGGATTCACCGCCGGTGCAATGACCTCGCGATACAGCGCGTCGCTGCCGCCGTGCGGCATCAGATATTCGAGAGCCGCCGCAAAGCCGGACTGGGAGTTCGGTTCAGTCAACGCCAGCCGTCCGCCGAAGGTGGCTTCAATATCCGCAAATGCGCTGTCTTTGTGCACCACCCACTCGCTCCAATAGGCGGGCTGCCCCTTGAATGCAGCCGGAGAGGGAATGGGTGCCGCCACGAGAACGGGTCTTGGCTGCGAGCGGGAATAGGGTAATCCGCACATGAATACCGCCGCCATATCGGCGCGCCGCCAAAGCTCGCCGATGGGCAGGGGCGCCTTGTGTTCAACTACGGCGATATCCAATCCGGCCGTCTTGGCCACGGTGGACAACAAGGCTCCCCAGGATGCGCCAGTCTGCGCGCATACCGAATACATGCGAGCGTTCGCAATCATGGTTCGCGCGCGTTGTCGGCGTAGAAGCTCGCGGCGGGGTGACTGCGGATAAAAGCGGCGGCGATTTCATGAATGGGCTGCGCCGCCGGCGCCGCGCCGGTTCCGTTGAAAGGCAGCGTGGCTCGAAATGCATTCCAGACCGCTGTCGGCGAACTGCCGTACCGGCGCGAGCCATCCTGGGCATTGCGCAGGTCCAACCAATGCGTACCGGTCAACAGATCTTCGGCCAAGAGCTCGATGGTGTCAGCCACCGCCGCGCGCGCCCGAACCACCTTGAGCCGGGTTTGGCCTTGCAGATCTTCCACGGTTTGTATCAACGGGTTGCCCTGCGGCGGAACAGGATTGATCAAGCCCTGGATTTCCTGCAACAGTGCGGCGGCATCGATTTCGCTGCCTTCGGTGACATGAAAGCGCCCGGCTTCGCCCGGCGCCTCAGCCGTATTCGGAATCACGGTAAAGAACCGATTGGTGAAACGCAGCATTCGCTGCGCGACCGCAACATCCATGTTTGCCAGGGCGATGGTGAAGGACTCGATTTCGTTTGCCATCGGATAAGGATCCCAATTGGCATTGGAAAATATGAACCCGTGCTGGAAGTGATTGCGCGGACCGCCTTTGACATAGAATTGCCGGAGTTGCGGGGTCGACAGCTCCCACGAATCGCCCGGAGAATCGCCGACCCGCACCGCCGGATTATGATCGGAGGAGTTCATCTGGATCACTGCGACATCTCGCAGCTGCGCCCAGGCTTGCCACGCCGAGCCCTGGCGCACGGACGAGGCGCGCAAGCTTTCGGGATCCTGAATAATGCGCTTCTCATCCAACTCGAACAGATAGCTGCCCTTCAACATATCGAGCACGCGCGCGGCATCCCAATTCAGCCATTTGAACGGGCGGCTGGCTTGCACGGAGTGCGACAGGGGCGAGACGCTGCTGTTCATACCGTTAAGATCGATGGCGTAGATCAGGTCCGCCCAGGACAATGCTTCGCGCGCATCGTACAGCAGCAATGCGACCTGGCCGGTGGCGTAGGCGTTGGTGCTTTCCAGCGCGCTGTCGTCCGCACCGAAGGGCACGAGCGGCTGCAAGCCGGCCTGCTTGAGCGCCTCCGCTGCGCTCATCCGTACTCCCTGATAATAAGCGTCCCCGGCACCCACCATGGCGGCGGCCACGTTCGTGAAGGGACCTAAATCTCCCTCGCCGACCGTTCCGCGGGCCTGCACCACCGGCGTGATACGATTGTTCAACAAATCGAGCAGGCGTTGCGTCAGCTGCGCACTCGCCGCTTCGAAAGTCATGGTATTGGCCCGCACCACCAGCATGGCCCGCACGATCTCCTCATCGCCGACTTCCGGGCCCATTCCCGCGAGGGCCCCTCTGCGAAACACTCCAAGCTGCCTGTCCTCGAGAAATTGCCGATTAGCGGGGGAGAGCGGATCGCCCTTGAAGATGAAGCTTTCGCGGCCCGATCCGGAGCCACGATTGAACCAATAAACCGATACTCCTTCGGCAGCCGCTTCCAGCAGCAAAGCATGCGCGTCGGCGGATCGTTGGCGCGCTTCCGCGCTCAATTCGACCTTGGCGCCGAAACGCGCGACCTCGATCACCTGTTCGATGGTCAGATCCCTGCCCGTAAGCACGATGGTCTTTTCCGATCGGCTGGGCGTGATGGCGCGATAATTGATCGGCGCCGCGGGCGACGCCGACGCCGCGGCCGATGCCGCCAACCACAGAGGCAAGGCTATCGAGGCGGCAGCTACGGCAGCGATTTGCATTCTTGAGATTCCTTGCCGAAATGTCTACGGACAGCGAATGCCGGCAACAAGAGCAGCAAGCTGATGATGCCGAACAGCAACGGGATTCTTTGGTTTTCGATGAACGCCATCGCGAACAGAATGCCGAACATAACGGCTATCGTCACGTAGGTCAGAAAAGGGTAGCCCCACATTCGTATACCGAGCCGCTTGGGATCTTCCCGCTCCAGCCGCGCGCGCAAACGCAGCTGCGAAAAAGCGATGAATAAGTAGACGAACACGGCCACTGTTCCATACGAATTGACCAGGAAGGCGAACACTTTGTCGGGCGATACATACGACATGATCACGGCACCATAGCCAAACAGGGTGCTCAGCAAAATGGCCCTGGCAGGCACGCCGTTCCCGGTGAGTTTGACCAGTCCCCGCGGCGCATCGCCCCGGCGGGTCAAGGCGAACAGCATTCGGGAGGAAACGTACAGTCCCGAATTGAGCGCGGATAGCACGGCGGTGAGCACGACGGCATTCATGATATGCGCGGCGGCGGGAATGTGCATCGCGTGTAGCGCGCTGACATAGGGAGTGGCAATCTCGGTCGAATTCCAGGGCACCAGGCATACCACCAAGAGAATCGAGCCCACGTAAAAGAACATCACTCGGGTAATGACCGAATTGGTGGCGCGCGCCACCGCTCTGGCGGGCTCGGCCGCTTCGGCCGCGGCGACCGCCACGATCTCCACGCCGAAATAAAAGCCCGTTGCCGCCACCGCGCCCGTCAAGATCGGCAGCGGACCATTTGGAGCGAAACCGCCGTGGGCCGTGAGGTTGGCCAGACTGCTGCCGACGCCCGGCCACAAGCCCGCGACAAACACGCCGGCCACCAGCAGGAACACGACTATCGCCGCCACCTTGATCGAAGCCAACCAGAATTCGAACTCGCCGAAGGATTTCACCGAGATCAGGTTGGTCAACGTGAGCACCACCAGTAGCGAGAGGCTGATCAGCCAGGCGGGCGCCTCGGGCAGCCAGAAGTGAACCAGTCCGGCGCCGGCGACCGCTTCCAGTGCGACGACGATCACCCAAAAGTACCAATACATCCAGCCGGTCAAGAATCCGGCCAGAGCTCCCGCGACCGGGCGATCGCTGAAAGCCATGCGGGCATATTCGTAGAATGAACCTACCGCGGGCAGGGCCACGGCCATTTCGCCCAGCATGCGCATCACCAGGACGATCAACACGCCGGTGATCGCAAAAGACACCACAGCCGCGGGGCCCGCCGCCTTGATGACAACGCCGCTGCCGACGAAAAGACCGGCGCCGATGACGCCTCCCAAGGCGATCATGGACATGTGCCGTTGTTTCAACCCTTGTTGAAGAGCGCCCTGATTGCCCTCGGCGTCATTCATCGCGGTAACGAAACAAGGCATCCCCCAGCGCATCCTTGAGCGGCGCAAGCCAGGGTTCGAAGTTCTTCCACTGATCGAGCCCCTCCCGATAGAGGGGCTGACGGACCTGCTCGGAGCTGGCGGTGCGTACGCTGCGCACCGTCTTGTGAAACTCGATGCACTGCGGCTCGAAGCCCAAACCGCAGAAATCGAGAATTCGTCGCACATTGTCCGCAAGATCGTCGACCACATCCTCGTGATATATGCGCAGCACCCGACCGGGCAGCACGTGATCCCAATGACGCATCAAATCAAGATAGGTTCGGTAATAACGCGCGATGTCATCGACGCTGTAGGTGAATTCTTGGCCCTGCGCAAACAATTGCTTCAAGTTGCTGAAGCAACATGCAACCGGCTCGCGCCGCGCGTCGATGATCCTGGCGTTCGGCATGATCAGATGGATCAGTCCCAAATGCCGGAAGTTGTTCGGCATCTTGTCGATAAAGAACGGCTTGCCGCGGCGGTAGACCTGGGTTTCAGTCAGGTAGTACTCGCCGAGCTGCTGAATGTCCTGCGAGGTCAGTTGCGTCAGAATGCGCGGATAGCGAGGATTGTCGAGATCCGGATCCCGTCCCCGAAGCTTCGCGACAATTTGCTGCACAGTCGCCAGCTCCTGCGTCCCCTCGACCTGGGAGTGGGAAGCCAGGATCTGTTCGAGCAGAGTCGAGCCCGAGCGGGGCAGACCGACGATGAAAATAGGATCTGGATTCGGCACGCCCCAGCCCAAATGATCGGCGAAGAACTCACGCGTGCATACCGCAATCTGCTGCTGCGTGTTGGTTTCGATGACTTCCGGGCGGTATTTGCTCTCCGCGCGCTTCAGCGCGTTGCCCATCTCGTAGTAGCGAAAGGACTCCGCGAATTCAGCCTTATCCTCCAGCGCCTTGCCCAGGGCAAAATACAGGTGGTAGCGGTCTACCAAGCGTATGGACGGGTCCGCCTCTGCGGCGCGCAACTGCGTCATTTCCTCGTCGGCGAACCGATAGGTCTTGAGATTGGCGAGGCTCCAGTAGGCGTCGCCAAAATTCGGCCGGCACGTTGCCGCTTGCCGATAGGAGGCTACGGCCTCATCGCGCTGCCCCAGCGTCTTCAATGCGTGGGCAATCGAAAGATGCAGGTCCGCATCTGCGGGACTGTCCTGCAGGAGATCTCGATAAGACTGGACGGCGCTCGCCTGTTCGCCTAGTCCGACGGAGGTGGTCGCATACAGCGTCTTATATGCCCGGTTTTCAGGGTCCTCGCGCAATAATTGCAACAGCTGCTTGCGCGCCTCCTGATACTTATGATTCTCCACGAGCACATCGGCATATTCCTTGCGTGCGGTCCGATAACCGGGCGCGAGCTCGAGCACTGCCGCCAGGAGCAGTTCCGCGTCGTCGAATACTTTGCGCGCTATACCGATACGGGCGAGAAGACGCATGGCTTCGATTTGATCGCCATGCTGCAGCAAATAGGCGCGCACCATCAACTCGGATGCCTCCAGATCGCCGTCCTGGAACAAGCTGGTGGCGGTCACCACCTCGGAAGGGATTTGCTGCAGGATGGCGACATGGCTGCCCGCCATTGACCGATTCTCGGCTTGCCCGGTCAGTCGATACAATCCTTCGAGCATGCGCCAGCTGGAGGGCAGGGCGTGATTGAGATTCACCGCGGTCAAAAAGGCGTTGATCGCTTCGGGCGCCATTTTCAAACCGACAAAACAGTGCCCGCGTTCCTCGTGCAGACGGCTAAACGAGGGATGATGCCGCTCGAGCGATTCGAGCGTCTTCAGGGCATCCGAGATGCGGCCCAGGTAGCGCTGGGCAACGGCGACAAATAACAGCCCCTCCCGATGGTCAGGGACGCGATCGAGCAAGGCTTCGCCCGCGCCCAGCGCCTCGGCGAATTGCTGCTGCCGGAGCAGCGCCCGTATTCGCGGCACTTCGGTGGCAATCGCGGGCGGGGTGGGGGCAACGGTCGAATCCATTGATCATCCAGTAAAAAAAGGGCGGACCTTTAAGGTCCGTCCTTGATTCTACTGCAACCGAACACTGCGACCACAATGACCCGGAAATACCAAGACATACAACCGGTCAGCGACGGTCATTTCACCGAGCAAAGTGTCCTGCATGTGATTCCCGCTTTAGCAGACCATTCAAGGGTTCTATATATTTCGCATAATTTGTCCAGCGCCCACGCGATGCGGAATAAATTTTTTGCCTTACCTGCCACTTGCTGGCCGTGATGACGACGCGATCGGTCTGTTGAAAATCAAGACACCGCGGATCCCACGGCAGCCCGACGAAGTCCAGCATCCGTCGGGTCCAGCCCTCCTGATCTTCGATTAGCGCCTCATAAGGGACTTCCAGAAGGCGGCTCGCCGGAAGCACCGCGCGCCAGTGATCGGTGATCCGTACGTACTCGCCGTAGAAGTGCGCGAGGTTATCCAAATCGTTGGCGTAGGGACCAATGTTGAAGAAATTCTGAAAATAGATCGACAGGCAGGTATCGATCGGATGGCGTTGCATGTGGATGATGCAGGCCTGCGGGAACGCGGCATGGATCATTCCGGCGTACTGAAAATTGGCGGGCAGCTTATCGACCACGCGTCGCGCGGCGCCGGACACGGATTGGAGCAGTTCCAGATATTGCCGAGACAGGGCCGGGAGCTCGGCGCCATTCCGATTGGCGTCATACGCGGCATTCCAGAAGATCACTTCGCCGGCACCAAACACCGCCGGATGCGACGCCAAAATCTGTTCGACCAGAGAGGTGCCCGACCGCGGCATGCCGACGATGAATATGGGAAGCTCTGAGGAAGATCCTTGCGCTTCGAAGACTTGCAAGGACGGGGCATCGAAGCGCCGAATGATCTGGTCCACGCGTTCGGTTAGCTTGGCACGGTTGTACTTGGCACCGTAACGCTTGGTCAATTCATTGGCGCGATGATAGTGACCGAAGGCCTCGTCATAGCGCCGGGTGTCGTCAAAGTATTTGCCCAAGGCGTAGCGCAGGCTGATTTCGCCGGAGAGCGCCAAGGGCTGTGCCAGCAACGCTTCGGCGCCCCGCAGCCAGTCAGTGTCGGCATCGGTCATTTTGCGATGCGTGGCAATGCTGCAATAGGCAATGGGAAAATCCGGATGGATGATGATGGCGCGCTGGAATAGCGCCTCGGCCTCGGCGAATTGACCGCGGTCGGCCCGCAGTTCACCGAGAAAAACCAGTGCTTCAACATAGTGGGGGTCGATGGCGAGCGCCGCCCGACAACTGATTTCAGCCTCGTCGGGACGGCGCTGCTGGCGCAGCGCCAGCCCCAGGTTCAAATGGGCGGGTGCGTAATCCGGCGCGAGTGCCAGCGCTTTTCGGAAAATAGCCACCGCTTCATCGACCCGGCGCATCTCGAACAGAACCGTGCCGAGGTTGCAGTGACTTTCGGCTCGCACCGGATCGAGTTCGATGGCGCGGGCATACAGAGGCACGGATTCGCGCCGTGCTCCGAGGTCGCGCAGCACATTCCCCAGGGTGTTCAGGGTGTCCACGGAGTCGGGATCGAGCCGCAGCGCCTGTTGGTAACTGGCCGCCGCCTCGTCCAGCCTTCCTAACTGCCGCAGTGTGTTGCCTAGATTGCGCAGCACCCGCGCATCGCCGGGCCGCTGTGCGAGCGCCTCCCGGTAACAGCTTACCGCTTCGTCATACTGATGCAGTTCCAGAAACGCGTTTCCCAAATTGTTGCGAGCCTCGGCGTCTCGGGGCTCGAGTTGCAGCGCCCGCTGGTAGAGAGGAACTGCTTCCCCCGCCCGTCCCAGAGCTCTTAGGGCATTGGCCGCATCAACCATGGCTTCACCGTTCAATGGCTGTAGCGCCAGCGCCTGGCGAAGGCTTACCAAGGCTTCCGTCCACTCGCACCGGTCATGCAGGGCCGCGCCCAAATTCCCGTGGGCTTCGGCGTCCCGCGGCATCAGCTCCGTGGTTCTACGCAGCGCTTGGAGGGCGTCCTTGCCTTGCCGAAGGAGCGCAACGCTCAATATTTTCCAGAGCATCCCTGCATCAGGATGCAGCGCGAGCAGGGCACGCGCCTTGTGTTCTGCCTCGCTCGCGCGGTCTTGATTGACCAGCGCCACGAGCGCGCCGATATCGTGGGTGCTCGGCGGGCTCGCTCTATTCACTGTGGTAACGATGCAGCGCATCCCCGAGGGCAATCTTCAGCGGCCCGAGCCAAGGCTCGAAATGTTTCCACTGATCGAGTCCCTCACGGAAGATGGGTTGGCGGACCTGTTCGGAACTGGCGGTGCGCACGCTTCGTTGGGTCTTATGAAATTCGACGCACTGAGGTTCGAACTCAAGACCGCAGAAATCAAGGATGCGCCGTACGTTGCCCTCGACGTCGTCGACGACATCCTCGTGCCAGACTCGAAGAACCCGCCCTGGCATGACGTTATCCCAATGCCGCATCAGCTCCAGGTAGGTTCGGTAGTAACGAGCAATATCATCGATGCTATAGGTGAATTCCTGCCCCTTGGCGAACAGTTGCTTCAGATTGCTGAAGCAGCATGCAATGGGCTCGCGCCGTGCGTCGATGATCTTCGCTTTCGGCAGCATCAGATGAATCAACCCTAAGTGCCGGAAGTTGTTCGGCATCTTGTCGATGAACATGGGCTTGCCGCGGCGGTAGACCCGGGTCGCGGCTAGATATTGCTCACCGAGCTTAAGAAACTCATCGCGACTCATGTCGGCCAGGATGTACGGGTAGCGCGGGTTGCTGGGATCCGGATCGCGGCCTCGCAGGTTGCCGACCATCTGCTGCACGTTGGGTAGCTCCTGCGTCCCCTCCACCCGGGAGTGCGAGGCGAGAATCTGTTCCAACAAGGTCGAACCGGAACGCGGCAACCCGACGATGAATATCGGGTCCGGATCGGGGGCGCCCGCGTCTTCCAGCCGCAAGAACAGCTCCGGCGTGCAGATCTCGATCTGCTGGCGCGTATTCCGTTCAATCAGTTCCGCGCGATAGTTGCTCTGCGCCCGCTTCAGGGCGTTGCCCTCTTCGTAGTACCGATAGGACTCGGCAAACTCACCCCGATCCTCCAACGCCTTGGCCAAGGCAAAGCAGAGGTGATGGCGGTCGACCGGCTCCAGCGACGGGTCGGCGTAAAAGGTTTTGATTTGCGTCAGTTCTTCGTCTGTGAATCGATAGGTCTTGAGATTGGCAAGGCTCCAGTAGGCATCGCCGAAACCGCGCCGGCAGCTTGCCGCCCGGCGGTAAGCCTCGACGGCCGCGTCCCGACTCCCCATGGTCTTCAAGGCGTGCGCAATCGACAGGTGCAGATCCGCATCCGCGGGCGTACCCTGGAGCAACTCACGGTACAGACCGATGGCGCGCTCGTGCTCGCCGAGTCCCACCACTGCGGTCGCGTACAGGTTCAATAAATAGGGGCGGTGCTCAGGGTCTTCGCGCAGCAATTGCTCCACTTGCACGCGGGCTTGGTTGTACTTGTGCAGTTCGATCAGCACTTCGGCATATTCGGCGCGCGCGGCATGGTAGTCCGGCGCGAGTACGAGGAGCGCCGCCAACAGGATCTCGGGGTCATCGAACACCTTGCGGGCAACACCGATGCGGGCGAGGAGCCGCATCGCCTCGACGTCGTTGCCAGTATTCAACAGGAACGAGCGGATCATGCTCTCGGCTTGATCGAGATCTCCGTCGGCGAAGAATCCGGTCGCCGTGACCACCGCGGGCGGCAATTTGCGCAGCGTCGCCACCTGGCCGGCCGCCGTTTTGCGGCCTTCCGCTTGCCCCGTCATCCGGTAGAGCCCTTCGAGCATGGACCAACTATTGGGTAGCGCGTGATTGAGGCCCACCGCCACCGAAAATGCGTCGATGGCCGGCTGCGCTTGCTTCATGAATACGAAACAATGCCCGCGTTCCTCATGCAGGCGGCTGAAGCGCGGATGATGCTGTTCGAGCGTCGCGAGGGTGTCCAAGGCGTCGGGGATCTTGCCTAAGAAGCGCTGCGCGACGGCGGTCAACAGCAGCGCATCGCGCTGATCCGGCACGCGGGCGATCAATGCCTTTCCGGCAGCGAGGACATCGGCAAACTTGTCCTGTCGCACCAGTCCGCGCATCGCGGTCAGTTCGGCGTCGATCGAATGCATGCTGGACCTGCGGGAAAAAAGGGCGGACCACCCAAGGTCCACCCTCGATTTTACCGCAACCCACCGCCGCCGGCTAAAGTCGCGATCAGTCGAACCGCTTAGAACTTGTAGCCAAATTCAACGGTGATCACCCGGGGACGGATCGGAAACTCCTGCTTGATGAACTGACCCGAACTGATATTCGAGACCGCATCCGAGTTAGTGATGTTGTTGCCCGTGAGCTGCGCCGTCCATTTGTCCTTGGCGACGCCGATGGCCGCATCATAAGTCGTATATCCCGGGATGGTGTACTTACATAGGGTCGTATTCGGTATCCCATTGACGAGACAGCCGCCCTCGGAGGTGGGCAGATTGCCGTCTGGGAAGCTCGCCGGCTCGTTGCGTTGGCTGGCAATATGGCTCGCACCTGCCCAGATGAACGGTGCGTAATCCACCAAGTGCCAGTCGTAGCGGGCCCGCACGTTGAATGCCACGGCCGGGGAGAACGCGGGCGATGTATTCAGGACGCCATACGGATTGTTGAACTGCGCGCCATTGACTTGCGTGATGCAAGTCCCCGCCGGGGTTGGGTTATTCGCCAGCTTAGCGTTTGCCGTCCCGTTCGGGTTGACTGTTCCGCTGCTGGCCAAGCACGGGGTATTCGTCTGATTGGAACTATTCCAGGAACTCGATCCTTGGATGGTCAGGCCTTCCGTAACGCGGGCAACCAACTGCAGTTCGATCCCCTTCACCTCGTAAGTGGGGCCGTTCACGACGAAAGTGGTGTTGCCCAATTGGGATGGATCGAACAAGGGCAGCTGCACGTGCGACCAGTCCATCTTGTAGAGGGACAAATTGGCCTGGAGCCGATGCTCGAAGAACTCACTCTTGAAACCGACCTCATTGTTGAGCAGGTCGTCCGAGTCGTAGCCCACCGGTTTCAAGAACTGGTTGCTGTTTTTGATCCCCGCCGACGAGGCATAGAAAGGGGCCACGGCCTTGTAGGTAATCGTGCTGCCATCGATGCTGGTTCCCGTGCGGTTAAAGCCGCCCGGGCGGAAACCTTGGGAATAGGTGTAGTACGCCAGAATGTCGGGCGTGATGTGCCAGGTCAGGTTGCCGCGCATCTTATTGCCGCTCTCGCTCTTGTGCAGGTTGATACCGAAGCCATAGAAGGCCGGCTTCCCATACCCTGAACCGTTCGCGACATTGAGGATGCTGGACGTCGCGCTGTAGTACTCGGAGCCCTCTTCGTACTCATCGTAGTGATAGTGGCGAAGTCCGCCTGTGATGGTCAGGACCTTCGGAATGATGTCGAAATCCACCGACGTGAAGAAGGCGAGTTGTTTGTAGCCACGCTGCACGTCTTCACCGAATGCCGTGTTCGTGCCCACGCGCAAAGAGGGGTCGCTGGCATAATAGCCAGGTACGGGCCCCACCGCCTCGACGCAGTCGGGTCCCCCGGCCATCGAGATCGCGAGATTCGCAGGAGTACACTGCGCGATCGGCATGTAGTTGAAGTTCATGTTGTCCTTGATATTGAACTTCTCCCAGTAGCCACCGACCAAGGCGCGGATGCGATTGTCGTCCGAAGTCTGGAAGCGAATTTCGTGGCTCTGATGGTCGTTTTCCACCTGGTCGCGCCAGGCTCCGACCGCCGGGTAACACGTCGTCGGCTTGGCGGATCGGAAATAAGCGTAGCCCGCGCCCGCTCCCGAACAGGAGTAATAGGAGCCGTGCTTCGAGGTGAGATAGTTCGAATAGTCGCCCTGTGCATCGACGTGGCGGACCATGTAGCTGCCGGTGTACACCATGCGCAAGTCGCCGAACGAGCCGAATAGGTTGGCGAATCGTCCGTCGAGGGTCCACGCCGTGCTCTCGTACTTGTCCTTGTTGAAATTTGGGGCAAACGCGGATATCTGGTTTTGCCCAAGGACGGTGCCGTTCGGACTGACGGGTTCGGTAGAGAAATAGCCGTCCGTCTTGGCGTTCTGATAATTCTGCTGAATCAACAAATTCCAGTCGTCGTTGAACTGATACAGCAATGAGAGCCGAGCGCCGCCGATTTCCGACGTGTTGAGGTTGGTGCCCGTGATCCCGGCGTTCGTCGTGATCGGGTTGCCCGGGGGGTAGGGCGCAGCCGGAACCTGAATCGCGGGCACCTGGATGGTCCCCGGAACGTTGTCGATATAGCCGCCGCGATGGTCACTGAAAACGACCGCGCGAATCGCCAGCTTGTCGCCCAAGGGCAGATTCAGCGTGGCATTCAAGTTGTAGTTCGGGTCGCCGCCGGCGGTGACGCCGTAGCCGACGTTGGTGTCGCCTTCGGTGACGCCCAGTTTCGGCTTGTTCGTGATGTAGCGAATGGCGCCGGCCTGTGCACCGCCGCCGAACAAGGTGCCCTGCGGGCCTTCGAGCACTTCGACCCGCTCCATGTCGACGATGTACACGTCATTGTTGCGTCCCGGGAACTGCATGGACTGGTCGTCGAGATACAGGCCCACGTTCGGGAACGGCGCCGTGGTTGACTGGGATTGGTTGCCCGAGCCGCCGGAGCTTAAACCGCGCATGAATATATTGCCGGTGCCGGGTCCGTTGCCGCTAAAGGTCACGTTCGGCGTGTACTTCAGCAACTCGTTCATAGTGCTGACGTTCAGTGTGTTGAGCTGTTGGCCGCTGAATGCCTGAATCGTAATGGGCACGTCTTGAATGCTTTCACTGCGCCGCTGCGCAGTCACCGTGACCTCGGCAATACCTTCGGAATCGCTTGCGCCGGTATCCGCCGCCGCCGCGCGCGCGGCGCCGATATTCAGACCTAAGGCAGAACCGCCCAATATGGCGGCAATCGCATATGACAGCTTCGGATTCGAATTCATGCTTCATCCCTTCCGTAATTTGAAAACGCTCGGTCAGTCGTCATTTTTTATCTGTCGTGACCGAGAATAGCATTGAGACCGGCCAGGGTAAGAGCTATTTGTTGCAGTTATGCTTCAACGCTCATGCGGAAATTGGATTCGCTGATGATAAAAATGCATGGCTCTGAGCAGGTAATTCACGCGCTTCGGTTAGCAGGTCGCAAGCGTTGCGCGGGGACAACGAAAGCCTATCCCAAGGGTCGATGCGCCATCTCCAGATGAAGCGCTCCGGCCTCCGCGTAGGGATGAGCCAATGCGACACTCTCATTGAGTTCCACGCCGAGCCCGGGTGCTGTAGGAGGAATCACGTAGCCCTGTTCCCATCGTATCGGCGTTTTGAGAATCTGGGCATGAAACCCGCCCCATTGCTGAATGCCTTCGAGAATCAAGAAATTAGGCGAACATGTTGAGATTTGAATGTTGGCTGCGCCGACAATGGGACCGCAGTACAAGTGGGGCGCGATTTGCGCATAGTGGACTTCCGCGAGCGCCGCGACCTTTTTGGCCTCAAGCAACCCGCCGACCCGGCCGAGGTTGATCTGTAGGATGTTGGCGGCGCCCGCGGCCAGCACGCGTGCAAATTCGTACTTGGTCGTCAGCCGCTCTCCCGTGGCGATAGGAATGCGCGATCCGCGGGCGACGATGGCCATCTGCTCGGGCATGTCGGGCGGGACGGGTTCTTCGAACCACAGCGGATCGTAAGGTTCGAGCAATCTGGCCAACCGGATTGCGCCGGAGGTGGTGAATTGCCCATGCGTTCCCAGCAAAAGGTCCGCCCGACCGCCGACCGCTTCCCTCACCAACCGGACCAGCCGGACGGTGCGATCGAGAGATTCCAGGGTGGGTTGCCTGGGGTCATAGGCGGAGTAGCCGCCTGTAGGATCAAACTTCACCGCCGTGAAGCCCTGTGCGACGTACTCGGCGGCGCGTCGCGCCGAGCGCTCCGCGTCATGATAAAACTCGTCTCCCTCGCCGTCGGCCGGATATAAATAAGTGTAGCTACGAAGGCGCTCGTGCACCTTGCCCCCCAGTAGGTTGTAGATCGGCTGTTCCAATGCCTTGCCGACGATGTCCCAGCAGGCCATTTCCAGGCCGCTGATCACGCTCACCAGGGAAAGATCGGGCCGCAAGCTGAACCCGGAGCCATAGCTCTCCCGCCAAAATGACTCAATTTGCATGGGATCACGGCCCATCAAGCGGCGCGCGAACAGATCCTCGATCATCGCCGCGATCACTTTTGGACCAAAAGTCGCGGCGTAGACTTCGCCCACACCCTCGATGCCGCAGGCGGTGCGAAGTTTCAGGAATACGAAGTATCGACCCCCGAATCCTGGAGGTGGATTTCCGACTACGAATACCCTGACACTGTCGAGTTTCATTTTTTCACCCAATCCCTTTGAGTTTCAGCGAGCCTGTATTAAATCAGCGGCCTTTTGCGCCACCATGACAGTGGGCGCGTTGGTGTTGGCGGAAGTCACGGTGGGGAATACCGATGCGTCGACGACGCGCAGGGAATCGACTCCATGAACTCGCAACGATGAGTCGACTACGGAGGTGCGGGCATCGGGTCCCATTCGGCAAGTACTGACTGGGTGATACACGGTCATCGCGCGCGAGCGAAAGTCTTCCAGAATCTGAGCGTCATCCATGGCAGCAAGATCGGGTTGAATCGAATCGCGAATGAGTGCCCGGATGGCTCGCGTTCCGGCAATCTTCTGCAGCAAACGCCCGCCCTGAACGACGGCATCCTCATCTTCCGGGGTCGACAAGTAATTCGGCGCGATCCTCGGAGGCTGACGGAAATCCGCCGCGACAACATCGACGCGCCCGACGCTGGTGGGGCGGGTCGGCTGATAACAGAGATAGAACCCGGAAAACGCGTCGACCTGGATGTTCTTGCGGGTAGCATCGCCCGCGCTGTAGGTCACCGGATTGAAGTACAACTGCACGGTGGGGCGGGGGCTGCCGGGCACCGCGGCGAGTAACCCTCCCATCTGATTCACGCTCAACGCCAAGGGTCCGCGCCGCGCCAATAGATAGCGTAGTCCCGCGATGAGTTTGCCGCTCGATGAGTGCAACTCATCGTTCAATGTCGGCAATGTTGCCCGATACGAGTAGACCACCGCGAGATGATCTTGCAAGTGCCCGCCGACGGATGAATTGTCCAAAATCGGCGTGATCCCCAACGCAGAGAGCGCGGAGGCCGGCCCGATTCCGGACAGCTGCAGCAGTTGCGGCGAATTGACCGCGCCGCCGCTTAAGATGACTTCACGCCTGGCGGCAGCAAACAGCCGATCTCCGCCGCGCATGTACTCCACGCCCTCGGCGCGGCGTTGGTTGAAGCGGATCTTGTTTACCCACGCCTGGGTCTCGAGCCTGACGTTGTCGCGCCGCAGGGCCGGCCGCAGAAAGGCATCCGCTGCCGAGCGGCGCAGGCCATGCCGAATGGTGACTTGGTAGCAGCCGAGCCCCAGCGGGTGCTCGCCGTTGAAGTCATCCGTGATGGGCAAATTCAGTTCCCTGGCCGCGTCCAACCAATTGCGCTTCATGGGGTGCAGAAAGGGCGCCATGTCCGCCACATCGAGCGTCCCCGCGCCATGCACTTTCCCGGCGGAATCGATGCGTCGTTCCGAACGTTCGAAGTAGGGCCTGACGTCTTCCCATCCCCAGCCCAGGTTTCCCAGTTGCCGCCAGTCGTCGAAGTCCTGCGGCACACCCCGGCAATAGACCAGCGCGTTGATGGAACTTGAGCCGCCGACCACGCGGCCGCGCGGCCAATACATGGGCCGCCCGTTAAGTCCGGGGCTGGGGCCGGCTTCATACTTCCAATTGACTCGAGGATCCGCAAAGGTGCGGCCGTAGCCGATCGGTGTCTTGATCCAGAATCGATTGTCGGAACCGCCGGCTTCGAGGACGAGCACGCGGTCGCGGCCGCTCGCCGACAAGCGATCCGCCAGAACGCAGCCTGCGGTGCCGGCTCCGATGATGATGTAGTCGAATTCCCCCACGTTCAAAGCTTAATCGTTCGCTTTAGCTGCGCTATGCCATTTCGCGATCCGCTCATGTTATTTTTCGAATCGCCAGCCAGGGGTGGGCCCGCATCGCGTGCGGGCAGCGAACCCTGTATGGTTATAGACTTTCCCACGCGAGGTACGCTTGAGCGCCGCAGCAGTCGAAGCAGGGCAAATCCGAGCTCCTTCATCGATCGAGCGTTGGTATGTGCTCATCTTGGTTTGTCTGATTTACGCGATCAACATTGCGGACCGTTACGTCGTTTCCACCGTGCTGGAGCCGATACGCCTCGACCTTAAACTAACCGACGCCGGCGTCGCATTTCTCACCGGCACGCCGCTGGCGTTTTTTTACGTGGCATTTGGAATTCCCATCGCTTGGCTCGCCGATCGCTACAACCGGCGCAACATCTTGGCCGGATCCTTGGTGATTTGGTCCGCGTTCACGGCGCTGTGCGGTCTGTCGACGAATTACCTGCAGTTCTTGCTGGGCCGCATCGGTGTTGGCGTGGGCGAGGCGGGCGGCACGCCGCCCTCGACTGCCATTGTTTCGGATTGCTTCCCGGCGGACCGCCGCCCCATGGCCATGGCCGTGTTGGCGCTGGGTGCCCCTATCGGCGCATGGCTCGGCGCCGACCGGGCAGGGGCCATCGCACACGCCTACAACTGGCGCGCGGCGTTTCTTGCGTTGGGATTACCGGGCGTGATCGTCGGCATCATCGTTTATTTGACCGTGCGCGAACCGCGGCGAGGCCGATTGGATGCCGTGACCGACGACATCAAGCCCTCCTTGGCCGCGTGCTTGGCGTTCCTTTGGCAGCAAAAGGCTGCTTTCCACATCATGATTGGCGGCGGCCTGTGCGCGCTTTGGGGTTGGGGCCTCATTTACTGGACACCGACATTTCTCCAGCGCGCCTACTCCCTCGATGTGGGACAGGCGGGCGCTGTTACCGGAAATATTCATCTCTGGGGCGGCTCGATCGCCACCGTCGCCACGGCATGGCTGTTGTCGCGGGCCCGCATGGCCGATCCGCGCCGCGTCGTCTGGTTGCTTGCCGGGGGAATCGCGCTTGCGACCATCCCGTCGTTTCTCGCCTACTGGACTCACTCCCTGTGGCTGTGCAAGGCCATGTTCTGGCTGTTCATACCCGCTATTTATTTTTATATCGGGCCGTGTTTTGGGTTGCTCAACAACTTGGCACCCTGCCACATGCGCAACATGTTCATCGCTATTTCGTTGCTGGTGGCAAACATATTGAATCTGATCATCGCGCCTTGGGTCGTGGGCCTCATGAGCGACTGGTTCGCCGGCGCCGGGCCAACGGGTGCCGCTTCGCTGCGAGCTGCTTTGCTGGTGCTGGCACCCACGGGATTCTGGGCGGCGTATCATTTGTACTTGGCGTCCAAGACCATCGTCGCCGATCAGAAGCGGGCAATCGCCTATGCCAGGGAGTGGGCGCCGTAATGGCCAAGACATCGATTGACCGGCGCTGGCTGCCCCTCAACGCGTTGCGTGCATTCGAAGGGGTTGCCAAGCACTTGAGTTTCACCGCGGCGGCGAATGCGCTGCTGATTTCGCAAAGCGCATTATCACGGCATGTGATCGCGCTTGAGAAATTATTGGGCACCCAGTTGTTCGAGCGCCGCCCGCACGCTCTGGTGTTGACCAAGGCCGGCCAGCTTCTGCTGCCGGCCGTCACAAAATCATTTGATCGACTGGAGTTCGCTCTGGACGATATCCGCAACGAGGGGGCAAATGGCCTGCGAACCCTGAGAGTTCACATGCCGCCGAGCTTTGCCGCCTACCTCGCCGTGCCGATACTTCGCGATTTTCGACGTGCGGCCCCCGATGTGGAGATCGATCTCGTCAGCCCCAGTGGCGTGGGTCCGCCGCCGGCCGATGTCGATGTCGGGGTGGTGTACTCGAAGCCGACCGTGACCGATATGGTGACCGATCTTTTATGGCCGGTGCATCTGAGCCTGCTTTGTCACCCGAATGTGGCGGCGCGAAACCAGGGCAAGCCGCTGGCGGATTTCGTCGAGTCGAATGAACTGATACACGTGCGCATTTCCGATCTGCCGCGGCATCATCTTTGGCAGCAATTCGTGCGCTCCGCCAATATGAGCGTCAACGTAGAGCGCGGCCTGGTATTTGATACGGCAATGCTGGCAGTGCAATACGCCATGAGCGGCGAGGGCGTTGCTCTGGTCGACACCTACTTATTTGCGGAACATATCAAGTCTGGCCGTTTGGTCAGACCCTTTGACAACACGTTGGACGATGGCTTTGGCTATTACTTGATCACTCATCCTGAAGCGTTGAGCGACACGGCGGTGGCATTGTTTCGCTCCTGGCTGATCGAGCGCTTCGGCAGCGGCACGGAACTCACGCAGTCCAATTTGCACTTGGCGGTTTCGAATGACTGATTGCGGCGGACGGTGATGAAGAGTCAAGTGCGAGTAGTGGTGATTGGCGGCGGGGTGGTTGGCGCCAGCGTCAGCTATCACCTGACCAAGGCCGGTTGGAAAGACGTGCTCTTGATCGAGCGCGCCGAATTGACCTCCGGTTCTACCTGGCACGCGGCCGGTGGCATGCACACCGTCAACGGCGATCCCAACGTTGCGAAGCTGCAGCAATACACCATCGAACTCTACAAGGAGATTGAGCATATTTCAGGACAGTCGTGCGGTGTGCACATCACCGGCGGACTGATGCTCGCGGGCACTCGTGAGCGGCTCGAATGGCTCAAGATGGCCAAGGCGCGCGGCCGCTATCTGGGGATGGAGCTGGAGATCATCTCGGCGGGGGAAGCCGAGCAGCTGTTCCCGCTCATGGACAAGAGGCATTTCAAAGGGGCGATGTACGATCCCATCGAAGGGCATGTCGACCCCTACGGAGTCACACACGCGTATGCCAAATCCGCGCAAATCGGCGGTGCGGAAATCGTCAGGCACACTCGCGTCATCGATTTGAAGTCCCGCCCCGACGGCTCCTGGGATGTCATTACCGATCAAGGAAATGTGCATGCGGAACATGTCGTCAATGCCGCAGGCCTGTGGGCGCGCGAAGTGGGACGCATGGTCGGGATTGAGTTGCCCATTTTGGCCATGGAGCATCAGTACCTGATCACCGGCGACATGCCGCAGCTGGTAGGAAAGAAAGAGCAGTTGCACTGCATTGACTTCGAAGGCGAGTTGTACACCCGGCAAGAGCGGGCCGGCATGTTGCTGGGCACGTACGAGAAGGCGGGCGTTCCATGGTCGCCCGTGACAACACCCTGGGATTTCGGCCAGGATCTGTTGCCCAACGACCTGGAGAGGATTGCGCCGAGTCTGGAGGTGGCGTTTCAACATTTTCCGGCGCTCGCCGAGGCAGGCATCAAAAAAGTGGTGAACGGTCCCTTCACTTTTGCGCCGGACGGCAATCCGCTGATGGGTCCCATCCGAGGCCTCAGGAATTTCTGGGTGGCCTGCGGCGTAATGGCCGGCTTCAGTCAGGGCGGCGGCGTCGGGCTGGCGCTGGCAAGCTGGATGACCAGCGGCGATCCCGGCGCGGATATTTGGGGCATGGATGTCGCGCGCTACGGTGATTGGACCACCCTGGCGTATACCAACGCCAAGGTGCGAGAGAACTATTCGCGCCGGTTCAGCATCCGATTTCCCAATGAAGAGCTCAGCGCCGGCCGGCCGCTGCGCACCACGCCCATCTATGAAAGGCTTCAGGCCAGCCACGCGGTGTTCGGCGACTATTGCGGACTGGAGCATCCGCTGTGGTTCGCGCCTTCCGCCGGGGCGGCGCGGGATGAATTCAGCTTTCACCGCTCGAACGATTTTCCCCACGTGGCAGCGGAGTGCAACGCGGTCATGGAATCCGCCGGACTGCTCGAGATCTCTAACTACGGAAAGTTCGAGGTCAAGGGTCCCGAGGCCGTCAACTGGCTGTCGCGCGTGATGGCAAACCGCGTCCCGGCGGTGGGACGAATCGTCTTGACGCCCATGCTCAATGAAAGAGGCAAACTGATCGGTGATTTCACGATGTGCCGGGTGGCCGAGGACCACTTCTTTCTGATCGGCACTTACGCTGCGGAGACTTATTATTTGCGCTGGTTCGAACGCCACCTGCCGCCCGCGGGCGTGTCGGTGCGCCCCTGCGCAATGGAATATGTTGGCCTATCGATCGCCGGACCGAATTCGCGCGCGCTGCTACAAGGTTTGGTGCGCGATGATCTGTCCAGCGCCGCCTTCCCGTTCCTGTCTTTCAGACGCATGCAGATCGGCATGGTGCCCGGCTTTGTCGGCCGAGTTTCATTCACCGGCGAACTAGGCTATGAGATCTGGGTCACCACCGACTACCAACGGGCTCTCTACGACCTCTTGATGCAAGCCGGGCGAAAATACGACCTGCGCCAGTTCGGCGGACGCGCGTTGAACTGCATGCGCGTCGAAAAAAGCTTCGGCACGTGGATGCGTGAATATCGCCCCATCTATGGGCCCACCGAAGCTGGCCTGGGCCGTTTCGTCGACTTGAAGAAATCCGAATTCATCGGCCGCGCTGCGGCCGTCCAGGAGAAAAGCACCGGCGGCGCATTGCGATTGTTGGCGTTCAAGGTGACGGATGCCGATACGGATGCGCTCGGTGATGAGCCCGTTTGGCATGACGGCAAGGTCGTAGGATGGGTCACCTCCGGCGCCTATGGACACCGCGTCAAACAGTCTTTGGCATTGGGTTACGTGCCGGCCGCGCTGGCGAGCGCCGCTTCGGGATTTGAAATCGAGATTCTCGGCGAACGCAGACACGCACAACCACTTATCGAAGCCGCGTACGATGCAAACGGCGCTCACATGCGCACCTGAACGCGCTCGTGGAGACAACCCCGGCTGACATAGTGGTGCTTCACGGATCCAAGCAGCTATGCGGGGAATACAGCTTGGTGCTCGAGGCGCGGGACATCGAGCATGTTGTTCGCGAGATCGAGGGCGGTTGGCTGTTGACTGTGCCGCCATCGATGTTGCAGCGGGCAATCGAGGAAATCAGCCGCTACACCGCTGAGCGCAGCATCCCGCGCAGTATTCCGCAGCGCATCGAACCGCACTCCGGCGCGGCGCTCGGTGCCATTGCCTACACTGCGATTCTGCTGCTCATCGCCTACTGCGCCGGAAGCCGAATGTTCGGCATGGACTGGCTTTCGGCGGGCGCGCTTGATGCGGGCGCCGCCCGGGAATGGTGGAGAGCATTCACGGCCTTGACGCTTCACGTGGATCAGGAGCACTTGCTCGGCAATTTGCTTTTTGGTGTGGTCGTGGGAATCGCTGCCGGCCAACTGTTGGGACCGGGCGTGGGCTGGGCGAGCATTGTTGGAGCCGCGGCGCTCGCCAATACACTTGAAGTACTCGTCTCGCCGGCCACCCATCATGCGGTCGGCGCATCCACTGCGGTGTTCGCGGGATTGGGCTTGCTCACAGGTATGGCGTGGCAACCGCGGCTGAGCTCGCGCGAGCGAGCATGGTACCGCTGGGCGCCATTGATCGCGGGAGCCAGTTTGCTGACTCTATTGGGGGCGGGCACCGAACACGTGGATGTCCTCGGGCATGGTCTCGGATTTCTCTTCGGTGTCGGAATCGGGTGGGTGCTCGCTCGGGCAAAAATTTCGAGATACCGCGAGCCGCTCGTGCAGATGATCGCCGGCATTGCTACCCTGATTCTGGTTGGCATCGCCTGGCTGCTGGCGATCAATCACGCGACCTAGACAACCATACCCCGGGAGGTCCCATGCCAAGAAACACATCCGCGATCAGTTCAGTTCTGATCTTTGCCTTACTGGGATTGTGCGGAGCGGCAACTCCGCTTGCCGCCGAGGATATCGGGTCGGTGCCCAAAGGCACTGAACTCGAGATCTTAAGAAATCCCGGCACGCCTGCAACCGGCGCCAAGACGGCTGACGTCACCTTGGTGGAATACTTTGATTACAACTGTCCCTTCTGCAAGAAGTTGGCCCCCGCATTGCGTGGTCTGCTCGATGCCGATCCCAAGGTGGCGCTGATCTACAAGGACTGGCCCATACTGAGCGAAGCCTCTGCCTACGCGGCCGGATTGGCCTTGGCGGCAAACTGGCAAGGCAAGTACCTCATCGCTCACGACACGTTGATGGCGGCGTCGCACCTGGCGTCCAACGAGCAAGTCGATGCGCTTCTGCAGCAAGCGGGAGTTGATGTAGCCCTGTTGAAGAAGGATCGCGAGGCGCATGCCGCGATGATCAACGAATTGCTGAAGCGCAACGATCGGGAAATCCGGGCGTTGGGCGTGCGCGGCACGCCGGGTCTATTGGTGGGGCGGCACATAATCAACGGCGTTTACGATGTCCCCGGTCTGCAGCAGGCGGTGGCCATTGCGCGCCGCGACAAGTAGAGCATGACGCATTGCGGGGTTTCACCTATGGCATCGCTGTGGGTACCCCATGCTATGCTTCGCAGTTGCCCAAGGCGCGATTTCATCGAAACAGGATAAGCAATATGAGTAGAGTGACGATCATCGTTCTGTGTGTTCTTGCCGCCGGCTGTGGGAAGGAGCAAGCCGTGCAAGGCTTATCAGCGGATGACGTGGCGTTCCAGAAAACCTTGCAGGAGAAATTCCTCGACGCCAAGCCCGGCACAGTCATCGAAATTCCCGCCGGCAAGCACGCGCTCGACCGCGTTCTGACTCTGCGCGCGAATGGTGTCACGATCCGGGGTGCCGGTTCGGACAAGAGCATTCTGTCATTCAAGAACGAGATCTCAGGTCCCGAAGGCATGCTGGTGTACGCGAGCGATTTCACCATCGAGCATCTTGCCATCGAGGACAGCAAGGGCGACGGGCTCAAAATTAACGACGGCGAGAACATCACGATTCGAGATGTGCGCGTGGAGTGGACCGGCGGCCCCAAGACCACCAACGGCGCTTACGGTATTTATCCCGTTAAAAGCAAGAATGTATTGATCGAGGATTCGGCCTCGATTGGCGCGTCGGACGCGGGCATCTATGTGGGCCAATCGCAGAATGTGATCGTTCGGCGCAATCGCGCCGAGAAAAATGTCGCCGGCATCGAAATTGAAAATACGATCGGCGCCGATGTCTATGAAAATACCGCGACCGGCAACACCGGAGGCATACTGGTGTTCAACATGCCCAACCTGCCGCAGCCGGGCCAGTCCACGCGTGTCTACAACAACAAGTCCTATGAGAACAACCTCGCCAACTTCGCTGCCAAGGGCGCGGCAGTGGCCAGCGTGCCGGCGGGTTCCGGAGTGGTCATCAACTCCAACCCGAAAGTGGAGGTCTTCGACAACGATATCGCCGACAACAAGACCGCGAACCTCATCATTTCCAGCTACTTCTCGACCAATTACTACAATACCAAGGGTGTTGACGCGAATTACAACCCGTACCCACGTGCGATTTTTGTCTACGGAAATCGCTTCAAGGGCGGAGGCGACTCACCGGATGGCTTGGATTTGAAGACGCTCAAGACGGCAATGTTCGGCATCAACGGTCATTTTCCGGATGTCCTCTGGGATGGCTATGTGGACTCGAAGACGCTGGTCAATGGACTGCCACCGGCCGCCGAGCGTATCTGCGTTCAGAACGGCGATTCTGAAGTGCTCAACGCCGACGGGCCGAACAAATTCAAGAATCCCAAGGTGGACAAGAGCTATTTTCAGTGCGATCTGCCCAAACTCGCCGCAATCGAGTTGCCGCACAGCTAAGGGTTTAAGTTATGAGCCTTTCTTGGGCGCGTCTTCTCTGTATTTGCAGCGGCGCGCTGGCACTCATCGCGTGCGGCCGCACGCCGCAGCCGGTCCATTTCTTTGCTGACGGCAGGCCGCCGAAGCTCAGCGATTGGCAGGTGGTCTATGCCGATGGCGGCAAGCTCGCTTTGAACAAAGGCGTGATCCCGTACGATCTGAACACACCGCTGTTCAGCGACTACGCTCACAAGCTTCGCACGGTTTGGATGCCCGGCGGCACCGCCGCTAAATATGTCGCGGATGAGAGCTTCGATTTTCCGGTCGGCACCATCATCACCAAGACCTTCTATTACCCGCTGCCGCAGGGTGCCGCGCGCGACGCAAAATCCGTGGCGCGCACTTATGATCAGTCGCGAGATTTCGCGCACGACGGCGGGGGCGCGGAGGCATTGAATCTCGCCAATGTGCACCTGATTGAAACCCGAGTTCTGGTACGCCGTGCAAAGGGTTGGGAAGCGTTCCCCTATGTCTGGAATGCTTCGCAAACCGAGGCCGAGCTTGCCCGAACGGGGGATGCGCTGGCGCTGGAACTGGTCTCCGACGATGGTGCGCGCGAAGCGTTCACCTACGTAGTTCCCAACGAGAACCAGTGTGCGGGATGTCACGTCGTCGACCTCAAGACCAAGGCGATTGCGCCGATCGGTGCGAAAGCACGACACCTCAATCGCGATTATGATTATTCGACCGGCAGCGAAAATCAGCTCGTGCACTGGACAAAACTTGGAATTCTCACGGGCGCCCCGGACGCGGCGAATGCACCCAGAAATGCCAATTGGCGCGATCCGCAGCAGCCCGTCGATACGCGCGCGCGCGCCTATCTTGATGTCAATTGCGGCCACTGCCACAACGCGAAGGGACCGGCAAACACCACGGCGCTGGATCTAACGGCCTTTGCCGAAAGCGACCGCCATGTCGGCGTTTGCAAGCCGCCGGTGGCGGCAGGCCGCGGCACCGGCGATCATATTTTCGACATCGTTCCTGGGAAACCCGCCGACTCGATCCTGCCTTACCGCATGCAATCGAACGAAGAGGGCGTGATGATGCCGGAGCAAGGTCGATCCACCACGCATCGCGAAGGCGTTCACCTAATCGAGCAGTGGATCTCCGCCATGTCGGGAGCCTGCAACTCGCTCTCGTAGCGAAGCCACTACCGCTCGAAGCCTCACTTCGAGTGCTTTTGCCGATAGATGTGCCGGCTGTTTTTATTCTCCGATTTATTCAGCCGATTTTGCTCACCCTTGGTCAGATGACCATCGTGCTTGGCTTCATCGACGCTTTCGCGCTTGGCGATATTCGCATCGTGCGCTTCATCGCGTGCGGCCTGTTTGCCGGTCATCGTGCCGTTCTTCAGCCCCTGGTTGATGCGCGCTTGCTGGTTGTCCAGCCTTTGGTTGACCTCATTCACTCGCGGGTGATCAGGTACCTCCTGCGCCATCACCGGCGCGGAGCCGAGTGCGACGCAAATCACACTTGCCGAAAGGAAGAATATGGATTTGACGCTCATGCTGTACTCCGTGCAATTGGCCCTAATTTACGGGCGAATATGCAAGCAAAACGTGTCGTGCTGCGGACGGTTGACATCGACTTAAAGTCGGGCGCAAAGGGACATTGCATAATCCTGCAACCGACGCGTCATCCATTTGCCGTGCTGCGCGTTCTTGTCTGCTAAGAAGATTTCTTTCGAAATGACCACGGAGAAAATATGCGTTCATATCTTGGCTTGAAGAGTGGAGCGGCGGCGTTACTTCTGGCGGGATCTTTGCTGGGAGGCTGCGTGGTGGCTCCGGCCCCGGGCTATTACGGCGGAGCGGTCGTCGCGGTCGCGCCTCCGGTCGCCCAAGTAGAAGTGATGGGCGTAGCACCTTATCCCGGTTATGTATGGATGGGCGGCTACTGGAACTGGGTTGGCGGCCGGCACGTGTGGGTGGCCGGACACTGGGGCCCTGGACGCGCGGGTTATCGTTGGGTACCCCATACATGGGTACACGTTAACGGCGGATGGCGCTTATCCGAGGGTCACTGGGCGCGCTAGCCTAGGAATGAACGCCGCCGACCGGTGGGTCGGCGGCGTACAGAAGCGAATTTAAGCTGGCGCGACATTGGGCGGCATCTTTGAATAGCACCGCCTTGAATCCGAGCCGGCGGGCGCTTTCGATATTCGGCAGAAGATCGTCGATAAATGCCGTCCTTTCCGGTATCAAAGAGAAGCGCTCGGCGATATGCCCAAAAATGGCCGGATCCGGTTTCATCAGATTGATCTCTCCCGAGATCACGACTCCGCGGAACACGCGCCAAAAAGAATGCCGCGCACGCAAGTAACCCGCAGTCGTGGCAGGCATATTGGAAAGGCAATAAAGGCGAATGCCGCGCGCCGCAAGTTCCTCGAGCAACTCGACGGTCTCCGGAATGGGCTGAAGGTAATCCTTTACCGCTTGCATCAGTGCGGAAACTTGCGCAACCGATAGACCGGTCCGTTCATGAAAACGCTGAACTGCCGTTAATTCGGGTAGAACACCCCGATCCATGTCCAGCCAATCCGGATGCTGGAACACGTCGCGCTTGACGATAGATCTGACGCCCTCGTCCGAACTAAAATTGCTGATGATGCCGTCCGGATTCCAGCGGAGCACGACGCCGCCGAGATCGAAAATGGCGCAGTCGACTCTAGTTTCCATTTGGGCAGCGACTTGATTGACGAATGTTATTCGCGGCTGAACCCCGACAACACCTTGATCGCACGTGTTTCGCCGCCGCCAACATAGGTTTGTTCGCTGAAGATGACTGCAATAGGCGTGCTGTCGGTGCCGCTGGTGCGCACCTCGACCACGTGCGCCCCGGCAGTTACTGTCAGAACTTGCGGCTTGCCATACTCGGCGGGTTGACCGGTTTGCGCATCGTCAACGAACACGAGTGAACCCGTCGGTGCGCCGGTCACGATAAGTGTCGGGGACGGGGGAGGTGGTTTGGCGCGTGGGTGAAACCAGCTGCATGCCGATAGAAACGCGAATCCCAAAATCAGGAGAATCTTCAATGCTGACTCCCAACCTCTACGAATCCCATGCAGCGTACCACCCTGGACATGGCCTTCGCAGATCTAGATCGCGAATCGGCAATGTCGATTTTCGTCGCTGGTAGACGACATCCTGGGACCGCTGATGGGTTAAATTTAAATGTTATAAATCAATCAGATCGCATATATATGTAAGGTGATTTAGAAGTACCGATTTCACTTGCCGCGTCGGCTGGCCTCGAACAGAAACCAAGTCCGACGTTCCGTTTCATCGATCCAATTCTCGATTAGGCTTGCTGTGGCGATGTCGCGAAATTCATTCACCACGTCGTGAACCTCGCGCAAGCGCGCGGCGAGCGTTGTATTGTCCTCGCGCAATTCAGCCAGCATATCGAGCGGATCAACATACTCGGCATCATTGTCCTTGATGCGCTGCATTCGAGCGATGTGGCCGATTGATCGAAGCGTGGACCCGCCGGTCTTTCTGATGCGTTCAGCGATGGGGTCCGTCATGGCGTAAAGCTGATCGGCTTGCTCGTCCAGCAGCAAATGGTAATCGCGAAAATGCGCGCCGCTCATATGCCAGTGAAAGTTCTTGGTCTTAAGATAAAGCGCAAATACATCGGCGAGAATGCCATTCATGCCGCCGGCGATGTTCTCCGATGCCTCGGCGCCCAGGTCCGACGGGGTGATGAGCGCAGCCCCGCGACGCTGCCGCAATTCCTTCAGTTTGGCGGAGTCTTTTTTTGCCATGGGGAAATCCTTCTAGTGGAGTGGTGCCCCAAGCATAGCTCATCGGCATGCCGTGCCGCACGCGGGGCGAGCGACGTGAGCAAGCGCTGACACCGGCGCTGGGGCAAAATAGCGGCTATGGCGCAAGGTATCTCATTTCAGGAAGCGACCGCGCTGGCGAAGTCGGGCAATAGCGAAGCTCAGTACGCGCTGAGTTCTGTATTGCATCAACGCGGGCAATTCGAGGAGAGTCTGCATTGGCTTCGCCTGGCCGCCGCACAGAAACTGATTCCTGCTCAGATAACGCTGGCCACGTTGCTGATGGATGGACGCCAATGTCCGCGCGATCGGCGGCAAGCCATAGATCTGCTGCAGCCGTTGGCGGGATCGCATGTTCAGGCCAGCCTGCTACTCAGCGAATTGCACGGCTTCGCAGCTTTGGGAGGGACCGATCGAGAGAGGGGAATTCGCTTTCTGGCAGGCGCTGCCCGCATGGGCGAGGCCGGCGCACTACGCCAATTGGCCTTGCTCGGCGTCTGCCACCAGCGTTGGCATCTCGTGCGCCCGCTGTTGGGCCTATCGGCGCGGCGGGGCGACGCGGCGGCGGCTTATGCCCTAGCGTGCTGTTATGCCGAAGGAATCGCGGGGGAACCTGATCTCGATTCGGCCGCGGCAATGAGCGGCGGCGAGGCTGTGCGAAAGCAGTATCTCGGTCAGCGCCTGGGACAGGTTCTCCAGGCGCAAAAAATGGCGGCCGCAAATTCAAAACCCTCGGAACTGAATATAGATTGGTCGCTGCTTGACGGGGAACTGCCGCATCTGGCCAAGGATATTCCCCTTCCCACGGCCGAAATACTGCACGAGGCTCCGCTCATTCGAAAGCTGCCCGCCGTGATCCACCCTCTGGTGCTCGACGCAGTGATCAATTTGGCCGCGCCGCAGGTGCAACGATCGAAGATCGTCGATGCGCGTACCGGGGAGGCACGTGCCGATCCGACTCGGACTTGCTGGAGTGTTACGCTGAGCCCGCGTCAGCACGATCATGTGTTGGAAGCACTCGAACGCTGCGTGAGCGGCGTCACCGCCGTGCCGGCGCTGAACGGCGAATTTCTGCAGATTCTTCGTTACCGCGCGGGCGAGGAGTTCCGGCCGCATGTGGACTACTTCAACGAAAGCGGAGCCGGTGCATATCGATCTCTGGCCGATGGCGGGCAGCGAGCGCAAACCGTACTTACGTACCTCAATGAAGGGTACACCGGCGGCAGCACTTGTTTTCTGGCGCTGAACATAGATGTCAAAGGGCGCCGAGGCGATATGCTTCATTTCCACAATCTGAATGCGCAAGGAATAGGCGACAAGGACACGCTGCACGCGGGCATGCCGGTCATAGCAGACGAGAAATGGCTTCTGTCGCAATGGATACGCAGCGAGAGTTTTCCCGCTCGCGTCGCTTGGTAGACCGTGAAGTACGCAACTTGCCGGTCGCGCTGGCTGATCTTGGGCTTATGCTGTGTCTCGGCGGCAGCGCCCTTCACGCCCTCTCAATCCAAGGCGAACGAATCTGCCGGTTGCAGAGCGTCGGTGCATTTTGGGTGGCGAACCATTACGGTGAATTCGGGAGGGCAAGCGCGGGCAGTTCCCGTGTACGTGCCGCACGCGGCACGCGAAGGCAAGAAAATGCCGCTGGTTTTCGATTTACATGGAAGCGGCGGCAACGGCCGGCAGCAGGCCGCACTGTCCGATCTCGCGTCGGTGGCCGAGCGGCGCGGATTTGTGGTGGCGGATCCAGACGGCGGCATCGCACTGACGGATCGCCCAGGTGCTTTCGTCTGGCATCTTCCCGGATTGCCGTTGATCGGCAACGTGCCCGAACCTGCGGATGCACCGGACGAAGTTCAGTTCGTGAGTGATACCATCGATCAACTGGCGTCCAGTTCCTGCATCGACGCCTCGCGGGTTTACGTCACGGGAATGTCCGGCGGGGCGCGTATGGCGTCTTGGCTGGCTTGTCGGCTCGCGGATCGCATCGCTGCAGTTGCACCGGTTGCCGGCCTTCGAGCGGGCACGCCGTTGGCTTCAGATCCAACTCGTCCGGATCCCGAGAGTTGCCGACCCAATCGCGCCATGCCGATCATCACCTTTCACGCCGTACACGACCCTGTGAATCCGTACGGAGGGGGAGGGGCGGGTTATTGGGGTTACGGCGTCGAAGCCGCATTGTCGCGTTGGCTGGAGATTGATCGCTGCAATCTCGAGCCAAAGATCACGCGCGTGTCGGCGCATGTAACCGAGCGGCGCTATCAATGCGCTGCCGGGGTGGAAGTCCTCTTTTACCGCAATGACGCGCCGCTTGAGCTGGGCGGTGGTCATGTTTGGCCCCGCTCAAAGGGACACAGCGGTCCGCCGGAAATCGACGCCAGCGATTTGATGTGGCAATTCTTTGATCGCCATCGTGTTCAACGATGATGGAACACAATCGTCATCTGGCGCGGCGTCAGCTGGCCTGATTTGAGTTCTTTGGGGGATACGGGATCGAGAGCGAAGCTCGTGCTGCCCTCTACACCAACCTTTTCGATATCGCGGGTCTTGATATCCAGTCCTCGCGGCGCCGGCGCACCGCAGTCGCCGAGCTGCTGAGCCACACTGTTGGGTGAAGCCTGCGGTATTGCATCGACCTTCACGATATCTCGGGTCGCCGTCAGGAGCTGCGGGTTTGAACAAGGAGACAGCACCAGGCGCAGCGACTCCTCACCCGAATCATTGGTAAATTGGTACGGACCCAATGTCACCATCTCGCCCGCCGGCATGTTGGAGGAATCGATCAGAGTCTGCTTTCCTGCGGCATTGATGTTGTAGATCTCCATGTGACCGGGCAGGGAGGGGCGGTAATACACCATGAATTTATCGCCGGTATGGAAATCATACGTCGCGGTGTTGACCGGTATCGAATAGGTACCATCCGCGGCCAAGGTATGCACTTCGTAAGCGATCCCCGCGTATAGCGTGCCTTCCGCGGGTAGACCTCGAGTCGTGTATGGATTCGCGTCTGCTGGGACCGGCTGTCCTGTGCGAGCGTCATACACCTGGGGCGGTTGCGCGGTACTCGGATTCGAAGGAGTTTGCGCCGGCGTCGTTGGGTAGCCCGGTGTCGTCGTATAACTCGGCGTTGACGGATATGCCGACGTCGTCCCATTGCCGGATACCGTCGGATAACCTGGCGTCGTCGAATAATTGGCAGCAGAGGGGTAGCCCGGTGTCGTCGAATAATTGGCGGCAGTGGGGTAGCCCGGTGTCGTCGAATAACCGGCGGGAGTTGGGTAGCCAGGCGGTGTCTGGTAACCGGGTGTCTGCGATGGGTAAGGGCCCGTAGGAGCGTACGCCTGAGCCGGTGCTGGACAGCCCCCGGCGGGATTCGTCGCGAAGGGCGTGCTCGGATATCCGGGTGCTGCAGAAGGGTAGCCGGTGTTCGAATACCCGGGGTACTGTGGTGCGTAGGGACTCGCGCTATTGGCACCCTTGCGCGTAAACCATTGCATGATTCGTCCGGTGATGGTCGCCAGCAGGCCGAAGGAGGAAGTCTGCAGAACGGCGGCGATCGTTTGCGCGAACAAATCGCGAAAGAAATGCGACTGCGGAGCGAGCGGCGCCACCGGTGGACACGCCTGCATCGGTTGGCCGGGATACCCGGGTGTGGGATAGGAATTCGGATATGCCGGAGTTTGCGCGGGATATACGGGCGTACCGCTCGGATAGGGTTGAGCTGGTCCGGGGTAGGGCGTTTGCTGGGCCTGTGTCACCGATACCATCGCCACCGCGAGCAATACAACCAACGCGGTTGTTCGATATCGCTGTGCTTGGGACTGCGTTCGGGGCATCTGCGCCGCCGATTAGGCTTCGCGACTCATCTCATGGCAATCCCTTGTCCCGGATAAACGGTACACGACCCTAGGCGATGGCTGGTATTGAGAGGGGAAGCAGTAGCCGCACGGTAGTGCCGGTTCCGGGTCTCGAGTCGACGAGCACGCTGCCGTGCAGGCTTGCCGCTCGTTGCGACAAGTGACGCAGACCGCGCCCGGTAGGCACGCTCGCGACATCAAAGCCTCGGCCGTTATCGGCAATACAGACCTCGACGTAAGGCTCAGCGCGATGTGCCGAAATGTTCAGATTGGTGGCCCCGGCATGCTTGAGCACATTGGTTAATACTTCTTGAACGATGCGCATAAGCTGCAGTGCTTGCGGCGGACCCAGCCATGCCAAGGGCGGTAAGTCTTCCATATCCCATTGAAGCGTGATGCCGGCCAATTCCAAGCGCTTGCCGAGACGGAACCGCAAAGTCGCGAGCACGGAAATCAAATCGCCATCGAGGGGCTCTAGTGAGTCGATGACCGCGCGCAAATCATCGACGCTACCCCTCAATACGTCTTTGAGTTCCTCGCCATTGACATTGCCCTGTTCGATCATCGCCAGCGAAGTGGTCAACGCGGAACCAAGGCCGTCATGCATGTCGTGCATCAGTCGCTGGCGTTCAGTGGCCAAGGTCTGCGCGCGCTCCAATTCGAGCAGGCGAGCATGGTTCGCTTGTAGCTCGGCTTCCCGTTCGCTCAATCGCCGCGCGAGGCTGCTGCTTAACTGTTCATGCTCGTTTATCGCGCGCACGTAGCGGCGCTGAACGGCGAACAAAAATGAGCCGAATATCAGCATGCTGGTAAACGGGATCAGATATATGCCTTCGAGATCGACAATACGCGCCCGCAGTCCCAAATCGTGGAACGCGACGATGGTCGATAAGAACAACGCCACGCTGATCACCCGTAGTTCCGGACTGCCGCCGCGAATCGCGGTCCAGCCGATGCGCGCTGTCACCAGTGTCGCAACTGCGACGTTGGCACCCTGATAAAAAAGCCCTGCGTATTCGTTCAACGGAATGATGGGCAGAGCAACTACGCTCATGACGAGTAAAAACAGCGGCATGGCATTCGCAATCGTACGCGAAAAGCGTCTATCGAGCTGTAGCACGAATAGATAGATCAGCCACATGACCCAGGTCAGCGCCGATCCCGTGATAGCGGCGTACCAGCGGTCCAATGTTGGGTCGTCGCGTCGCGGCAGCACGAACTGCAGGTTAAAAACGCACCAAGCAATGCAAGACAGCGCCAGAAACAAATGGGTTCGTTCAGCGCGTCGCGAGGACCAAAAGAGCAAGAAAAAGACGCCCATAGCCAACAACGTGACGCTGCATGCAATTGGCATGACGAACTGCATGAATTCGCGGACGGCAAGCGGCAGGCCCAGGACTTCCGCAGGCCCGACGCTGATACGAGACATGACATGCCCGCTGTGTGGCTCGAAGGCCACGCCAATCGCGATTGCCAGCTGCTCACCCACCCGAAAATGAGAGCTATCGAGGGTTATCGCAACGGGACGATTCCAGGTCATTCGCCAATCGTCGAGATTGTCGAGCAAGACCCGGTCGTTGACGCGTGCTTGCCATGCGAGACCTACCACCCTGGGCGCGTATATCATCAGCTGATCGCCCGGTTTCCAGTTCGCCGGAATCTCGTAGCGAATCTGATACCAGGCGACTGCCAGGGGGCCGACTCGTTTGCGTTTGAATTTGACTTCTTCAACCTGCGAGCGATACGGCAAGGTCACAGCATGCTGGCAATCGGTGCTCGGCCCACTCGACAGTAAGCTACTCAGACCGGCGCGGCTGTATTCGGTTTCCAGGGGCGGCGCAACGCAAAGCTGCGCGCTGTCGAAGCGCGCGGCCACCACGGAAGTGTCGACCGGAATCGCCAACACGACCACGAGCGTGACCAACAGCGCGACACCTGTGACAGCCAAAATTATATGCAACGCGCGCAGCGCATTAGTCATCGACCAGACCCAGTTTGCGCGCCTCGTAAACCGCGGCTGTCTTGGAATGCACCTGCAGCTTTCGGTAGATGCGCTTGACGTAAGTCTCCACCGTATGTCGCGACAATTTCAGCAACGGCGCGATCTCATCGTAACTGTAACCTTTGGCGCTCATCGACAGAACCGCCAGTTCCTGAGCCGATAAGCTGGGGGAGTCGTCGGTCGCGCTGCGGTGATTGGTGAACCGTCCCAGCAGGCGTCGCGCGATAGTCGGACTGATGGGACTGCCGCCGGTTACTAGTAGGCGAATCTGCGCCGCGACGTCCTGGGGACTGCTGCCTTTCAGGAGGTAGCCTGTGGCGCCGGCCTCGATGCAATCCACCACGAGTTGTTCTTCCGCGAATACGGTGACGACCATCACATTGCATTGGGGCGTGCACTTGGCCGCATAGCGAATGAGCGACAAACCGCTGCCGCTGGGTAGACCAATATCGATCAACAGCACGTCGGGCCGCATCGCCTCGAGCAGGCGCATGCCATCCGGAAGATCATCGGCTTCGCCAATCAACTTCAAGTCGCCTGCCGAGCGAATTGCTTGCGCAAAGGAGGCGCGCAAGCGCAAGTCGTCTTCTACGATGAGCACCGTATGAACCATTCAGCGCAAGTCTAGAACACTATGGGGATCGAGAGCGTTGAATCTAGCGCAACCTGTACCGGATATACGGGACAGGGGATTGCTACGCGATAAATCCCGACGCCTAATCTGGCCCCCAAGCGACCGCAGAAGCGCTCGGCTCCGGACACTGGGAAATAAATTCACAGAAACTCGCGCAGGTACTCCACATGATCTCATCGCGATTCCTCGCAGTACTTATATCAAGCATCGCCGCATTGAGCGTACATGCTCAGCCGGTCCGCACCCTGCCAACCCCTCCGCCGGTTGCGCCGACCGCAGTGGTAAAGTCCCTGCCGGGCAACATCCTCAAGGTGCCCGTGCCGCGAGGTTTCGTGCTGTACGCCGATCCTCAGCCCGCCATCGCGCCCTATTCGGAAATGCTGCTCTTCGTGCACGGCATGGATTCGCGCACCGAAGAAGCGGACGACATCACCAAAGCCATTTTCAATGCCCTGGCAACGAGGGTCCCCGTGGGACCTCCGCCGAACTGGCCGCCAATGCCGGCGAACGCGGCCACCGTCCACTTTACGAATTGTCCAGATCCGAGCAAGGGCTGCCCCGAGGCATGCCCCCACCCGGATGCCATTGTGAACGGTCAAGCCTCCGCGGTTGTACCATTCGACACGGTGAACGGCGCTGCGGTGCCGTTGTATTTCGAGCCCATCATTCCGCAGATCCTGCTGGATTCGCCTGCACCCCCGGGGCAAATATTCAACGTGCCCGCAGCACACAATCTTGGCTCAAACGAGGGACGCCTGCGGGCGGATCTACGCGCCGCCGCTGCGGTGGCGCAACCCGCGCAAAGTCTGAAGCAGGCGGCATTTTATTTCGCCACGAACAACCCCGTGTTGGGCAACGCCTTTGCCGATTTAAGTGTCACCGGCCGCCGCTCCTTTGCCATATTTCGCCAGCTGCTCCCGCAAGACGCCTTTTGTCAGTCCTTGGGCGCGCAGCCGCCGACGAATGTGAGCGCGAGCGGAATAGTGGCTGGCTGCCAGGCGGCGCTGCGGCGAGCCTATCGGGTCGCCAATTTCCTGCGCAACGGCGAGCGCGGCGACACTCCGGCGTTGAAGACAGCAAAGATCAATGAGCGGAATGCGCTCGGTTGGATCGCGGTCTCCGGCGAAGACGATGCCCCGCATCGGCCCGTGAATGTTCCCTCCAGCGATTTCCCGCAGTTCGATCTGCAGGTTGTCGTGGCGACGCCGATGGGCCCGACTCCCGCAGTGAACGTATCGACGCGCTTTACTATCGCGCAGTTCCTGGTGCCATCCACCGGCAAAAACGTGGCTGTCATCAGCGTCGATCTTCCGACTTCGGGCTATGCGGATAACATCGACTACCGGCTGGTTTCGCCGCTTGCCGCGGTTGGCCAGCCCGTGATGGTAGGTAGCGTGCCCGTCGACTTTCACGCGACCGGCATGACGCCGCTGCTCGATTTCATCGAGACCTTCATCGTGCGCTTCGTCGACACGCTGGATCAGCGGATTCCACTAAAAAATAATATTCGGGCTGTGATGGGCGGCAGCCTCGGCGGAAACATGACGTTTCGACTGGGCCGTCGAACCGACACGCCGTGGTTTCCAAATTTCGTCGTGTGGTCGCCAGCTTCCATCTGGAGCTCGCTCGGAGCCGGCAACGATCTGACCAAGCATGTCGGGATCGCCACGGCATGGAGGAGCGCGGACCAATCCCTCAATTCTCCTTCACCCAACGATCGCGCCGCCTTCTTTGGGAGCTGGGATAAGCCGATCGTGCCGATCATCATCCCGATGGCTCAATCCGATACCTGGACGAGCGACTACTATCTGTGCAAAAAATCATCCGTTGCCGGCGCGAGGCTGGATCGCCAGGAGACTTACGATCCGCGCTTCCTCGCGTGGCACTGGCGTCTCGGCATGGAGCAGTTGTTATACAGCCATCAGAATCCGATCAGCCCTCCGAGCAATATGGCGCCGCTCTTTACGCTGAATAAAAAGCCCATGCTGCTGGCCTGCGGACTCGAGGATCACGTTCCCTACAATGACATTTGTCCCGCGACGGTCGCTACTGTCCCCCTAATGATAGGGACTCCGGGAAAGGCGCTTTTCCTGGACAAGACCGGCCATTCACTTGACAACGAGAGGCCGACTCTCTGGTCGGAGCAGATCATCGGGTTTCTAGGCCTGTAGACCGCCTGTGCGGATTCGAGGAGCCATTGTCGCGGCATTTGTCCTGGCGGTCTGCGGGGTTCTGCCGACCGCCTTGCATGCTTTCAAGGTCCGCGCACTGCCTTCATGGCCGGCGAACCACGAAAACATCACCGCGAGCGCGATCGCGTCCGTTATGGCGGCGCCCGATCCCCTCCTCATCAGAAATATCCAGCAAGGTGTAATCAATACTGACCTGACCCACTTCAACGAAAACGAGTATCACTTCGACAACAGCACCGTCGCCAACGGCGGTTTCGCCAATGGGTTTGATGTTCTGGCGGGAATGGCGTTGCGGGCGCATGCCGAAGCGATGCTGTGCGATGGCGCGCATCCATGCGGAGTGCTCAATCCTCTATTTGTCCATCCTCAGCATTCGAACTACCGCGAGCTCGTCGAAGCCATTGTCGGCGCGTACTTGGATATCAGCGTCACCAATGGTTGCCTCGGTGAGCCGGCGTGCTGGAACGAAAATCTAGAGGGGAGGGCGGTCTATCTACAAACGTCGCTCATACCGGCATTGGTCGATATTGACCCGGATCCCGACGTCACGACCGTCCTGTCCAATGGGGTTTCCACCAACAGCTTGCCGAATATCGCTCCGTCGGTTATCCGCGCCAAGTCAGATCTCGACGCGGTTCTCGGAAACAAGATATGCAGACCCTGGCCCGACCAACGCCTTTGCTTCGAGGGAATCGGGGTCATGGCCCCGACGGACAATCTTTTTCACTTGCTGGTCGGTCAACTGCAGGTGCTGCAGCTCGAATACCAGGCCTACTTCGCCTGGCAGCATCTCGGCCACGCGATGCACACCACCGAAGACTTCTTCGCGCATTCAAACTACGTTGAACTGGCCTCTTGCCGTAAGGGACCGCCTTGCGCAGCCAATTCGATCAACGCCGCGAGCTGTGGTGTGGCGCTCGACGGCGGCCCCAACAGCTGGAGCTCGCTGCCGTTGCCGGTCGATGGCAAACCGCTCCAAGATCTCGTTCAATTTTTCCTGCCGAACTTTGATTTGCCTGCCGTGAGCGCGACGTTGAACTCGCAAAGGGCGATCTTTCCCGATGGCAACGCGCCTCATCTGCAAACCGGCAATTTTCCGTGCCTCAGCGCGACCGATCCGCCCAATCCGGAATTTCAGTTCTGCCATACCGCTGGTGGCGACAACCCGGTGAGCCCCAACGTGGGAGCTGCTCCTACCCCCGCGGGCCTCAACAAGGACCAGGCATTCCCGACGCCAACAGACAATGAGCTCAATCACCAGAATTTTGACTGGGCGAGGGTAACCGCGACTCGCACAGCGACCGCACTCTTTGCCTCGTTCTTGGACAGTTTCCCAGACGGACCAGCGCTGTTCTCCGCCAACCCCTTGGCGGCGGCGGCGCCGCTAGGGACACGGCCGTCGTGCGGTATTGCCGTTAGCGTCGCGCCGCCGCGCCTGACGGTGGTCGGCGTGCCATCCAGCGGGCCGCCCGATAAAGTCATTGCGAAGCCTGCGACGCCGCTGGTACTCATCCCGCGACCGTTGCCGCCACAACTGGCTTCATTAGCTGCTACACCGGCCTTTCGTTCATCACCCCTCAGTCACCCCGAGCTTCTGCAGCGCGACTCCCGCCCGAGGATCTACGTCATTGTGTCGCCCAATCGGGCGTTTCATCCAGGCGAGCAGGTGCAGTTAGAGGTCGATGCATACGATGCATCAAGCGGAGTACCCATCCCGGGCATGCCGATCAGCATCGGGTCGGTTCGAGGGACAACCGGAACTCCTCTTGCGCTCACCATTCCCACGCCCATGGCGCAGCGCTGCGCGAATCATGGCGGCCAAAGTGTGTGCCTAAACGATTTCACCGCTCTCGTGGGTAACGTCGCTGATCCGGCAGGACGTTATCCTGGCGGCGGCGGACAGTTTTCATTGTCGATAGTCGCACCCCGTCTGCAAGTTTCGATGATCGGCGGACCCGCGCTGCTGGCCGGCGCCGCGAATTTCACCGTGTCGGCCGTGGACAGTCAAACCGGCCGTCCCGTCTCGGGAGCAACGGTCGCGTTGGCCGGTCGCGTGATCGGACCTGCCAATGTGCCGTTATCGAATAAATGGCCGGCACTCTCGCCAAACGTCAATCGGCCGGATACCGCCTCCACACCGGTGTCGCTGGGACCGCCCATGACGGTTTCGGCGCCGGGTTACGGCGATGCGCTCGTGCATTACTACCTCCTGCCTGCGGGAACGTCACTGCCTCCCCGATGAATGCGAACCAACCCGTGTGCGCGCTGGCAGCGATCATGCTACTTGCAGGTTGCGGTGGTTCGTACCGAATGGGCGACCCGCTCAAAGCTGATGCCAAAGCGAAAGCTCCCCAGGCCACGTCGAAGTCCACCGAAGACGCGCGCAATTCGTCGCCGAATTATCGGAGCGACAGCGCGCAGCGCAAGGCCGATCAATGGGAACTCAAATGGCAACAGATTCAAGCGTCGGGGGACAAAGTCGGCTGGGTTGATCACTTCAATGTTTGCGGTCTCAAGTATCGCTTCCGCAACTATGATCAACTTTTGCACTGTCTCGATTTGTTGGATGCCAAAATCGCGGCGGGCGGTGGTCGAGTTGAAAAGGTGGAATTGGTACGGCGTGGCGTCCCTGTCATGACCGGATACCTGAGAGCCTCGGCATATGCGGAATTAGGTGAACCGGAAACAGCGCTCAAGTGGGCAGAGTCGGCTCGGGCCGCGCTACCCGACTCGTTTCGCTCCGGCAACACCATCTGGACCAAGAGAAACCTTTTTGGCGACCCAGTAACGGCCAAAGATGAGGCCGGTGTTTGGTATGTGGGCGCCATGCTGGGGAGTGGGGGCTCCGGACTCGATGATTCGACCTCCGAAACGATCATGATGCATGAAGGCCGCAATAATCCTGCTGCGCTGGATCTTCGGCCTTGGATGGTTGCAATGTCTCTCGCCGTACAGCGTGCGCTGCTGTACCAGCGTCTGGGTGACGTCGACCGGGTGACTGTAGCGCTCGATGACCTGAAGCATTGGGAGAACATGCGATGGCCCGGAGGCTTGGGTCTCGTTCCATCGAAGATCAGGCCCTTCAAGGGAAAAGCACAGCTGCTCTCAATTGGGCCGTTATTTGCGCAGGGCCGGTACGACCAAGTTGTCTTCTACTACGAGGCGCTGGCTCAGAAAATAACCTCACATCGGCAGCGAGAAACCCTTGAGAATGCCGTGAACGGGGCATTCATCTCCGGCGCATTGATGCGTGCGTTCGCGCCGGGCGACGCACGCTTATTCACCGTTGCGATCGAGGATGTTTCGAACGCATTGCTCTACGCCCAAAGTCTGTCGCGACTCGGCAAAGTCGATCAGGCCAGAGCGATGCTCGACACCTTGCTCGCATTGCCAGAAATTCCGGCGATGGGCAATCTCTACTGGGCCACGCTGTACGAACGTGGACTCGTTGCCTTTGGGCAAGGGCGGCACGAGGATGGGGTTCACCTGCTCATTCGATCCGTCGAGGCCATTGAGTCGGTCCGCAGCACCATTTCGTTCGAGGCGGCGAAAATCGGATTCGCCGGCGACAAGCAAGCGGTTTATGCCTCACTGATTGGAGCACTTGCCGCCAACGGCGATTGGCAGCGAGCTTTTCTCTATGCTGAGCGCGCCAAGGCCCGTGCATTGGTCGACCTGCTGGCGCAGCGTCGCGATCTGGGGCCGCCGCCGTCCGTCGACGCTCAAGTACGCGAGCTGTTCGCGCGTGCTTCCACGGTGGATAGCAGCATCGGATCGGCCGGCGATGAAGAGTCAGTGCGGGGCATCAAGGTGGTCGCTGACGCTCGCGACTCACTATCCCATGCCGCCCCGGAGGCCGCCTCGCTGGTCGGCGTGCAAAAAGTCGATATCCCCGATCTCTTCACCCGGCTGGGATCCGACGAGACCCTAGTCGACTACTACTCGCAGGGCGACGATCTCTTTGCCTTTGTTCTGCACGATAAATCTATTAAAGGCTTCAAGTTGTCGGCTAAAGGATTGGATGAAACCATCCGATCCTTTCGCGCCGCGATCGAGCGGCGCGATCGGCGCACCAATGAAATCAGCCGGGAATTGTATGCCAGATTGATTCGCCCACTGCTCGCGGACCTTGAAGGCAAAAAGCTAACCATCGCTCCGCACGGAGCGCTGCACTACTTGCCCTTCGCTGCGCTAATGGACGGAGATGACTACCTCCTGAATCGTTACAGCCTCCGCTTGATCCCGAGCGCCGACACCCTGATTTACCTGAAGGGCAATCCGCCGCCGAAGGTCGGTAAGCTTCTTGCACTCGGCAATCCCGAATTGGGCTCCCGTGCCCTCGATTTGCCGAATGCCGAGTTGGAGGCGCGAAAAGTTGCGGCCATGTTCCCGGACTCCCGGGCTCTCCTGCGCGGCGAAGCCAGCAAGAGCGCCGTCGTGCGGCTCGGCAACGGGTTCTCCATCTTGCACTTCGCGACGCATGGCCGATTTGATGCCACGGCGCCGCTAAATTCGGGGCTATACCTGGCAAAAGGCAGCGATGCGGACGGCATTCTGACCGCCGGCGATCTTTACTCGCTTCGTTGGGACGTCGATCTCGTCACGCTGTCTGCCTGCGAGACCGGTGTCGGCAAAATCGCAAACGGCGACGATGTGATCGGCTTGACGCGTGGCTTTCTGTACGCGGGCGCGCGTTCCATCGTCGCAAGCCTCTGGGAAGTGGACGACGCGGCCACCGCCCAGCTCATGGTGAGTTTTTATAAGAATCTGCAGAAGAATGACAAGCGTGAGTCGCTACGGCTCGCCCAGATCGAAACGCGTCAGCAATTTCCGGAGCCCTGGTTCTGGGCGGCGTTCAACATTGTGGGGCGCGCAGACTGAGGTGTCGTCTAAGTGGGGTTGGTTTTCTCGTGGCAACATCAGAGAGGTAGAAAGTCATGTCGAATCTTGTGCTCGTATCGATCGGTTGTATGCTGCTTGCCGGTTGCGCCTCGATTGCGCAGCCCGCTTACGTTGACGACAGCGCGAAGTCCAAGAGTCAGGATTGCCAATCGCAATCGCAAAACTCGCGGGGCTGCAGCAAGACATCCGCGGCAAAATAGACCTTCATCGTCTATTCGCTGACTTGGACCGTCAATGAGGTTGCCGCCCAATCGGGCGCGACAGTCGTGGCGCCGGAGCCTGGCTGGACCAGGCCCTGGTCGCGTATCAGGACGATGTCGCGTGTCGCCAGCTCAACGAAATCCCTGCGGAGTTGAATGACGCCGTTTTGAATTGCCCGAGTGCCGGTCGCCCCTTGTGCCGCGCCACGACGCATCGCCGATACTCGGCGCCGAATGGTGTTCGCCGTGGCGAGATCGGTCGAGGCAAAGATACGCAGGGTATCGACGCCCGACGGAGGGCTATAGTCCCAGTAGAATCCGGCTCGATTGCCGGCCCCCAAAGAGTCAGGAATGAGCGCGGGCTCGCCACTTCGAACGGCGCCATCGCGATGGTAGTCCGGCTGCTGATAGTCGTTCGGAAACAGCAGATTCACCTCGCCCGCAGGGTCGACGTCGATGATGGTAACGTAGGCATCGGCGTTGACGCGGACTTCGAGCTGCAAACTATTGCTTGCAGAGCGAATTTCAGTCGGTCGCCGAACGTGCAGTTCGGCGGCTTGCGTATCGGCCACAACGGTTACCCCGCGTGTACCGAGCGGCGCACGGCCGGCGATATGTGCGGCAAGCAGAAGGCGCGAGGCCGGATTATCGAGAGTCAGGATTTCGTTCACGTTGATCGACCGATGGAGAAGGCGAGTCAGATCGGCGGCGGTCGCACCGCCCGAGTAACCGAACCGGCCGACAATGTGCAAGCCGTCTGCTGTCAGAAGGTGAAGTTCGGATCCGCTAGCATCGACTAAAAACCGCGCCGGCTCATTGGCACCAACGATCTTTACGACGTCACGGCTGAGCAGCTGTTTGACCCGGGCTTCCCTGTCGGCTGGCATCGCCATCAGCCGCACCGGTACCATGGATGCAGCGGGTGCCGGCAACAGGGCGACGACGCGAGACCCTGGATCGACCGGATGGCCGCCGGTTTCGATACTTACGATCGCATCACGACCATCCAGGCGCTCAACGGTCGCGACGCCGAGAGCGGCGCCGGGCGGAAACTGAGTTTCTCCCGGCGGATAGATGGCCCATTTTGAACCCGCCGCAGCGCCAAGCAGCGCTGCTTTCTCGAGCCTTCCCGAAACTTGCGTTAGCGGCAACAGCGCGAGCCATGGCAGTCGCGGCTCCTGCACAACCGGTGCTGTTGCGTCGACGCGAATCAGCGGTGTGAAGAGCGGCTGATCAAGGAGCGCCGGCGGCGCCTCAAGCTGCGGTTCCGGCATCGATACCCGACCGATCTGCGCCTGAAGTCGATTGAGTTCGCGCGCGACCCCTGCAAATACCTCAGCCAATGTCGCCCCAGGCGGAGCCATACTCATGCTCTTCGCGAGCGAATGGGTGAAGAACCCCGCATAACGCCCCTCTATGGGTCCATCCAACGCCTCCTCGGTGGCGGCGGTGGCGCTTAAGACCACGAACCGCGAGCGCATGGCCGGGACGAAGGCCCGAGTCTTTGCCGCCTGCTTATACAATTCGATCCGTGTATCGCGCGGCACGGATCGGGCACGGATATCAAACGAGCGGGTCGCGGTGCCGGAATGGCAGGAGTCCAACACGATGATTGCGCTTTGAGCCTGAAGCCGGGCGATGAACATCGCAATCTCATCGTCGATGATGTCTCGCACTGAGCCGCTTCTTCCGTCCTGCGGTACCAGCGTTTGATCGAACCCGTTCTCCTCGTCGCCGTTGAGGTCTTCGACTTCCGAGCCATGTCCGGAGTAATGTAAATAGACGGTATCGCGGGGACCCGCCGTAGTGACTAAATCCTCCAGGGCGGCAAGAATTCCGGCGCGCGTGGCAGCTCTATCGGTCAATACTCTGATGTTGGCTTCGGGAAAGCCCCAACGCGACTCGAGCACCTCGCGCATGGTCTCGACGTCGTTGATCGATCCGCGCAGCGCCGGCACGGCTTCATACTCATTGATGCCGATCAACAGCGCTCGCTTGGCGCCGCCCTCTTGCGAAATGACCGCTTGCGAAAACCCCGTCGAAGCGCCGGCGCAGTAGACGATCAATGGGAGCGCCAGACCAATCCAGCGTTTTGAGCGGTTGCGGGTATACGGCAGCTCAATATGACGGGCCATGTAACGGTGATTTTAGAACAAGCCGGATCAGGCCACGTCGAATCCCGGAGCCTGTACCGGATATACGGGACATGAGATTGTCCTACGGCCAATCGCAAAGCCGAATCTGACACTCCGCTCTGATCCGGAGGAGGGTACCGCCCGCGCGGGTGCGCTCGCTTATCTCAAAGTTGACCGTACCGCGAAAGTCGGAAAGTTATTGGCGCTTGGCAATCCGGATCTTGGCAACCCGCGATTCAATCTGCCCAACGCCGAGATTGAAGCCGTAAACGTCGCGGCCATGTTTTCGGCTTCGCGAGCACTCATTCGTTTAGATGCGAGTAAATCTGCTGTCAACGAGCTCGCAAGCGGCTTCTCTATGCTGCACTTTGCCACGCACGGCAGGTTTGATAGCGGCTCGCTCAAATAGAGATCCGCGAGCAGTACCACGATCCGCGGTTTTGGGCTGCATTCGAGATCACCGGACAGGCTGATTGAGGCGCGGAGGCCAAGCCGTCGGATAGACATGCTCAAGTCGTGCTGGAGCACTTGTCTTGACGTAGTGTACGATCAGGCGCTCCATAGCATCCATCAGCGCGCATCATTCAATTGCGGAGACTCTAGAGCTTGAGGCATGTCGACAAGGACCGCCGGAAAACGCCGCTTTGTAACGCTTGACGCGCTCCGGGGTTTAGGTGCTCTGATCGTGATGGCGGGTCACTCCGGAGCCGCGTTTGGCTCTTTCGGCCCACGGCATTTCTACCTCGCGGTTGATATGTTTTTCCTGCTAAGCGGCTTCGTGATCGCACACGCGTACGATTCGCGATTCGAGCGAGGCTTGACGTTCCGCGACTTTATGCGAGCTCGGATCAGGCGGCTTTACCCAGTCTTTCTGGTCGGCCTGGTGATAGGCGAGGCGTGCACGTTCGCTGACAACATACACAACATGTCCAATGCGCAAAGGGCAATCTCGTTTTCGCTGGGCCTAGCCGCGCTTCCATCGCCCCCGACTGATTCGTGGGCTGCATTGTTCCCGATGAACGGCCCGTTCTGGTCGCTCTTTTTCGAATTCTGGGTAGCCAATCTAGCTTACGGGCTTTTTTGGCGGCAGATCCGGGGACGATTGCTCCGCGGCATAATTATCGTTTCAGGCATCTCGCTGCTGGCGGCCGTGTTTTATTTTCGGACCATGGATATCGGCTGGAATTGGCCGACACTTCCAGGCGGCACGGCGAGAGTCTGTTTCTCGTTCTTCAGCGGTGTGCTGTTGTGCCGCCTGCATGGGAGATCTAGCGGTGCGGATTACCAGATCTCCTCGTGGATGGTTTTGGGAGCTGCGGCGCTGGTGTTCTGCATTCCTTTTCACGGTGCCCTCGGGATACTGCACGATATAGCCGCGGTATTCCTGGCTTTTCCGGCCATTGTGTATTTCGGTGCGTCGGCTCTCGAGAAGCATCCGCGCATAGGGGCGGCGCTCGGTGACGTTTCCTATGCAATCTATGCTATCCACCGCCCACTGCTGATTCCCGCGGCGTTGCTGCTCCATAGTCTGACCGAGATGCGTGGAAGGGGAGTGCAGACCATTGCCGCACAGCTGGTATTCATGATTGCCGTGACAGCCTTTGCTTGGTTCATCGAGGCTACGACCCAGGCCAAAAGAAAACCGCGGGAAATACCTGCTTAGGGCAAGCGAGTGAATGACCGCAGGGTGCTGTCAGTAAGTACCATTCGCGCTCCCTATCTTTTTCGTCCATCGGAATAGACCCTTGTGATGTTCAGGAGAACCGACATCTTGGTCCAAGCCGCCGTCATGTTCGATCCTGCACCACAACGCCCTACAAGCGCCAAACATCCCTGTCCGGCGCCCGCGCTCTAAAGAGTTAGTCGTGGTCCCACGGCACGGTGGATACCGTCAGATTGTTCGTCACATCATCGATAACCGCATAGTTAAAGTGTCCACTGCTCTTGGTATCCAGTCCAAATGCGCCCCCCTGGCTCGCGTCGACGTTGTATTCGCGCACGAATTCACCGCGGATGGTGAACTCGACAATCTCGCTGGGATGAAGCACGTCCGCATTGACAGCGTCGCCATTGGCAGCCAACAGGTGCCCGTTCGGAGCAAAACGCAGTGCCAAGGGTCCACGTAGCTGGGGTCCCGCAAAGATCAATCGGCCGCGGGAGGCGGGAGAGCTACGCGTTGCGGCATGGTCTATCGCAAAAATCTCATTGTCTGCAGTGGATGCGACGAACAGCGTATCGCTCTTCGCATCGTAGGCAAGCCCGGTCGGTCCCAGCACCAGCGCGGCGCCATTGGGCATGTGCGTATATCCGCTCGCGATGCTGACGCGATGTTGCACCACGACTGAGCGACCGTTCACCACAAGATCCAGCCGGGTGACTGTGCCACTGAGGACATTTGAGACGAATAGCCGAGCCCAGCTGCCGTGATCATCGATGGTCAAATCCCACGGCCCGTCGAGCAGCTTGGGATCGGTCCAACTCGCCAGCCATTGGCCATGCCGATCGATGACTTGCAACGCACCGGCACTGATGGTGGCGATCGTGCCATCGGTCGTTGGAACATTTCCGACGATCACAAATCCGGCGCTCAGCACGCCCAGGGCGGTGCTCAATCCCGGTAATGAGCTTGAAAAGAAGGCAACGGCGGTGCCGGGAGGCGCCAGAGTGCCAGTCGGACGCAGCTGTACGATCGTGGTGCCGGTTCCTTGAAGGTTATTGGCGTTATTGAAGTTGCTCACCAATACATCGCCCGCGGCAATGAGACCGTCGCGAGGAAATCCCCTCGGCACGAATGCAACCCCGTAGGGATTTACATCGCCGTTCTGAGGAATGGTGGACGAATTGATCGTTTGCGGTATGAACGCTCCGTCTTTATCGAGCTCCTCAGCTGCCGCGGACGCGGTCCACAATCCGGCCGCTGCGGCCAATACACATTGCACCAACATTGCACGCATGCCTGTTCCATTTTGCATGACAAGAACTCCCCTGTTTGATGGACGCCGATGCGGGTGAGTTCGAATTGCAAGCAAATAGGTTGCCCGGAAGAGACGGACGACTGCCTGTTGGTCGCAGTGACCCCGTTTACGGAGAGATCGTATTGGCCGCCTCGCGCGGCCGCGTATCTACGCTGGACCGACTCGATAGGCGCAGAATTTGTGTCCCTCCGGGTCTCGGAAGTACGCAGCGTAGAATGCCTGTGGTCCTTCTTCTCCGCGAACTCCGGGAGCGCCCTCATCAGAGCCGCCTAACGCCAAGGCTTTTTTGTAAAACGAATCAACCATCGCGCGCTCTTTGAGTACCAGGGCGAGCATATTCCCGTTCCCAGGCGTCGCGTTCTTTTCATCATAAGGCGGCGTAATCGCCAGGGCAGGGCGATCCAGCCGAACGCCATACATGGTAAATCCGTGTGGCAATTCCATTAGGCGCTTAGCTCCAATTTCGGCAAGCAATGCATCGTAGAACGCTTGTGCACGGGCGAGATTGTTCGTTCCCAAAGTGGCGTAACCGATCATGGGCGCTCCTTTGCGTCTTGCGTATCGAGAGTGTAGCTCGATTCGGCGCCGCTCGCAGAGTTTCGCCCGATAGAAAGAACGCTTTCGCGCCTTCAGCTCAACCACTGATGCGTAGCGACCGCCTTAACGAAGGCGATCGCCGACATTTGCGGATGTGACTGAAGCGCAAATAGGTATCCAACGGCGCTCATGACAAGGCCATTCATGACTAAGGCGGCTGCGAATGCGGTAAGTTTGGTCGAGAGAGTGCTCATGTGTGTCTCCTGGCGGTAAACGTGTTCGATCTCTGCTGGTAGAACACAGCAAGGGTCGTGCCAGTTGCAAACAAAGAGCGGGGGGCGCAATTTTTCATGGTATCCGGCCGATTCGGACGACCGCGGACAGTCGCGCGGACACGCGTGCGGACACTTTAGTCGCCCGAGGCTAATTACCACGCCGCTTCCAGGGACGTTCAACCCGATACTCTGGCGTCGCGGTTTTCGATTTGTTCAACGACGTCAGAAGGCGTCGCCGTTTTAGGAGTCTCACCGCATTCTGAACGCCGGTTTTTGACAACCCGGTGGCATCAGCCAGCGCCTGGTAGCTCATGGGTACGCGTCGCGGCGTCTCGTGAGCCATCGTCTTGGCCCAAATGTAAAGGTACACCAAGAACGCGGCCGAGCTGCGCTCGTGTTCGCTCAAGTCACGCATCAGCGTTTCGAATACGTAGTCATCGATTGCGATTGTCACGGTGCCGAGCATATCACATATCACTATAGTATTCACAGATATAGCTGAGCCAAAACCGCTTGACGCAATTTGTTGGCCTTCAGTAGACTCGATTCGTCAAACACAGAAGGACCTTGCAATGATTAAGGCAGTCAAGTTTGTAACCATCCCGGTTCGCGACCAAGACAAGGCGCTGGAGTTTTACACCACAAAACTCGGCTTTCATATTTTGACTGACCAAGCCTTCGATGAAACGCAGCGCTGGATCGAGTTGCGCATTCCCGGAGGGGACACAAAGGTAGTTTTATTTACTCCCAAGGGACATGAAGAACGCGTCGGGAGCATCTCCAATGTGACCTTTCTCGCGGATGATGTTGTGAAAACCCACCGCGATCTAGTGGCCAAGGGGGTGGAATTTGTGCAAGCGCCAGAGAAGTCTGACTGGGGCACGGCGGCCCTCTTTAAGGATTCTGACGGCAATGTCTTCTGTTTGTCGACAAAGTAAACGGTGAAGTGGAGTTGCCAAAATCGGGTTCCATCAAGACGGACATCACCCGCGATTCAGGTTGGGAGTCGGTCCGTGCTTTGCTCGGACTCCGCTGGCAGTCGCAGCCAGTGGTGTTTTCTGTGCGCGTACACAGATATTGTCGGGGACGGAAAGGCGGGGTCTGCGAAGGCGCCGACTGGCACTGCGACTAAATCCTCGCTTCCCTGTGTTGTATAATAGACCGTGGCCCCGCACACGGGGCAGAAGCGAAACGTGCTCTTCGTTCCTTCGTCCCCAACGCGAGTATATTCAGTTGATCGGCCGGTGACCTTGCATCCGGGCTGAGGGAAACGGGCTTGCTCACCGAACAGGCTGCCCGTCCGTCTTTGGCAGGCCAAGCAGTGACACACGGAGACGCGGACTGGATCTCCCCGTACTTCAATTTGAAGCTGACCGCAGGAACAGGAGGCGGTCCGAATAGTCATGGTCTTTCTACCTTGAACTCGCGACGAATTGGATTATGCGGCGATTTGCTGCGGCCGTAGTTGGTCGGTCAGATTCCAGGGCAGCAGCTCGTCGATGCGGTTGATCGGATGCTCGGCAATGTGGTCAAGGAAGTAGCGTACTTCGCATAATGTATATTATGTTAAATTATGCGCATGATGCCCAATAGGCAGACACGCGTGCTTTGGCCTTCTCGTGTTACTCGGGTAATTTCATTTTCTTCAAGAAGGCCTTGTAGCGAGGGTCATCGTGAAGCGCATCGAACTCCGTACTGAACGTGATTCGATACAAGAGCGGATCCTTTTGCGCATACGCCCGATCCAGCCACTTGAAGGCGTCGTCCTTTTCGCCGCGAAACGTATAGACGGCCGCGATTCCGGATGGGATGTACGCAGAATAAATTTTGAGTAAAGGCACAAGCGCTGCATCGGACTCGGACTTGAGCCCCAGCGCCGAATACGCCATCGCGGATCCGACGAGGCGGTAGCCCTTGATCGGTTCCTTCAAACTTTCCGCCAATGCCGCTTGAAGTTCGCCACGAGCAAGCAACACCACTGCAAGGACGTAATGGGAAAAATTGAAAGCCGGGTCCAACTCCAGGTTCCGGCGCAGGGCTGCTTCCGCCTCGGGTAGTCGGCCTTGACGAATTTCCACGATGCCAAGCCATAAATAACTTTGCGGGTCCAGCGGATCATCGGCTACCGCTTTGTTCACGATCCTGACAGCATCGTCCCAACGGCCCAGAGTCAGCGACAGCCGGGTTGAGTCCCCTTGCGTACTACCCAATCCGTGGAAGGCAAGCGTTTTTGCGAGCTTGAATTCCCGCTCAGCGGCGGCCCAATCCCAATCGTACTCAAGGTAGATTTCACCGAGAACCTCATGCGCCCCTGAATCGTTGGGGTCCAGCTCAAGTGCGCGATCTGCGGTATGGCGAGCCTTGCCAAAGGCCTCTCCCGCGGGCATCAGGCCAGCCTCCCCGAGAAACAAATACGCGCCGGCGAGTGCAGATGCGGCACCGGCGAAAGTGGGGTCGAGGTAAAACGCTTGCTGTAAATCGATGACTTGTTGCTGAGCGTCGGTTGCGTCGATTGCACGCAGAAAGGCCGTGTACGCTTCGACATTGCGCAAGATTTTGGGGGGCAAGATTTCGCTGAAGAGTGCATTGGCCTCCACTTCCCGTGCCACCCTGGTCGCGATTTCATCCTGCAACTTTAGAACTTCGATGAAATCCCGGTCATAGGTCTGCGACCAGCGCGTCGCGCCGGTATGGCTATCGATGAGCTGCGCCGTCACGCGCACGCGATCCCCCGATTTTCGTACGCTGCCCTCCAGTACATTGGCCACCCCGAGTTGCTCAGAGATGGTGCGCAGGTCAACCGTTTTGCCCTTAAATTGAAAAGATGAGGTGCGTCCGATGACTCTAAGTCCCGGAATTGTCACCAGAATATCAATGATTTCCTGCGCCATCCCGTCACCAAAATACTCTTGATCTTTCTTCTCGCTCATATCCACGAAAGGCAAAACAGCAATCGACTTGTCCGCCATTGCAACGCTTGCAGGCTGGACATGGTGACTCGATGACCAATAGCGCCATCCCAGCGCCGAACAAATGCCAATCGTGACTAAAGCCGCGGCGCCGAGAACCATCCGTGGTAGGCGCTGTTTTGAATGATGAGATGCTTCGGGCTGGGAAGCTGGTGCCTCAGATTTCAAAATATTCGGAGTGTCTATGGACACACTTCCAGCATCAGCTTGCAGCGGCGACGATTCCGCAAGCCGTTCGGGCAACGGAATTAGGCGATATCCTCTCCCCCGGACACCCAGGATGTATCGCGGGTGCTGCGAATCGTCGCCGATCGCGCTTCGCAACAGCTTCACGCGTTGAGCGACAGATTCCGGGCTCATCAGCAACCCCGGCCACACCTGCGCCAGCAAATCGTCGTTTGTCACAATTGCGGGCGCTGCGTTGATCAGCGCGCACAATAAATCGAAAGACAGTTTTGGTAGCGCAACCTTCTCATCGCCACGCGTGACTTCGGCTTTGCCGATGTCGACTTCGAGGTCACCAATTCGATATCGGGGCGGCGTGGTTCTATTTTCAGGCGTGAGTGGCGGATGCATGGTGCTGTTGGTGACGACAAAGAGCGCCGTCCGGCCCTCCCATGCCTTTTGCTGCGCTATGTTCGCCCACGCGCCTCGGGTTGGCAATCACGTCGGTTACATCGTAAGGCGGCACCTTTGTTCAGCTGTGTGCTGACCATAGCGCGGATTTCCTCCGCAAAATCCCTCTTTCACCCGGCTTTCAGCGAAGTTTCACCCACCTTTGGGGTAACTATCATGCAGCCGGTAGGCCCCTCCCCTACCTTGGGAATCGTGTCTAGACGAGTGCTTTCCCATCCAAATCTAGGAGATAGCCGTGGATATGCTGACCAAGGCCCCGTCCAATTTTTCCATCCCCCAGGTTGAATCATCGCAGCCGTCCAAAATGGCCACGTACGTCGAGATGGCTATCGCCCTTGCGGCGTGCGCCGGCATATTGGTCGTGGCAGCGTTGGTGTGGTATGTGACCAACTCCGATTTGCTTTCGTCGATCCAGCGATTGCAAGAGATGATCTGAAGCAGGCGCTACAGAAACACCAGCGAGGGCAAATGATTCGTTCATCGCGGCGGCCTGCCGAAGTTAGGCTGCTTATTCCCTGATCAGCATCAGCACAACGCCAAGTCCCACCACGGCAACCCCCAGCAAGACTGCTGAGAGTCCAGTGACAGCAGGACGCCTTCGCTCAGTGCGTAAACTCGCCCGGGTTTTCAATAGACAGCCTTTGCCAACCCCCCGAAATTTTGGCGCTGAAGTAACCCCGAAGTGGTTGTTTCGCGATCAGAACCTGGCGATCAGTCGACATTGGGTATGGCATTGGCTCGACCACGAAGCCTAGTCGGTCGCCGACTTGAATCCAGTGCTTCGCATCGACTCCCGTAGGCCGATCCAAAGTGTCCGCACCAAATACGAAGTGCGCGGCTATGGCTGATGCCAAGATGATCGTTGCGATGGCTAGCTTTTGCATTGCTTACTCCTTTGGTTTTAGCCTTGGCTTCCCGCGCCGCAAAGAGGAGGCGCGCCACGGTCAGCTCGGGGGCTCGTGGGCAACGCCTTGATGGCAATCGATGCAAGTCGCCTTACCCTCAAGAACCTGCTCGTGCATCGGCTGCGCGGATTCGTTCTGCTTAGCCACCACTTCCTTCGTGAACTTGTGGCAATAGCGGCAGTTCCGCGAGTCGTCGGCGCGGTACTCTTCCCACACCAGTTCGGCCATGAGCGTGCGGTTCCCCTTGAATTTCTCCTCGGAATCGATCACACCGCGCATCTCACCGATGACGTCCTTGATACCCTTCTTCGCCTTCACGTATAGCAAGTTGGGGTATTCGTGCGGGATGTGACAATCATGACACCCGGCCTTCACCCCGCTGGCATTGGCGCCGTGGAAGCTTGCCTGGTGCTCCTTTGCGACCCACTGCATCGAGTGACACGTCGTGCCGCAGAACTTGTCCGTGCCCGTCACCGCAACCATCACCTGCGTGCCGCTGGTCGCCACGAACCCGGCGAGGCCGCCAATCACGAGCAGCGTAAGCACAGAGTAGCGCGCGCTCGGGCTGCGCAGCCGCCGCCACATGCGCTTGAAGAATCCGCTCGGATCGCTTGCCATGCTCAGTCCTCCTCCGTGGTCTATCGTTTCGCGCGCATCGTCGCGCCTGAAAATTCCCGGCTCAGTGACCGGCCTTTATCGCCTCCAATGCCCAAGCGGGAATATCGCCGACGTTGGGTGGAACGTTCGACCAGTGATCGGGCTGCTTCGCGAGGGCGCGCCCCGCATCAAATGCTGCACGCATCTGTTTCGGATCAAAGGCGAGCGGGTCGTGCCCGATGTCTACGCCATCGGGTATCGCAACCATTTTGAAGTTGTAACCCAGAATGTAAGCCCCAAAATAAGACCGCGACAAAGCCGTTATCATGGACTGGTCCATCATCGTGCTGACGGTCATCGCCGCCACGGGGCCGATGGCCCGGCGCAAAGCCTCGGGTGGGCTCTTGAGCAGGCCGTTGTCAATCAGGTACAAGGTACCGGGTCCGTACGGCGGAGGCGTGGGTCTCTCGGTCCCCGCCATCCCAACGATGACAATATTCGAACGGGCGGCGCCATCAACAAACAGATGACCATCGATCTCCACCGGAGGAAAAACAATGGGGAACGATGCAGACGCGAGCAACACCGCACGATAAAGCTCGAGATTTCCGTCCTTTGCGATGAGCGACATATTCCAGACCCAGGTCTGGTCGTAATCGACGTTCGTCGTACCCACCACCACAAGCCGGTTGTCGTCATAAGCGGCGGCCACGCGTGCCAAGGTCTCCGCCGTGACGTATTTGGCGATGAGTGCGCGAAGCGGTGCGGTGTCTCCCAGCGAATCAGCGCCCATCACGAGGCTAAAAATCCCTCTGTTCGTGTAAATATCTTTCTTGGTGACTTGCGTGTACATCTCTTCGAGGATCTTGTCGTCCGCCGGGGTGCCGAGCAAAGCGTGGGTCGCGAGTAAAGCGCCGGTGCTCACGCCGCCCACGATATCAAACACAGGCCGTTGACCACTTTCGCTCCAACCATTTAGGAAGCCGGCACCGAAGGCACCGTTCTGGCCGCCGCCTGAGAGGGACAGCACATTGAGGGCGCGCCCGCGCTTGCGCTCTAGATATCGTATGAAATTCTCACCGCTACCCGCCGTAGCCGCGGCGTAAACGGGCGAAAGCTTGTCCGGATTCAGCGGATCGTGTCCATTCGGCAGCGAGGCATACAACGGAGCCTTAAGTGAGAGCGCTCGCTGTGGAGCTGATGTACAGGCTGCCAAGAGCAGCGCCACCACAAGGGCTGTGAGAACATCCAAATTTCTGCGTCTCATATCGCCTTCCTCCTTGTACATTCCCGCGTGCGCACCCGTCGATGACGCAAGTCTACTTGACTCCCTGCCGGCTGGGCGTGCGCCCTATCGAATTCCGGTGCCCGGACCTATCCTCCCAGCGCGATCGTGATTCCAACAAGGACACAACCGAGAAGTACCATCGCAATTCCCCTCAACCATGGGCGTCGTCCGGTGATGCGCCCGAAAGCATAACCCGTCAGAAACAACATCACGATGGCGATAGCATTGGAGACGCGCAGCGCTGGCAGCGCGTTTTTCATAAACAGAAACGGAATCACCACCGGGAAGGTGGACAGGAAAACGAGGAGAAACACACCCACGAAACCCAGCCAGTCATCCTTGCGCAGCCGCACATGAGCAGGAGGTTCGGGAAGTCCCTTCAAGCGCTGATGTATCGTTTCCAGCTCCGCCGGTTGCAAGACGGACGCGATCACGGGCGGGAGCGCATCGGCAATGATCGCTTGCGCTTGCCGCGAATCGGTGGCCTTGTGCACCGCATGCAAAGCGCGGAGACCTTTGGCTTGCTCCCCGATACATGCCATCAGATATAACACCCCGTCAATGATTCCCCACGCCAGGTTGCAACCGAGTGCGCCGATGATCATGGTGCGGATTTCCAAACGACCCGCCTCTGCGACGCTAAGCGAGCCGGTGAAAGTCAGCACCATGATCAGCCCGAATAGGACTTCGGAGACACGATCAATGGGATCAAGTACGCGCTTGGAAGGTTTGAGGGAGTCGTCGGGCATCTAGGTCCGGGGTGGCAATAAATAGAGCGTCATGGCAAATATCGTATACATCAGCAGCACGAGAACCCCGAGAAACCATGCCGATCGCCCGCTGTTGGTTACCAGCGCGGCGGTGAGGGTCGCGAGAAGAATCATCACCACTGCGCCTGGCCAAAATTGCAGATCCATCGGCGCCGGGCCGAGTACGTAACTAAGCAACACCAGAACCGGAGCCACGAACAGCGCGATTTGGGAGGCGCTCCCTAGGGCAATACCCACACTCAAGTCCAGCCGGTTTTTGCGCGCGCCGGAGAACGCGGAAGCCATCTCCGCGGCCCCGCCGACCAGCGCCACAACGATGAACCCCACGAACGCCGGAGTCATCCCGAACGTCTCGGCCGCCTTCTGCACTGATTCGACGAACACTTCGCTCACCAGCGCCACCAGCACCGTAACGCCGGCCAATGTCGCCAGCGCCAGACCGATCGGCAACGGTGCTTCGGAGCTCCCTCCGTGCTCTGCACCGGCAAACAATTCGCGGTGCGTCTTTAGCGAGAACAACATGCTGAGGGCGTAGCCGACGATGAGTAATATCGCCAGTCCCACGCTCAACTTCTCCGTGAACGCCGACGATGACGCGGAGTCTGCTTGCGGCACTGCCGAGGGTATCAACAGCGCGACGGTGGCGAGAAAGAGCAAACCGGCTTGCAGGCGAGCGCTAACCCGGTTGTATTCCTGTACGTGGTGTTTGAGGCCTCCGAGTAAAAATGACGCACCGAGCATAAACAGCGTGTTGGTGACAATTGCACCGGCGATCGATGCCTTCACCAGCATGTATTGTCCGGCGCGCAGGGCGGCGATCGCAATAATCAGCTCGGTCAGGTTGCCAAGCGTGGCGTTGAGCAGTCCCCCCACTGCGTCCCCCGTCTTGGCCGCAACGGATTCGGTGGCGTGACTGAGCAACGCAGCCAGTGGAGCGATGGCGAGGATGGACAGTACGAAGAGCAGTGTGTGCGCCTCGGGCTTGAGCTTCTCGGCGGCAAACAGCACCGGCACAAAGATCAGCAGCCACAGCAGTGGATTGTGACGAATCTCTTTTATCAGTGGGCCCATAAGCGCTCGGTTTGCGGGCTGAGGCAACCCTGCCCTACCGTCTCAAAGTTCCGCCCACGATACACCGAAAGCCGACGTGGCTGGTTGATGTGTCGACCGGCTCCGCATGCCGCGCCGCCGGGCGATAGCGTCGGCAATAACTAGGCGCGCACAAGTGCGAGCCGCCCTTCAAAACTTTCCTTGTGATGCGAATCTCCGGTTGGCAGGAATCGTACCTGCTCTCCATCCTTCCGCCCCGCGGGTTTTCGGCAGGACAACAGACGCTGACCGGGCTCTCGTGTTTTCGGTTATTCCGATCCCTTACCGCGTTCCTCCTCAACTTGGAGTTGCAGCGCGCGCACCGCGGCCCCCGCGACAATTCCGGTCAAGGTGATGCCCAACAACGCAAGCAACACGCTGACGCACCGGCCGACAAAAGAATGAGGCACGATATCGCCATAACCAACCGTCAATGCAGTAATTGCGCTGAAGTAAAGGGCTTCGGCGAAACTCGCTGGAGAGTTATTGAAATGCTGGCCTTTCTCGGCAAAATACACGACCGTCGCCAGGACGAAGAACAAGCCCAGTAGAAGTAAGAGTACCAGCGACACAGCGCCAAGCACGGACAGGAATTTCTGCAGAAACCGGAACGGATGCAGCATTCAGTCAATTTATTCCGGCTGCCGCCCAATTTGTAGTGTCCATTCGGACGCCGCGCCGAATCCCGCAAATCGTTGTCCTTTGGTCCAATTTAAAACCGTCGAGTCTTGACCAAAGCTCGCATGCGTAACCAGCAATCACACATCGTCACTCACAGGAGAAGGCTTCGCCTGCGGCCGCAGGTCACAGCGAGGGATCATGACGGTCGGAGGACGGCGCCCAATAGTGACCGGGTCAAGCGTGCCACGCTTTGGCTGGCCAGCGCCGCGAGGGTACTTACTCACGATGAGTGCGCTCATGCTTACGCTCCGGCGCGGGTCCCCGCGGGCCCGAGCGCGGACAGCATTAACGCGGCCGGAGCAGGCCCGCCATCCGATCAGGCGCAGGGGTTCGCTCACAGTCCGGGATCCAATTCGGTGTATATCCAGATTGGGAATTCCTGGTTTCGCCCTTAACACCAGAGGCTAGAACATGTCGCTACCGATTTCTATCCAACGCATCGCAGCAGGAGTTGCGCTATCAAGCATCCTGATTGGGTCCGCGGCACGTGCCGGTCCCGAGGAGTGGCAGTTCAGGGTAACGCCCTATTTGTGGCTCCCCTCCGTCGACGCGACTCTCGGGTTCGAGCCTCCTGACTCGGGCGGCTCCACTCTCGATACGGACCTACTGAAGCACCTCAGGGCGGCCTTTTTCTTGAATGCGGCGGCAAGCAAGGGCGATTGGGGGCTGTCGCTTGACTTGGTCTACTGCGACTTCAGCAAGGCGAGCAGCCGAGTGACCAATATCGTTGTACCGGGAGTTGGAGTTGAAGTGCCCCTTAACACGGGCACGACGGCAGACCTTTCAGGCACTCTGGTCACCCCGACGGGCAGTTATGCGCTGATGCGTTCGTCCAACCTAAGTTTCGACCTTCTCGCGGGACTTCGCTATACGCACGTCAGCGCGACGCTCGACTGGAACTTCGCGACGTCGCTGCCGGCTCTGCCTGGACGAACGGGATCGGCGGGGACGCGTGTCGACCTGTGGGATGGTATCGTCGGACTCCGCGGGCGAATCACGCTTGCCGACTCAGCTTGGTTCGTGCCCATGTACCTCGACCTGGGCGCAGGCACCTCGAAATTCACGTGGCAAGGCCTGCTCGGCGTCGGATATGGGTTTGGCTGGGGTGATATGTTGCTGGCGTACCGGCAGCTCTCGCTCGAAGAAAGTGGTGCCGGAAGCGTGCAGCGTCTGTCCTTGTCGGGTCCGACGCTCGGCGCAACGTTCCGGTTCTAGAACCGGTAGCCGAGGTTTACAAGACCGTGCGTTCTTTGGCCAAAGCCCGCTTCGACGACCAGTTCGTAGTGTCGCGCGATGAGCCCATGAATCCCGACTTGGTAGTTCCACACCGGCGCCTGCAGATCGACCGCGAAGGTCAGCGGCCGGCCATCGGGCCCGCTCACGGTTCCCTCGAAGTGATCTATTTTCTTGACCCAGCGAGCGCCGATATAGGGCTGGATCGCACCGGCGTTGTAGCCGATACGAAAGGAGGCTGTGTCCGTCCGCAGCTCGTTTCCCGAAACATCGGAGTCCGAGGACTGAAGGTGGGTCCAGACTGCCGAGTAGTCGAACGAAGTGAAGTAGTTATTCCAGGCGTACATCAGCACAAAACCGCCGCCCCCATAGTAACCCGTGAAATCAAGATCGATGCTGACGTCTCCGCGAATCACCTGTGGCGGAAGGCCGCTAACTCCGAGTGGAAGATCAAAACCGGTCGCCTGTACGTTGAGCTTCAAGGCGCCGGCGCTGACGAACACGTTCAAGAAGGGCAACACCCACACGTCGGCGCGTGGACCGTATGTGATGGGATGCACTTCGGCCTTGCCGCTGACTGAGGCGACTTCGTTGCCACTGACCGATGCCGAGAAATTCTTGACGTCCCATTGGCCGTTGAGGTCGAAAAGGACCAGATTGATTCCATACGGCGGAAGGAACTGCTTGTCCCCGAGAAGCGATTTCCACAGCGGAAAAAAGGAATCCGGGTTCGCCGGACTGTCGCCCCCAAGGGCAGCAACGGGTCCGGCTTGCTGAGCGTTGGCTGGGATCCAAACGCCTAGGACGATGAGCGCGATGGTAAGGGCGAAATAGCGCAAGGAATTCTCCTTCTCAACAAGAATTAAATGGGCCTCCAGACTCACATCGGTGCGTCAGGGATGTAGTCATGAACGATCGGCGCAATCTGATCGTTGGGGCGCGGGATCGAAGAATGGATACCCGAGTTGCGGCGCGTGCGTCCCGCAGCTGCCTTGAAGATCGGTCCGGAGCGATCCTCATCGCACTGCAGACAGGCGTTCAGTCGACCGTCTTCTCTCGTCGGCGCCTCGCCCTCGACCCAACTCCATAAGCAGACACTGAAACAGTGTTGGCGGGTATTCTCGACGTTGTACATCCAGGTTTGCGCGCACGCAGGACTGAACCCGAGAGTCTCCAAGCACCTCAGCCGAGCAGACGCACCCCACTTAATGCCGCATCCGCGTACCGGTGTGGTGAGGTCCGGCTTCTCGAGATAGACCGCGAGGTCCTGCAGCGTCGAGCAGGTCCCGCAGGCGCCGAAATGGGTGACTGCAAATCCAGAGGTGCGCGCCCCTGCCCCGTCGGCGAACGTGGAAAGGCGGTAGTGGACTTGATCCGGCTCGAATCGAACCCCGCATACCGTGCCGGCGGCCGCGCTGGGCGGATTTCCGGCCTGCCATCTGACATAGGGATCTCCATGTAGCGCCATCGGTTCAATCGGAATCTTGGAACGAAGCGCGATGACAAGCTGCGCGGGCTCCACTTCGGCGGAGAACGCGATCGAACGCGCCACCAGGCTCAACACCATACAAGCAACGGGCCGCCAAAAAAACTTCATGCCGGCACTCCGCCAGCGCATCCGTAGCTCATAACGCCGTTGGCCTATATATTCGATTGCCACCTGCCTCATCAAGTCTAGGGATTGGGCTTTGCCACGATTTCGGCCCATTCGGCATTGGTAACCTGATTCTTCACGGAGAACCGAAAATTAATAAAGTCCCAATCCATTCCAAAAAAAGCCTTGTCCAACGCCGTCATCATCGGCTGCACGTCGGAGATCTGAGCGTCCTTGCGGCGCAGGGTCTTAAGGAGCTCCTCACGGTTCGCGCCGACATACTTGTTTTGTGTTTCTTGAACAGATTCCCAACGGTCGATTTCGGTCAGGATCGAATTCCTGCGGCCGGGCTCCACAATCACGCGCTTAACGGCCTTCTTTATCTGAGAGACTGGTCGGTCATAAGCGACTAGCGCGCTTGAACCACCTCCGCCGAAGAAGAGCCACGCAGCTAACAGAATGAGGATCTGGCCGCCTTGTCTTGGCGAGGTCATCATTTCGCACTCTGATTTGCCGGACGCGCTGCATTGACCTTTTCGTACAATTTCGTTTCCGCTCTACCAATGGTGTCCCACTCGGCCGCCGTCGCCAGCGATGCCAACTGAAAGTGAAGGTCCAGGGCTTGACCGCGAGCCTTGACGCGCTTCGCGCTATAGTCCGAGAACAGTTGATCGAAGGCCGGTCGTGTGGCGTCGTAGTCGGCATTTAATTTGTCATAGCTTGCGATGAAGTCCGCCGTCTCTTGATTGAAACGAACATGAACCGCTTCCAGTTGGTCAACGATCGAAAGCATCTGAGCTCTCCGCTGCTCATCGGGTACATGGCTCGAGACGCCCTCTCGCAGCGCCTGGCTGTACCGCTCTATTGCTTGCTCGCGGGTCGGTGGCTTGCCGCCGCAGCCCGGGACGATGAGTATTACAGCGCAAAGAAGCAGCCCGAACAGAGCAGCGAAACCGATGCCGCGGGTCATCGTCGCCTCCCTGTGGCTCGCGCGCCACGGTGGAATCAGTTCGGAGCAAAGCTTTGCCAGCAGCGTGCAAAGCATCTAAGAATCTACGCTGGCTTCCGGTCAGATTTGTATTGTCCCTTCGGACAGACCGAAGATTCCAAAGGTTCAGCAGATCTTGTTGTACTTTGGTCCAATTTCAAATTCTCGCCGCTTGTTCAAAGCTTGCGTGCGCAACCAACAAAAGCACATCACTCACTGGGAAAGGTCTTACAACATGGCTGCAACCAGAACTATGGCTTTGGTCTTTGGAGCGCTCTTGGCGGTGGCTGTCGCCTTCTCCGTAGACGCACAAACTCCCGCCCCGCCTAAGGCCACTGCAGCGCCACCACCCGCGACCGGGGCATCGGCAACACCCGCTGCGAAATCCGCGGATGCTCCGGCGGTCAAGGTTCCTCCGGATCAGCTCGATTCCCTGGTGGCGCCGATCGCGCTATACCCGGACCCTCTGGTCGCGCAGACGCTTGCGGCCTCGACTTACCCGCTCGAGCTCGTCCAACTACAGCAATGGCTCAAGAAAAATCCCAGTCTCAAAGACAAGGCTCTTGCCGATGCCGTAGCGAAGCAGCCTTGGGATGCCAGCATCCAGTCCATGGCCGCCGTGCCTGAGGTCGTAGAGCGGCTCGCCAAAGACATTCAGTGGACCACGGATCTCGGCAATGCATTCCTCGCACAGCAGCAGGATGTAATGGCTGCGGTCCAACGAATGCGCAAAAAGGCGCAGGACAAAGGCACTCTCAAGTCGAGCGAACAGCAAAAAGTCGAGACGCAAGTCGTCGATAATGGCCAGAGTGTGATCGTGATCGAGCAGTCGAATCCCCAGGTCATCTACGTGCCCTCCTATGACCCAGTCGTCGTGTACGGAGCGCCGATCTACCCGTATCCGCCTATTTACTACCCGCCCTACTACCCCGGGACGGCGTTCCTCGCATTCGGCGTGGGCCTCGCCATGGGTGCATGGATAAGCGGCGGCTGGGGATACGGCTGCGGATGGGGCGGCGGCAACGTCTACATCAATCACAACAACAACTTCGTGCGCACGGGCGGAGGTGCCGGCGGAATTGGCGGTGTCGGAGGAGTCGGTGGCGTTGGCGGTGTTGGAGGGGTCGCAGGCGTAGGAGGCGTAGGAGGCGTCGGAGGCGTCGGAGGTGTCGGAGGTGTCGGCGGCGTTGGCGGAGCCGGCAAGCCCGGCGGCGTGGGAGGCGTCGGCGGAGCCGGCAAGCCCGGCGGCGTTGGTGGAGTGGGTGGCGCGGGCGGCGCGAACTCAAATTGGCAGCATTCACCTGAGCATCGTGGCGGTGCACCCTATGCCGATCGCGCCACCGCGGATAAATTCAATGGCAGCGCGCGCGGCGATTCCGCGGCGTCACGTTCGTCGGGTGCGCGGCAGCAGATCAGCAATCAAGGCGGGAATCTCCCGAGCAATCGCGGTGGGTCAAGCGGCGGGCTGGGCGGCTCAAGCGGAGGCCTGGGCGATCGCGGCGGCGCCGGTGGCGGTGGTTCCGTTGGCGGCGGCGGCGATCGAATCGGCAGTCGCGACTTATCATCGGGTCGAGGGAGCGGCGGCGGAGGCGGAGGCGCCTTCTCCTCTTCCAGCGGGTTCGACGGCGGGCGTGCGAGTTCCTCGAGCCGGCGCGGCTCATCGAGTTCTGGTGGCGGAGGTATGCGCGGCGGCGGCGGCAGCCGAGGCGGCGGCGGACGACGCCGATAGACCACGCGAACCGCAATTGAGGGAATGTCAATATGACTACGAAATTTGCAAGATCTGGTACGTACGCAGCCCTTTTCATCGCGGGAGCCGCGCTGATCGCGATCGCTGCTACTCAGTTTCCGTCGAAATCGAGGGCAGCCGAGAAGCCGGCAAGCGCCACGGCGACTAACGCTTCTGTCGGGCCGGAAACTTTCGCGACTCCTGAACAGGCCGCTACCGCCATGATCGATGCGGCCGAAAAGTTCGATGTACCCAAGTTGTTGAAGATTGTAGGCAGTGACGGGGAAGACGTGGTTCTCACGGGGGAGTTTGCCCAAGATCGTGAGCGAGCGAAGGAAGTCGCTGCTCTGGCACGAAAAAAGATGCAAGTCTCTCTTGATCCGAAGACGCAGGGCCGTGCATACCTGATTATAGGCGAGCAGGATTGGCCATTCGCCCTACCCATTGTCAAGCATGGCGAACGCTGGTCCTTCGATGCGGCCGCGGGCCGGCAGGAACTCTTTAATCGCCGCATCGGCAGCAACGAGCTGGACGCTATTGAGGTTTGCCGCGGCTTTGTGGAAGCGCAGCATGATTATCTATATATCACCCAGCGCACCGGCTACGAGCCGGCCCAGTATGCGCAACGGATCATTGCAAGTCCGGGCAAGCATGACGGTCTGGCCTGGAAGAATGCCGACGGCACCTGGGCCGGTCCCATCGGCGAGAAGATCGCCCACGCCATTGAGCAGGGCTACAACATAAGCGGCGAGGCATACCGCGGTTACTTTTTCAAAGTGCTCAAAGGGCAAGGGCCATCGGCACCTCTGGGAAGGATGGACTTCGTCGTGCAGGGTGCGATGATCGGTGGGTTTGCATTGGTCGCTGCCCCGGCGGAATATGGCGAGACCGGTATCAAAACCTTCATGGTGAGCCACACGGGAGTCGTTTACGAGAAGGACTTCGGCGATAACACGCTGGATGCCTTCCAGAAGATGGAGCTCTTCGACCCGGACAAGTCCTGGACCGTGGTATCTCAATAAGCGCTCGTCGAAGAGGTCTTAAACCTTTGATCGCCGGTTAGTCGACGTGAAACAAGAACCAGGTCCGCCCCGCGACATCGCCCGTACCTTACTGGCGGTTTTGACGATCGGCGGCCTCATTGTCGTCACCGTTTGGATTATGAGCCCATTCCTCGGGGCACTGATCTGGGCGACGATGCTCGTGGTCGTAACGTGGCCGTTGCTTGTCAAGCTGCAGAGCTGGTTTTGGGGAAAGCGTTGGCTCGCCATTACCGCGATGACCCTCGCGATCCTTATCGTGTTCCTTCTACCCTTCTGGTTTGCGGCCGATGCCATCATCGATCACGCGGACGATGCAATGAATTGGGCGAAGGAGATGCACGACGTCAAGATTCCTCAGCCGCCGGATTTTGTCGCCCACATACCGCTCGTGGGCAATAGGATAAGCACCGCCTGGCGTGGCGTCGCCAACCTAGGCCCAGAAGAACTGAAGACCAAGATCGAGCCATATGTTGTTCAGGCAGTCAGGTTGTCGCTGGGGGCCGCCGGTACTATCGGGAAGCTGGTCATCCAGATCCTGCTAACGGTCGTGCTGGTCGCGGTTCTCTATGCGACCGGTGACACAGCAGCCCGCGGAGTCATTCTATTCGGACGCCGTCTTGCGGGTGAGCGCGGCGAGGGATCAATACGGCTCGCCGCTCAGGCGATCCGCGGAGTCGCGCTGGGCGTGGTGGTGACGGCGCTGGTTCAATCTCTGCTCGGAGGCATTGGGCTTGCGGTCGCGGGCGTCCCCTTTGCCGCGCCGCTGACCGCGGTGATGCTGGTTCTCTGCCTGGCCCAGTTGGGTCCAATTCTCGTGTTGGCCCCGGCAACAATATGGATGTACTGGAGCGGCGATAATGTGTGGGGAACAGTCCTTCTCGTCTGGACGGTTTTTGTGGGTACGCTGGATAACTTCCTGCGCCCAATCTTGATCAAGAAGGGAGCGGATCTACCGCTGCTCTTGATCTTTGCCGGCGTGATCGGAGGATTGCTGTCCTTTGGAGCGATCGGAATCTTTGTGGGTCCCGTCGTGCTGGCCGTTGCCTTCCGCCTGGTGCAAGCCTGGGTACTCGAAACCGATGGACTGGGTTGACGGTCAGCCAGCCGCGTCCAGAGCTGAATAGGTCTCTCTTTGGAAATTCTGCGTGGCCGCAATACCCGGCAGTCGCGGCCCTTTCCCTGACCGTTGCGCCATCTTAGTCATCAGCGAAACAAGAGCGGGCGATGAGAATATCCATCGAGCGAGCATTTCGGCAACACGCGAACCGGATCCGCTCCCGGCTGGGGATTGCGGCGGCATGGTTTGTTGCAGCCACAACATCACCATTTGCTGCTGCGGATCAACTTGCCACCAACCTCCAAAGAGGCCGGGCCAACCGAACGACCCCCTGCTCCCCGTACCCAGCCAGGCGTTCTTTTTCGGATCCGTGATCACGGACAGCCCCAGGCCAAACCCTTGGGCCATAAAAAAGGGCATGCCGAACTGACTGTCTCGCCGCTGAGCCGGCGTCAACCGATTAGTGGTCATCAGGCCAACCGATTCCTGCGAGAGAATTCGCTTGCCGTTGAGCTCGCCGCCTTGCAGCAGCATGCGCCCGAAGGCGAGATAGTCATCCGCGGTCGAGACCAAGCCATGGCCGCCGGCGGTGATGACCGGCGGAACCTCGTCCAGGAAGCCGGGCAACGATGCCGGTGTGAAATTTCCGCGCGCGGGCGTTGCGTACAGCACCGCGGCTCGAGCGCGCTTCTCGGGTGGAATCCAAAAATCGGTATCGGGCATTTGCAACGGAGTGAACAACAGTTCCTGCATCGCCTCACGCAGACTTGAACGTGCCGCCCGACCAACAATGAATCCAAGCACATCGGTGGAATGGCTGTAGTTGAATCGCTCTCCGGGGGCAAAACTCAGCGGCAACGAAGCCAGCGCCCCCATCCATTCGTCGGGAGAATTCCAGCGATCGGTTTTAAATCCAAACTTGTCCTGCAACACCACCGCGAGCGGCCCCTTCGCGGTGAAGCCATACGAGAGACCGGATCGATGGGTCATCAGATCTTCGATCGTAATAGGCCGCGGCGCCGGGTATGTGTCATCCAATGATCCGCCGGGTTGGCGGAGCACGCGCATCTCAGAGAATTCGGGTGCCCACTTCGTAATGGGATCCTCGAGCCGCATCGCGCCCTGCTCCACCAGCCTCAAGGCGACCGCCGTGGTGACTGGCTTGCTCATGGAGGCGATGCGAAATATCGTGTCGCGCTCCACGGGCAACCGCGCCTCGATATTGCGCAATCCGACCGCTTCTATCTGCAGCAACTCGCCGCGTTGCCAAACCAAACAAACCACCCCGGGAATGTCTCCGGTAGCAACGGCGTTGCGGGCCGGCTCCGCCATGCGTTCGATGCTTTCGTGGGACAGGGGCAGCATTGGAGGCGAATCCTACCACGCGCTCGCCCATAGTAAGATACCGCGGCTCTGAAGTCGGATGACAAAGACAAATGGCCGCACAGTCGCGAAAAATAGCGCTGATCATTGATTCGATGTACGGCGGTGGTGCCGAGAAGGTCGTGCTTACGCTGCGGCGAGCTCTTGAGCGTGCGGGTCATGAGGCCCATGTCATCGCCCTCGAGAATACCGGCCACTACGATGCAAGCGGCGAACAACGGCTGCACTATTTGGCGACGCCGACGAAGAACCTCCTGGGGGGGCGCGCTTATGCGCGTCAGGCCGCCGAGCTAAAATCGCGGCTGACCGACCTGGAACGCAGCGACGGGCGTCCCTTCGATTTAGTGGTGGCCAATCTCATTCATTCCCAGCATGTAGTGGCGCGCGCCGGCTTGCCGCATGCCTGGTACTGCGTCCATGCCTCGATCCGAGCGGCCTTGGGGCAAACGCTGCGTAAGAATCCCGCACAGTACTGGCGTCAACGCAGGCTACAAAGGGTATTGAACGGCAAACGGGTCATCACGGTGTCGCGCGGTCTGGAAAGAGAGCTTCGCAAGATCTCATGGATCGCGCCGGCAAGCGTGCAAACGATATACAACCCATTCGAGTTTGAGGATTTACGCGCTCGCGCGGCGATGCTCGACGAGCCGCTGCCAACGGAGCCTTACCTTCTCCATGTCGGCCGTGCATCACATCAAAAACGTATCGATGTGCTGCTCCAGGCGCTACGCCAATCCGCCAGCGATTTACCATTGGTGATGCTCACCAACCATCCAGGCAAGGTGACCAAGCTGGCGCGTCGTTTGGGGGTCGAGCAACGCGTGCGACCCATCGCCTTCCGTCAAAACCCGTATCCCTGGATGCGCAACGCGGAGCTTGTGCTCCTGTCCTCGGACTACGAAGGATTTCCCCTGGTTTTGGTGGAGGCCCTGGCTTGCGGCACGCCGGTGGTCAGCACCGACTGCCCGCATGGGCCGGACGAAATTCTCACGGGGCCCCTGGCGCATTGGCTGGTACCTGTTGACAACCCGCGGGCACTCGCACAGCGAATGGACGAAGCCTTGTCCAGCGATATCGATCTGTCTGCGGCGAAGATTTTGACCTTGCTGGATGCGGCTACCGTGGCTGAGCAATACGCCGCACTGGGCCGTGCCGACTCATAACGGCTAGACTCGGTCACGCCAGCGGCCGGCCAGCGTCTTGAGACAATTGCGGACGGACTTTGTCCCCAATAGCGTCCCGATTCGAACCTGCCAATTCAAGTATGGACGCAAGGAATGAATCAGAGTGAAGACGTCCTTGTAGTGTTCGTGCCCTGTCGTGGCATAGGCTATCTTTAAAGCATCGCAAACGATGGCGGCGGGCGCCCGATACAAGCGCGAGCGTGCTCCGAACGCATCATAGGCGTGGACCGCGAAACCCGGTTCGGTCGCGAGAATCAGTGTTGCGATCCGTTCCATGATGAATATCTTCATGGGCACGTGCGATTTGGAACGATATTGAGTCCGCGAAGCCAGTTTGATTCCGAGAGGGTCGTCAGGATCTTCGGCGATGCGGAATATTGATTCGTTAATCTCGAGCCAACGTCGCCAAAAGCGCGGCTTCGCGATGATGTAATTCGAAAAGACTTCGTTGCGCGAATCCGTGACGAGGGTGGCAAAGTCGATGGGGTGACCAATTCGATTCATCAACTCCGTGGCCACGCTGATCAAGCCCGGGTGCTTGGCATCGCCGTGCTGGAATACGTTGAGATAGTGCGCGCTGTTGTGAATCCCTGGGCTGAAGAGCACGACGTCTGCCTCCGCATCCGCGTCACGGATGAAGGAAGCGACACCGGATGCGCCCAAATTGGTTTTGAACGCAAATTTTGGCGAAACGAAACCATATAAGAGCTGCTCATCCAGCGGCTGTCTCAACAGGAAATTACGCATTGGCCAGTATTCGAACCAATCCGGTCGTTCGTTGGCGGAGTTGTCCAATACCAAGAATCCAGGGTCCAGCGCCGAGGCGGGCGTGTAGTGGTTCAATATTTGGTATATGCGCGCGCTCATGATCTTTAGGATAGCAGCAGGGACTTAGGGTCTGGAGTGCCCGGCGCAAAGTTATTAGAAAATAGATAACAATAGTTTTGCAATTATCTAATTACAATAGAGTTATTTACGCTACTTTGGGCGATCAATAACGCGCCCCGACATTCACTCCCGCCGCTCCGACAGGCATCCTCGAAGCAACCCGGTCGCTCGGTATTCTCTCCCGGACGTCAGTGCGCACTTGGTACAATCTTAAATAGCTATGCGAAGGCTGCCCGCTTTCCACGGAGGCTTCAATGAGTTCCCTACCTCTGGCAGCCGCTCGCTCGGATGCCTTTTCGGACACTTTGTTCGAGTTGCTACGTGCACAGCAGAAGGCGTTTCAATCGCAGATGTTGCCGTCGCGCGCCGTACGCGTCGACCGGCTCAATCGATTGAGCCGGCTCATCGAATCGCATTCCGCGGAATTCTCCCGGGCGATCTCGGAAGACTTTGGGACCCGCTCGCCTACGGAAATTCGGATCACGGAGACGTTGATGCTTCAGAGCGGCATCCGGCACGCGATTCGACATCTGGCGCGATGGATGAAGCCGCAGCGTGTTTCGACCGCCCTCGCCTACCGCCCCGGCAAGTCGATGATCATGCGGCAGCCGCTCGGGGTCATCGGCATCATCAGCCCTTGGAACTACCCGCTGCAATTGGCGCTGGCGCCCTTGATCGGCGCGCTGGCGGCGGGGAATCGCGCGATGATCAAGCCTTCTGAGATGACGCCCCTGTTCTCCAAAGCGTTGGCTTCGGCAATCGCCGCGTCGTTTGCACCTGAAGAGGTGGCGGTGGTCACTGGCGACGCCGCCGTCGGGAAGCTCTTCGCCGCCCTGCCCTTTGATCATTTAGTTTTTACCGGCTCGACCGCGATAGGCCGCGAGGTGGCGCAGGCCGCGGCAAAGAACTTGACGCCGGTTACCCTGGAACTGGGCGGAAAGTCGCCCGCCATCATCGATGCATCCTGCGATTTGGATACCGTCATCGACCGCATCGCCTGGGGAAAATTGATCAATGCGGGCCAGACCTGCATTGCGCCCGACTATATGTTGGTGCCGCGCAGGAATGTCGATCGCTTCGTTCAAGCGCTAAGAAAAAGCATGATGGCCATGTATCCGACATTTCGCTCCAACCCCGACTACTCAGGGATCATCACTGATCGTCATCTCAAGCGATTGCGCGAACTGATCGATGATGCGCGCGCGCGCGGCGCGACGGTTGTCGAACTTGAGCCATCGGTTGATGCGGCGCCGGCCGGTAGACAGTTGCCGCCGACCCTGCTGCTCAACGTCGGCGACAATATGCGAGTAATGAACGAAGAAATATTCGGCCCCATTCTGCCCATTGTGCCGTACGACACGGTGCAGGATGCTCTGGCGTATGTAAACGGTCGTGAACGGCCGCTCGCCCTGTATTGGTTTGGCAATGATCGAGCCGTGCGCGATCAAGTCCTGTCCTCCACCATCGCCGGCGGCGTATCGGTCAACGATACCCTCATGCACATTGCGCAAGAAAAGTTGCCCTTCGGCGGCGTGGGCGCGTCGGGACAAGGTCATTACCACGGCGAGTTTGGCTTCCGGCAATTCTCGAAGGAGAAACCGGTATTCATTCAGTCCCGTTTCTCCGGAGGCGGGATTATTCGGCCGCCGTACAAGCCTTCGCTCGATCGCATACTGAGCTGGCTTTCGCGCTTTAGCTGAGTTGACAGATTAGATGAAGCCGTGGGTACGCAACTCTGCCGTTGCCTTAAGCGGCATAGCGGTTGCGGTTGGCGCTGCCTATTACTGGCTCATCGTCGAAAGCCGTATGCCTGCGCACACCCAATATGCGCTGAACATGCCGCAGATTCGGCGGCTCGCCGCCAGTATGCCGGGCGAGAAGCCCACGGCAGTCGAGGTCGAGCGTATTGCGCTTTTTCGGTTCCCAGCAACCGCAGTTGTGGCGGGCGATGGCTGGCGCACGAGCGATCTACCCGTGTATTCCTACCGCATCGCCTATCCCAGCACTTCCATCATCGTTGATACCGCTCTCAGTAAAGAGCTCGGCGGAGACAACCTGCTTAAATTCGATGCTGAAGCTTACGCAAGAATGCAAAAAGCCATGAGCCAAGCCTCCGTCATCTTGATCACGCACGAGCACGTGGATCACATCGGCGGCTTAACGTCCCATCCGGGATTGTCTGCGCTAATGCACGCCGTTCAATTGAACCGCCAGCAGTTTCTGCATCCCGAGGCGATGGCACCGGCAAAGTTTCCAGAGCACGCCCTGGACGGCTATGCACCCATCGAGTATGAAAACTATCGAACAGTGGCTCCCGGTGTCGTGTTGATCAAGGCGCCGGGCCACACGCCCGGCAGCCAGATGGTCTTTGTCGCCACCGAAGACGGAAAGGAGCTTCTGTTCATCGGCGATGTCGCGTGGCACTTTCGCAATATCGCCGTTCAGCGGGAGCGGGCGCGGCTGGTGACCTGGTTATTTTTGGGCGAAGATCGGGATGCGGTATTCGGCGAGCTGGCCGCATTGGGTCGCTTGCACGCAGCGGAGCCCGCCATCCGCATCGTCCCGGGACACGACGGAGTGGTGGTCGATGCTCTCATCGCCGACGGGTCGCTGAAATCCGGATTTACCTCGAGCAGCGAATAGCGAGGAACGCTGAGTACCTAGCGGCGTGGGATGAAGCCATCGGTACCGCGCTCCTCGCCGGCGACGCCGTGCCGAACCAGTTCAGAAAGTTCTCGCCAACAATACCGTACGGCCCTCACCCGTGAACCGTCGAGCGCGGGCTCCTCTTCAGTGGCGGTGAGAATGCCGCCTAGGCGCTCATAGAAGCGTCGAGCGGCCCTGTTTTGTTCGTAGGCCCACAGGTGGAGCTGCGGGTTTGCGGTATTTCGCATAACCGCCGCCGCGGTAGCAGAAATCAGCTGCCGTCCCAAGCCTCGACCCTTGAGTTTGGGAACCACGTGCAGATTGTCCAACAGCGTCCCCCACTCGGGATCGGCGTCGAAAAAAGCGCATGCAAAACCACGGATCTCTCCGGCTTGCTCGTCAACCACGACAAATTGGTCCGCCCGAGCATCAAGGGATAGGCGATCACGCCACAGAGCGTGGCGATTCTCCAAAAGCGGACCATCCAAAAATGCATCGAGAAGGATGCCGCGGTAGGCCGTTTGCCAACTACTCGCGTGAAGCTGGGCGATGGCAGGCGCATCAGCCGAGTGGGCTGGTCGAATCGTCATGACTTTATAGCGCCATTTTCAACGAAAAAGAGCCTTGCCGCTAGCCATAAGACTTAGGTCCGATGCTCAAGGCTTGAGCGGCGTCGTAGAACGTCTTTTAGATTACCCACCTTTGCGGAGACGGTATGACGCGTGCCAGCTATGTTGCAGTGCTTTCGGTGGGTTTCAGCGCCTTGCTGCTGGCCGGTCTCGCGCAGTCGCAGGCGAGCAAGCCGGCCCCGCAACCGCCGGCCCCGGGAGTTGAAGCCACGGCCATCGCCGCGCTCAACAAAATGGGCGCCTATCTTCGAACGCTGAAGGCCTTTCAGGTCAAGGGTGTGTCCAGCACCGACGACGTCACGGATGACGGACAGCTCCTCGAGTCCGACGCGGTCAGCGATGTCCTGGCGCAGGCGCCGAATAAGCTGCGTGTCGAGGTTACGCGGGACGATCAGCATCGCATCTACTATTACAACGGCAAATCCATAACGGTCTATGGGGCCCACGTAAACTACTACGCGACTGTGGCAGCCCCACCCACCATTAGCCAGCTGGCGGATGAGCTTTACGACAAGTACGGCATCGACCTGCCATTGCAAGACCTCTTCACATGGGGAACGAGCCGCTCGGAAGCGAGTAAGATTACCGCAGGATTTGACGCCGGGCCCAGCCAGATCCAAGGCGTAACCTGTGAGCAATATGCCTTCCGCCAGGAAGGTCTGGATTGGCAGATATGGATCCAAAGCGGCGACTATCCTCTGCCGCGCAAGATTGTCCTGACAACCACATCAGACCCGGCGCGCCCGCGGCACAGTGTCGTACTGACTTGGAATCTCGCGCCGTCCTTCAATGACGCCGCTTTTGATTTCGATCCACCCAAGGACGCGCACAAGATTGCAATTGCCGAAGTGCGTCCCTCAGCCGCTGAAAAACAGAAGTAGGCCATGCACAGATTGCCCGCGTCGATTGTTGCAACGGTTTTGGGTTTGGCCCTGATTAGTCTCGCGCCGCTTGCGGACGCCCAACGCGGCGGCGGTGGGCGCGGTGGCGGTGGCGGCGGTGGCGGTGGCGGTGGCGGTGGCGCGCGGACCAGCGTCAACCGCAACACGAACGCAAATGCCAATGTGAATCGCAACGTGAATTCGAATACAAACGTCAACGTCAATCGCAATGTGAACGTCAACGTCAACAATAACTATCACGGGGGATACAACGGCGGCGGCTGTTGCTACCACCCTATCGCGGCCGCTGCCGCTGTGACGGCGACGGTGGCGGTGACCGCAGCGGTCGTGGGATCCATTGTGAACACAGTTCCCCCATCCTGCTCCGCCGTTGTGGTCAATGGACTGACCTATCAGCAGTGCGGCAGTACCTGGTATCAGCCGCAGTTTGCCGGAACTACCACGAGCTATGTCGTGGTGGCCGCGCCGCACTAACCGCCGATTGTCGCGGCAGTCAGCTGCGGCTGCCGGCCAGGCGATCGGCTCCCAACAATCCGACCAGAGCCGCGGCGGATCTGACTTGCATCTTTTGCATGACGCGTGCCCGATGCACCTTGATGGTCTTCTCCGCAGCGCCCAGCTCCGCGGCGATCTGCTTGTTCAGCAATCCGCGGGTTACCAGCTTGAGCACTTGCAGCTCGCGCGGCGTCAACTTCTCGACCCGCATTTCGACGTCACGGCGCTCCAAGCGAGCGGCGCGATTTTCTTCGTCTTTTGCAATGGCTTCGCGAACCGCGGCCACGAGTTCCACGCGCTTCACTGGTTTAGGCAGAAAGCTCACTGCACCAGCCTTCATCGCCTGCACAGTCATGGAAATGTCGCCTTGTCCCGTCACGAACACGATAGGTCTTTCGGAGCCGCTTTTTTGCAAGGCGCGTTGCAACTCGAGACCGTCAAGGTCCGGCATGCGCACATCAACCACCAGGCAGCCGGGAATCTCCGGCTGATGGTCCTTGAGGAATTGAAGGCTCGAGTTCCACGCACGAACCGTGAAGCCTTCCATCCGAAGCAATCTGCCCAGAGCCTCTAGAATCGCGATTTCATCATCCACCAAAAACACGACTGGCTGCGTATCCATATCCCTTCCCTTTCCCTGATTTTCGTCCTGCGGTCAGCTCAGCATCCCTATTCAGTGAAAAGACTAGCTGGGTTTGCTCAGGTTTGCCACCGCAGCATTATTTCAGCCGTGATACCGCGTTCTTCCGCAGTGCACTAAAAGGTGCTGATATATGTGTGAACCAAAAATTTGGCCCGGCGCCAGGGGAGAGTCGACGCCGGGCCATAAGGGGCAAGGAGCTGAAATCGAGGTCCCATGGGATGATTGGACCTCTTCCGCACGATCGCCATCGCGTCGGAAACGATGCAGTTTTGCGCCCGGGTACACGTAACCCGCGCGCGATCGCAGATCATCATGCCCGGATGCAGTATTTATCCGGGAGACCCCAGTGTGCTGTAAGACCAAGGACGTATTGAGTCGAATGCTAGGGCGGAGCGCTGGAAGCCTTCGCGGCCTCTACCATCCAGCCCCCTCCCAACGCGCGATACAGATTGACCACCGCCAGAAACTGGTCGCGCTGACTCTGCGCCAAGGCGTTCTCCGCGGGAAAGAGGTCCAACTGAGCTTCAAGCACTTCGTAGTACGAGGATTTGCCCGCAAGATAGCGGACATTTGCAAATCGAACCGCCTCTCGATAGGCGTCGACCGACACCGCCTTTTGCTTCACCGTTTCCACCAGCTTTAGACGATCGGTGAGGGCCGTCGAAACGTCGCCGAACGCGGTGGTCACCGTTTCTTCGTACTGAATCTTGCTCTCTTCCCATTGAGCTTTGCTGACCTGATAACTTCGCAAAATGGCGCCGCCGTGGAACAGCGGTCCCATCAGACCCGCGCCGATCGACCAGGTTTTACCCGCGGTCAAGAGGCTGCTCAAATCGTTGCTGACGCCACCATAGCTCCCGGTCAGGGACAGGGTGGGGAAAAAGTCTGCCTTGGCCACCCCCACCGATGCATTGGCCGATATCAACAGCTGTTCCGCTTGACGGACGTCGGGCCGGCGCTCAAGCAGCTGCGAGGGCAAGCCTGGTGGTGTCGCCGGAGGCAGCGCCGGCAAGGGACTGGTTCGTGGAATGGGTTGAGGGTTTCGGCCCAGCAGAAAGTTGATCTGATTTTCCTTGGCCAAAATAGCACGTTCGGTTTCGGGTATCGCCGCGGCGACGGATCCCAACGCGCCCTGCGCGCGCGAGGTTTCCAAGCCAGAAGCGGCCCCCTCCTCCAATCGCCGATTGAACAGATCGTAAGTGCTCTGGAATGCATCGCGATTGTTCTGTGCGATCAGCAGTTCGTTATCCAGCTCGCGCAGCTGAAAATAAGCGGTGGCGACATCCGATACCAGCGATAACAGGACCCCGCGCCGCGCCTCATCGGTCGCAAGAAACTGTGCCTTGGCCGATTCATTCAGGCGGCGGATTCGGCCCCACAGGTCGAGCTCCCACGCAAAGGCCACGTTGGCCGTTACCACGTTCAAAACCTGCGATGGCGCGCCAGGGATCACGGCCGCCCGCTGCCTGCTGCCTCCCCCCGCATAATCCACTTGAGGGAAGTAAGCCGACTGTGCAATGCCGTATCGTGCTCGCGCCTCCTCTACGCGCCATGCGGCCGTGCGCGCGTCGAATCCATTCTGAAGGGCTTGCTTGATGAGGTCGTTGAGCAGCGGATCGTCGAACAATTGCCACCATGGCAGATCCGCAAGCGATTGCGCTTCGGAGGTCGCTTTTTCAACGTAGAACTGATCGGGCGTCGTGAGCGTTGGCCGGTGGTAGTTGGGACCCACGGCACAGCTCGACAGCAGCAACGCGCTGAAGGCGACGAGGATTAACGGGCGGCTGCGCATCCTAGGCTAGTGCTCCGTTGCCGGGCCGGCTGCTTCGGGCGGCGCGACTTTGCGTTTATTCTCTTTGCCGCTCCAGCGCTCCACAAGCACGAACAGCATGGGTATGACGAAGATAGCCAAGCAGGTGGCGGCCAACATGCCCATGATCACCGCAGTGCCCAAGACCCGACGCGACACAGCGCCGGCGCCGGACGCGGTCCACAACGGCACGCAGCCCAGGATAAAGGCAAACGAAGTCATCAGAATGGGCCGCAGGCGCAGCTTGGCACCTTCCAATGCGGCATCTATCAGGGATTTACCTTTGTCGAATTCCATCTTGGCGAATTCCACGATCAGAATGGCATTTTTCGCCGCCAGACCTATGAGCATCACCAATCCCAATGAACCGAATACATCGAATGCGTACCCGCGCATCAGCATTCCCAAGAAAGCGCCGAACACCGCAATCGGTACCGACATCAATACACTGAAGGGCAGCGACCAACTCTCATACAACGCGGCAAGGATGAGGAAAACCACAATGAGCGACAATATGAACACCGCGCCGCCGGCACCCGCGGCCTTCTTCTCCTGATAGGACAGATCGGCCCATTCGTAGCCCATATCTCGCGGCAATACCTCCGCCGCCACTTTCTCGAGCGCGTCGAGCGCCTGGCCCGAGGAATAGCCAGCGGCGGGCACTCCGGTTACTTGCGCGGCGCGGAACAGATTGAAACGATTGGTGTATTCCGGCCCAAAGACCTGCCGGGTACTGGCGAAAGCCGACAGCGGGACCATGTCGCCATGGGAGTTTCGTACATAGTAGCTGCCGATATCCTCCTGGCTGACGCGCTGATCGCCCTCGGCCTGCAGGAACACCTTCCACTGCCGGCCGAAGCGATTGAATTGATTGACGTAGGCTCCGCCCAAGAACGCCTGCATGGTCTGATACACATCGCGGACATCCACGCCCTGCTTCAAAGCCTTGTCGCGATTCACATCGGCAAAGACCTGCGGGACCGCCGCACGGAAACTGGTATTGATCGTGCCGATCTCCGGTCGCTTGCGTGCGGCTTCGAGGAAGGCACGCAGATTCGTGTCAAGATACGACACGTCACCGCCGCTTCGGTCTTGCACCCACATCGAAAAGCCGCCGCCGGTACCGAGGCCGGGAATCGCGGGCGGCATGAACCCGAAGGCGAAGGCCTCGTTTATATCCTTGCGCAGCGCCATATTCACGCGCCGCAGCACGGCCTCCGCGGTGTGCTCCTTGCCTTTCCGATGCTTCCATTCTTTCAGAGACACGAAGTAAAAGGCATTGTAAGTCGACGCGATCCCGGAAATCAGGCTGTAGCCGGCAATGGTGTTGTAGTACTCGATCTCCGGTGCTTTACCCAGCAGCGCTTCAATCTTGGCGCATACCTCGTCGGTGCGTTGCAGCGATGCGGCGTCGGGGAGCTGCACGTTCAAGAAGAAGAATCCCTGGTCTTCGTCGGGCACGAAACCCGAGGGCAAAACTTTCCCCAATCCGCCCGCGAGTATCGCGAAGATACCAAGCAATCCTAAACCCAAGATGAAGCGTCGAATCAACAGGTGGGAGAAGCTGACGTAGCCCCCGGTCATCCGGGTGAACACTCGATTGAAAGCGCCGAAAAAGCGTCCCAGTATCCCCTTCGAGGGCGTGCGATGGCGCAGCAGCAATGCGCATAGGGCCGGCGATAATGACAGGGCGTTAACCGCCGAAATCAACACCGAGATGGCGATCGTCATCGCAAACTGCTGGTTCAGCCGGCCCGTGATGCCGCCCGACAACGCCGCGGGAATGAACACGGCGGAAAGAATGAGCGCGATGCCGATCACCGGGGCGGTCACCTCGCTCATGGCCTTGATGGTGGCATCCCTCGGCGAGAGCCCGTGCTCAATGTGATGCTCTACCGCTTCGACGACCACGATCGCGTCGTCGACGACGAGGCCGATGGCCAGCACCAAGCCGAACAGCGACAGGGTATTGATGGAGAAGCCAAGCATCGGGAAGAAAATGAACGTGCCGATGAGAGATACGGGCACGGCGATCAGGGGGATGAGCGTGGCGCGCCAGTTCTGCAGAAACAGGAATACCACCACGATGACGAGAAATGTCGCCTCGCCGAGCGTCACCACAATCTCGTGAATGCCCTCGGTCACCGGAAGCGTCGTATCCAGAGAGATAACGTAGTCCAAATCCGAAGGAAACTTCTCCTTCAGTTGTTTCATCACTTCTTTGACGCCGCTCGCCACCGCGATGGCATTGCTGCCCGGGGTCTGATAAAGGGCAATGATCAATGCCGGTTTGCCGTTCAAACGCCCGATTTGGGTGTACGTGAGAGCGCCCAGCTCGATGCGCGCCACATCCTTGAGCCGCACCGTCGACCCGTCAGTATTTAGACGCACCACAATGTCGCCGAACTCGTCGGCACTCATCAGACGGCCTTGCGAGCGCACGGTGTAAGTGAACTCCTGGCCGAGCGGTGCCGGGTCCGCGCCGACGCGCCCGGACGGATTCACGGTGCTTTGCTTCTGAACCGCTTGAATGAGATCGGGGACGGTGAAGCCCAACTTAGCCAGTTTGTCCGGACGAACCCAGATTCGCATGGCGTAGTCGGCAGTACCAAAGTTGGTGATCTGGCCGACGCCCGGCACGCGATACAGCGCGTCATTTAGATTGATGGTCGCGTAGTTACCCAGAAACAACGCGTCATAGCTGCCTTTCGGAGAATACAAAGACATCACCAGCAACGGCAAGCCCGTGATCTGGCGCATGGTGATGCCGTATTGATTGACGTCGCTCGGCAGATTGGGCTGCGCCTGAGCCACGCGATTCTGCGTGTTGACCTGATCAAGGTTGACATCGCTGTCGATGTCGAATGTGACACGCAAGTTCATCGTGCCATCGTTGGCATTGGTCGACTGCATGTAGAGCATCTTTTCGACGCCCGACATCTGCTGTTCCAGCGGTGTGGCCACCGATTGCTCGATGGTCAGCGCATCCGCGCCGGTGTAGGTGGTGGTGGCGAGAATTTGCGGCGGGACGACGTTTGGATACTGTGCGGTCGGCAGCCCCGCCATCGTGACAAGACCCAGTATCACGGTGAGGATGGCGATGACCATCGCCACGATCGGACGATTGATGAAAAAAGTTGTCATGAATTTAGGGCGCCGCCGGAGCCGTCGCGGCCTGACTGGCTGCAGGTTTGACGACCACCGCCTGTCCCGCCCTCACCCGGCTCAAGCCTTCGACGATGACCTTATCGCCCGGCATCAGTCCCTTGTTGATGATCCACAGGCTGCCTATGCGCGCACCCGGCTCTACGACTCTAATGTCCGCCTTGCCGTCCGCGCCCACGACGCCGACCTGGAAGGAACCCTGCAGCTCGTTCACCGCGCGTTGTGGAACCAAGATTGCGCCCTTTTTCGTCTCGAGGGCCATGCGTACCCTTGCGTACTGGCCCGGGCGCAGAATGTTCCCGGGGTTTGGAAATGAACCGCGCACGGCGATCGTGCCGGTACGCACATCGACTTGGCGATCCACGGATATGACGCTGCCCTTTTGCGGGAAAATGGACCCGTCGTCGAGTTCGAGTTCAAGTTGCCCGTCCGACTGCTGACGCGCCTCTCGCTGGTTGATCAGCTTGGCGTATCGCAGGTATTCCTGTTCACTGATGTTGACGTTGACCTTGATCGGGTCGACCTGAGAAACCGTGGTCATCACGGTTTGCGAATTGACCAGGTCGCCGACCTGGGACTTCGCAATTCCGACAACACCCGAGATGGGTGAGGTAACGCGCGTCCAATCCAAATTGAGCCGAGCCTGCTGCAGACTTGCGCGCGTTGCTGCCACATTAGCCGTGGCCTCCTGTTCCGCGGAACGCGCGTTGTCGAGCTCTTGCTGGCTGATGGCTTTGTCCGCAGCCAGCGGAGTGTAGCGCCGCACGTCATTTTGAGTTTTTTCCAGCATTGCCTGTGCACGCGCCAGGTTGCCCGTCGCCTGATCAAGAGATGCTTGCGGTTGCCGTGGATCGATCTCGAATAGAGGTGTCCCCTGCGTGACGTATGCGCCCGCGGTGTAGAGTTCCTTGAGCAGATACCCCTCGACTTTGGGCCGGATTTCGGCATTCACGAAACCATCAAGGGTGCCGATCCATTCGCTATAGATCGGTTCGTCGCGCTGCTCGACGGCGACCACTTGGACTTCGGGCGGAGGCGGTGCCGGCGGCGCCTGCTTGCTGCACCCGGCAACGGCAATCGCCGCAGCAAGAGAAAACATGAACGAAGACATCTTCATCGCAGGGTCCCTCTTAGCGCCAGGGTCGGGTCAATGGGCGCATTGTCCAAGCGAGCCGCCGGCTCGCTATTGCCATTAAACATGTCGCGTTCGCGGATTGCGGGACTCACTTCGGCGGCGTTTGCGGCAACCAACAACAGCCCAAGGGAGACGCTTCTGAGGCTCTCGGGCATGGAGTCGCATTGCGCGGTTTTCGATCATGGACGCAATGCTCACGAATGGGACTCCTTAATGGATCGGTGCGAAAAACCTATTCCGGCCAAGGCTCTTGCGCCATTGTCCTCAAGTACATCGGCGACCGCGAATGAGCCACTACGGCTCGCTAAATTCACTCGATAGAAACCGAACTCCCGCTCTGGGCAAATGCCAATCTGATCGCGCCAATCAAGGCTTCCGCTTGAAAGGGCTTGGCAAGATAAGCGACGCAGCCAACTGCCAGCGCGGCTTCGCGTACAATCTGGCTGTCGATTCCGGTGATGAAAATGACGGGGTGATCGACCCCTTCACGTCTGAGCTGGGCACAGAATTCGATCCCGGACTGCCCGTTTAAATTGACATCGAGCACCAGGCATATGGATTCGGAAGAGTCGGAGCCGGCCAGGCAGCCTTCCGCGGCGCTGAAGACGCGGGCCTCGAAACCATGAGCCGTCAACAGGCGCCGCAATCCTGTCAGCATCCCCGGGTCGTCGTCGACGACGACCACGACATTGCGTGCAGCCGACAGGGCGGCCTGCGTCATGACGACAGCAGCCCAAAGATGTCAACGCGTGTTTGCCCTAGATACACGACTCACTGGTACCGATTATTTAACCCCTGAGTTACGCCTAAAAATCGGTCGCGGATAGTGTTCCTAGGGACATCGCGCCGTGTATAACGCCTGCAGAAGCAAGCTCGCGGCGCGCCTCGGCCCCGCTGGGCCAAGCACCCGAACTATTGCAGTCCGCGACTCATGTTCAGTTCGACGATCGCGGGCGGCGTATTCAAAAATCCCAGGCGTTCCGCGATAGCGGCAAGATCTGCGAGCGACGCGACGCCAATTTTCAGCATCACCTTATGACGATGCGCTTTGATCGTTCTCTCGGTCGTTCCCAAAGCATGGGCAATTTGTTTGTTCATCCGGCCCCGCACCACCAGTTCGAAAACCGCGCGCTCGCGGGGCGTTAAAGTGGCGACGAGGCAGCGCAGTTTCTCGAGCCGAGCATCCTGAGTTCGCGCAGCCAGGTGCCGTGAGATGGCGAGTTCGATTGCACCGAGCAGCGTGGGCATGGCAACCGGTTTGGTCAGAAAATCCGCCGCGCCGGCCTTGATCGCATGCACGCTGGTCGGAATGTCTCCGTAGCCGGTCAAAAAGATGATCGGCAACGTGGAACCCAAGGCCGCCAGGCGCATTTGGAGCTGCGGTCCGGGCAAATCGGGAATTTGAACGTCCAGCAGGATGCAGCAAGTGCCAACATCCACAGGCAATCGGTCCAGTAACTGATTGGCGGACTCGTATTGAACTACGTCGTAACCGGTGACCCGCAGCTGCCGCGCAATAGCCGTGCGAAAGGATGCATCATCGTCGACAACATGGATCGTGGTTGGCAAGATCGTCTCCTTTATACTTTTCTCAGGGGCAGTTCAAAGCGGAATGCCGCGCCGCCCTCGATGGGGGTGTCCGCCCAAATGTGACCGCCATGCGCTTGCAGGATGGTGCGGGTGATCGACAATCCCATACCCATGCCATTCTTTTTGGTGGTGAAGAAGGGCTCAAATATCCGCTGCAGGACATCCTCCGGAATCCCGCGGCCGGAGTCGATAACCGAGACGATCACCGTCCTTTCGTCGCGCACGGTTGTCGCTATCGAAATTTTCCGAGTCTCACCGGTGCTGTCGGTGATCGAGTCCATCCCGTTTAGAATCAAATTCAAAACCACTTGCTGGAGCTGAATGCGGTCTCCACGAACCACGACATTCTTCGGAGTTAGCTCGCTGTTCAATGAGACGTGGCGCGCGCCAGCCTGATCCGATAGAAAGCGAAGCACCTCGCGAATGGTTTCGTTGATATCGATATCTTGAGGTTCAAACGAGGTCTTGGTTAGGAAGCCGCGCAGCCGTTTGATGACTTCACTGGCGCGCTGGTCGTCGCGCTTGATGTCGGCCACTATCGCTCTGATTTCCTCCACATTCGGTTCATCAGAGGTCAATAGCAGTTCAGCCGTCTGAGCATTGGTGAGTATGGAGCCCAGCGGCTGATTCAACTCGTGCGCGATCGATGCGGACATGTCACCCGTCACCGCATGGCGGTTTAGGTGAGCCAGTTCCATGAGCCGACCCCGCGCGTCAATCTCCGCGGCGCGCCTGCGCCGATGCGCCGAGAGCAGATTGACGATCAGCGTCGTTTGAAATACCAGCGCTGTGGCCACCGCCGCCATCTGCCATTGATAGCGCTCCCAGATACTGACCTGGCGAAATCGCACTTCGCTGGCAGGAGGAAGTCTTGATTCGTCAATCCCGAAGCGCTGCAATTGACGCCAATCAAAAATCGGCCGTACGGCAGCGGCATTACTATTCTTGATCCCCGTGACTGGCTCACCCCTCAGGATTTTCAAGGCGAGACCTGCAGCTTCCCGGCCGATTACTTCGGGGATTAACACGTAGCCACCGATCGAGCCGCGCCCGATATTTGTTTCGACGCTGCCCACGATAGGGCTATTCGCTCTTTCCGCGACAAGGGCCAGGGCATCGCCCGGTGTGAGATAGGCGCCCTCGCCGTTCGCATGGATCGCGGTATAGAGTATCGCAGTGTGATCGGGCAACGCGGCCACTTCGCTGCGTACATCACGCAATGCGCGTCCTGTCAGATCGACGAGTTCCACGCCTTCTGTTGCGCGCGGAATCTCTTCAACGAAGTGACTGAATCCGGTTTGACTCGAAAGCGAGTCGCCCAAAATGGCGACGCGCTTCAAGTTGGGCACGACAGCGCGCGCCGCCTTCATCATGTCGGCGAAATGCAATTGGGCGATGATGCCCGTCACATCGGATGGAAGCGTCAGATGCGCGACGGTTTGTTCATCGACAAAGGAAAACGCGACCGGCACGCCCGGCCATAGCGCCGCGCGCAGATGCAACGTATAGCTAAGCGCCGCGGAGCCGATGGCGACCAGGACTCCGATCGGTCGGTCGCGATATTTTGTTCCAAGATGGACTCGCCAGCTGTCCTCATACACGGGGCCGCCGAAACGATTGAGATCGAGGGATTCGCTATAGATGGTCGCGGGGGAAGGCTGTTCATCCACAACCGCCCGAAAGGCAGCGAGCACCCGATTGTAAAAGGGTCCCCGATTCTCTCCTTGATCAAGAATCAATATCGTTTGCGGTCGTGGTTCAGCGGCACGGGAGATGTGAGGCTCAAGGTGTGCCAGCAGCAAGACGGAAACGACTAGTAGCGAGCGCATTATCCCGGTTGACTTATCGATTTGATCAATATCATTTTTTTCAACGCACACACGATCTTGCGCGCGCTTTCTATCGAGTTAGGACTCCGGATTATTGTCCCTGGGGCGCATTGCACCTCGCGACTACGGCACACCGGGGAAACTCTGAAATATTGCAGCGGTAATGGGAATGGGACCTAGGTCCAATCTCACGTCCGGCCGGACACGGCCATAACGTCATTTTCGGCTGGGCGCCGCGTTGCGCCGTGGGTTCCCGAAACATATGCCGTATTTGAGCAAAGCCGCCAGCTTCGGATCTTCCACCATGCCCAGTGAAGATTTGCAGGCGGGCGACCTGCCGCCACTTGACGGGGCGAGCACCTATCCAAAGCGCCTGCCATCGGCGCATACCGTGCGCTCCGCTGCCGCGGTCGGCTTGGCTTATTACGTCATATCGGAACTGGGCTTGTCACTGCCCTTTTCCTCCCCGCCCGCCTCAATGCTGTGGGCTCCAAACGCCATTCTGCTCGCCGCCCTGGTGCTGGCCGGCCGCAAAGACTGGTGGGTCTACCTAGCGCTGGCATTGCCGGCCCATTTGCTGGCGCAACTGCCGCCCAGCAATGTCCCCTTGGCGCAGACGCTGGTTCAGTATGCGGTCAATTGTTCAACAGCGCTGATCGGCGCATTTGCGCTCACCGCCACGGCGCCCGATATTCGACGCTTCAATCACGTTAAATCCGCCCTGGTTCTTATCGCGTTTGCGGCTGTCCTTGGCTCAGTATCGACTAGCGTGCTCATGGCGGCCGCTTTTGTCGCGCTCGCGGTCAGCGATGCGTTCTGGACCATGGCTATAGCCCGCACGCTCATCAATGCCTTTGCGATTCTGACTGTGGTACCGCTGATCTTGCATGCCGTCACGTGGCAGCGCAGGGAGGGCTGGTCGGTACCCACTGCCCGATCCGCGGAAGCCTGCTTGCTGGCCGTGACTCTCGCCACTGTCGGAATCATGGTATTCGTTTCTCCGCGACCTGCTCCCGCCGATTCCGCCGCCCTCATCTATGCCCCGATGCCGCTGTTGTTATGGGCGGCGGTGCGCTTTGGCATTGTCGGGACCTGTGGATCGATCTTGTTTATCGGAGCGCTGGCCGCTTTTGGGGTAATTCATGGCGCTGGCCCGTTGGGTACGCAGCCGCCGGCTCATGATTTACTGTCGGTCGTCTGCTATCTCGTTGTCGCCTCCATGCCGCTACTGCTGCTCGCTGCGGCGCTGGAGGAACGGGACGAGTTGGGCGCTGCAAGAAAGACCAGCGAAGCTCGCATGCGAGCGTTGTTCGAAAACAGTCTCATTCCCACCGCCATTTGGCGGAGTGGCGGCAGAATCATCGATGCCAACGACGCCTTTCTGCGCTTGACCGGTTCCAAGCGCAGGGATCTTGACGCCGGTCGGCTGCGAACTCAGATGCTCGACATCGGAGGATCTCAGCCGTTGGCAGGCGGCGGCATTGCGCAAGATGAACGCACGCTGCTGCTTTATGACGGTCGCCGTGCGCCCGTTCTAGCAGCCTCCTATCCGCTTCCCGGACTCGGAGGCGAACAGGTCTACTTCGCATGCGATTTGTCGGACACGCGGCATGCCGATGAGGCACGTCGCCAAGCCGGTTTGCTGCATGCCGCCATTTTGGCCTCGATACATGATCAAATTGTCGTCCTCGACGCCCACGGCGTCGTCATCGAAGTCAACGAGGTCTGGAGGCGTTTCGAGCGAGCAGAGCTTCGAGCTTTCGAGAACGCGCGCATCGGAAGTGACTACTTGCAGGCTTGCGGTGCAGCAGCGGCGGCAGGGAATGCGATGGCGGCGGACGTGCTGGCCGGCGCACGCGATGTGCTCGAGGGCTTGAGCCCGCGTCGCCATTTCGAGTTTTCCCTCGATACCTCCGATGGCCTGCTCTGGTTCGAAATCAGTATTGAATCACTGCGGCGTCGCGAAGGCGGCGCAGTAATCATCCGTTCCGACATCACCGAACGCAAGCGCGCCGCTGCGCAAGCGGGCGAGCAGCGCCGCCAATTGGCGCTGCTTGGCAGAGCTGCGGTGCTCGGGGAACTTTCGGTTGCCTTCGCCCATGAACTGGCTCAACCCCTGACCTCCATACTCGGCAACGCGGAAGCAGGGCTGGAATTGCTCACTCGGGGTCCGGCGAAGCTGCCGGAAGTGCGTGAGATCTTGCGGGACATCATTGCCGACAACGTACGGGCCGCAGACATCATTCAGCGTCTACGATCCATGCTGGTCCGCGGAGAGATTCAACGGCAACCAGTCGATCTAAACGATGTCATACGCGAAGTTCTGGATCTTGCTCAAAGCGATTTATTCACGCGCGGCGTCTCAATCAGCCTGCGACTCGACCCCAACCTTCCTGAGGTCCTGGCCGATCGGGCGCAGTTGCAACAAGTCGTATTCAACCTGGTCGTCAATGCCTGCGAGTCCATGTCCGGCGCTTCCCCAAGCGCGAGAAAGCTCAGTATCGCGACGTTGCTCGCCGATGACAGTTACATTCAATGTTCATTGTCGGATCGGGGATGGGGCATACCGCCGGGGGATACCGAACGAATCTTCCAGCCATTCGTAACAACCAAGAAGCAAGGTTTGGGGCTGGGTCTTGCGATATGCCGGTCGTTAGTTGAAGCACAAGGCGGCAAGGTCTGGGCCGAACATGGCGCCGACGGCGGGGCGGTCTTTCGATTTACCGCTAGAATCCACGCGTAACGCGATGGCGCTGAGGCGGCCCCTTATCGCAATAGTGGATGACGAAGAGTCGGTTCGGCGTGCTCTATCGCGGACACTGCGTGCATCGCGTTTTGATGTCGTGGACTTTGCATCCGGCCAGGAGTTTCTCGAATCCATAGCGCTGCGCGTGCCGGATTGCCTGATACTCGATTTCCAGATGCCGGGACTCACCGGCCGCGATGTTCAACAGCGATTGACGGCCGCCAAAGTGCGCTTGCCCATCATCGTCGTGACGGCCCATGATCAGCCCGCGGTTCGAGAACAGTGCCTCGCCGATGGCGCAGTCGCGTATCTCGCAAAACCTTTACGCCGCGAGCATCTGATTGCCGTGATCATGTCGGCGCTTGCCGAGCACCAGGCGCATTAGGCACCCAATCCCGCGCAGCGCGGGATGCGCAGTGTCTGCCCCGGAACCAGGGCCTCGGGAGCCGCGAGCACATCGCGATTCGCGTCGAGTAGCGATTGCGACAGCAGCGGATTGCCAAAATATGCCGCGGCAATCGTCGCCAAAGTCTCGCCACGCTTGACGATGTGATAGCGTGTATGGGTCCCCGGTTCAATTGACGCCGGCCGCGACCCCTTCCATAGGATTTGGCGAATTATCTCCACGCTGCTGGCGAAGCTATTTCGCGGGAGGCGGGGCGATGGCAGCCTTGTATTGATCCTTGCTGATCTCCGTCACCTGCGAATTCTGCAGTGTGACTTGCGCACCGCTGGCCGTGTCTTTGAATACGACCGCCTGGCCTTTCTTCTGCGCGATCGAGGTGGTGTAGAAGGCCTTGCCGGATTGCGGATCCTTGACCATGTAGTAATCGGTGCATCCGCTCATCAGCATTGCGGTTAGCGCCATCAACATAAACTTAGGCTGCATCACCTTCTCCCTGTGACTACTTGACGCTGTAGCCTCTGCCCTGCATGCAGGCTCCAAAATTTTTCTGATAGTCGGCCAGCTTCGCATTATTCGTGGCGTTTTGTTGACTTTGCTGCGCTACGACTTGTTGCTGTTGTTGTTGCTGAGCCGCCTCTTGCCGTCTCCTTCTCACGCCTCCGCCCACGGCGCCCACTGCCGCGCCGATCGCCGCCCCCTTGCCGGCATCGCCCGCCACAGCGCCTATAATCGCGCCGCCGGCTGCACCCCCTGCGGCGCCTCTGACAACTTGTCCCTGAGGCGGGGGTGGCGTGGCTGCCGCCTGCTGTGTTTGCGCAGTTTGCTGGGCTTGCTGTTGTTGCAAAACCTGCACGGGATCATAGCCGGTCTGTTTAGTTGCCCAGCTATAGCATTCGGTCTTGTCCTTGTCTTGCTGTGCGTCGCTCTGACCGTTGGCGGGATAGATGACCGGAGCAGCGGGCGCGGCAGGCGTCTGTGCCGAGGCAAGTGCGCTGAGCAGTGCGCCGAGTGCCCCAACGACGGCAACGGTCAGCCCGCCTGAGTGGAGACAAGTGGTTGAGCGGTGTGCGGGCATGTCAGAATCTCCGTGCAATCGAAACTGGGTTTACGAGATACGGCGATTTGTGCGATGGGACCATCGGACCTTGGTCCCATCGGCGTCGACAGTGACGCTAATCGGCCTTAGGTTCGATATATATCATAGGCCTCGGACGAGAAGCCAAGGGGATTATGCAATCCAGATCGGCCGCGCCTGGCGCCATTCTAACGATGCTGGGCAGTTTCGCGTTCGCCGGCGCTGCGGTTGCCGAAACGCACTACGAGTCTTGGCCGGAACTCGACCTTTGGTACAGGTTGACGGGTGCGCTCAGACTGGAATTGACTGGATCGGGCACGCGCGACGATTCCGGCGACCGCACCGATGGCACGGGGGCGATCTATCTGGATTACCGGATGAATGATCCCATTTCATGGCGCGTGGGATTCGACTATGTCAACACGCTTCCGGATGGACCCGGACAAAACAATAGCGTCGAGCGTCGCGTCTCGTTGGACTTCAATTATCGTTGGCACTTGGGCGACGAGCTGCTGCTGACCGATCGTACCAGGCTCGATCTTCGCAATATCGAAGGCGATGATTCCTACCGTGTGAGAAATCGCCTGCGCTTTGAGCGGCCGTTCAAACTGGCGCGCACGACACTGGTTCCCTACTTCAATGCCGAGGCCTACTACGATAGCCGCTACGACACGGTGAGCCGCGTCCGTCTCGAGGCAGGAGGCGTTGTCTCACTCGGCAAGATTTGGGAAGCGGATCTTTATATCGGTCGGCAGCACGATTCTGCGCCCGCCGATAAGGACACGGTGGGCTTCGGCATCACCATCAGCGCCTATTTCTGAATCGGCCTCTCCGTTATCGGATCTTGGCGGCGGCAGCGAAGGCTGCCGCCGCCTTGCAGCGTAGCCGAATTAATAGGTCAACGGTATCTGGGCCGCCAGCGCCATATCGGCGGTGGTATCGAGTTTTTGATCGATTTGGAAGAAGCGTGCCACCGTTCGAGCCGACAGTACCTTCGACATCTTCTTCACGTATTTCTGCTTGAGCGAAACCGTGTCCTCTTGAATCGCCAGGGTTTCCTTGGTCATATTCTCTGCATCGTCCTGGCTCATTGTGCCGCGCAAGGCGAGATAGTCGGTGATCACCTTTACCCGGCGATCGCCCAGCTTGTGGCGTTCCGCCCGGTACTCGTCATAGAGCGGCCAGAAAATCGTGCCTTCCGATTCGGTCAGGAGCATATTGGCTTTGACGATGGCGCGTCGATCCTGACCGGCTTCCTTGCGCAACTCGGCAATAGCCGGTTCCATGTCGCTGAATTTCTCGTTGATGACGGAAGCGTCGTAACCAATCGCTTTGGACGGGTGCAGCAGCGCAGCAGTACCCGCGACGGTGAGTGCGACGGCGATGAGGAAACTCGTCTGCCATGCCGCGAGGCGGACTTTAGATGCAATGCTCATACCTGCTCCTTAGATAACATGCGTTGTGAAATAGCGACGGCCGATGGAATCCACCGATATGTACTACACTCAAACTGCCCACGACATCGGACTTTGGTCCCATCGAAGGCTAACTCAAGAAGCCGGTTCCGGTATCGCGCTGGCGGCGCAAGCCCAGCGTGAACACGATGTGATAGCCGATGCCGACCACCAACATCGTTATGCCAAGATACACCAGCGTCTCGCCGAAGTTTCGCGCCGATACGCTGCTTTTAAGCACACCGGCCTCATGCAGCTTCTTGAATATCTGATACAAGGTGAAACCGAATCCAGTCAATGATAGGGACGTGCGAATCACGGACATCAAGGTGCGATCGGCACTCACGCGCGTGATGCCGTATCCCCCACGCTCTTGCCGGGGCGTTGCCGGCTGCGGGTGCCAGATGCCCCAGTTCGTCCCAAGTCGGTTCGAACGAGGTATTGACGATGTCTGCAGCTAGGGCTCGCACCAAGAGCTTCGGATTTCTTAGCGAGTAGGTTGCATCCTGCTGCGTTCGCGGGACAACCCAAATTCCAGGTCTTCATTGGCCTGAATGTGCAATACCCGATTGCCAGGAAGCCATAGCCTCCGGGAATATCGCTCGAGACGGATTATTTCGCCGCCACCGCTTTGATGCCGGCCTTCTCGGCGGCCGCCGCTTCCTCGGCGCGCGCCCCGGCGAGGATGCCAGGCAGAGCGTAATTGCCTTCATGGCAGGCGTACTCGTAAAGCATGCCGCCCGCCTTGCTGAATTCGTATTCGCCGCTCCAGGCTTGAGTCCATACCGTGGGATCCTCGACCTTGAATTGATAGAGGATATGGTCCGTGCCGTCGCGCGAGAAACGCTCGGTGACCTTGAGGTTTTTCCACGATCCTAAGAATGGTTGAGACTGCGGGAAGTTCGTGGTTTCAACCACCAATGCGCCGCCCTCGTAATGGCCGACGGAGTCTCCGAACCACGGACGCAGTCCATCGGCCCGGTGCACTGCGTTCAAGCGGATGATGCGAACATCGTGGACCATCTCCACCACGATGGCCACATTGTCCTTGCCTTGCACTATCTTATAGACATTGTTGTAGAGCAGCGGCAACATCACGGGACCCGCGCTGTAGGCAAACGAGGTCAGGCAGCGTTCGCCCAGCGCGCGCGTCTCCGGGTTATCGTTCATCTTGAGGCCCGGCGGCAAGGGAGGCCCATAGCGGCGAACCGCCGAACCGTCCGCGATGGCCTCGGCGGTGAATGCCGGGAGACGTCCGTTCACCGGGAAGATAATGAAGGAACTGCGCGGCTCGCCGTGCACGCGCATCACCGTGTCGCCGGGGTCGGTCCACGCGGCATTGTAGTTGCAATTGTTGCCGCGGCCGTCGCTGCAATCCGCGGGAAGATCCTTCACAGTGGCCTTGGGATCCGTGGGCTTATTTCCCAGTGCGACCAAATCGCTATTCTTTTTCTCGATGGCTTCGGCTTCCTTTGCCGTCAATATCTTCCGATCGCCGTATTGCGAGGGCCGCTCCAGCCGGGTCAGGGAGGCGTTTGTCCACGTGCCCTCAAGGTCCGGTCGGGCGTCCCTGGCCGCTGCCGAATCTGCCGCACTGGGCACCGTTACACTGAGCGACACCGCGATGAATACGGTGCCAGCGGCTACTCTGAGTTTATAATCCACAATCCAACTCCTCGACGTTTATTCGTTTAGTTTATATGACGTCGATGCCGGGCGACACACGCAGGATGGGCAAGCGGCACGTTGCGAGAAATAATGTATTATATAGAAATATATCGTAACTAACTGTTTAATATAGTTTTTTAACTATTGCATAATGACACCCCTTCCCTCCTCTTTTTACGTGTTCGTGATGGCCGCCTTTATGTTGGCCATTACCCCTGGACCGGGTGTCCTCTACGTCGTCACTCGCACCTTGCGCCAGGGTCGAAAGGCGGGGCTGGCATCGGTCTTCGGCGTCGCACTGGGAAATCTATCCAATGCGGCCGCCGCCTCGCTCGGTCTTGCCGCCTTGCTGGCGGCGTCGGCGAGCGCCTTTACTTTGGTCAAATTGGCGGGTGCTGCGTACTTGATATTCCTGGGCCTGAGGACATTCTTTGCCAAACCTGGCGACGCAGCGGCGCCGGGATCCAGCAAGGGACTGCGTCGCGTGTTTGCCGACGGCTTCGTCGTCGCGCTGCTGAATCCCAAGACAGCTTTGTTCTTTGCTGCGCTGCTGCCCCAGTTCATCGATTCTGCCGCCGCCGCTCTGCTGCAGAGCTTGATGTTGGCTGCTGTATTCGTATCAATTGCCGCCTGCACGGATTCCCTGTACGTGTTGACCGCGTCCGCATTGTCGCGCTCCTTGACCAAAAATCCCGCAGCGCAATCATTGGGCCGAATCGCGAGCGCGCTGACATTCATCGGACTCGGGATCTTCGCGGCGCTGGCCAGTCCACGCACGTCGCGCTAGGCATTATCCGACACCGCAATGGCGATGTTCCTCTCTTGTAATTCGCGCCGGCGAAGCAAATACTTGCGCTCGAATCTTGAGGCTCTCTCCTAATCGAGTTGATGAAGGAGAATCGCAATGCAGCGTGCTTTGACGGCGATAGTAGTGAGCGGCCTCTTATTGGTGATCGCGCCTGCGGCGGCGACTGAAGCCAGCGGAGGGGCGGCGCTACTGAGGCAGCAAATCAATGACTGCATGAGCAAGAGAATGGGCGCCGACAAGACCTTGTCTTACAACGAAGCGATGCGCTCATGCAAAGCCCGTTTGCAGCCTGCGAAGGACACATTGGCTTCCAATGGCCCTGCGCCCCCGGCAGGGAAAGCTCGCTGACTATTTCTGGGCGCCGGGCGCGGACACCTTCGAGGGATCGATATCCAATTTGGGCACGCCGAATTGCCCTTCCAACTTGTGCAGCTTATCGAGATCGATGGCGCCAATGATGTTCACGATGGTGAACTGCCGCGGCTCGCTGGCGATCAATGCGAGGCCGATGGCTTGGTTGTTGTCTACCATGATGTAAATGTCGACGTCGGCACGAGTCTTGCGGCTGCGGGTCTCCACCAGACGATTCCAGCCTGGCGCCGATAGTTGTCGTCTCACCGCCTCGAGGTCCGCGGACTCGTACGCGAAATCCTTGTCGAAGGTGTAGCTTCTGACATAGATTCCCTTGAGACCCTTGATGATTTCCTTGGTGGCAGCGTCCTGCGGATCGTTGTTGCCGTCCAGGAAACGCCCCGCCATCGCCAATAGCGCAGGATCCAAAGTAATGACAACGGACTCTGTGGCCTTCTGCGCCAAGGCTGAGAATTCAGGCAGCGTCAGACGTGGGTTGGGCGCCGACCAAGCTATCGTGGGCATGAGCATCGCAGCCAGTGTGGTCACGATCCAAACTCTCATACGCCGGATTCACTCTTAACTGTTTCGTAGGCCAGGTTGAGCTTTTGGCTGGTCATGCGAAGGGCCTCCACGACCTGACGCCGCGCCTCGAGTCCGTTCGCCCGTTCGCGGGTTTGCTGCATTTGATATTGCACGCCCGCGGCCAGGAGCAGCGACGCGGCGATGCCTGCGGAAAGCCACCACGTTGAGCGTCTCGATAGGCCGCGCGGCGCAGTCCGCGCTGCCTGCCTCTGGCCTGGCTGGGCTGCGACGCGCGCCAGCAGCCTCTGCGAGAATTCATTGCTCGGTGCCACGGGCTGCAAGCTCGCACGCAACCGTGTCTCGATATCCTGCTTCATGGCAAATTATCCCCGCCGGTTTTTTCCCGCAGGATGTCCAGCGAACGTTTCAAATGACTCTTGACCGTATTAATGGGCATATCGAGCGTTCGCGCAATATCGGTCGGATCCAGGTCCTCTTGAAAGCGCAGCAACAGCACCGCGCGTGCCTGCGGACTCAGTTCCTGCAGCAGGGCTTGCAGATGTCGCCGTAGCAAGGGGTCGCCGCCCTCTTCCGCGCTGAATAGGTGCTCCGCCTCTTCCAGGGACGTTGTCTCCACTCGCGAGCGGCGCCTGATCTCATCGATAGCCCGGTTGGTGGCGACTTTGCGCAGCCAAAATCCCAGGTGCCGATTCGATTCAATGGATTTCAAGTTGCCGCTCAATTGCATGAATACTTCTTGCGTCAAATCCTCCGCCAGGTCCTTGGTGCCCAGCATGCGCAGCGCCAAGCTGTATACCGACCGCTGATGCGCGTGGACCAATGCCGCGAGCGCGGATGCTTCTCCGAGGCGCGCACGCGCCAGTTGTGCATCCAAGAACTCGATGTCTGCTTCATTCAACGAGAGCGCGTCCGGCCAAAACTGTCAGGATACGCTCGGTCAGCCTTCACATTAATAGACTGGGGCGATCGGTCACCTTCGGCAAGTGCAATTGACCCTCGAGCTTGGGCAGGTCATCGATATTGATCGAGCCGACGATATTGACGATCGTGAATTGACGCGGTTCGCTGGAGATCAAGGCAAAACCCTTGGTCAGATTGTCTTCGATCAGAACATAGATATCGACATCCTCGCTTTTCTCGCGGTGATGCACCTGCACCAGTTGACTCCAGCCCGGTCCGGAAAGCTGCTTTCTGACCGATTCGATATCCGCCGGGGAATAGGCATTGTCGGTTGCAAATTGATAACTACGAACCCGAATGGACTTGATTCCCGCGAGCAGGCGCTTGGTGGCCGCGGCATCCGGATCTTTGTCGTCGATGAATGCCCCCGCCATGTGTAATAGCCAAGGGCTCAAGCTGATATTCACCGACTCGGTCGCTTTGCCGGCCAGCGAGCTGAAGTCAGGCAGTTTCAAGCGCGCCTCTTGCGCGGCGCCCACGGCGGGCAGCAGCAGGCAGGCCAATGCTAATTTGCCGAGTCGCGTCATCGATGTCTCCTACAGTCGCCCAGAGAAATTCTTGAGCTTCAATGGGAATACGAACGGACTGCCCTCGGAGGGTGCAGAGGCACCGGCTTTTTGTCACTACTCCAGATCGCTTTTGCGACGGTCTCCGGTCTTGCGCCGTTCCTGGCCGACCTTGCCGCTGCGCTTCAGTCCCGCGCCATCGTCCTGGCGGCGCGGGTTGAGGCGGCGGTCTGGATGATGCTTGTAGACACAGGCACAGGTGTCGGAGGCGGTGCATTCCGGCAACGGCAGGCGGGGCGCCTCGGCGGACAGGAACCTTGCGGCGCGACAGGACTGCGCGGCTTCGCAACTCGTGCCCTTCGGCCGGATGGCCACCGCATGCCAGCGCTGCACGCGCACAGGCTTCGTGATACGCCCGATTTCCGCTGATTTCTGCGCCATTTGCCAACACTCCCGTGAGAAGAGCCGTCTGCTTTGGAGGCGAATTCACCCGCAATCATTGCGAATAAATGTCACAATATTTGATAGTTGGCTGAAAATGATGGACGCGCGCCCCACATTCGCCGGGCAATTCGTTACTCAGTGCGCGGTTTGTTAGAGTGTTTCTCTAATAGGCGCTGACGCCTTCCAAGGTGGACATAATGCTGAGCTGGCAAGCCAGAATATTGAACGGGTTCTTTCGTTTGACCATGAAGCGCCATGGCAAAAAACCTTTGAACGTAGAGCGTTTGCGTGGGATGACGCGAAACCCGCCAAAGAGCGCCCTCGCGGTACCGGCTGGTTTCACGGTGAAAAGCTTGCAATCGGAAGAGGGTCTGCACTTCGACGTCGCGGATTCATCGGCCCCTCGGTCCGCCCCGGTATCGAGCATTGTCCTGTACCTTCATGGCGGAGGTTATATCTTCGGATCTCCGCAGACTCACCGCCAGGTTCTGATCGCCATGGCCGAGGCGTTTCGCGCACCGGCTTACGGCCTCGACTATCGGTTGGCCCCGGAACATCCCTTCCCGGCAGCGGTGGAGGATGCAGCCAAGGCGTATCGATGGCTGCTGGCCCGTCACCCTGAAGCCGCGATCGTATTGGCCGGCGACTCGGCCGGTGCCGGTCTCGCGATTGCGACAGCCCTTGGAATCCGCGATGCCGGGCTGCCCCAGGCAAAGGCCATCGTGGGATTTTCCCCCTATTCCGATCTGGCGGTGACGGGCGCATCGGTGGAATCGAACGCCAAGAGCTGCGCCATGTTCACTCCTCGCGGCATCCGCGAGGCTGCGGCGCTGTATCTCGCGGGCGCCGATGCGCGCGACCCGCGAGCCTCGCCGTTGTATGGAGACTTCAGCGGATTGCCGCCGATGCTGCTCTTCGCCAGCCGTCACGAAATCCTGCGCGACGATACCTTGCGTCTCGCCGAACGAGCCGCAGCGGCGGGGGTCCAAGTCGAATTGATTGTTCGAGACCGCCTGCCGCATGTGTGGCCCGTATTCGTGCGGTTGCTACCCGAAGCCCGCGATGCCTTCGCAACCGTGACGGCTTTTGCCCGGCAGGTCGACGCGCGCAATGTCGCCTAGCCGCTTTCGAATTGGAGAATTAAGTGTCGCCCAATCATTTTGATGTGTTGATCGTCGGCGGGGGCCTTTCCGGCATCGGTGCCGCTTGCGCCCTGCAAACAAATTGCCCGCAGAAGAGCTATGCAATCCTGGAAGGCCGTGGAAGCACTGGCGGCACATGGGATTTATTCCGCTATCCGGGGATTCGTTCCGATTCGGACATGTTCACCCTCGGCTACTCCTTCAAACCCTGGGTGGAAGGCAAAGCCATCGCCGACGGGCATTCGATTCTCAAGTACATCAACGACACGGCCAAGGAACACGGGATCGATAAGCACATTCGCTTCCAGCAATGGGTGAAACGCGCCTCGTGGTCCTCGAAAGACGCGCTGTGGACCATTGAGGTGGAGTGCGGTGCCGAAAAACAAATGCTGCGCTACACCTGCAATTTTCTGTTTCTGTGCAGCGGCTACTACAGCTACAAGGAAGGCTACCTGCCGGAATTTCCGGGCAGCAAGCAATTTGCCGGAACGCTTGTGCACCCACAAAAATGGCCGGATGACTTGGACTATGCCGGTAAGCGCGTCGTCGTTGTCGGCAGCGGCGCGACCGCCGTGACCTTGGTGCCGGCGATGGCCAAGACCGCGGCGCAAGTGACCATGCTGCAACGCTCGCCCACCTACGTTGTTTCGCGCCCCGGGCAGGACGCGATGGCTAATTTCCTGCGCCGCTTTTTTCCTTCGAAGGTCGCGTACTTTCTGGTCAGGTGGCGAAATATATTATTCGGCATCTACTTCTTCAATCTGTGCAAACGCAATCCCGAGCGGGTCAAGAAGTGGATACTCAAGCAAGCGCAAACCGTATTGGGTCCCGCTTACGATGTCGGCAAGCATTTCACGCCCCGCTACAACCCCTGGGACCAGCGCATGTGCCTGGTCCCGGACGGCGATCTGTTTGAGTCCATCAAGGCGGGCAAAGCGGCGGTCGTCACGGACGAAATCGACACCTTCACCGAACGGGGCATCAAGTTGCGCAGCGGCGCGGAACTTCCGGCCGACATCATCGTGACCGCCACGGGTTTGAGCTTGGTGGCGCTCGGAGAGGTTCAAATCAGCGTGGATGGTCGGGCCATAGATCCTGCGAAAACCATGAACTACAAAGGGACCATGTATGGCGGGATCCCCAACCTTGCCTCCGTCTTCGGCTACACCAACGCTTCTTGGACGCTGAAGAGCGAGCTGACCTGCAATTACATCTGCCGCGTGCTCAATCACATGGACCAAGGAGGGTACCAGGTCTGTGTTCCTCAGAACGACGACCCGTCGGTGGCTATTGAACCGTGGCTCAATCTATCGTCGGGATATATCCAGCGAGTCGCAGACAAGCTGCCAAAGCAAGGCTCGAAGGTGCCGTGGAAACTGCACCAGAACTACGTAAAAGACGTGATCAGTCTGAGGTATGGATCCTTGGAGGATGGGGTTATTCGCTTCTTGAATCCCGCGGAGTCCCTGCAGCTCAGCTCGGCCCTGCCAAGCTGATTATCAGCACACTACTGTTTGCTGACCTTCCAGGTTCCAGCGATAGCTTGCTGACCGGGCTGGCCCTTGGCACCCAACGACCATGTGCCGGCAGCGTTCTTCGGATCAAATGATCCAGCGATAGTCACCTCGCCCTGAGGATCCGGCGGGTAGTCATAAGCGCCTGTGAGCTTATCGGCGGCCACGCTCACCGTGCTGAAGTTGGCCTTGTAGTCTCCCATGTCGGTGCCAACCGAAACGCTCCCGGTGAGCTTCCCATCGCTGCCGCGCGCAAATGTCAAATCGAATCGTCCGCTCGCGCCGCCACCTTCCCATGACCCCTTCCAAGTGCCCACGTACTGGTCGTCGGCAGCCGCGGCGACGTCATATCGAGTCGTGGACCAAATGGCCGTCAGCATCACCAAGGAGAAAATCGCCGTTTTCTGCATGCGCATGCGTGATCCTCAAGACAACCCAAAACGGGCAATCGAGCATGCCGTTCGGCTCAACATGCGTCAAGACAGGGCATGGATGCTGGCGCGCCGACCCTGAAGTCGGCGATCATGTCGTGCGCAAACTTTCGAGGAGTCCGAATGATTTCCCGCGTCACTGTCAGTACCAGCTTGTTTGCTTTCGCCGGTCTCGTGTTGGGGGCAACATCCTGGAGCGCCGCACTGCTGCTGCGCAATCCCTCGCTCACTCAAGACGCCGTCGCGTTTCTTTACGCCGGTGATATTTGGACGGTCTCCCGCCAGGGCGGCGAGGCACGACGTTTGACTTCGATCGCCACCGTATCCGCCGGGCCCTACTTTTCGCCCGATGGCGCCCAGGTCGCCTACTCCACCCGCGAACACGGTCAGACCGATGTGTATGTGGTGAGCACCGAGGGCGGCGTGCCCAAGCGCCTGACTTGGGATCCCGCGGGAAGCGTGGTGGTCGGCTGGACGCCGGACGGAAAGGATGTCTTGTTTAACTCGACGCATCTCAGCAAATCGTCTTACTCGCGGCTATTTCGCGTGCGCGCCGATGGAGTCGGACCGCCGGTGGCTCTGCCCCTGCCCAGCGCCGATCGGGGAAGCTTTTCCGCCGATGGCAGCACCTTTGCGTACGTGCCGTTTCAACTTTGGCAGAGTGCCTGGAAGCATTACCGTGGCGGTCAGACGACACCCGTTTGGCTGGTCGACATTAAAACACTGGACTTGCAAAAAGTTCCGCGCGAGAACTCCAACGATTCGTATCCGGTCTGGTCCGGCGACACCTTGTACTTCCTGTCCGACCGGAATGGCCCGGTGTCGCTATTCAGCTATGACGGCAGGACCAAGCAAGTCCGGCAGGTCGCCGAAAATCGTGGGTTTGATCTTAAGACTTTGAGCGCCGGGCCCGGCGCCCTGATCTACGAACAGTTCGGTTCGTTGCATCTGTATGATCTGGCGTCGCGCCAAGAACACGCGGTGCCGGTGACGATTCATGGCGACTTGCCGGCTCTCGCGCCGCATCTTGCGGCGGTTCCCGCGAGCGCCGTCGAAAACATCGCTGTGTCGCCGACCGGGGCCCGCATCGTTGGCGAGGCTCGCGGAGATATCTTCACGTATCCGGCGGAAAAGGGCGACATTCGCAATTTGACCAAGACTCCGGGGACGGCCGAGCGAGATCCGTCTTGGTCGCCGGACGGAAAATCCATCGCCTATTTCAGCGATGCCTCGGGCGAATATCGGCTCTATATTCGCGATCAGGAGGGATTGCAGCCTCCGAAAATAATCGACCTGGGGCCCGACCCGTCCTTTTACTACTCGCCGCGATGGTCGCCCGATTCCAAGCGCATCGCTTTTGGGGACAAGCATCTCAGACTTTGGTACGTGGACGTCGCCGGCGGCAAGCCGGTGAAAGTCGACACCGGCTTACGCGGCGGATTTGGTGCGACGACGCAAGTGAGCTGGTCCCCGGATTCGCAATGGCTCGCCTACACGCGCGATCTCGAGAGCGAACTGCATGCCATCTTTTTTTATTCGGTCGCCGCGCACACGTCGACGCAAGTCACGGACGGTATGAGCAACGCCGCAAATCCGGTCTTCGATCCCAGCGGCAAGTACTTTTACTTCTCTGCCTCCACCAACAACGGCCCCTCGGATGCCGGGATCGACCTATCCTCGATCGACCGCGCGACCAATGCGGGCGTGTATGTGGTGGTATTGGCGCGCAACACCGCTTCGCCCGTGCCCCCGGAAAGCGATGACGAAAACAAAAAGAAGGACGAGGACGCCAAAAAATCGGACAAAGGAGACGATGCAGCAGATTCGGACGACAAGCCGAAGCCGGATGAGGATAAGAAGGAGGACAAGAAAGAAGACAAGAAGGAAGATAAAAAGGGCGCCAAGAAGAAAGCGGACGCCAAACCAAAACCAACCGTCATCGACTTGGCCGGAATCGGCGATCGAACCCTGTCCCTGCCGGTGCCCATGCGAAATTACATTAAGCTGGCGGTCGGGAAGTCCGGCGTGCTGTTTCTCGCGGAGGGGCCCGCGGTGGGGCGAGTCTCCGCGGATACGGGCGAGCCGATTCGCGCGTTGTGGCGCTTCACCCTCGATAAACGCAAAACGGAAGAGGTGCTCGGCGGAATTTCCGATTTCGAGGTGAGCTTCAATGGCGAGAAATTATTCTATGCGCGCCACGAGAATTGGTTCCTGGCGCCTGTTTCGGATCTAAAGGCCGGCTCGTCCGAGGGCTCTCCGGGCAAGCCGGTCAATAACCGCGGTATGACCGCCATGATGGATCCGCGCAGCGCCTGGAAACAGATATATCGCGAAACCTGGCATCTACAGCGTGACTTTCTCTACGATCCTCATGCTCACGGACTCGACCTGACGAAGATTCAAGCCAAGTACCAGCCCTATCTCGAGGCTGTTGCTTCGCGCGACGAGTTCACGTACCTCTGCGATGAGATGCTGGGCGAGGTGCAGGTCGGTCACATGTTCGTACGCGGGCCGCGGCCGATGCCCATCATGCCGAAACCCGGGCTGCTCGGCGCCGACTATTCGCTCGACCAGAATAGATACCGTTTTGCCAAGATCTACAACGGCCAGAACTGGACTCCATCGCTCTCCGCGCCCTTGACGCTGCCGGGAGTCAACATCGTCGAGGGTGACTATCTGCTCGCCGTCAACGGCCGCGAACTGCACGCCAGCGACAACATTGACAGCTTTTTCGATGGGACCGCAGGCAAGCAGACCGTTCTGCGAGTCAGTAAGAACGCCGATGGCAACAACGCGCGCGATGCGACTGTCGTGCCGACGGCGTCCGAGTACGGCCTGCGCAATCTCGATTGGATTGATTCGAACCGGCGAAAAGTCGATGTGCTGTCAAACGGCAAGGTCGCCTACGTCTACATGCCGAATACCGGCGGCGCCGGCTATTCGAACTTCAACCGCTACTTTTATGCGCAACTCGATAAACAGGCCTTGGTGCTCGATGAGCGCTACAACGGCGGCGGACTCATCGCCGACTATATCGTCAGCGTTTTGAGCCAGAAGCATTTGAGCAACGCCATCGAGCGCGACGGCAAGCCTGTCCATGATCCGCAGGGCGCCATTTTCGGTCCCAAAGCGATGATCATCAATCAGTCCGCGGGCTCCGGCGGCGACGCCATGCCCTGGTATTTCCGCAAAGCCGGCCTTGGCACGCTGGTGGGCACACGCACGTGGGGTGGCCTGGTGGGCATCGGCGGTTATCCCACTCTCATCGATGGCGGAACCGTCACGGCCCCGCGTTATGCCATCTACGGCCTCAACGGGGAATGGGAAGTCGAGGGACATGGGATTCCGCCGGACATGGTCGTCGAGGAATTGCCGAAGGAAGTGGCGGCAGGCCACGATGCACAGCTCGAAAGCGCCGTTGCCATCGTGTTGCAGCAGCTGAAAGAGCACCCGGTGCCCGCATCGCCGATTCCGCCCTATCCTGATTTTCACCAGGGCAGCGATATCGGGCGCTGATCCTCATAACCTCGGGTAACTTGGATATGCGATCTAACTATTCGACGGCTTAGGGACGAGGGGCTAGCTTACCGGTGTATCAAATGCCGGAGCCGCCCATGACGGAAATTGTCCAGCCTGCCGACAGGCGAGTAATCGTAAGAGGATCGCTCTGGGGCGATCTCCTGGGCAAGGAGGATTGGTGGGCCGTGTGGATCGGGCTCGCGCTCATCGCAGTGGCGGTGCTGCTGTTTGCGGACGGCCGCAGTATCAAATGGATTGCGGTGGCTCCCCAGAAATGGAGCCATCTCACCGACGTCGGCGCGCAGCTTAAGCTGCACGGCGCACAGTATGCAGCGCTGTTTGTTTTGTGGGCCGCAGCCTTTGGCATTGGCGCGGCCGCCCTGAAGATCAAAATCACGCAATATCTGCCGGCCTTCCTCGCGGTCTATGTCGCATCCGGCGCAATTTATTTCCTGGGCCAGTGGGATCAAGCCGCCCACTACAATTTGGAGCCGCCCTTGGTGGCATTGGGATTGGGGCTTCTCGTCGCGAACACGGTCGGAGTCCCGCGGTGGGTCGATCCAGGACTGCGCGTCGAGTTCTACATCAAGACGGGAATCGTGTTGCTCGGCGCCAGTTTGCCCTTGACGCTGCTCGCCTGGGCAGGGCCTGTGGCCATGCTACAAGCCGCCATCGTGTCGCTCTCCACCTTTGGGGTGATCTATTTTGCCGCCGTGCGCCTCGGATTGGATCGCCGGCTGGCCGCGACGCTCGGCACCGGAGGCGCGGTATGCGGCGTGTCCGGCGCCATCGCCGTGGGCGGCGCGGTAGGAGCAAGGAAGCAAGAGGTGTCGGTGGCCATTTCGCTGGTTGTGATCTGGGCCATCGTGATGATATTTGCCCTGCCCCTCGTCGCGCGAGCGTTGAATCTATCGACCGGCGTGGCCGGCGCCTGGATTGGCACCTCGGAATTTGCGGATGCCGCCGGATTGGCGGCCGCACAGACTTATGGCGGCTACGCCGGCAATGTGCCGGGAATCGCCGGCAATCCCGATGCTGCCGTCAGTGCTTTCACCCTGATGAAGGTGATCGGGCGCGACGTTTGGATCGGAGTATGGGCCTTCGTGTTGTCGTTGATCGCGACCACTCGCTGGGAGCGCACCGGCATTCAGAGCAAATCCAGCGCAGCGGAGATTTGGACGCGCTTTCCAAAGTTTGTGCTCGGTTTCCTGCTTGCCTCCGCCATCGTGACCTTGGTCGCGCACGGCTTTGACTACGCCGCCTACAAGAAAGAAGTCGTACCGGCACTGGTCGGTCCGCTACAGGCGTTTCGCACCTGGGCATTCACGTTTGCTTTCTTGAGCATCGGTCTGACGACACGCATCCGGGAATTCGCATCCATTGGCGCCCGGCCGTTCTACGCATTCAGCATTGGCGTGCTGGTCAACGTGGTTCTGGGATTTGTGCTATCGACACAGGTCTTTAGCGAGTTCTGGAATCGGCTCGGACAATGAGCGGGGCTTGCCTTGCATGCCGGCATTTCAATTCTGCGCCCCGCGATATCGAGGCCGCGCTGTCGGGGCTATCTGCCTTGAGTTCAGCGTACGCAGCGGTGCGCTCGAACGACGGCCTGTGCGCGGTACATGATCGCTACGTTGCAGCCTCCAGCCGCTGCGATTCGTTTGCATATCCGGTTTCAAGAATGCGATCCATGAAGCTTTCGCACTGCGCGAGCTGATCGAGAGCGACGAACTCATTCGGCCGATGAGCTTCGGCAATGTCGCCGGGTCCGCAAATCACCGTGGGTACGCCCATTTGTTGGAACAGTCCAGCCTCCGTTCCGTACGAAACCTTCCCCACCGTGGAATTTCGCGAGAGCTTCATGGCCCATTGCACAATGGCATCGCTTTCGGATGCTGCAAGACCGACCGTCTGGCTCATCCATTTCAAGTCGATCCCCGATTGCGGGTCGATCGCGCGCATCTCCGCGGCCAGGGCTTCCGCATAGGCGTGAATCTCCTGATACAGCGCGTCTGGCGAAGCCTGCGGCAGGGTGCGCATGTCGAATTGAAACACACAATCCTTCGGCACCACATTGGCGGCGATGCCGCCTTGAATTAGGCCGGTGGACAGCGTTGAGTAAGGCACGGTGAAGCCATAATCGCGCCGTTCAATTTGCGCGAGACGTTCGGCAAGCTGCCGTATGTACACGATCAGCCGCGCCGCGTATTCGATTGCGTTCACGCCATGCGTGACATAGCTCGAATGGGCTTCCCTGCCGTGCACGGCGCAGCGGAAGCGGTGCGTGCCCTTGTGCGCAATGATGGGTTGCATCGAAGTGGGTTCGCCGACAACGCAGCCTGCCGGCCGGATACCGTTATCCTGAAGATCCCGGATCAGCCCCCGTACCCCCAGGCAACCGACTTCCTCGTCGTAACTCAACGCGTAGTGCAAAGGTGCATCGAGACGATTGTCGTTCAGCGCGGCTACGAACTTCGGCGCTTGGGTGAGAATGATGCCGATGAAGCCCTTCATGTCCGCCGAACCGCGCGCGTAAAGCTTGCCGTCTCGTTCCGTGGCGACGAATGGATCGGTGTCCCAGCTCTGGCCATCGATGGGAACCACGTCGGTGTGACCTGAAAGGATGAGTCCCGGTTTCTTGGAATCGCCCAGCGTCGCGAACAAATTGGCTTTCTTGCCGCCGGCATCATGAGTCAGCCGCGTAATCGCGCCAAATCCTTGCAAGTAATCGCGCACCCATTCGATCAAACCAAGATTGGAATCGCGCGAGACCGTATTGAAGCTGATCAAGCGTTCGATCATCGCGCGCGACGCGGGGCTGGGTGCGTTCATGCGCGCATTATAGCTTCCTTAAGTGCGCTATGCTTTGAACCATACATTCCCGAGGATTGCCGTGAATCGCGAAGCACGTCTGTTCGGCGCCGTTGAGGCTGGCGGCACCAAATTCGTCTGTGCGGTCGGCGATGAGGACGGTATCCTGCTTGCCGAGGCGCGCTTTCCGACGGCGGATCCGAATTCGACCCTGGCGAAAGTCCGGGAATTCCTCGGAGAAAGCAGCCGCGCTTTGGGAGCCCTCAATGCGATAGGCGTCGCATCCTTTGGCCCCGTGGTACTCGATCGAGCGTCGCCGAGCTACGGTTGCATCGCCAACACCCCGAAGGCCGGCTGGAGCGGCACCGATATGATCGGGGCGCTCGAACAGCAATTCTCCTGTCCCGTCGGCTTCGATACCGACGTCAACGCCGCGGCGCTGGCGGAGCGTCGCTGGGGCGCGGGACACGGAATCGGCAATTTGGTGTATTTGACCGTCGGGACGGGAATCGGCGGCGGTGTGCTGATCAATGGCGCACCCTTGCATGGCCTGTCGCACCCGGAAATCGGCCATATCCTCCCACGTCGCCATCCGCTCGATCCGGCCTTTTCCGGCGTTTGCCCGTTTCATGGCGATTGCCTGGAAGGATTGGCCTCCGGCCCCGCCATCGTGGCGCGCACCGGCACTGAGTTGCAGCATTTGGCGGCCGAGCATATTCAATGGGATATTGAGGCGGACTACCTCGGGCAGTTGTGCGCGCAACTTGTGCTGACTCTCTCGCCGCAGCGTATCGTCATGGGCGGCGGCGTCATGAGTCAGCAACGGTTGCTCCCCGCCATTCGGCAGCGGATGCAACATTGGCTCGGCGGATACGTCGATCGCAGCGAGATTCTTGGGTCGGTTGACACCTATGTGGCCGCACCGGCGCTCGGCGTTCGTTCGGGCATTTTAGGCGCCCTTGCGCTAGGCCTGACCGTTTAAGCGATGTCCAATGCTTGCAGCATGCGCTTCAGCCCGAAATGGCGGTAGCTTTGCAGCGCCAAGGCCGAGACTTCCTGCCAATCGCATGAGCGATCGACGTCCAGCGCAATCCAGCCATTGTGTCCAAAATACGGGGGAATTTGGTATCGGGGATCCGCGGTCAACAGGCCCTGCTGTTCCACTCCAACCCAAAAGCACAGTGTCAGGCGCCGCTCTGCGAAGCG